>CAYSDZ010000025.1:0-49410 GCA_964429915.1 uncultured Alteromonas sp.
TCTCTCGTAAGAGAACAAAAAGGGCTATCCACACGGATGGCCCTTTTTTTTATTTCCTAAATGTTATACGGTATCGCCATTTGATCAGTTAAGCTATTTGCTTTGAAAAAAACAATTATTCACATAGGGAAGTATTTTCATCCGTTTAAAGGCGGCATAGAACGGGTGATGCAAGAGCTTATGGAAGTCCAGCGACAAGATAATAAAGTTGTCGGCTTAGTTCACCATACTTCTCCATTTAAGCCTTGTAAGGTGCAAAAATTGGGTAAAGCAACTATTATCCGGCTCCCGATTTTAGGTAAATTTGTTTTTGCGCCTATTACTTTCTCTGGATTTTGGTATTTGCCTGCACTTATAAAACGCCTAAAACCAAATGCCATACACCTTCATGTTCCAAATACCACAGCTTTTATACTGCTTTTTTTTCCGAGCGCTCGGCGGACTCCGTGGGTAGTGCATTGGCATGCAGATGTAATTGGTGATGCGCCTGATTGGAGGCTAACCTTACTCTATCCGGTTTACCGTTTGTTTGAAAAGGCGTTGTTAACGCAAGCGGTTAAGATCATAGTCACCTCTCCAGATTATTTAAAGACTAGTGTTCCATTGGTTGGTTTTGAACACAAATGCCAAGTTATTCCCTTGGCTTTAAAAAATGCAAGCCCAGCTGAAAAGGCGAATAAAAATGCTGACACAAAAATGAGGGCTGCGTTAGAGGTGTTATGCATTGGAAGATTTACGTATTACAAGGGGCATATCCATCTCTTAGAAGCGGTGCGAGAATGCATTGAAGCGGGCCTCCTGATTAAATTAACGTTGGTTGGAAACGGTGAGTTGTTGGGTCAGTATAAAGAATGGATTTTAAACAACGATTTAACAGAACAAATTTCAATTCGTACAAAATTAAATGATGACGAATTATTGTGCTCCCTTCAACGTGCAGACTTAGTATGCCTGCCATCAATTGAACGTACTGAGGCTTTTGGTGTTGTATTGCTAGAGGCAATGCGTGCGGCTAAACCCTGTATTTGTACTGATATAACAGGTTCAGGCATGTCGTTTGTTGTTGAGCACGAAAAAACAGGGTTAATTGTAAAAGCCAGTAATTCAGAAGCCATCCAAGATGCACTTAAAAAATACGCTGGTAACCCTGAGCTTCTTTTAGAGCACGGATTGGCAGGGAAGAAAAGATTTGAATTATTGTTCGATTTAGATGTGGTAAAAAAGGAATGGCAAAAGGTCTATGACTCCATTTAGGTTGTTTAGTGACAGAACAGCTTAAAACGCGATGTAAGGTCTAATTTTAAGCTGCTCAAGAAAACACCCTATTATTTCGCTAGTAATACTGAAGTTGGTCAGCTTTTCCTCTGAAGGTGTAGTAAGCAAATACTGTGTAACAGCAAATGATTGGAATAACAAATATTGCCCCGTAAAGGATGATCGTCAGTGATTCGGCTGATGATGCCGCTTCAAATAAGGTAAGTTGATTAGGGACGGCATAGGGATAAAAGCTTATCGCCAAGCCTGCGAAGCACATTGTAAAAATAACGATAGAAATGATAAAAGGTAATGCAGCCCCCTTATCGTTCTTCGTAGGTAGCTTTTTCAGAACCGCGTAGCCTAACGCAAACATAGCGAAACAGACTAACGGTATAATGGCGTAAAAATATGCCCAAGGTGGTGTGCTCCATATTGCTAGAACATTGCTGTTCACAATCGGATTAATCATGCTCACCGCTATGATACCAAACAAGCTAATTGCACCACATTGCTTGCATAAGCGAATAGAGCGTAGTTGTAAGTCGTCGCTTGTTTTTAACACTAACCAAGCATTTCCAATAAGCGCGTAAGCAGCGACAACACAGCAACCACTAAACATACCGAACACGACCGTTTCAGTTCGATATTCCAAGCCCATCACATAAATGCCTAGCATAAAGCCTTGGCAAAAAGATGCCCATACAGAGCCGATTTTAAAAAGCCAATCCCAGCGGTACTTCTTAGTGACATGCACTTTAGCTCGAAAATCAAATGCTACCCCCCTTAATATAAGACCGATCAACATGCCCGTAGCAGGTAAATAAAGTGCTTTTAAGATAGCGCTATGGGCAGTTGGGAATGCAACCAGAAGCAATCCAACCGCAAGAACCAACCATGTTTCATTTGCGTCCCAAAAAGGTCCAATTGAAGCAATGCTGATATTGCGTTGCGCTTCGCTTTTCATAGGTAGAGTGATGCCGACACCCAAGTCGTATCCATCTAAAATACAATACAAAAAGACTGATAAAGCAGTGAGGCATGCGAAAATAAGCGCAAGCGTATCTGCTGAAAAATCGATCATGCCATTTCCCCTTTATGCGAGCTATTTTTAATAACTGAACGCGACCCTGACATATCCAAATCATATTCCTCTACCAAAACTGACTTTTTGGCCATTCGAAATAGGGTTTTTACATAGGCTAACAACAAAACTATATATAGCGATACATAAATACCAAGGGTCAGTGCAACGTTCTCGCCAGCAATATCGGTGACAGCCTCACTCGTTTTTAAAATACCCGATACCAAGTAGGGTTGACGGCCTATTTCAGTCACATACCACCCAGCCAATGTGGCTAGCCAGCCGGAAAAGCTCATTGCGACTAATACGTTTAATTGAAACCGAGAAAAAGACCTTTTACGTAGTAGGGTTATGCCACACCACCAAGCCACTAAAATCATACATAGGCCCATGCCTACCATGGTTCGAAAACCAAAAAATACGGGGGCAACAGGCGGATGCTCTCCCTCAAATTCTTCTAAGCCTCTTATTTCACCTTTAGCATCATGCGTTAGAATAAGGCTTGCTAAATTAGGAATTTCTATAGCATACCGGTTCTCTTTTAATTCTTGGTCAGGAATACCAAATACCACGAGCGGTAACCCTTCTTGGGTTTGCCATGCACCTTCCATAGCTGCAACTTTTGCAGGTTGATGTTTTAAAGTGTTCAAGCCATGCAAGTCACCCACAAATGCTTGTAAAGGAGCAAACACCATTGCACATAACAAGGCCGTTTTAAGCGTGATATTGGGCGCTTTTTTGTTGTCTCCGCGTAACAGACGGTAGGCTGAAATTCCCGCAACCAAAAAGCTGACGGTAAGAGCCGACGCTAGCAATGTATGAGCAAAGCGATAAGGAAATGAGGGGTTAAAAATAATGGCAAACCAATCTTTAGCATGAACAACGCCATCAATAATTTCAACGCC
The DNA here is from genome assembly GCA_964429915.1 of uncultured Alteromonas sp. Lineage (GTDB taxonomy): Bacteria > Pseudomonadota > Gammaproteobacteria > Enterobacterales > Alteromonadaceae > Alteromonas_F. The sequence continues at coordinate 3,244 of CAYSDZ010000025.1, forward strand.
TGCTGGTGTATGCATCCAAGAATTGAGCACTAATATCCAAAAAGCAGACATGGTAGTACCGAAGGCAACCAAAAACGTGGCAAGCGTATGCACCCAGTCTTTAACTTTATTCACGCCAAATAACATCACACCCAGCAAGGTTGCTTCTAAAAAGAAGGCAGTCAATACTTCGTAAGCCAACAATGGCCCAGCGATGTTACCGATTCGTTCCATAAAACCAGGCCAATTAGTCCCAAATTGGAACGACATCGTGATACCACTCACTACACCTAAGGCGAAGGTAAGCGCAAATACTTTCACCCAAAAGCGGTAGGCGCGCATCCAAACAGGGTGCTTAGACAACCCAAATCTGACTTTGAAATAAAAAAGTAACCAACCTAAAGCAATGGAGATAGTTGGAAATAAGATGTGGAAACTAATGTTCGCGGCAAATTGAATGCGCGATAATACAAATACGTCCATCTATTTACCCTTTTTCTGTAAAAGTTTATCTTTAAAATCAAATAGTTTATTCACTCCTGAACCAAGCTTAAGCAAGTTTTCCAGTTGTTCTGGCGACAAAGACTGTAAGCTTTGGGTCCACTGTGTGATGTTCTCAAGCAGGGTGAGAATTTCTTGGATCCTCTTATTTGCGTACACGCTTTCTTCGTTTTCTGCACGGTTCAATAAAATGCCCCTCAACAACGATAAAGTGGGGTCGATTTCACGTTTTCGTCTTTCTTCAAACACTTTTTGTGCCATATCCCAAATAGAGCCGTTGGTGTCGTAATAATCTTTACGATCACCGGGTTTGTGGATGGTTTTTACTAATTGCCAACTGTGGAGTTCTTTCAGGCCCATGCTTACATTTCCTCTGGAGATACTTAAGCTATTGCTTATCTCGTTGGCTGTTAAAGCATGCTCTGAAAGAACCAGCAGTGCATACATTTGGCCCACGGTACGATTGAAACCCCATCGGCTACCCATTTCGCCAAAATGAAAAACAAACGATTCTATTTCAGGTGTCATTATCATTCTTTTTCAGTATATTTAGTAGTTTCAGAAATTATTGAAAGTTTATTATTTTCCGTACTAATGCGCAACATTATTTAGCGATAAGGGAATGAATTAGCGGGTTGAAGTGTATTCTTTAAAGTACATACTTATTAAGCTGTTCACCAAAATTAGAGAGCATGAATAGTAATTAATGTTACGTTATAACATTGCTATAATAGCGAGACGAAAAAGATGAAACGAGAAAATAAAAGGGCACAACATGAGTAGACTTGTTATAAAAAATGCAAAAATCGTTAATGAAGGCAATGTTTTTGAGGGCGATATCGCTACTGATGGAGAACGTATAGCTCAAATTGCCAGTGAGATTTCAATAAAAGAGACGGATAACGTTTTGGATGTAAATGGACAGCTTTTATTACCAGGAATGATTGACGACCAAGTCCATTTTCGCGAGCCGGGTCTTACACACAAGGGCACAATTGCGTCTGAATCAAGAGCAGCAGTGGCCGGCGGTATTACTAGCTTTATGGAAATGCCGAATGTAAAGCCGTCTACCACTACCGTGGATGCACTCAAAGCCAAACACACCATTGCAAAGAGTTCATCCGTCGCGAACTATTCGTTTTATTTAGGTGCAACACCAGATAATTTAGAAGATATAAAAGCGGTTGATCCATCTTGGGTCTGTGGGGTGAAGGTGTTTATGGGCGCATCAACGGGTGATTTGCTAGTTGAACATCCCAACGCACTTGAAGCTATTTTTCGAGAGTGCCCCACCTTAATTGCTACACACTGTGAGAAAGGCGATGTGATTGCTGCTAATTTAGCTCGCTTAAAATCAGAAAAATCACAGCTTGAACCTCTTGATCATCCCGTTATTCGCGATGCTGAGGCTTGTTATCAATCATCTTCCTATGCTGTCGATTTAGCGAAGCGCTATAAAAGTAACTTGCATGTATTGCACTTAACGACGGCAAAAGAAATGGATTTGTTCGAGGCAGGACCCATTCATCAGAAAAAAATCACTGCCGAAGCCTGCGTTCATCATCTTTGGTTCAATTCGTCTGATTATGCTCAAAAGGGCAATCTTATAAAATGTAACCCTGCAATAAAATATGAATCTGATCGTTTGGCAATAATAGATGCGATAAAAAACAATAAGATTGATATTATTGCCACTGATCACGCTCCGCACACATGGGATGAAAAGCATGTAGAGTTTGAACAGGCACCTGCTGGTTTACCGCTAGTTCAGCATGCGTTGTTGTCATTATTAGAGCATGTGCATAGAAGCACCTTCGATCTAACAACAATCGTAGAGAAAACAGCGCATAACCCGGCTATTCGATATGGAGTAAAGGACCGGGGGTTTTTAAGAGAAGGTTATTTTGCTGATTTTGTTCTCGTTTCGCCAGACAAAAAAGAACACGTAACGCACAAAAATAGCCGCTATCTATGTGGATGGACACCATTCGACGGAACTACATTTAATCATTCAATCAATGCAACATTTGTTAATGGAGAGCAAGTATTTGATGGCACAAACATCTCCGAAAAAATTGTATCGCGAGCGCTGGCATTCGATAGATAAGGTATTGATATGAAGTACAACAAAGCTGATTTGCCAGACACCATGTCTGATGTTTCTTCAGCCTATTCAGAAAAGCTAAACTGGGTGGGTATGGAAAAAATAGCAATCCCACTTGCTATACCCATTGGCGAAAATGCTGTTAGTTTATCAGCAAAAATAGATGTTTATGTAAACCTTGAAGCGAGCAGAAAAGGCATTCATATGTCTCGCTTATATTCACTTGTCCAACAGTCGCTCGCGAATACCGTTTTGACTTCAGAGGGCTTGGAAAAACTCCTGACCGATTTGGTCTCCTCGCAACACAAGGGAAGCGACGAAGCGAGGGTTAATATCCAATTCGACCTTCCCATTGTCAAATCAGCCCTAAAGTCAAATAATCAAGGCTATCAATCTTATCCAGTAAACATTACTCAGCAATTAGTGGGTGGAAAACAAAGTACACAGCTTCAATTAACGGTCCCCTATTCCAGCACTTGTCCTTGTTCGGTATCCTTAGCTCGGAATTTAATCGCTGAGCAAATTAACGATACCTTTGATGGCGAAACCTTATCGAAAGAGGCGTTGTTAACATGGCTGCAAGCAAAAGACGTAGCGTTGGCGACGCCGCATAATCAAAGAAGTTATGCTTATATTGATATGACTATCAAGGGCAACTCTTGGCCCGATTTACGTCATTTAATATTCGAGATAGAAAAAGCCATCGGCACGCCAGTACAAACTGCTGTAAAACGAGAAGACGAACAAGCGTTTGCAAAGCTAAACGGAGAAAACTTGTTGTTTTGTGAAGACGCGGCTCGAAAGCTCACACAGTATTTAAATATGGTAAACTATATCTCTGAATTTTCGTTTAAAGTTGAGCATCAAGAGAGCTTGCATGCTCATAACGCCGTTGTAATACATAGCAGTAAAGCAAGCGACAGCGGCTAATTCGTTGGTGAAATAACGAGGAGATACCCGAAAACCATGCTACCTGTGCTAGATCCCAAATCCACCTTAACGCACGTTTATGTGGACTATTTAGATGCCCTGAAAGCAAGTGATTTTAGTGGTGATATTGAAAGTACTTATTCTAGCCGACTAGCGGTCGCGACGGATAATTCTATTTATCAACAACTTCCTCAAGCCGTGGTATTCCCTAAAACGATTGAAGATTTAAGTGTGTTAGGGCAGCTCGCCAATACTCATTCAGGCGTAACTTTCAGTGCGCGAGGCGGTGGTACAGGCACCAATGGGCAATCGTTAACGCAAGGGATCGTGGTGGATATGTCTAGGCACATGCGAGCCATTTTGGAAATTAATACAGAAGAATCTTGGGTTAGAGTGCAGTCTGGCGTAGTGAAAGATCAACTCAATGACTTCTTGAAGCCCTATGGCTTTTTCTTTGCCCCTGACTTATCGACTAGCAATAGGGCCACCATCGGCGGGATGATCAACACTGATGCTTCAGGTCAAGGCTCTCTGGTTTATGGAAAAACCAGCGATCATGTGTTGGGTCTAGTGTCAGTATTGGCTGACGGTACTGTGATGCAGACTCAACAACAAGCCATGGACACCGTCGTGAGCGAGGCCTCAGAGTCGATAGCTCGTATTGTTCAGCAACTCAAAGATACGTGCGTAGGTAAACGGTCACAAATACTAGAAAAGTTTCCCCGACTTAATCGTTTCCTAACAGGGTACGATCTTGAGCATGCGGTAAATGACGATTTAACGCAGCTAGATATTAGTCGAGTATTAGCTGGGTCGGAAGGGTCTTTAGCGTTTATTGCAGAAGCGAAACTGAATGTAACGCGTATCCCTAACCATAAAGTGCTGCTTAATATTAAATACGATTCGTTTGAATCTGCCCTTCGCCATGCTCCCGATATGGTCGCTGCAGAAGCGACATCGGTTGAGACGGTCGATAGTAAAGTGCTTAATTTAGCTAGAGAAGACATTGTTTGGCACTCGGTAAGTGCACTTATTCAAGATGTTCCAGGCAAAGACCTGCAAGGCTTGAATATGGTGGAATACAACAATGAAGATAAAACCGAAATCGACAACAAAATAGTCCAGCTTTGTCATACGCTAGACCAGCAAATTGCGTCCGGTGAAAATGGGGTGATTGGGTACCAGCTCACCTACGACACTAAAGAGATCGGTAAAATATATGCAATGCGAAAAAAAGCAGTCGGCTTATTGGGTAAAGCCAAAGGGCCACAAAAGCCCATTGCCTTTGCTGAGGATACTGCGGTTCCACCCGAAAACCTTGCCGATTTTATTATGGAATTTCGCAGCTTACTCGACGAGCAAGGTTTGCAATACGGCATGTTTGGCCACGTAGATGCAGGTGTTCTACATGTTCGACCTGCACTGGATATGTGTGATCCTGCACAAGAAGTATTGATGAAAGACATCTCTGACCAAGTCGTAAAGCTCGTGGCTAAATACGGTGGCCTTATGTGGGGCGAACATGGAAAAGGATACAGAAGTGAATATGCACCTGCTTTCTTCGGCGATGAGTTGTATGCTGAAATCCAGAAAGTGAAAGCGGCCTTCGACCCTCACAATAAAATGAATCCCGGTAAAATTTGTACACCATGGCAGTCTAACGCTCAAATGGTAAAAGTGACCGATACCAAACGTGGGGCGTTCGATAGACAAATTCCCATTGAAGTGCGTGATGGCTATGTGCCTGCAATGAGTTGTAACGGGAACGGGCTTTGTTTTAATTATGATACCACCTCGCCGATGTGCCCTTCGAGTAAAATTACGCGAGATAGGCGACACAGCCCAAAAGGACGCGCGGGTATGATGCGTGAATGGTTAAGATTACTTTCCGAGCAAGGCGTAAATCCGCTTAAGTTGGAATCTCACAGTTATTCGCCGAGTATTCTCAGTCGGCTCAAAAACACATTGAAGAAATCAAAAGAAGAAGATTTTTCGCATGAAGTGTTAGAAGTGATGGAGGGCTGCCTAGCATGCAAAGCTTGTGCGAATCAATGCCCTATCAATGTCGACGTACCTAGTTTTCGAGCGCGTTTTTTATCTTTATACTACAAGCGATATTTGCGACCAGCAAAGGATCATCTGGTTTCAAATATTGAAAAAATGGCGCCGCTGTTAGCGAAAATGCCAAAAGCAGTTAATTTTTTTCTTGAAAAAAGCTGGTTGAACGATGCGATCAAAAAATCAATTGGCTATGTAGATACGCCGCATTTATCTATCCCCACTCTCTCACACCGTTTGCCTTATACAGGGGCGGTCGAGTTCGACCTATCGGCCTTGAAGACATTAAGTGAAGAAGAGCGTCAGTCTTATGTCTTGCTCGTTCAAGATACATTTACCAGTTACTACGAAGCCGATCTCGTTGCAGACATTTTAAAACTGATAAAGCATCTCGGATTTACACCTGTATTGTTGCCGTTTTTACCCAATGGTAAGCCACAACATGTTAAGGGGTTTCTTGCTGAGTTCGCTAAAACGGCGAAGTCAACGGCTGAATTTTTAAATGAAGTGGCTGGTTTGGGTATCCCCATGGTGGGTGTAGACCCCTCTCTCACTCTTTGTTTTAGAGATGAGTATCACAAAGCCTTGAAACAATCTGATGTGCAATTTACCGTATCATTATTGCAAGAATGGCTAAGTGAAGCCGAGTTGCCTGAAGTAAAAGTCAATTCAAGTCATGATTTTGCTTTTTTTGCTCACTGTACTGAAAAAACCGTAGTGCCAAAAAGTGAAACCATGTGGCAATCGGTATTTGAGCAGTTTGGTTTAAACTTGCAACCCATTGCGGTTGGATGTTGTGGGATGGCCGGCACATTTGGGCATGAAGCGGATCACTTGGACGAGTCTGTGGGGATTTACGATTTAAGTTGGCGACAACGGTTACAGCAGTTTGATAAACAAAGTATTTTGGCAACGGGTTACTCATGCCGAAGCCAAGTAAAACGGTTGGACGGCTATAAACCTCAGCACCCTGCTCAAGCTTTACTGCGGGCGTTGAGCTAAAGCAACGTGAAATTCACTGATTGATACTGTGAATCGGAAAACAGCCAATTTATCATATTGGCTGCTTTCCTTCGTGAAAAGAACTAAGGTTTTACAGTTCTTGCTTGATAGGTCTTACGATCATTTCATTTATGTCGACATCGTGCGGCTGCTCAATAGCAAACGTAATGGAACGAGCTATTGCACTTGCGTCAATTGCATCGTTATAAAGCTCGTCAGCCATTTGTTTAGAATCTTCATGAGAAATGTGATCAGTCAGTTCTGTTGACACTGCGCCAGGTGAGATGTTAGTGGCTCTGATTTGTCCGTTTGACTCTTGGCGAATACCTTCGCTGATAGCTTTAACCGCAAATTTTGTTGCGCAATAAACCGTGGCGCCTGGAAATACAACATGACCCGCAACAGAAGACAAATTGATAATGTGTCCAGACTCTTGCTTTCGCATTGTCGGTAAGACAGCGCTTACGCCATACATCACCCCTTTTATGTTGACGTCAATCATTTGATCCCATTCATCAACTTTCAGTTCATCCAAAGGAGCAAGCGGCATAAGACCTGCGTTATTGATGAGCACGTCGATACGGGAAAAATTTTCTATTGCGTAATCGGCTACCGCTTTTACTTCATCTCGTTTGGTCACATCAACCGTTTTGTAAACCGCTGTTCCACCATTTTCTGTAATGGTATTCACCAACTCTTGAAGACGTTCTTCGCGACGTGCAGCGAGTACAAGTTTGGCGCCACGTTCAGCCAGCATTTTAGCGGTTGCTTCGCCTAGCCCACTACTCGCACCCGTGATAATGATAACTTTTCCGTCTACATTCGACATTTATTTACCTCTTATTTTAGACTTTAATTTTCAACGATTATTTTCTTTTTTTACGTAATCAATGATGGTCTGCTCGCTGACGCCACCTATATTTTTAGTTGCAATGTTGTCGTGCGACCTCATTTTCTAAGGCACTGTGCTTTTTACGGCTTTTGCCCGAATTCGCAAAGGCATAAAGTGCGGCTTCTGCTTGGTTTGCCACTAAAACATAAGAGTGATTGGTCATAGCTTCTCCCGTGTAAGAATTACGTAGACATTGAAAAAACGACTGACGTAACGTTTTTTTACCTCATCAAAAAGGGATTTTTAACGTTTTCAGGTAGTGAGCAGCAAATATGAGACCAAGTTAGATAAGTAAACACACTCAGTAGTGTATGAGTGCACTGAACAGTAAATAGTGAACAGTAAATAGTGAGACTCAATACTATTGAACGATCGTTTCAGATTAAACCAGAAAAATACGCTCAAAAGCTCAGAATTTAAATGATCAGAAGACGTTAATCCAAGCTCGCAAGTAATGAATTTGTCAGGCCACAATAATCTAATAAAGATGATTGTTCTGTACCTTTACGTACCACCCAACGCTTAAATTGACTATGTGCAACCAATAATACTTTTGGTAAATCTGGGTAGGTGTCCATATTATTAAGTTCAATCAGTTCGCAATGTGCAGCGCTTAACTTGTCGGGAAGCTCGCTGATATTAGGCTCAACCGCCAATACTTTTAAACCTAAAGCATTGAGGTTTTGTACAATACCCACAGCAGGACTTTCTCGCAAATCGTCAATATCAGGTTTAAACGCTAAGCCCATACAAATAACGGTATTCGTGTCTTTATCTTTTGCAAACTGGGCTATTTGTTGCACCACCCATTCGGGTTTAAAATCATTCACTTCACGCGCTTTGCGGATAATTTTGGCTGTTTCAGGGGCTGAATCGACAATAAACCAAGGGTCGACAGCAATACAATGTCCTCCTACACCACACCCAGGTTGCAGTACATTAACTCTGGGGTGTCGGTTTGCCAAACGAATGAGCTCCCAAACATTAATGTCTAACTCACCACAAATCATGGAAAGCTCGTTTGCAAAGGCGATATTGATATCTCTAAAGCTGTTTTCGGTGAGTTTGGCTAACTCCGCTGTTCTGGCGTTGGTAACAATGCACTTTCCTCGCACAAAGGTTTTGTAAAGGTCAACGCTCTTATCCGCGCATAGCTCTGTCATTCCGCCAATAATTCTGTCGTTCTCAATCAGCTCACGCATAATATGACCAGGGAGGACTCGTTCAGGGCAGTGAGCAATATTTATGTCGGCCGATTCTCCTGCATCTTGGGGGAACGTCAAATCGGGACGCTCCGCTTTGAGCCAAGCAGACATCTTTTCAGTTGCTCCTACGGGGGAGGTCGACTCTAAGATAACTAAGTTACCAGAGGCTAATACGGGAGCGATAGTTTTAGCCGCTGCTTGAATATAACTTAAATCGGGTTGACGATTTTCTTTAAAGGGCGTGGGTACTGCAACAATAAAAGCGTCTGCAGCTTGTGCTGTCGTGGTAGCAGTCAATTTGCCAGCAATCACTGCCGCACGCACTGCGGTATCAAGGTCTGGCTCTACAATATGAATTTTACCTTGGTTAATCATGTTAACCGCAGATTCATTAACATCGACGCCAATCACATCATGTCCGTACGTTGCAAACATTGCAGCGGTCGGCAGACCAATATAACCTAAACCAATTACCGAAACTTTACTGTGATGCATGTTTAATCTCTTTTTAATGTTTAGCTAGTTCATCTGCAATACGCAAACAGGCTCTTCCATCGCCATACGGGTTGTGTGCAAAACTCATGGCCTCATAAGCCTTTGTATTATTCAATAATTCACTCACCTCGCTGATGATTTTCTGTACATCAGTGCCAACCAACTTTACCGTACCCGCTTTGACAGCCTCTGGTCGCTCAGTCGTATCGCGCATCACTAGAACCGGTTTGCCTAAAGACGGTGCTTCTTCTTGAATACCACCAGAATCGGTTAAAATAATATGTGCTTTATTCATCAAGTATACAAAAGGAAGATATTGCTGAGGTTCAATCAAATGGATGTTGCTAATGTTTGAAAGGTGGGTTTCTACGGGGCCTTTTACGTTTGGATTTAAATGAACGGGATAGAGAATATCAACATCTGGAAATTGTTGAGCAAGTTCGGACAACGCTTTACAAATACGCTCAAACCCACCACCAAAGCTCTCTCGTCGATGGCCTGTAACTAGCACTAATCGTCGTTCAGGGTCGAGAAAATGAAAAGTTTGCTCCTGTGTTTGTCTCAGCGAAGCATCGTTAATGAGTCGTTCGGAAACCGACAATAAGGCGTCGATCACGGTGTTACCGGTAACAGTGATATGACTTGGCGAGATATTTTCTTTCAGCAAATTCTGTTCGGACGTGGCAGTAGGAGCAAAATGATATCTTGCCAAAGCCCCCGTTAACTTTCTATTCGCTTCTTCCGGCCAAGGTGAATATAAGTTTCCTGTTCTTAAACCGGCTTCAACATGACCAATTGCAATTTGAGCATAATAGGCCGCTAAACTGGTAGCGAGTGTAGTAGCGGTATCACCATGCACAAGCACAACATCAGGTTGAAATTCATCAAGAATTGGTTTTAGGCCGATAAGTATTTTTGCCGTTATATCGTTAAGCGACTGCCCAGGAGCCATGATATTCAAATCATAGTCAGCGTTGAGCGCAAATAAATCCATTACTTGGTCAAGCATTTCTCTGTGTTGTGCAGTGACACACACTCTAGAGTTGAATCGAGCGTCTTGTTGAAGGTGCTTTACAAGAGGCGCCATTTTTATTGCTTCAGGTCGTGTTCCAAAAACGGTGAGCACTTTTTTGGTCATATATGAGATCCAGCGAAAAATAAGTCAAGCCGAAAATTGCTTACGAGCAATCTTTATCCTATTTGACCTATAAATATACCACTAAATAACAATTTGACCATGGAGGGTCCGTTTTTGTCCAACAAATGAAATACGAACAGATAGTGAAAAGTTGTATCAAACCTACTTTATGGCTTATCTTTAAAAAGAAAAGGAAGGTAAGTATGTTCAACAATAGCTGACAGAATATATTGCATAAATCATAAAAATAAGAAGTAGAAAAGGCGTTCGATGCCGTTGGCAAATGTATCCACAATTTTTAAAAACACGGTTTGGGTGTCGCTATACACTGGCCTGTTTCGCTTAGTTACATTAGGCATTGCTATTCTTTCTGCACGTTTATTGAATGTTGAAGACTACGGAAAGGTGTCTGTGCTTCAATCAACGTCTGCTTTGTTTATTATGCTTGCAACGATGGGACTCGGTACCGTTGCAACCAAACTAGTGGCACAAGACGGCAATAAATATGTGCGTTTGATTTCGCAATTCAATATCGGTTTTTGTTTCGCAATCAGCCTGTTCGTGTTACTTACAAGAAACCTGATTGCGTCAGATATCTTTCAGGATAGCTCCTTGACTCAGTTAGTGGGGATGCTTTCTGTTTACATTTTTTTGTGCGGTGTGACGCAAGTTCAAACGGGCATCTTGGCAGGGAAGCAGGCTTATTCCACCATTGCATCTATCAATTTATCTGTCGGTGTGCTGAGTGTTGCAGTCGTATATTTAAGTATTTCGCAATTGGGTCTTAAGGGATGGTTAGTTGCTGTCATCCTTATTGAAGGAATAAAAGCAGGCATGTTCAGACATGCCATTTCTTCGCGTTTTAAATTGGCTACGCTCTCTTCAAGTAAAGTAGAAATACGCTATGTACTTTCCCTAGCTTTGCCTATCGCCGTATCGGGCTTATTTATTTTACCGGTAAACTGGTTTTTGATCCGTACTTTATTGTTGAAAGAAGGGTATGCCGATGTTGCACTAATGAATATTGCAGACCAATGGATTGCCATTTTAACCTTTGTGCCTATTGCTCTGGGTGATGCGATGTTGCCTTTGATGTCAAAAATGAAGAATGCTGAACACCGAAAGTTCGCATCGTCAAAAGCGCTTAAAATGAATATTGCGCTTGCATTGATCGCGTCCATTCCTATTGCTTTGCTATCCAATTTTGTATTGTCACTCTATGGTGAAGAGTATCAAGGTCACAGTGCAGTATTTTGGATTATCGTGCCATTAGTCGTTGTGTTATCTGTTACTAATCAGTTAAATAATAGAGTGATTGCCGACAATAATGCGCGAGCCATGTTGATGTCGAACATCATCTGGATGGCATTGTGTTTACCTATTGCATTAGTATTGTTGAATTGGGGCTGGGGGCTGATAGGCTTGCTAACAGCAAGACTCTTAGCCTATCTATGTAAAATGGGCTATTTATTGTATGTGTCGAAATAAGTAAGCATGGCTAAAACATTACTCTATATTACTAACATTCCCACGCCATACCGTAATTTTCGGTTTAATTTGCTGGCTCGTGTATGCCAAACAAACGGATTTCATCTTCGTGTGCTGTACATGAATGAATCTGAGCCTGATAGAGCATGGACCTTGAATAAAAAAGACATGCGACATGACTTCATTATTTTTTCTCACAATAAAGTGAAGCAAACGCTCGGCATGTGGTTACATTTTTGCCCCAAACTTCATCTCTATTTGCTTAGAGTACCTTACTGTGTGGCGATTCTAGGAGGCTTAGCTTCACCCGCTCATTTTGTGGCCTCACTAGTACTGAAACCATCAAAATTGAATGTATTGTCCGTTGAATCTAACCTTTCTTCTATTGGTAACCATTCTGGTCTTGCAAACAAAGTAAAAACGTTTTTAATGCGTCGATTCCAGTTTTTTCAAGTAACAGGAACAAAGGCGGCCGAATTTATTCGTCACTACGTACCCGATGCAAAAACCTCCCACATGGTAACCTTGCCAAACGTGATCAACGAACCACTGTTTGACTTCATCGAGGCAGAAAGTATCCCCGTTGCTATTGAAAAACAAATCAATGCGCGTCGTGAATTGGGGCACAAAATTGTGCTTATCCCCGCTCGCTTGATTGAAGAAAAAGGTCTGTTCCCATTTTTAGAAGCAGTAAAACATTCAGACCCATTAACGATTTTAATTGCGGGAGAGGGACCGTTACGCGCATCGCTTGAAGCCTTCGTTACTCAACATGGCTTAGACGTGATTCTATTGGGTGCGCAAAGTCCCCAAGTCACCGCTGCATTAATGAAAAACGCGGATGTGTTATGTTTACCTAGCCGCTCTGATCCTTCTCCATTGTCAGTGATAGAAGCCTGTGCGTGTGGTTTACCTATTTTAGTTTCAAACAACATTGGCAATGTCGATGAAGTCTTTGCGAACAATGGCTGGCGTTTCAATTTTGGTGATGCGGTGAGCACTCGCAAAGCCGTAGAAAGTATGCTGAAAGCAGATAGAACAGTTATTCAAGCCATGTCGCAAGCAAGCAAGGCGCTGTTTGAATCTCGTTTTCGAGCAGAAATTGTATTGCAGGCTTACATTGAACAACTGCAGCGATTGGAGGCAGTATGAGTGAAAAAAAGGCGTTTACTATCACTATGTGGAAGGAAGACTCAGACACCTTAAGTCAGTACGCTGCATTACTTAGTCACGTTTACAAACGTGAGATTTCTCCGCAGCATCTACTCTGGAAGCACAGCAACAACCCCTTAGGTCCGTCTTTAATCAGCTATGCGAAAAATAATGACGGCGACGTGGTTGCTGCGCGCGCTTTTTGGCGAATGTTCAGCCGTGATGCCATTATCTATCAACCTTGTGATACGGTGACGCATCCTAATTTTCAGCGTAAAGGCCTTTTTTCGTCACTCACAACCTTATGCTTGAACCATGTTGAAGACAAAGCGGTGATCGTGAATTTTCCTAATCACAATAGTTATCCAGCCTACCTCAAGTTAGGTTGGCGCAAATACGCAGATAATAAGCGCGTGTTTGGGTTTAATATAAAATCGTCATCTGCGCCAATAAACGCTGTGTCAGACTATTTCGATACCCAGTTTGACGATACACAGGCACGTTATCTAAAGTGGCGATTTAGTGCTGATAGCGGAAAGCATTATCGCTGTTTTAAACATAAGCACGGGGTGGTAATTGATAATGGCAGTATGCAAGGTCTTATACTGAACAAACCGAGCGTGCATGCCTATGGCAAGAAATCAGGGAAAAATCAGGGCTACGTGTTGCCCACGCATTTCAATGCGGGGATGGGGGCGTTAAGTTTATCAATTGCGCTGCCTTGCTCATCTCGTACTGCTTACTTTTTGCAACCACAAGCCGATATAAAACATCTCGACAACTTATTTGCCAGTGCACAAGTGAATACTTTGATGGATACGTTTTAATGCGAGAATGGTTAAAAGCACTCTACATCAATATTGCATCACAGCTTAAAACGCCCAAAGCCGGCGTGTTTATTATGAATGGGCATTACCTTTCTCGGCATTGTAATAATGACCCAGAGGTTTTTATTTCTTTACTGACCTATTTAAGCCAATTTGCGCGTTTTGTTTCCATTGAAGAGGCCGCCAATTTAGTGATGTCTAATGAGGTGGGAGATGTTACCGAAACCTTAATTGCTTTTACCTTTGACGACGGTTTCGACGATAATTTATTGGCTTTGGCTCCCGCATTACAAATGTTCAAAACTAACGCATGCTTTTTTATCAACCCCGGCTTTGTTGACGGAAATGAAGATTACTGTAAACACTTTACTTGCGAAACGGTAAAGACACCGGGTAAAAAACCAATGAATTGGCCGCAAATAAAACGCTTACACGACCAAGGCTTTGTGATTGGTAATCACACACAGGATCATGTTCGTTTATCTGCTGTGCCACTTGCTGAAGCAGAACAACAGGTATTACTAGGCAAACAAAAAATAGAAGCCGAACTTGGCGTGCCATGTGAACACTTTGCTTGGCCGTTTGGCCAATACGCCGATGTTAATCACGACGTCGTTACTATGCTCACAAAGCATCATCGCTTTATTTACAGTGGTTGTGATTATACTCGGTATCAATCCTTTGATGGGAAAGTACTAAATCGACGCCATTTTGAGGCCGATTGGCCCCCTCACAAAGTTAAATTTTTTCTTTCTAGCCACAGGGTTATGTCAGATTGAAGCTGTTAGTCAATGCATCAAATCTAATCATTGGTGGCGGCATACAGGTTGGCGTGTGGTTTATACGCAGTTGTTTGGAGCATAAGGTAGACGCTATTTTTGCCGTGTCTAAACCTATTTATGAAGAACTCAATCATTTAACTATTACGCACCCCTCCATTTGTCTCTTTCCGAATAGTCCTGCACGCAATAAGCAGGCTAGAGAGGAGCTTGTCAAACTTGCTAATAGCGAACACGTTGATGTTGTATATACGGTATTTGGTCCTGCCTACGTGAAATTTGAGCAAGCGCATGTAAGTGGGTTCGCAGATGGTTGGTTAAGTCACAGCACTTGGCAAAGTATTCATGCTACCTATCGCGGCCGATGGCTGGGGGCGGCAAAAATGTTGTTGACCAATGCTTACAAGACTTGGGCTATCAGGCAAGCCGATGCTTGGATATTTGAAACGGAGGTCGCCGCAAAAGGACTGGCAAAACGAGCTAGGTTGCCGCTCGAAAAATGCCATGTGGTAGGGAATAACTGCGCACAATCTTTTTTGTCTACCCCTGTGCGCCCCGAACCGAATACCGATGTTTTTTCTTGTTTGTATTTAACCGCAGACTACCCTCATAAAGGTGTGAAGCAATTTCTAGCTTATGCAAGAGAGTTGCAGTGTATGCATCCAGAGCATAACGTTAAATTTACTATTTCCATTTCGCCTTCGAGTGAGTCGGCACGTTGGATTTTACGCCGCGCTGAATCAGAGGGCGTGGCTCAGTATTTTGATTTTTGTGGTCATGTGTCTATTTCTGAGGCGGTTAAACGCGTAGACAGCGCCCATGTGATCATGCAAATGTCACACTTAGAAACCTTTTCTGCTAATTATCCTGAAGCCATGGCCCGAAAGCGACCTTTGTTAGTAAGTCATTACCCCTTTGCTCGACAAATTTGTAAAGATGCAGCAATCTATGTAGAGCCTTCAAATGCTCAGGCGGTAGTCAAAGCCTTGATAACATTGAAAACTGACCGAGTATTACGAGATGATTTAGTTGAACGAGGCACGCAGGTATTGCAAGCATTACCTTCTTTACGAGAACGATTTGAACAATACCTTACAATTATTAACCAAGCGGCGAGAGGGGAGTAACAGATGTGTGGCATCGTGGGGGGAATGGGTGTACTGGCAAATGAAACGCTGGCCAGAATGGTCAAAAAAATTGCCCACAGAGGTCCGGATAATCAGGAATGGCAGTCACACGGTAACGCGCATCTTGGTCATGTGCGACTCAGCATTATTGACATATCGCCTAAAAGTAATCAGCCACTTTGGGATGTAACACAATCAGCTTGTATCGTCTTTAATGGTGAAATCTATAATTATCAGCAGTTGCGCGATGTTTTACTTTCTGAAGGGGTAACGTTTCATTCCAACGGCGATGCTGAAGTATTGTTAAACCTGTATTTAAAAGAGGGCAAAAACGCGTTTTCAAAACTTGAAGGTATGTTTTCTTTTTGTATTTGGGACAAACGCTCGAATGAAATGATTTTGGCACGAGATCATTTTGGTGTGAAACCACTTTACTACACGCAAACGCCCAATGGGTTCTTCTTCGCAAGTGAAATTAAATCATTATTAGAACTGCCTGACATAGACAAGACTCTTAACCACGACGCCCTGTTTCGAAGTTTAGTCTTTTTATATAGCCCCGGTGAAACGACGCTGTTGCAAGCCGTGAAGAAGCTCAAACCCGGCCATATAATGGTCGTCAATGAACAAGGTGTTCAGCACTACGAAGCATTTTGGCGCTGGCCGGAATATGAGCCGAAAGAAGCGAGTATTGAAAGCTATGTGCAGCAAATTTTATCGAACGTCGAGCAAGCTGTGAATGACCAATTAGTTGCCGATGTGCAGGTAGGCTCTTTTTTATCGGGTGGACTAGATTCAAGCTTGCTGGTGGCCATGGCATCGAAAAAAACCGCTCTTCCTTGTTTCACCATCGACACCACAGGTGGGAAGAAAAATGTCAATGACGGGTTTGAAGATGATCTCCCGTATGCAAAACGCGTTGCAGAATACCTAAATACTGAACTGCATATTCTCAATGCTAGACCTGATATTGTAAGCCAGCTACCCGACATGATTTATCATCTTGATGAGTTACAAGCTGATCCAGCCCCGTTAAATGTGATGATGATTTGCCAACATGCGAAAGAGAAAGGGGTAAAGGTATTATTGTCGGGTGCGGGTGGAGACGATGTATTTTCAGGTTACCGCCGTCATGTCGCGATTCAATTTGAACGCTATTGGCAATGGATGCCACGCTTTATGCGTGTTGGACTAAAGGGTTTAACTAGCGCATTGCCAAAACGCAATGCGAGCTTGAGAAGAATATCTAAAGCATTTAAATACGCAGATTTAGATGAAAGTGAACGTTTACTTTCTTATTTTTATTGGATCGATCCAGAAACGGTAAGGGGGCTATTTAAGCCTTCCATTCAAATGACTTTAGCCGAACAACCTATGCGGTTCATGCTTAGCGAATTGGATCAGCTTGAATGCGATAGCCCTCTAGAGCGTATGCTATATTTAGAGCGCAATTATTTTCTTATCGACCATAATTTTAACTATACCGACAAAATGAGCATGGCAAAGAGTGTCGAGGTGCGAGTCCCGTTTCTAGACACTCGTATCGCAAACATAGCCAGTCGGCTTCCTGCTGCGGTTAAGCAGAAAGGCAAAGAAGGAAAGTGGATTTTAAAACGGGCCGCAGAATCTCTGCTTCCTAACAATATCATTTATCGACCAAAATCTGGCTTTGGTGCGCCACTGCGGCGTTGGTTGCAAAACGAGTTAGCGCCCATGGTTGACGACTTATTGAGTGAAAAAACCCTATTAGCGCGAGGTGTATTTGAGCCCGATAAAGTCCATGCACTCATTGCAGACGACCGCCGTGGTAAAGAGGATTATAGTTATCCAATTTTTGCCTTACTGTGTTTTGAAATTTGGTGTCGCACGTTTATCGATTAACTTCTAGAGCGTTAAAAAGTATGTATCAACTATTACAAGATTTGGGAACAGGCGAAACCTTTATAAAACAGGCTCCTGCACCAAAACCAAAAGCGGGATGTTTAACCATCGCGAGCACACAATCTTTGATTTCTGCGGGCACCGAGCGAATGTTGCTTAACTTTGGCAAGGCTTCGTACATAGAAAAAGCCAAACAACAGCCAGAAAAAGTCAAACAAGTGTTAGATAAGGTGAAAACAGACGGTTTAAAAACCACCTATGATGCAGTGAAAAGTAAATTGGCAGAACCTATCCCATTGGGGTATTGCAATGTGGGTACCGTGCTTGAATTGGGGCAAGACACTGAAGGCTTTGCGGTGGGAGACCGAGTTGTCTCCAATGGTTCACATGCTGACATCGTGCGAGTAGCAAAGAATTTATGTGCAAAAGTACCGGCTAATGTGAGTGACGAAGCGGCTAGTTTTACGGTCTTGGCATCTATTGCCCTTCAAGGGTTACGTTTGGCAGCGCCAACATTGGGTGAGACGGTTGTGGTTACAGGTACTGGGCTCATTGGTCTGATAGCGGTTCAGCTATTGAAAGCAAATGGCTGTAGAGTGCTTGCTATTGACTATGACGAAGCGAAACTCGCCCTTGCCAAGCAGTTTGGCGCTGAGGTGTGTAATCCGGGAAAGGGGGAAGACCCAGTTTCAGCTGGCAAGGTATTTTCACGCGGGCGCGGTATTGACGCTGTGTTGATCACGGCCTCCACTCAATCTAGTGAACCCGTTAGCCAAGCTGCACAAATGTGTAGAAAACGAGGGCGTATCGTATTAGTTGGAGTGACAGGCCTTGAGTTAAACCGTAGTGAATTTTATGAAAAAGAGCTCTCTTTTCAGGTTTCCTGTTCGTATGGCCCAGGTCGATACGATGCAAGTTACGAAGAACACGGGCAGGATTATCCTTTAGCTTTTGTGCGTTGGACAGAGCAGCGCAACTTTGAAGCGATACTCGATATGATGGCGATGGAACGCTTGGATGTGCAGCCACTGATCACTCACCGCTATGCATTCAATGATGCAAAAGAGGCTTACGCAACCTTAACCGACAACCCCACAGCCTTGGGTATTTTACTTGCGTATTCGCAACACAACCAAGTTGAAAAAATGATTGATACGGTTGCTTTAAAACCGACTACATCCTTTAACAATCAGTTGCCAATCGTGGGATTCATTGGTGCTGGAAACTATGCGTCTCGTATGCTGATACCCGCGTTTAAACTTGCTCAAGCCCAGTTGCATACCATTGCAACCTCAGGTGGCGTGAGTGGCGTAGTACATGGTGAAAAAAACGATTTCGCTCATGCGACGACCGACACCAATGGCATGTTAGCAAATGCACAAATCAATACCCTTGCGATTGTGACGCGCCACAACTCTCATGCGCGTTTTGTCGCCGAAGGCTTAGCGAACGGCAAAAATATTTTTGTAGAGAAACCCCTAGCGATTGATCGCGAGCAATTAGCGGTAGTTCAACAAGCTTATCTTGATAATCAAGCCTCAGCGGCGCCGTCTAGGTTAATGGTTGGCTTTAATCGCCGTTTTGCCCCGCATGTTATTAAAATGAAGTCGTTGCTTAACGCACAGGTTCAGGCTAAGTCTCTAATGATGACAGTAAACGCGGGTGCAATCCCTTCCAATCATTGGACACAGGATAAAGCGGTGGGTGGAGGACGCATTGTGGGTGAAGCTTGTCATTTTATCGACTTGCTACGTTTTCTGGTTGGACATCCCATTGTCAGCATCAATGCACAATGCTTGTCGGTGGGTAACAACAAACAGGATGATACCAGTATAATGACTCTTTCTTTCAGCGATGGTTCTATAGGGAGTGTGCATTATTTTGCCAATGGAGCCAGTGCGTTTCCAAAAGAAAGGCTGGAGGTGTTTTGCGATGGCAAAATTTTACAATTAGACAACTATCGAAAACTCAAAACCTTTGGCTATAGTAATATCAAGGATATGTCGTCATGGCAGCAAGATAAAGGGCACAATGGCTGTGCGAAAGCATTTTTAGATTCGATCCAGCAAGGAAACCCTAGCCCTATTCCGGCTGAAGAACTGTTTGAAGTGGCTGAATTTACGCTTCAAGCTGCCGAGCAGTTAGAGTAACAATGCATTTAGCGGCAAAAGTGTCCACGTATTTTCGTCTTGGGTTCGCCAACATCGCAAGAGTGGCGGTGTACACTTTACAACTGAAAAGTGGTTTTTTAGCAAGAAAGCTTATTATCAAACCCCCGTTAACAGGCCCGTTTCTAAAGGTGGGTCAAAATTCGAAGTTAAAAACAAATACCCATACAGACTCAGACCCATGCATCAATGATTCGGCAGAAAAGCCACTGCAACATACCGTAACGCTTTTTGGGCATGTCACTCTAAGACTATCCTCTGTACCCAATTGGCATCAATCGGTTCTCACTCAAGCTGTGATTGCTGACAATCAGCAACACTGGTCAAAGCTATCTGATTTTTCTTTGAATATTGGTGATGTAAAAGGAGTATGGGAGCCATCTCGCTTCACGTGGTTGCTATTGTTTGTCGAAAACTACCTTGTTACTCAAAATTCTGATTACATAGACATCGCCAACCAATGGATTGAAGATTGGTCTACGCACAATCCGTTAAACGAGGGCGTCAACTGGAAGTGTGCGCAAGAAGCGTCGTTTCGTATGCTGCACCTCGCAGCGGCGGGTATGATGTTGAACAATAAGGTACCTAGTTCAGCAAGCGCTCAGTTTGTTGAACAGCACGTAGATCGAATTCTGCCTACCTTGAGCTATGCCAAAGCGCAAGATAACAACCATGGCACCAGTGAAGCGGCTGCGTTGGTGATCGCTGCATTGTGGATGCAGCAGTGTTCAGCAGACTCGAAGTGGAAAAAGCTCGAACAAAAAGCCCGTCGTTATCTGCAAGAACGCCTAGCGCGCTTAATTATGCCAGACGGCAGTTTTAGTCAATATTCAGTCACTTACCATCGGCTCATGCTAGATACGATGTGCTTGGTTGAGTTGTTTTGTCGCTTTGTTGGTCAAAGTGCATTTTCTTCAGACAGCTATCAACAGCTACAGCTCGCGGCTATCTGGCTGTTTGAAATGACCGATTCGGTAAGCGGCGATGCACCTAATCTAGGCGCAAACGACGGGGCGCACATACTTAACTATTTTAACGCTTCGTATCGCAACTTTTTTTATTCTACTGAACTGGCGTGTTTGTTGTTTTGTAATAAAACTGCGGTCGGCGGTGCAATTCAACGCCAAGTTCAGCAGCGCTTTGGTTTGAATGCACAAGCTCAAATGAAAAGAAACAATACTTCACTATTTGCCTCAGGAGCGTATGCCTTATGCCGTAATTTGGACGCTACCAATACGTGGGCGATGTTAAGAGTGCCTAAATTTCAATTTCGTCCTAGTCAGGCCGATACCTTGCATCTTGACTTATGGCGAGGGGGAGAAAACATACTCAGAGATGGGGGTTCATTTTCTTATAATACTGAACCGCAATGGCTAGACTATTTTTCAGGCAGTGCTTCGCACAATGTGGTCGAATTTGATGGCTTGCCGCAAATGCAAAAGATATCGCGTTTTTTGTTTGCCAATTGGCCTCGATATACTGCCTTTTCTTGCTTAAGCGACAGCTCGAAACCCGACCACCACAAAATGCAAGCATCGTTCGTTTTATGGCACGGAGCTGTGCATAAGAGAGAAATTTTATTGAACCGCTCGAAGGTACAGATTGTGGATACCGTATCGGGAGTGAAACAACGCGCTACACTTAGATGGCGGTTAGTAAAAAGAAATTGGCAACAGCAGCACAATACGGTGTATTGTTCTGACTATAAAATTACGCTTTCAGCGACTTGTGATATCACGAAGTTTGCATTGCTAGAGGGCTATGAATCCCGTTACTATGGCATAAAGTCTGCACTTCCCGTGTTAGAAGCAGAAGTCAGTCAAGACACACAAATAACAACAATAATAAGCTGGAATTAGTATGAAGGTTTTATATTTCCATCAGCATTTTTCTACCCCCAGTGGCGCAACGGGAACGCGATCTTACGAAATGGCTCAAAAGTTGATACACAAAGGCCATCAAGTCACCATGGTTTGTGGCTCCTACAACGTAGGCACGACAGGCCTAGACACGCCGTTTGTAAATGGCAAACGCAAAGGTAAAGTTAATCATATACAGGTGATTGAATTTGATTTGTCTTACGCGAACACTGACAGTTTTCTTACTCGTTCCAGCCAGTTTATAAAATTTGCCTATCAAAGTGTAAAGCTAGCATTTTCCGAAGATTACGATGTGCTGTTTGCTACCTCTACACCGCTTACCGCAGCGATACCTGGTCTATTTGCCAAGCTCTTTAGAAAAAAACCGTTTGTATTTGAAGTACGAGATTTATGGCCTGAGTTACCCAAAGCCATGGGTGTAATCACTAACCCTGCAATTTTGTTTGGTATGTCAGTGCTGGAAAAAATGTCCTATTTAATGGCAGACCGCTGTATAGGGCTTTCTCCCGGTATTGTCGCAGGAATAAAGAAACGAGGCCCTGACCATCTCGACGTAGACATGGTGCCCAATGGTTGTGATTTAGCCCTGTTTGGCCAGACAGTTGACTACACTTTGCCTTTTGAACATACACCCAACGATATGATTGCTTGCTTTACGGGAGCGCATGGTTTGGCGAACGGACTTCACCATATTTTACTCGCGGCCAAAGAGTTAAAAAAACGAGGGGATACTCAAATTCGTCTCGTTTTTGTGGGAGAGGGGAAAGTAAAAGCAGAGATGCAGGAAAAAGCCATACAAGAAGGCTTAGATAACTGCATATTTCTGCCTGCCATGCCAAAAACCCAATTAGTGGGTTTTTTACAGCAGGCCGATATTGGGCTAATGACATTGGCGAACGTACCGGCATTTTATTACGGCACCTCGCCAAACAAATTTTTCGACTATATAAGTTGCGGCTTACCAGTACTGAATAATTATCCTGGTTGGCTTGCCGACATGATCAATGAGCATGGTTGTGGAAAGGCGATTCCTCCCGACGATCCAGTTGCTTTTGCCGATGCTCTTCAACATATGGCACAAGATAAAAACGAGCTAAAAGAAATGGGCAAGCGTGGACGGCAGCTAGCCGAAAAACAATTTAACCGAGATAAACTGTCGGACCATTTTGTCGCATCTCTAGAAAAGGCTAATGTATCGTGAAGCGTTTTTTCGATATCGTCGTTGCGCTTACAGCGCTGATCATTTTATTGCCTGTACTGTTAACTTTGTATTGCCTGATTGCCATTAAAATGGGTCGCCCTGTGTTTTTCACGCAAACTCGACCGGGGTTAAACGGCGTACCGTTTAAAATGGTGAAGTTTCGTTCTATGACCGATGCTCGAAGCGATGACGGTGAACTGCTCCCCGACAGTATTCGCTTAACAGCGTTTGGTAAAATGTTGCGAGCGACCAGTTTGGATGAATTACCTGAATTATGGAATGTGTTAAAAGGCGAAATGAGTTTGGTGGGTCCAAGGCCGTTGTTAATGGAGTATTTACCACTTTATACACCAGAACAAGCTAAACGGAATAATGTTCGACCGGGGATCACGGGATGGGCACAAATAAATGGCCGAAATGCGATTTCATGGGAGCAAAAATTTGAATTAGATGCATGGTACGCTGACAACCATTCTTTCTTGCTCGATATGAAAATTTTGTTTTTAACGGTTTGGAAAGTACTCAAGCGGTCTGATATTTCCAGCGACGAGCATGTCACAATGCAAAAGTTCACAGGGTCGCCAAAGTAATGCACTTAGTGATTATTGGTGCGGGTGGCCACGGCAAAGTAGCAGCAGATTGTGCTGAATCCATGCAAGCCTTCGAGTCTATTCGCTTCTTAGATGGCAAGAAGGACTTAAATGCGGTCAACCGATGGTTTGTATGTGGAGTACCCGAAGATTTTGAACGATTTGCAAACCCGAATACCGCTTTTTTTGTCGCAATTGGGTACAACGCCACACGCCAGAGCTGGTTGCAAAAGTTAATAAGGCACCAAGCGAATATCGCCACTCTTATTCATCCCAGCGCAGCGATCGCGTCTGACGTTAATATAGCGAAAGGGAGTTTAATTTTGGCGCAAACAGCCATCAATATTGACACGCAAATCGGCCTTGGTTGTATTGTGAATACGGGGGCAACGGTTGATCACGACTGCGTGTTAGGGGTTTGCGTGCATGTTGCGCCAGGCAGCCACTTAGCCGGTAATGTGCAATTGGGAGACCGTGTTTTTAGCGGTATTGGCAGTGCCATTGTTCAAGGTATAAACGTAGGCGAAGATTGCATCATTGGAGCCGGCGCAACGGTGATTGAGCATTTACCTGCAAACGTAACGGCGGTTGGAACGCCAGCTCGCGCAGTCAAAACGAGAGTCTGCAAAACATGAGTCGTCAATAGATAATAGAGGTGTAACTATGCTGAATGGTCCGTTTTCTCCTTGGCCTGATTACGATGAAAATGAACGGCAAGCCGTGTTAGAGGTGATGACATCCAACAAAGTGAATTACTGGACGGGTAATGTTGGACGAGAATTTGAGCAAGCCTTTGCACGCTATTGTGATGCACAACATGCTATTGTTGTTGCCAATGGTACGCTGGCTCTGGATTTAGCATGGATTGCACTAGATTTACCTAAAGGCTCTGAAGTGATCGTAACATCACGAACGTTTTTGGCGTCGGTCTCTTCTATTGTCATGGCAGGTCTCACGCCTGTGTTTGCTGACGTTGAGCTTGATTCTCAAAATATCAGTGCGAACACCATTAGGCCTCTTATTAACGAAAAAACCTCTGCTATAGTTTGCGTACATCTGGCTGGTTGGCCTTGTGATATGGACCCTATTCTGGCACTCGCCCACCAGCATGATTTAAAAGTGGTCGAAGATTGCGCGCAAGCTCATGGAGCAAAGTACAAAGGTAGACCAGTGGGCTCAATCGGTGATATTGGAGCATGGTCATTTTGTCAGGATAAAATTATGACAACCGCAGGAGAAGGCGGTGTGGTTGCAACCAATAACAAGGCGTATTGGTCTGCGATGTGGTCATATAAAGATCACGGAAAATCGTATGAAGCGGTCTATGAAAAGCAGCATCCACCCGGATTTCGCTGGTTACACGAAAGTTTTGGTACTAATTGGCGCATGACCGAAATGCAATCGGCTGTTGGCTTGCAACAACTGAAAAAAATGGAAGAGTGGACTCGTACACGCCAGCAATACTTAGGCCAAATACTGAAAGAGGCCAAGCTTCACGCAGCACTTCGAGTGCCAGCATTGCCTGAAGAAATTGAACATGCAGGGTATAAAGCCTATGTGTTTGTCAAACCAGAGTTTTTGAAGGCAGCTTGGGATCGCGATCTCATTATGAAGCACATCAATGCCATGGGAGTACCGTGTTTTTCAGGCTCTTGTTCAGAAGTGTATTTAGAAAAAGCGTTTGACAACACTGGGTTTCGACCTAAACAGCGTTTGAAAAACGCCAAAGAATTGGGCGAAACGTCTTTGATGTTTTTGATCCATCCCACCCTTCTAAAAACAGAGATAGATAAAACTTGCGAAGCCATCGGGGCCGTTATGCAGCAAGCGAGTCTTAGTTGATGTTTGGGAAAATATTCGATTTTCCGTCAAAACTTAAAGTAGCACTCGCCCTAGCTTGGGATTCCTTTTCTATTGTTTTCGCATTGCTATTTGCTTTTTGGATAAGACTGGGTGTTGGCAATTGGCATTTTTCAGTTGTTGAATTGTCGATACTGTTTTGCACAGCCGCAGTGACCATAGGTTTATTTGCAGTATTTGGCTTGTACTACCAAATGATCCGCTATATCAATAGTAAAACACTGTATAAAATTTTTACAATCATCGTTTTTTCTGTTGTTGTGCTTATTGCTGGCAAATATGTTTTTAATTTTCTCCTGCCAGCAACCGTACCTGTTATCTATATTGCGGTTGCTAGCGTTATGGTGTCGGCACCGCGACTACTGATTCAGGCTACGTCAAACAGCCAAAGTTACAAACTAAGAGAAAAATGTATTATTTTTGGCGCGACAGAAGCCGGACGAGGCTTGGCGACAGCACTTCGTGAACACGGTACTGAATTGCTCCCTATTGCATTTGTTGATGATAAAAGCATTTATCATGGCAAGGAAATGCTAGGTATTCCGGTGTATTCACGCGCTGAAATTCCTCAATTAAAGCAAAAGTACGATGTCACCAAAATGTTGTTAGCGGTGAACAATACGTCTAACACTCGTCGTAAAGAGCTCATTGCCGAACTTGAACCCTATGCGATAGAACTGCTGTCGATACCTAATTTTGCCGACATTGTGTCGGGAAAAAGCAAAATCGATGAACTGAAAGAAATTAAAATTGAAGAACTTTTGGGAAGGGATCCCGTTCCACCCATCCAGTCTTTACTCGATATAAATATACGCAAAAAAGTCGTTATGGTGACAGGCGCGGGTGGGTCTATCGGCAGCGAGCTTTGCCGTCAAATTGTCAAATCCGCACCAAGCGCGCTGATTTTGTTTGAGCTTTCAGAGTTCAATCTTTATCAAATTGAAAACGAGCTATCGAAAACTCACGGGCATATCGTTGTTGTGCCTGTTCTGGCCAGTATTCAAGACATCGAAGTATTGCGTAACACAATAGAGAAGTATCAAGTGCAAACCATCTACCATGCCGCGGCTTACAAACATGTACCCATGGTAGAAAGTAATGTTACCGCAGGTATTAGAAATAATGTCTTTGGCACCTCTAATGTGGCATTGATTGCAGCAGAGTACAGTGTTGAAAAATTTGTATTAGTGTCGACTGACAAAGCCGTTCGACCTACCAATATTATGGGGGCAACTAAGCGGTTCGCGGAATTGTTTGTGCAGGGCATTGCTGAATTGCATAGCGACACTGAATTTGCGATTGTACGATTTGGAAACGTACTAGGTTCCTCAGGCTCTGTAGTGCCGCTGTTTACTGAACAAATTAGAGCAGGCGGCCCAGTTACCGTTACGCACCCCGATATCATTCGCTATTTTATGACCATTCCCGAAGCGGCAGCACTGGTTATTCAAGCAGGTTCAATGGGTAAGCAGGGTGAGGTGTTTGTGTTAGATATGGGGGAGCCAGTAAAAATAGTCGATTTGGCGCAAAAGATGGCTCACCTTATGGGCCATGAACTGTTCACTTCTGAGCAGCAATCGGGTGACATTAAACTTTTGTTTTCTGGCTTGCGGCCGGGTGAAAAACTTTACGAGGAACTGTTAATCGACGATGCAGAGACCGATACCGAGCACCCTCGCATTATGGGGGCAAACGAAGTGCGTATTGAATTTTCAGAGGTTGTAATGTTGCTCGACAGATTAAATTATAGTTTATCCAACAGGGATGAAAAACAAGCGATTGATATTCTTGTTGAAGCGCCATTAGCGTATTCACCAAGTGTAAGATAGCTTGACGTTTACATTCTTTGGGCCAACCAATGACACTCAACGAGTTTGCGACTGTTTTTCTGAATATAGCATCAATTAGCTTGTCAGGGCTTGCGGCCCACCTTCTGCTTTCAAGAGTATGGTTTACATGTTCAGATAAGAAACTAAGCTTTTATGTACCGCTAGCTGTATTGTTTATAGCCAACGCCGTATCTGAGTTCAGTGCGCTTTTTATGTTGCCGCAAGTGGGCTTTCATCAGCATTATTATTCACGCATGTTTGTTCTTGCTTGTTTGCCATTACACTTAGTACTAGCTCCTCTGTTCTGGATTTATGTAAGAGCGTTAACGTCTGAAAGTTCCATAACATGGCGTAAACGAGATAGTTGGCATTTTCTTCCTTTTTTGATGTCGCTAAGTTTACCTTTTCTGATGGTTTTGAGTGATGTGAATGAACTACAAAGTTTGTTTGATAAACAACGCTCGAATACTTCACTCAAACAGTACGCGATTGCGCTTGGTGTGAATATCATTGAAGTTTCAGTGCTCGTGCAATTAACGGGTTATATTGCTTTAATTTTGCACCAGTTAAACGTGTACCGTAAAACGCTAGTGGATTTATTTGCGAGTACAGAATTAATTGAACTTCGTTGGGTAAGAGCGCTTGCTGTTTCGTTAATCGTGTATATTTTAATTAGCGTTGTTAGTGCAACGGCAAGCAATCCTTTCTTATATGAACCTTGGGAGAGCGCTATCGACCTTGGTTTATTGTGGTTTATTATTGTATGGGGTGTCAGACAAAAACCAGGTTTGACAGATGAGATAGCAAAAACTCAAGAAACAGAAAAAGCGATTGCTGAGCAATACGAGCATTCAGGGTTGACTGAAGGCATGACGCAAGCCATCGCAGAGAAAATAATACAATGTATGAAAGAAGAGCGTTTATATCGCAATGCTGATTTGTCACTTCGGATGCTAGCCGAGAGCATAAATACGCTTCCTAACTATGTATCTCAAGCATTAAATCAGCACATTGGAAAATCGTTTTTCGATTTTGTTAATGAATGGCGGGTCCAAGAGGCCAAGCTAGAATTAGTTGATTCAAATAAAACGGTGCTTGCTATTTCACTTGATGTTGGCTTTAACTCTCGCTCTTCGTTTTATAACGCCTTTAAACGAGTGACAGGTCTTACCCCTTCAGCGTTTAAAAAAGCGAATATCGCGCAATAGAAAAAGTGATTTGAATGAAATAATTTGTCTTTCCCTACATAAAAAGACGCCAGACAGCCCATTTGTACAGACAATGTGATCGTACATTTAACTTTCAGGACAAATTATGAACGCTCAATCATTCTTCAATTTATTTCGCAAAAAAAACCGCATCAGCTTTATTTTTGTTTTTTCTTTTATTGCGTCAATGTTAACGCTGTTATATGTCATTTACCGAGATGATGTCACCCCCCTGCAACTTGGCGAAACAGTGTTTGAGG
The DNA here is from genome assembly GCA_964429915.1 of uncultured Alteromonas sp. GTDB lineage: Bacteria > Pseudomonadota > Gammaproteobacteria > Enterobacterales > Alteromonadaceae > Alteromonas_F. The sequence goes on from CAYSDZ010000025.1 coordinate 31,798, forward strand.
GTAAAGGACTTCAGTATGCAGTAGATTCTCTCGCCCTAAAAGCGGTTGAAAACGGAGCGCCTGGTGCAGTCATTCTCATTCAAAAGGACGGCAAACAGTATATTGCATCGAATGGATTAGCGAATAAACTAACACAATCCCCTATGCCTCGGGACGAACCGTTACGTATAGGCAGCATTTCGAAAGTTTATACTGCATTAGTCATTCTTGAGCTTATCAAAACACAACGACTGGATATCGATCAACAGATAAGTGATATCTTACCGAATGAGGTGATAAAGGATTTACAACATGCAGATACTGCCACAATTAGGCAGCTTTTGAATCATACGGCTGGGATACCAGACTACTACGATTACATCAGCTACTTTACTCAGGACTGGGAAAGTCCTATTACCCTAGAGCGTACTTTGCCTATAGCCAAGAACAACAGTAGTGATATTGAGCAAGGTAAACAATTTGAATATTCTAATATGGGCTATGTATTGTTAGGAGAGGTTGCAGAAACAGTAACCGGATTATCTTTAGCGCAGTTAATCGAGCAATTGATTATTGCACCCCTCGGACTATCCAATACGTATTACAATGAAAAGCACCCAAGTAAAAGTACTATTCATGGTTATGGCACCGTGTTGCGTCCTTGGGCTGATACCTTTGAGTTGTGGGAGCATTCTGGTCCAGATGCAGGTGTTGTTGCTTCAGCATCAGATACTGCAAAGTTTTTAGCATCACTTACTTTAAGGTCTGGTGACTTTAGCCAATTGGGTAATAAAATGTTGGAGCAAACCATTAAAAGTGGCAGTAATAAAGCCCAAGGTTTGGGACTAATGACCATCCATAGCAAAACAAGTAACGTTACTTTAGTGGGTCACACTGGCGACGTATTCGGATATCAAACCATTGCTTTTGCTTGGCCTGAACAAGATGCCGTGTTCGTTGCGCATGTTAATTGTGATTGTACTGCACTTACCAACTCGCTGATAAAAAGCACATATCTTGCTATTAGCTCTAATTAGAGCTAATTAGAGCTAATAGAGCGAATTTGTAAAACGAATGTCGACGAATCTGGATTGATCCGTAACCCTTAAGCTTTCTTATTTCGAATATGTCTTCTATACTCAGAGTATTCTGTTTGAATACTCACTCATCGGGTAGTGTGACTATGTTCCGACAATGGACAGTTGTTACATTAATTCTAAGCTTGCTGTTCGGCAATGTGCTGGCGACTTCCGTCGCCACAAACAAAATTCATGCAATTAATTCAGACAAAAATAACCACGTAATGGTGGTGTGCACCGGAAGCAGCGTTAAGTTTTTTAATAAAGCCATTTATTTTGCAACCGGCGAATTAATTGAATTGGATGGTACAGAACTACCCGTTGATACAACGTTATCGACCGATTGTCCGTTAATCTATGTCATCGATCAAAAAAACGCTGCGCTATTTTTTTCTAGTACGGCATTGCTTATAAGTCAGCGATATAGCTATATAAGCAGGGTTTTCCACGACCTTACTCCCCTTCGTCTACGCTTCCTTTTACCCACCCTCAGAGGACCGCCTGTTTTCGCTAGTTAGCAACGTTAACACTTTTAACTTATAGCGAATAACAAGGAACTTGTATTATGCAATTTATTTACGCTAGAACTCGCGTTACTGCGTGTGTCGCTGTGGCGCTAACGTTTAGCTGTCACACCATTGCAGCAGAAGACAATCTCAAAGACATTGAGCATATCAGTGTGCATGCCGACAAACTATTCCGTGATACCACGGCAATTAGCCCGACAACGCGCATATCAGCAAAAGAACTATCAGCGATAAACCTGCTTACTTCTGAGGATGCCGTCGCTTATGAACCTAACGTGGTGATAAGACGGCGCTACGTTGGCGATCCCAATGGCACACTTGGTATTCGAGGCTCAGGTATGTTTCAAACCGCTAGAAGCCTAGTATTTGCCGATGGTTTACCACTGCATTACTTATTGCAAACCCGTTGGAGCGGAGCGCCGCGTTGGTCGCTAGTGGGGCCAGATGAAATTGCTAGCGCAGAAGTGATTTATGGTCCATTTTCCGCCGAGTACTCAGGCAATGCCATGGGTGGTGTGGTGAATATTACTACTCGCGCGCCAGAAAAATCGCGAGTGGTGTTACAGGGTAGTTCGTTTGCCCAACAATACGACGTACTGGGCACAGATGATACCTTCAGCGGTAATCGATTGTTTGTATCTTATGAGGATAAATTTGATGATTTAGGGATATTTTTATCTTATAACCGCCTTGATAACGACAGTCACCCCATGACCAACTACTCGCTTTCGGCAAATGCTGCTGAAGATTTGAGAGCGTCAGGGATAAGCGGCTTCATAGACGGGGTTAACGATGAGGGTGAGGAAGTTATCTATATTGGCGATAGTGGTGCTGAGCGCTCGGTCAGTGAGCTGCTAAAAGGCAAGTTTATTTACGACCTTGGATTTGCCGAACTACGCGGTACTGTCGCCTACGAAACACGAACAAGAGATGAAAATGACAAGCGCAATTACCTGCGTGATGCATCGGGTAATGTTTTTTGGGGAGCAGGGAATAGAAACTTTGAACAACGCTCGCAAGAGAGAGAAAGTCTACTTATCGGCGTAGGGATAAGTGGTGAGCTTAGTCGCAGTTGGCATTACGACATTTACGCGACTGACTTTGATTTACAAAAAGACCGCGAAATTCGCAGCGGTTTAAACCCACAAGACCCCGCTTTCGGTAACCGCAATGGACGTTTAACGGAATATCAAGGAACAGGCTGGAATACGCTCGATATCAAGGCCGGCACCGAAACCTTATGGGGCGATGACGCTATGCGCTTATCTGTGGGCATTGCTGCCGATAGGTATCAGTTGGGGATCGCACCGAGTAATATTGATGCCTTAACAGGTACGTTTATCAGTAACCGTGCTCAGAGTCGCGGTGAAACACGAACTCAGTCTGTATTTGCTCAATACGGCTGGGCCTTCAACCCTCATTGGGATTTAGCATTGGGCTTGCGCTGGGAGAAGTGGGAAACCCGTGATGGATTGTTTGACGACACAGTTGTGCCACAACGCTCGTTGAGCGGTTTTTCACCGAAGTTTTCTTTGGCATACATGCCAAATGAGCAATGGCGCATTCGCTATTCATTAGCAAAAGCATTGCGTTTTCCCATTTCTGAAGAGCTTTATCGCAATGAAGATGCCACCACCAATATTATTGTTTCAGATCCTAACTTAAACGCCGAAGACGGCATTTTTCATAACCTTTCGTTTGAACGCTTGTCGGAAAACGGTTTAGTGCGGGTCAATCTATTCAAAGACTTAATCGATGATACTATTTATTTCCAACGGGGCGCTATTAATGACAACGGTACCAACGTCATTGTCACTACGTTTTTGGCTATCGACCAGGTTGATACTCAAGGTGCTGAGCTAATTGTTCAACAATCAAACATTAGCAACTTACCCCTGAGTGTGCGTTTCAACCTGTCTTACACCGATGCCATTATTGAACAGAACAATGCGAATACGGCTATTGAAGGAAATCGTCTACCCAGAATTCCTCAGTGGCGTGCCAACGCAATTGTAAGCTATCAGCTAAATGATACCGTCGACTTAAATGCTAGTGCGCGATATGCCAGTAACAGTTTTGGCCAATTGGATAACTTAGATACGGGGAGTAATGTGTTTGGTGCGATTGATGACTATGTGTTTGTTAATGTACGCTCGAATTGGCAAGTTAATAATAGTTTAAGATTGTCAGTAGGTATCGACAATCTATTGGATGAATTGGCTTATGTTGCCCACCCTTGGCCGTCAAGAACCTTCTTTTTAGAAGCGCGTTACGTGTTTGAAGGCAGATAATATGAATACACTTCAACACAAGATTTGGCGCTGGCATTTTTATGCGGGAATTCTGACCTTACCTTTTGTGGTGTTGTTATCAATTACCGGTACGATTTACGTATTTAAACCGCAAATTGAGGCATTTACCAAATACAGACTCAGCGCTACGCTACCTACTGTTAACCCTGGCGAACCGTCTTTATCGGCTGATCAGTTAGTTAGCATAGGACAGCAAGCACTACCTGAAATGCAATTGAAGCGCTATCTCGTCCCCGAACCTAAGGATGCAATAGTGCAAATTGAGTTTCGCAAAGGACGCGAGGGACATACGCTATGGCTGAATCGGGCCAATGGCGACATAGTAGAAAGCTATCAATCTAGCTCGAGTCTGTTAAACACAGTGAAAAAGCTGCACAGCGAATTGTTGCTCGGAAACAGGGGATCATACCTTATTGAACTGGTCGCCAGTTGGATGATTGTATTACTGGTGTCAGGTGTTTATTTGTGGTGGCCTCGGCCCAGTGCGGGGAAAAGCTGGTTAACCACGATAAGGCCAGCCTTACTACCAAACTTACGTACAAATAAATACCAAAATAAACGGCAAAAGTGGCGTGAATTGCATGGCTCAGTGGGTATTTGGTTTAGCTTGTTGATTCTGGCTTTTTTACTTACCGGTTTGCCATGGACCCAGCTATGGGGCGCGGGGTTCGACCGAGTGGAAAAGGCCATGAAGTGGGGAGGGCCGGGCCAAGAATGGCGAGTAACCTTACGCTCAGCATCAAAACCCACATCTGAACCGAAAAGTGATGGGCTTGACCTGTGGGAAACCAGTGAAGGAACATCTCAAGTTAAATTACAATCTGGTCCTCAACCGCAGGGGGCAGGTCATTCGCTACAACAAATACTGGATAATCCGCAATTGCCCACGCTAGTTCCACCGATTCAAGTGCAGCCGCCGCGAGGCGATAACGGCGTTTGGACGGTACGAGCTATGTCAGCATATCGACCCGAGCGTCTCACCTTGCATTATGATAAATGGTCGGGTGAGGAAATTATGCGTATTGGATTTAAAGATTATCACCCAGTTAAGCAGGTGGTGTCTTTGGGGATCAGTTTACATGAAGGCGCACTCTTTGGCTGGTTAAATCAAATTTTGGCAGCGGTGGTCGCACTAACCGTGGTGTTTTTAAGTGTAAGTGGTGCCATTATGTGGTGGCAAAGACGGCCTAAAGGAAAGCTAGCTGCACCGAAAAAACGACCTAATATTGCCTATGGTTCGGGTATCGTGGTTATTACATTAGCTTTAGCCGCGTTTTTGCCCATGGTCGCCATTAGTTTAGTGTTAATCGGTCTGATTGAATTACTGCGGTATGCGTGTTTAACTAATATTGAAAGAGCATAAGCGTAGGTAAATTAATAACAAATTTGATTGCGACCATTTTGCTTGGCCTCATATAACAATACGTCCGCTTTTTTGATACTTTCGTCGAGGGAGTCGCTATGTTTAACAATAGCAACTCCACCTGAAACGGTTACCTTGATGGATTGCCCTGATATTTCAACTGGTTTTTCAGACACCATCACTCGTATATCGTTTGCTACCTTTATGGCTAGCGCCATGTCTGCTTTTGGTAATAGTAATACAAATTCTTCGCCACCCCAGCGACCCACCATATCGTCGTTTTTCAAGTGGCTTTGAATGATCGTGGCAAACCGCAGAAGTATCTCGTCGCCCGCACTGTGTCCGAAGTTATCGTTAATCCTTTTGAAAAAATCAATGTCAAATAACATCACCGCTGATGCTTCGTTTAACGTATCAATAATCTGCAACTGTTTATTTGCAAAGTAAGTAAATCCTCTTCTGTTATAGACTTTGGTGAGTGGATCTTGGTTAGATAACGTTTGCAATTGCTCATTGGCTAGTTTTAATTCTTTGGTCTTATTTGCCACTTCTTCGGCAAGTTTCTCAGAGTGTGAAAATTGTTCATACGCCCGCCATTTTGCATACAAATAAATACTCAATATCCCTAATACAACCCATGATATTACTGCTATTTTAGTCGCATACCAAGGTGGCTTTACTTCAATTTTTAATACCACTTGGTCGCGATTGAAGTTGCCATATCGATCAGTCGATTTAACTTCAAGCGTATAGCTGCCGGGGTCCAGTGATGTATAAGTGATGGAGCGTTTGGTACTATCAAGCGTTAACCATTGATTGTTAAACCCTAACAAGCGATAGGCATATTGAATATTTTCAGGACTGATTAATTCCGTGGCGGCGATGTCTACTGTAAACAAAATATCGTTATAATCGATATTCAGAGAGGTATTTTTGATGGGTTTGATTGGGGTTGATTGAGCATTGATTTCTCGTAACCCCGACTCATTATTTAAAATTGAAATCCGTGTAATATGCAGTGAAGGAAAACTTTTAGGGCGAACAATGTTGTCTGGATGAAAATAGGTAACGCCGTCTGAGCCAGCGAAAAAGATTTGTCCCTTTGAATTCATTGAATTTGCACTTATGAAATACCCTCCACGACTAGCTCCGTCTTTGTTGTCATAAAACTCTAGCACAGACAAGGTTTTATCCATTTTAACGATGCCATTGATTGTCGAAATCCAATAATTACCATTAACTCCCTCTCGAATAGCACCAATTGACACTTTACTTAGTTCAGTCTCAGGGAAAATGGAAGTAAATGTCAGCGTGCCGCTTTGACTATCCTCTTCCATTAGTTGCACACCTTTTGCTTGTGTCGCTACAAGGTATTGACCGTCAGACTTATCAGATATCCAAGTGACAACATTATGGGCTAAAGAATTGGGATCATTGGGGGTGTGGAGATAGACCTCCTTGGTCTTCTCAATGGGATTAATTTTGACTATGCCTTCAGATGTGGCGAGCCACACCTTTTCTTCGTCGCTTACGTGAATGCCTAACACCCTGTCAGTATCGTAGTGTGACAAGATCTCTTGGTTGATTGGGTTATAATGATAAAAGCCATGAGTGGTAGTGCCTACGTAGAGGTTGCCCTTACCGTCGCCTGCCAAGCTGTAGATAGGAATGCCTTTAAAGCCAACCGTGATTAACGCTGTTTTAGAGCGATTTAAACGTGCCAAGCCTACTCGTGTAGAAACCCATAGTGTGTCGTCGAACGTTGAGTGAAATATATCAAGTAGAATATTGGCATTGTCTGCATTTACATCTCCCTTTTCAAATTCGTAACGAGTCCGTGTTTGTTGTCGTGCGTCTATTTTCCACAGGCCCTCTGGTGCCGTTATCCATAAATTTTCTTGGTTATCAAGCTCGGTAGAATAAGCGAGCCTTGTAGTTCCTATCGACAGATTGTTAAACAATATTGCCTTGGGAGACACTACGCTGAAACCATTAATCAAAGTGCCAAATAATATCTGATCAGCGTTGTCCACAAATAAGGAATACACGATTGAGCCTGAATCATTGTTTTCTTCTGCGTTATTAAGCTTCATGGGCAATAGAGCGTTTTCTTTCTTATAGTTAGGAAAAATAGACACGCCTTTGTTTGTTGCCACCCAAATTGTCCCAGAGGACGATTGTTCAATGTCATAAACAATATTATTTGCCAGTCCCTGTTTGGTACTCACTTGAACGGTGTTCAGTGGTGAGTTATTGGCATCAAAAGTAAAATGAAAAAGCCCCTCTGAGTTCGTCCCCACCCAAAGGGCCTGCTCGTGGTCAATAAAAACTGACAAGACAATTTTGCTCTTCAAGAGTGTCGGTAACCATTTCCCACGATTAATATCGTAGCGTAACAAACCATTAGACGAAGCGATGAAGAGCACGTTCTGCTCATCAGTCTCAAGTTCGTGAATAAAAATGCGTGAAAACTCAGTATGAAAGGGAACGGAGGTAAATGTTTTTGTAATTTTGTTTTGCACATATAAAGTGCTGCCGGCCACTACCCAAAGCGAGCCTGCTTTGTCAAAATGAAGTGCAGGAAATCGTTTATGTGGCTCACCATTATTTGTTTTTAGATTAATGGTTTCAATATTGCCGGTTACCGCATCAAGTTTATTTAAACCGCTTGCTGTTCCTACCCACAAGTCGCCAGTGCTTTTATCAAGTTCAAGATCGAGTATGTGTAAACCACTTAAACCCGTGTGAATATCTGAGGTTTCGCCAAAATTTTCAAACGAATATCCATCAAAGCGATCCAAACCACTTTGGGTTGCTAACCAAATGAACCCATTTAAATCTTGTTCTATATCGTAAACCGTGTTTTGTACAAGCCCTTCATTAGAAGTAAAGTTTTTCTTATTTTTTAGCGCTTGCACTAAACTAGCCGACTGACAAGAGGCGCTAACAATAAATAAAATAAGTACACAAAATGGGATACGCGTGGTCATACCTGACGGTGTCATGCCTATATTTTGATCAAAAAGCGCTGTATTTATCATCAAATTTACAGAATCCAAACGCGCCTGTCGACGTTTTTAGATGTGATAGCTCTGAAACGAGCATGTTGAGGTGGAACGGGTATATCAACAAAAAGCCATCAATAGTGCTTATTTAACCCGTCGCTCGTATCTTGAGGACAAAGAGCGAGAGGTATTGTTTACAAGCATTGTCGATTCTTCCTTACTGAATATTGTTGAGCACTATATCCCAGCTCCAGCCTTTTTAAACACTCAGCTGTTTTTTGACCCCTACAACCCGCATCAACCTAACTACTGGCATAGAGATATTCAGTACGGCCAATCCGACGAGGTACAAAAAAAGGCGATAACTCAAGGCGATATCATGCCGCATTTTCGCATTCCTATTGTCGATGAAACTGGCCTTGAGCTGATACCCGGTTCTCACAAGCGCTGGGATACAGATAATGAGTACAATACCCGGATGGCTTTACATGGAAGGAAACCATCAGATAACCTAGCCAATGCTAAGGCGATCTCTTTAAAGCGAGGGGATGTGTTAGTTTTTTCAGCAAAAATGCTCCACCGAGGAAAGTACGGTCATCAACGCTTTGCCTTCGATGTGCTATTTGCAAATGAGCAAAGTTCATATTTGAACAGCGTATCTAAGGATTGCTTACCTAGCCACGATATGCCTGACAGTATTCGGCGGCATCCGGTATATGTGCGAAGCATTAAATCGTAGAGACCGAATCAAACGTCCATTTTTGTCCTTGCTCAGGAACAATAAATCTTACTCCTGTTTGATTGTCTTGGGTTAGTTGCTCTGCCACAAGCGGAGTGATGAATTGCCAAAGTTGCTGTAAATAAGTTGAGTTTTAAACTGAATCTGCGCCTATGTGCGGACTGTAGACTGAGACAAATGATTGGGAATGTTGCAAGTCATCAGACTTTACCTGTTGTTAAAAGCCTAAACGTATAACTTAACATTAATCTTAGTCTACTTGGTGCGTTGCGATTGGCGCGAATGCTTTTTGATTTATTAAAAACAACGCCAATCGTCGGGGTACCCACTTCCTGTAAACGCTGCACTGAATCGGTAACGTCATCAGCACTATTGTTTTCTACATCACAGACTAATACGGCTGCATCTGCATTTTTTGCTAGCACCAATCCATCACTGTATTCAGCAATTGACGGTGCAATAACGATTACACGCTCGTAAAACACGGCCATACGTTCAAGCATTACGGTGAGTCGGTTTTTAGTTAATTCTACCAATGGGTCATTAGGTAAATCGCCACTTGGCATAATAGACAGTTGCGAGCCTCTAAGCTTTTCAATGCAGTCTTTGTATTTGTCTGTTCGTTTGACAAAGTTGGTGAGTCCGGGATGAGACAACGGCATATTGAATATTTCGTGAAGCGAAGGATTGCGTAAATCAGCATCAATAAGTAAGGTTTTATCAAGCTGACCGAAGGCCTTGGCGAGTGTCACGCCGATCGTCGATTTTCCATCGCCACTTCGAATACCCGACACGATAACTATCCGCACTTCCTTATTAGAGACCATTAATGCGGTTCGCAGTGAGCGAATGGCTTCGGTGAAAGGATGATAGGTTTCTTTGCGCTGGATAGATTTGGTTAGGGTTTTATCAAATCGGGTTGTGCTTAGTCGTGGTACTTCAGACAATACGGGAATACCAATCTTGTTTAATACGTTTCGATAGCGAGACTCCTTATCGTTGATAATGCTGATAGCGAGCCAAAAAGCGGCGCTAAAAAAACTGGAAACCAATATCGAAACTGCAACAAGAAGTGTTAAATTTGGCTTACTGGGTGAAGTAGGCAGAGTGGCAACGTCAACCACAGAGTAATGCTCATTTTGTCCCAGTTCACGCAAAATTTCAGTTTCTTGTAAACGCTCCAAAAAGGCGTCATAGACTTTTTGCGTTGACATCACTTCGCGTTTCAATCGGTTCAATCGCAACTCGTCTGCGCCTAGTTCACTGAGCTGCTCCATGGCTTGCTGAATTTGCTCGTCGAGGCCTTCTTTCACAATTTTTAAAGACTCATAATCTTGTTTTACCGCTGCGATAAAGGTGCTTATCGTCGACTGTCGTTCAGACAATAATTGTTGCAAATTAGACTGTGCTTGAATGTACTTCGGGTGTTTGAATTTGTATCTATCTTTCAGTTCAGCAAAACGTTGGGCGTGTTCGGCCAATTTGCTATTCACTTCTACCAACATGGGCAAGTTTAAAAACTGGGGAATGCTCATCATTTGGTCAATATCGCCGTCAGCTAATTTAATTTGTGCAAGCGTGCGTTCTAAACCCGCCATTTTCTTATGATTCTCACTGCGTTGTTGCAGTAGCGCGGCAATTTCTTTATTGGCAATGTTTATCTGACTTGAGGTGTCGATCATCTGGTTTTCGCGCAAAAAATCTTGGTACGACTGTTCAGCTAATGACAATTCTTCTTGTAGTTCGGCAATATGATTGGTTAGCCAAGCAGAGGCCTCGTCGGCGCGTTTCTTACTTAAATTATCAAGAAACTGAAAGAACGCGGGGCCAACTTGGTCAACAATGGCGACGGAAACCTCCGGCGTCAAAGATTCAAAGCTAATTTTTAACAGGTTGGTCTCACCCAAAGGGCGAATCGACAAGCGATAAAGTAACTGGCTAATTGCAAATTCGACATGTCGAGCTTCATCTACCCCAGGTTTTTTAGAACGAAATTCTTCATACTGCGTCAAGTTGAGAGTACTAACGATATCAGACAAAAATACGCGCGAGTACATGTATTCAATATACGTATCAAGTTGCGTGTCACTGCTTCCTGTAAGGGTGGATACGGGGTCTGGCAAGCTCAAATTTTTGCTGTTTGTATCGAGCAGTATGGTGCTACTCGCTTTGTAATAGCGGGGCAGTGTGGTGATCTTATAAAAGCAAAGTGAAACTAATACGCAAATCGTTAACACGATTTTGATTTTGTTGCGCCACAAAAAAGTAAAGAGTTGCGCCAAATCAAAAGACGCTGCCTTACTTTGCTTGTTTATTTGCTGCGCGTTCATGGTCAAAACAAGCTTTCTTTAATTTCAATGATATCGCCGGGGAAGACTAATGTCGATTTTTCAGCCGGAAGGCGTTGTTTATCGACACCGCGAATAATATACCAGTTTTTCTTTGACGCTCTGTCTTTTAGTCCGCCTGCTGATGCAATGGCTTGGTCGACCGTTAAGTCGAATTCAAAATCGTATGCGCCAGAATTTACTACTGCTCCTCTTATATAGATGGGACGATAATTTTCTACATAGATCGCCACGCTTGGATTCACGAGATAACCATCAAAATAGGCTTGCTCAATTTCCTCAGCCAATTGTTGAGTGGTTTTTCCGCGCACATAGATGTTGCCTATGAGTGGCATTTTAACTTGCCCCAGTTTCTCTACTTTTACCCTTACGTTAAGATCGGGTTCGTTATAGACACTAATTGAAATCGTATCGCCTGCATCAATAACAAAAGGTTGGGCGTCGCTCTGTGCAAAACTGCGGTCAAAACAAACTAAAAGGAATACGACGCTCAGAAAGCGTAAAACCACGTTAACCTCACTTCGTTTTGTTGATAGTCGATGCTGTTATCTTGGTTGTTTACATCTTGAAACGCATATTGCAAACGCATGCGGCTATGATCTTTAATTTGCGCTTCAACATAGGCATTGGCGATAAATTCGTCCAAGCCTCCAATATCTTCAGTCGCCACAAACTCGGTGGTTCGAAAATTTGTGTTGACTGCATAAGACCATTGCGACGAGTATTGATAAGCAAGACCTGCGACATAGGTTTCGATAATACTGTTGGTTGCAAACTCAAGTTCAGATTCTTGAGAAATTCTGGCAGAGCTAACAGTTAGTTTGATGTCTTCACGAGGGCTATGCTCATAATCAATTTGCCAGCTCAACCCTGAGTCGTTATTACCGCGCTCAACGTCGCGCCAGAATTGACCAATTAATGCGCGTAGTTTTGACTTTCCAGTTGCTTGCCAGTCTAGCCCAACTAGCGCGCGGTACATCACACTGTCTATCCGACTGTCTTGTTCAAAATCGTCGTTGGTAATGTCGAACTTAAAGGCTAGCCCCATTGCAGAGCGTCTAAACAGTAGGTTGAGTTCAGCGACTTGCTGTGAAAGGTTAAACAGCGTTGAATAAACATTGTTGTTTTCGAATCTATCTTCTCGTGCGCGCACGCCAAAAGTAATATAACGCTTAGCCGTTTCTTTTCCGTAAATCAAAGTGCCACCCAACTGAGTGCTATTCAAGGTGTCGGTAGTAAGCACATTGTTTCTGAATCGCGATAAACCTTGACCAAAGGGTTGGTCTACATGAGAGTGAGAAAGAGATGCATCGAAAGCAAGGTTATTAGTTATAAATAAACGACTGTAAATACTTGCGTTGGCGTGGGTGAAATTTTGGTCTCCATCAAAATTTTCTTCTGAGCTTTGAGTAAAGTTAACCTGTTCTGAGGCGGCGTAATCTAGCCCTACGTAATAGCCTTCACCTTTAGAAAGCAAAGCACCAAACGCAGACACTTGAACACCTGAGGAAGAAAGCGAATCAGTCAACGTGGGATTAAAGTTATCGATATGTGAACCGCTCAACGACACAGTGAGGGCAGGAATTGTGTCGTCAATTGCTCGTATTTGAGCGAAAGACGAAGCGTGATATAACAATCCCAATAGCATTGCGACAACTGAATAAACATATTTGCTCAAAACAAACTCACTTTTTTAATTAGCTTTGCTGAAAACACAGCGGTTTAAAACATCGAACCGTTTCATATGATGTTGATATTAAGTCATATCGACCAACAGCGAATAAACTGTACTCAATCTATCTGCTTAATAGGCTGCGGGTACGGGCGTTAACTTATTAAACCGAGTAAGTGCATACACCATGAGTAATAAAATCACTTCAGCAGCTACCGACGTATTAAAACTTCGATAACCGAAAAATACCAAAGGGACGAAACTTGCGGCAATGATCCCTCGTGCAGAACATTCACCTACATATTTGAGCAAGTATCTGTCTAGTCCGACCAACACCGCGCCCAATAACATCATAGGAAGAAAAAATAGCGAACCAAAATCTGCGAAGAAAGGTCCCACAAAAGAAACCGATCCGCTATGGCCTTCAGAAAAATTATGATGGAATAGCCCCGTTTTAAGCAGCCAGCTACCAATCAATTCTGGTTTGTTGGGCCAAATTGCACGTGGCACGATAAAATACAAGGAAAACGTTGAGTAAACAGGCAGATAGCTGTGAGGATTGTCTTTATAGTACTTCACTAAGCCGCTAGTGTAATAAATGATGCCTTCAGAATCTGCGGCCGCTTCGGCATTGACGGTTTCACCAGCAGAACGAAGCTGGGTCATTGCCACCGACAACGTGGATAAAAGCAGTAAGGGTAACACCACATTCTTAAGTTTTATTTTACGTACATCGATAATCATGGAAATAAAAATAAAAAAGGAAAATAACAGAATAAACCGATTTCCAATCCCGACTTGTATTAAAAATACCATGCTTATCATTGCTACTTTGAGCAATAACTGAACTCGCCCTTTATTAAAAGACAAATGAATGAACGGTGGAAGCAAATAGCCCATAGCATTTAAAAAAGGAATGGCTAGAGAAATGGATGCAAATGCCGCCTCGTAGACTTCGGCTCGACCCAAGGTTAACGTTAGATAGGCTGGCACAGCCATAAGAGAAACGTAAATCACAAATAATGGCACTGTGATCCACTTGCTCAGATACAAGTTTTTAGAGCGGTCTCGTTCGCCAACCATGTCAATGATCGATTTGTTTGAATTACACGCTAAGGCAGTGAGCAATAACACTGTAGCCAATGAAATAATGAAAACAGCAGGAGTGATTTCGAATTCTCTAAATTCAGATAACATGGGATTCAGCACCCATATTTCTTTCGCAATGTAGTAGAAATAAGCCACAGCAACAATATGGTAAAGCGACAGATACACACCTCGATCTAACCAAAGCTTCAACGCGCTCAAGCAAACAATATACACGGCCGTGAAAGTGATTACGTCATCGGGGGAAGCAAATTGAAGTGCAAAAAAACTGTAGTACGCGCATAAAACACAATATAAAACAACAGCGTAAACAGAATTCATTGATTTTCCGATAGCGAAAAGATTAAAACCATAACGCTTACTGTATCGGTTACTTTTCCCAGTACTTGAAAAACCTTACAATATAGTAAAATCGTCATTGAGTTTATTAGTGTATCCCTTAAAACGTCAACACACCTTCGGGCTTGATGCCCATTGCAATGCATTCATTGAGATGAATACACTTGACGATCTTCAGCGTTGGGTGAGCGCCTCGCGAAACGAACCCTATTTGATTTTAGGCGAAGGCAGTAACTGTATTTTTGTTGATGACTTTGATGGCACTGTCGTTGCTATACGTATGTTGGGGAAAACCAAGCAAGCGACTGAGCAAGGTGAGCTTGTGAGTGTTGGGGCTGGTGAAAACTGGCATGAATTTGTTGTTTGGTGTTTGGAAAATAATTTGTATGGCCTTGAAAATCTGGCGCTGATTCCAGGAACCGTGGGTGCAGCGCCGATTCAAAATATCGGGGCCTATGGGGTGGAAGTTGAAGCTTTCATTCACAGCGTTGATGTGCTGAATCTCAAGACGAATAAAATGACTACGCTGACAAAACATGAATGTAAGTTTGCTTATCGAGACAGTATTTTTAAGCAGGAACTATTCGGGTCATCCATTGTTGTGGGAGTCCGTTTTGTCTTTCCCAAAAAATGGCAAGCTGTCGTCACTTACGGAGATTTGCAAACGCTCATTTCACCGACACCTCATGCAATTTTTGATTCGGTTGTGGCTATGCGAAAACAAAAATTACCTGACCCTAGCACAATCGGAAATTCCGGCAGTTTTTTTAAAAATCCTGTGGTGAGTGAAGCCTGTTATCAACGTATCGCTCAGCATCATGAAAAAGTACCTTACTTTGAAGTGCACGATCAAAAGGCGAAAATACAAAAGGTTAAAATACCTGCTGCGTGGCTGATAGAAAAGGCTGGATTCAAAGGGCAACTCTACGGAGGTGTGCAAGTGCATCCACATCACGCCCTAGTGCTCACCAACGCTAATGATGCGAAAGGAGAGGAAGTGTTAGCTTTTGCTCGACATATTGTGAAAACGGTTTATGAGCGATTTAACGTGAAACTAGAAAATGAAGTCAGATTGATTGGTAAGCAGGGGTTGGTGGCGTTGTGAAGGATGAACGCAACGTTAAAAACGCTTTGTTGGCTGCGTTATCGGAACATGAATTTGTGTCTGGGCAACAACTTGCTGAGCGATTAGGTGTATCACGCGCAACCATTTCTAATTATGTGAAAGGTTTGCAAGAATTAGGTCTCGGTATTTTTTCAGTAACTGGGAAGGGATATCGGCTTGAAACTAAATTGACGTTTTTAGACGCTGAGCAGATAAAGCAACATACTTCTGGAACCGTGACTGTACTCGCCGTTGTAGATTCGACTAATCAGGTAATGCGAAACACTCTGCCGCATTTAAAAAAAGGTGCTGTTTGTGTTGCTGAAGCGCAAACCGCAGGCCGTGGAAGGCTAGGAAGAAAGTGGCAGTCTCCTTTTGGTGCCAATCTTTACATAAGCTTACTATGGCAATTTGACCTTGGCTATCAAGCGCTAGACGGCTTAAGTCTAGCCGTTGGTGTGGCAGTAGCAGAAACGATTGAGACTGAGTTTGCCTTACCCGTTCAATTGAAATGGCCCAATGATATTTACTGTAGCAATAAAAAAATGGGCGGTGTATTAGTTGAAGTTGAAGGGCAGTTCAGTGGTACATGCAGCACAATTATCGGTATTGGATTAAACGTCACTATGTCGGAATCGACAAAAATCGACCAAGCATGGACCGATTTATCGACACAACTCGACAAAGCAGTAGATAGAAACAAGCTTTTAATCACGCTTATCAATCGTTTACGTGAAGCACTGGAACGGTTTGAGCAACAGGGATTTAGCCCTTTTATTGAGAGTTGGAAACAGAAAAATCTCTATCACCAGCAAGACGTCAAATTGGTAGGCGTTAAACACTCGGAAGAAGGCAAATGCGTCGGAATTGACGATAGAGGTGGATTGTTGTTAGACCAAAATGGAGTGGTGAAGGCCTTTTACGGCGGGGAGATAAGTGTTCGTGCAATATGAAACAGTCTTACTGATTGATATGGGCAATTCACGGATAAAAGTATCTTTTTTGCATCAACCTGAAATCGTGGTCTTTGTGTGTGAGCAATTAGAGGAGTTATTGCTTTGGCTTTCATCTCAGACGGTTTCTGCGATTTTTTGTG
Organism: uncultured Alteromonas sp.; assembly: GCA_964429915.1. Lineage (GTDB taxonomy): Bacteria > Pseudomonadota > Gammaproteobacteria > Enterobacterales > Alteromonadaceae > Alteromonas_F. The sequence goes on from CAYSDZ010000025.1 coordinate 48,469, forward strand.
CCAGTGTTCGCGACGATAAAGTGGTCGGCGAATTGAGTGCTTTCTGCCAGATTCAATCTTTTCCTTTCTCCAATATTCAAACAGAGACTCATTTCGCTGGTTTAATGAACAGTTATACTGATGTTTCTACTATGGGTATCGATCGTTGGCTGGCTATGGTCGCCTGTAGGGAATTCAGCAAGCCCAATTTCGCCGTGTTGATGTTTGGAACGGCGATCACCTGTGATGTCGTAAGTAATGGAAAGCATCAAGGAGGGTGGATCATTCCAGGGCGACAGTTGATGCAAAACGCCTTAACCAGCCACACTGCAAGAGTATTTTCAGGAAACAACGATACCTCAACCTTGTCTCTTGGCAATTCTACACCGGAATGTGTTAGCGCAGGTTGTTTAGCCAGTGCGATGGGCATCGTAACCATGGCAGAACGCTATTTACGCACTCAATATAGTGAATATTGCATTTTTTTAACGGGTGGAGACAATAAAGTGCTGACAGCGGTAAATGAAGATGCTATATTCCGCGCCGAAAATTTGGTGCTACAAGGTTTAGCACGATATGCAATAGCTTATCAAACTAATACCATGCCTAAATAATTGTGTGTAATTTGGTCGATTGAAAATTTTTTATCAAAACCCTATTGCACCGGTTATCGCATTCATCTAGAATGCGCACCCACTTGATGCAGTGCCGGCTTAGCTCAGTTGGTAGAGCAACTGACTTGTAATCAGTAGGTCGCCAGTTCGATTCCGGCAGTCGGCACCATCAATCTCTGGAGGGGTACCCAAGCGGTCAACGGGAGCAGACTGTAAATCTGCCGGCTCAGCCTTCGCAGGTTCGAATCCTGCCCCCTCCACCACTTTCCTTGAGGTGGTCAGAGAATAAGGATTTGCGGGCATCGTATAATGGCTATTACCTCAGCCTTCCAAGCTGATGATGCGGGTT
>CAYSDZ010000026.1:0-48728 GCA_964429915.1 uncultured Alteromonas sp.
AATCCTTTTATTCGTTCGCTGAATCGAGCATGTTGAGGTGGAACGGGTATATACTCAAACTGGTGCATATTGTTCACTTTTTTGTGTCAAATGGGATGCTTCTAAGACAAAGCGTGCATTAAATAAGGTGAAGTAAACGCGGCTAGCTTTTGCTTGTTCATGCGTGTATAACATAAGAAATTTTAAAGAGCGAAAAGTACGACACCAAAAGGGGTGCGGCTTAAGGATACAGCGTGCTAGAAAACCAAAAAGAACAGGATCCCACTAACGAATCGGTTATTTATACGGGTCCAACATCACAAAAAAGCACGAAAGGAATTGATTGGTTTGCTTCTGGTTACAAGTTATTCAGGGAGCATCCAGTAGAATGGGTCCTTACCATGGTGGTTGGCTTTTTGATCCTATTAGCCATTCAACTTTTACCGGAAGTCCTCTCTTTGATAAGTTCGTTTACTACGTTTATCTGGTCTGGAGGATTATTTCTTGGCTGCCACGCAGTAAAACAAGGCAGCACATTTTCACCTCGCTTTTTATTTGAAGGATTCAAAACACATTTTCTTCCGCTTGCTATGCTATCTGGCATTAATTTCATCGTAATGTTCTTGCTGTCTTACCTTATTTTAGGGCCTATTTATCTTCAAATGCTGAGTGGGGAATTGTCAGATCCTTCGGTACTTTTAAGTCCTGAAATTGCCTATAAAATGCTTGTCATATTAGCTATTTACCTTCCGTTTACTATGGCCTTATGGTTTGCTCCGGTACTAATCGTTATCCAAAACATGACAGTAAAAACAGCCATGATAGAAAGTTTTAAAGGCTGCTATAAAAATGTTGTTCCTTACCTACTGTACGGCGTGCTTACCCTGTTTTTCTATATTTTAGCAGTAATTCCTTTGGGTTTAGGGCTGCTTGTATTTGTGCCTACCTTTTTTGCGTCTATCTACGTGGCGTATGAAGACATATATACCTCTGCATCTAGCGAGACAATAGCAATTTGATAGATATGCGTTTGAATGAATATTGATACAACCCGTTACGACAGGCAAATCGCGTTACCCCAAATCGATTTACACGGTCAAGAACAACTCAACGCAGCTCATATTGTTATTATAGGAATGGGTGGACTTGGCTGTGCGGCTGCGCAATCTCTAGCGTTAATGGGGGTTGGGCATTTAAGTCTTATTGACCACGACACCATTGAGCGCAGCAATTTAGCAAGGCAAGCCCTATATAATGAAAAAGATGTAGGAAAACCAAAAGTACAAGCTGCCACAGAAGCCTTACAAACGCTGAATCCTTCTGGGCAAATCACCCCCATTGAGCACACCTTTGACAACAATACACTGTACTCACTGGTAGAGGTAAACCCTCCCATTTCGTTGGTACTTGATTGCACCGACAACCAAACAAGCCGCTTAGCAATTAATAGCGCTTGCTATAAAGCAAATATTCCACTAATCACTGCCGCAGCTATTCGTTTTGAAGGAATGATATGCTGCGTACTACCCGAATCAGATAGCCCCTGCTACGAATGTTTGAGTAAAGTATGGCCCGACCCTAATGAAAGTTGCGTCGAGCGAGGTATTTTCGGACCGGTAGTATCATTAATAGGACACTATCAAGCCATGCTTGCGGGTCAATATATACTTGGATTGCCGATATTAGGCAGTGGTAAAGTCCATTTTTTTGATGGTCTTCATCATACTTGGCGAAATTTACAATTCAGTAAGCACTCCCAATGTTCAACCTGCTCTACTAAAGCTGTATGAAACGAACGATTAATAAGCGTTATTTAGCGCTTGCACAAAACGCCTCCGGTAGGCAGTTAAATGTTCCTATCTATACTTTAAGCGATAATATTCCCGGCCCTAAAGTTTATATTCAAAGCAGTATTCACGGGAGTGAAGTACAAGGCAACGTGGTTATTTATCAGTTAATGGAAGCCTTGCAACAACAAACTATTTACGGCTCAATAACCCTAGTGCCTAACTGTAACCCTGTTGGCACTAATATTAAGGCCGGTGAATATACACTGGGGCGTTTTGACCCCATTAATGGTACTAATTGGAATCGGGGATATTTCTATGACAAGGAACGCGTGTTGGAGTTTGGTGCATCCATTTTGGCGGAAGAATCCATTGAATCCATTAAATCGCGCTTTCGTGTTTTTTGGCGAGAGGCGATAGAGCAAAAATTAAACGCACCATGGGGTTTGGCTTTGGCACAACAGCTTAATCTCGCTCTACAAGTACTCGCGTTCGATGCAGATATCGTATTAGATTTACACACAGGGCCTGTCGCAACGCGACATATCTACATTCCCGAAAATGCACGCCAAGCTGCGCAGCAATTTTCTATCCCCTTTTGTATTTTCATTCCCAATCAGTTTGCAGGGGCGCTAGACGAAGCAAGCTTTTGCCCTTGGTGGACCTTGGAGGAATTCATTGAAGCTGAATTTGAACGACGTACTTCTTTTGGCATTGAAGCGTTCACTATTGAATTAGGTAGTCAGGAAGTGCTCAGCTTTGATGAAGGTGAAAAAGATGCAAGGAGCATTCTCGGCTATCTCGCGGCTAAGGGAGTGATTAACGCAGCTCAACTTGCGCCAAAAACCATGATTCGACGGGGCGTAGACTTAAAAAATTATAAAACCTTGTACACCGATTTTGGCGGATTGGTAGATTACCAAGCTAAATTGGGAAAGCCTGTCGAAAAGGGTCAACTGATGGCGAAAGTGCTAAATGTCGATGAATTAGATACCAGCGAAGCGCATTATGCCCTACGCGCTCCTTGTGATTTAATTCCTATTTTACGCTTTCCTTCAGCATCGGTACTCAGTGGAACTCAATTGTTCAAATGCTTCACACAGTACTATGAACTGGGATAGCGATCACAATAGTCAAATTCAGTGGTTGCTTTACAGATTCATTCATTAAAAAGCAATATTTGTATATTTAGTGTTTACTAAATGTTAATGCATACGTATGTAGTGAATATTGTATACGTATGCAATCGATAGTCTTCCTTATTTAACCCTCATACACTACCTAAGTTCTGCGCACAGCGCGCAATGTATTGGGAGAAAAATATGTTTTGCATCCGGCCATCCGCAAGAAACGCGTTTACAGCAATGTGTTTGTTCATACTTACCAGTTGCAGCTCTGAAGTAAGTGAAAATGAAGACGATATTGATTCATGTATTGGCAGTCAGCAAGCACAGTGTGATACGCCTGTTGCGGTTGGCCCTCCCGACCCCGTCTTTTTCCCGGCAGATAATGAAGCCGTGGTTTATCTCAACCGAGGACATATTGATGGAAGCTATGATGAATGGGTCTTACATCTATGGAATGGCTGTGGCGACGAAGGATGGGCCTCACAGGTAACTGCCTCATCTACCGCACCTACAGATTGGCCTATGGGACCCACTGTAAATGGCGAAGGCATCGACCCTATCTATGGTGCCTATTGGGTTTTGTCGCTTGCAGAGAATGCGAGTTGTGGCAATTTTATAATTCATCAAAATGGTAACAATCAAACGAACGATTTTTCTCTAACGCTCGACAGCGAGGGCGAATTTGCTCGCATGGCTTTTGTTATTGGTAGCGAAAATATGCGTAATGCTACCATTACCAATGAGCCTGTTTGTCAAAATCCGAATTGTGACCCAAGTACACCGCCTATTAGAAGTATCAACAATGCAGCAGCGCATTGGATAGACGCTCAAACTTTAGTTTGGAATAACGACGGTAGTGCTGATCAACTCTTTTTTTCCACTACAGGAGGCTTGTCTCAAAATGCAGAAGGAGATATCACCGGTAGTGAGTTCAGTGCTAGCTTAACCCCTACAACTTTAAGCGAAGAGCAACAGCAGCGTGTTCCGCATTTATCAAGTTGGCCGGCTTATTCGATCAATGATTTGGATGAGCAACAAATTAAAACCGGACTACGCGGACAAATTTGGGCAACTGGAAGCAATGCTTCTGGCGAGTTAATAGGTACAGAAGTACAAACACCTCGTGTCCTGGATGCCATTTATACGATGGGAGAAAACGATGCAGACGAAGCCACACTGGGTATTCAATACGAACAAGATAATATTACTGTTTCCGTATGGGCGCCTACGGCACACAATGTAACGCTCAAAGTCTTTGACGCTAGCAGTAAAAACGAAATAGCTAGCCGCGATATGTTGCTCGACCCGAATACGGGAATTTGGTCTTACACCGGCGCTCGAGCTGCACTAGATAGAAACCTTTATCGTTTTCATGTCTCGCTTTACGATCGTTCAATCGACAATTTAGTGATAACCGAATCAGCCGATCCCTACTCCGTTGCCGCGTCTGCTGATAGCGAGTATTCCATGTTCGTCAACTTGAACGACGCCGACACCCAACCTGAAGGCTGGGGAAGCGTTGATGCTCCAGCGCTTGCAGCACCCGAGACCATGATTATTTATGAAAGTCATGTACGCGACTTCTCTATATTTGATGAAAGCACGTCAGTAGCAAATAGAGGAAAGTACCTAGCCTTTACTGAATCCAACACTCAGCCACTTCAGCACTTAGCCGAATTGCAAGCCTCTGGCTTAACGCATTTTCATACCCTACCTACCAACGATTTTTTGACCGTCCCAGAAAATCCAGAAAACCAAATTGCCTTAACCGATACGGTTGCCACACTGTGTAATATTGAAGCAATTGAAGGGGTATGTGGCGTTGAATCTGATGAAGCGACTCTGCTGAGCCTACTAGAAAGCTATAGCCCCACAAGCGACGAATCAAAAGATCTGATTAATGCTATCCGTCAATTTGACGGCTTTAATTGGGGGTACGACCCGGTTTTATATAATGTGCCTGAAGGTTCGTATGCATCGACTGCTGATGGTATTGCAAGAATAAGAGAAATGCGTGCGATGAATCAGGCCATCAATCAGATGGGATTAAGAACCGTGATGGACGTAGTATTCAATCATACCATTCAGTCAGGGTTGATTGGGCGTGGTTCAACCTTCGACAAAATCGTGCCTGGATATTATTTTCGTCGAGATGCGCTAAGTGGCGCGATTGAAAATGCCTCTGGTGCGGGCAATGACACCGCAACAGAAAATCGTATGTTCGCAAAGTTCATTACCGATAGTGTGGTGCACTGGGCAGAACACTACGGATACAACGATTTTCGCTTTGACCTAATGACCTTTATCCCCAAAAAAGTGATGGTAGACACACTCGCACAAGTAAGAAGTGAAGTAAGAGAAGACACCTATTTTTATGGCGAAGGCTGGAATATGCCAGGCAGTTCTGCAAACGACGCTATTTTCGCACGCGCAGAACAATTTAACATGGCAGGAACGGGAATAGGCACCTTTAACGACAGAATGCGCGACCCAATGCGTTTCCTAGCGCTGATCAAAGGCGAAAACGTCGACCGTATCCGTATTGGTCTTGCAGGCAACCTCAAAGACTACCAACTGTATAATAGCAACAGCCAAAGAGTCACGGCAGACACCATTGGAGCTTACACCGATGACCCTCAAGAAAGCGTGAATTACGTTTCAAAACACGACAACGAAACCCTGTGGGACATGATCCAAAAAGAAGGGGCCGTCAGTCCAACAATGAGTGCCAGTGATCGGGCGCGGATTCAAAATATGACAATTGCCATGACAGTGTTAAGCCAAGGTGTGCCATTTATCCACATGGGATCAGATTTATTGCGCTCAAAATCGATGGATCGCAACACTTTCGACGCGAGCGATTGGTATAACCGAGTAGACTTCACTCAAACCACGCAAAATTGGGCAGTAGGCATGCCCTTGGATATTGGTGATGCCTCTGAGGAATGGGTAAGAAGTCAATTTAATCATCCTAATACCGCTGCTTCAGCAAGCGACATCATGCTTGCGTCTGATGTGTTCAATGAATTTGTACAGATTGCACAAAGTTCGCCTCTATTTTCGCTTGAAACTTTAGCCGAAGTGCAAGCAAGAGTGGGTTTTCATAATACAGGCAGCAATCAGGTTGACGGTATGATTGCCATGAGTTTGGATGATGGTATTGGACTTGGTGACATTGATACAAGCGCTGATGCGATTGTTGTGGTATTCAACGGCAACGACACTGAAACAAGTGTCGACATTCGCAGTGCCAGCGGATTTGAATTACACCCAATTCAACGAAACTCTGCTGACAGTCGAGTTCAAGTTGCTCAATTTGAAGAGCAAAGTCGCATTGAAGACGATGCGTTAGTGACTTATGGAAGCTTCACTGTTCCCGCTTTGAGCGCTGCGGTATTTATAAAACCGCAAAACGGCGTACAAGGCGAAGGCTTAGATGCTGACGCAACCACACCAAGCAATGCAGATGTTGCAAGGCCGTATAACGTGGTCCCTTTCCTTCGCGGTGAAATGAACGATTGGAGTACCGATACCCCTTTTATTTATAATGGCGATGGTACCTACACCGCCTTTGCACAATTAGAGGCACAATCTTACCCATTCAAGTTTGCCTCTGCTGATTGGGAAACCGTTAACTTCGGCGCGATCTCTGCCGACCAAGCAAGCGTTACTTTAAATGAAGAAACACTATTGGCTGTAACAAACGACAACCTTATTTTTACTGCCTCAGTTGCTGCTGAATACCGATTTACCGTCAATGCTGAAAACCCTCAATCCCCTACCCTCACAATAAGCCCTGCTGATGTTTATGAAAATGCGATTTTCTTAAAAGGGAGTTTCAATGATTGGGCGGATGAATTTGAGATGGTGTATGTTGGTGAAGGTATTTATCGAGCTCCTCTTACCTTGAGCGCTGGTGATATAGAATTTAAAATTGCCGACAGTACATGGTCTTCTCCTAACCTCGGCGCAGGTGATGCAGGCAGTCGCTTGTCTTTGAACAGCAACTTAGCACTGATTGCAGCAGACAACTCCGGGAATATTCAACTAAGCGTTGAAAATACAGATGACTATGTCTTTACGCTTGATACCCGAGATGCACAGCGCCCTATTGTTCATTTAACACCGAGTACGGTATTTGGTGCCCCTGTCTTTGTGCGCGGTTCAATGAATGGTTGGAGTACCAATGATGTAATGACTGAACGTTCAAACAATGTGTTTCAAGCCGACATCAATTTAAGTGAAGGCGGTTATGAATGGAAAATTGCTAGTGAAGATTGGAATACGGTTGACCTCACTGCCGCAGGCTTGGTAGAGCTTCTCACTCCTGTCAGTTTTGTTTCTGGTGCAGGACAACCGAATTCAACCCTAGTGATTGATGAAAACGCGGTTTACCGCTTTGTGATAGACGCCCATTTTGCACCAGCAAAAGTAACGGTATTTCCGCTTCCCTCTGCTCAGTAGTGCTTGCATCCACTCAAAAGTGATGCATTTTTTGCCGGCTTCATCGCCGGCTTTTTTATGCTCTATCAATCTCAATATATTCGATTCAAATATTAATTAAGGGTATATTGGTGGTCGATAGGTAATCGATAGTTATCAGAATGTCATAGTGAATTCAAACATCACTCCCTGAAGCTTTTTGTGGAAACGTTATTATTATGCAATACAGACAGCATCTAAACACACCTCATGGAACGCTTAACGTTGAAGCCAACTCAAAAGGGGTATGCGCCATTACCTTTTTAGATAAACTAGAAAACGATTTAAATAGCGAGCCCCTTTGTGCAAATGCGATAACAGAAGAAGCTTGCGAGCAGCTCAGTGCTTATTATCAAAAAAAGCTCACACAATTTAGCCTACCAATCGATACCAAGGGAACGCCTTTTCAGCAAAACGTATGGCAAGCTTTGCTTAAAATTCCGTATGGAGAAACAGTTACATATCTTGATATCGCTAAAGCCATCAACAATCACAAAGCGGTGCGAGCAGTGGGCATGGCAAACGGACGCAACCCCATTTCTATTGTCATACCATGCCATCGTGTTGTTGGAAGCAATAACACACTGACTGGCTACGCTTGGGGACTGCAAAGAAAGCAGTTTTTGCTTGATTTAGAACGCTCAAATTCAATTAACTAAGTGAAATCGTTTATTTAGCCATTAACATCTTAGATGTTCAGCGTGTATGAATGCCCACTCGGTTTGCATTACGTCTCTTTTCTTGCGTTATAGATACCGTTGGAGGCTGCACCAAAAGCCCAGCAACACATTGCAAATGCCCAATATGCGTCACTTATATCTTCGTAGACTAAAAAACAAAGAAAAGTCACTATGCATGGAAAAAATACCAATATTGCAACAACATAAGTCAGCTCTTTTGGAACAAACATGAAACTATTTCTTAAACCTTTCTGAGTCTTTCCTTCTAGGAAAAAGGCAACGAAAATAGTGATAAGTCCATAACCAATATAGGTCGCTTCAAAACTACTAAAAAATAGTACTAGCGGAATTAAAGAAAACACAAAAGCAAATACTTCAAATTCAATTTTTTTCATTACACGTCCAATCAGAGCTAATTATTTGTCATTTTGACATAAAGGCTTTGCCACAACACAGACCTCTATCCGCAACGGTGCAATCTTATTAAGATACGTCTACAGGGGTTATAGAGACAACACCGTTTTTACTATCCATTGCTTTAACTGTGCTTCACTTAACGCACCTGAGATCCTATCAATTTCTTTACCCTGCTTAAAAAATATCAGTGTGGGTAGACTTCTAATGCCGGCGGATTGCGACAATTGAGCCTGAGACTCAGTATTCACTTTGGCAAAAAGGATGTCCTCAGTCATGCTGCCTACTTTAGCAAAAACGGGTAACATTTGTTGGCACGGGCCACACCAGCTTGCCCAATAATCAACGAGCACAGGTAGATCATTTTTTTCTATGTATTTGTAAAATGACGCTGCAGTCAGTTCGACCGGAGAGGCCGTATGAAGGGACTTTGCACACTTCCCACAAGTCGCGTTAAGATGAGACTTATTGTCTGCAATTCGATTGGTTGTAAAACAATGAGGACAAACAATATGCATGAATATACCCTTTTAGTTAAACGAGTCGTCGATTGTTGTTGTTATCACGCGCATAACGAATCGCTGTGTTACTGGCATCATAGCACTGTTTTGCCAACCTGTCGTAAAGCACAATATTTGCTGAGGCCCCTAAATTCAAGTTGTGCTGACAGGGAATGAATACCACGCTATCAGCTTGCTGAACAATATCTTGCGGCACAGAACCATCTTCTGGACCAAACACGTAAAACGCATTTTCAGGATGAATGAATTCAGGAAGAGCGATAGCGTTTTCTACCAGTTCAACAACCACAAGTTTAGATGCCGTAGGTTGCATTGATAGTAAATTATCAACACCCACAGTGGGAATTTTATAACGCATGTTTTGCGTATCTGCGTTGAATTGTTTTGCATAGCGAAATCGATTGCCTGAATAGAACACTGAACTGGCCCCAAAACCACTACACGCACGCAATATTGCCGCTACATTCGACGCTGATTTTGGGTTGATCAACCCAATACTGACCATGTTAACTTGCTACCGGTTTACCACTGTGAAATTTAAAGTCGTCATCTTCTGAAAGAATCAACTCTGCTTCCACCTGACCAAAGTACAGCACTCGTTCGCTTATATCCCCTGCCGCGATGTCTTGCGCAAGATGAAGGTAATCCTGATAATGCCTCGCTTCAGAGCGCAACAAGGAATAATAAAATTGCCCTAAGGGAGCGTCTAAATGCGGTGCAATTTTGGCAAATCGCTCACATGACCGAGCCTCAATATAAGCACCGCATATCAACTTATCGATAAGTGCGTCAGGTTCATGTGTTTTTACATGACGTAAAAGGCTTTTGGCGTAACGACTAGAGTGGATGGTGTCGTAATCAATCTTATAGTCGTTCATTATTTCCAAAACCTGATAAAAATGATGTAACTCTTCCTTAATCAGTAACACCATTTTATCGATAAGGGCTTGGCTATAATCAGAGCCTTTTTTGGCGATCATCGATTTGTTGAGTTTAAACCCTTGTAAATCTTGCCAGTGGCCTTGCTTTCGGTAGGTGAAATCTTCATAGGGTTTCAACCAGCTCAGCAATGCTTCCGCACTAGTATCATCCACGGCATAACGGCGAATTAAAAACATCGCACTTTGGGCTGCTTTTAATTCGCAAACCAAATGATCAGTAAGCAAACCAGACAGGTTCTGAGGTTTTTTCGCCTCTGCTACCCAAGCATCTGGGGTATCACAATGTAGAAATTGCTTAATAGGCGCGAGCAAGGTGTCGGTATCCACCACGCTTTCCCTATTCCCCACCAAAGTTATGGACGTCTAAGTTAGTTAATTCGGCCTGAACAACGGGGGCTTTACGGGTTTTTTCGCCTCTCGCCAAATCGATGTTCTCTAGATAGGCTTGGTCGATGTCGCCAGTAATGTAGTTGCCATCAAAGACAGAGGTTTCAAAACACGAAATCGTCTCGTTTTCTTCTTTAACAGCGTCAACTAAATCGCCTAAATCTTGAAAAATCAAACCGTCTGCTTGAATTAATTCTGCAATTTGGTCGGTTTCTCTACCGTAGGCAATTAGCTCGTTTGCGGATGGCATATCAATACCATACACATTCGGAAAACGAATTTCAGGTGCAGCCGAAGCAAAATACACTTTTTTAGCACCCGACTCTCTCGCCATCTCGATAATTTGACCGCAAGTCGTACCACGAACGATTGAATCATCGACCAATAGAACATTTTTATCTTTAAATTCTGATGAAATCGCATTGAGCTTTTTTCGAACAGACTTTTTCCTCATTGTCTGGCCAGGCATAATAAACGTTCGACCAATGTAACGATTTTTCACAAAACCTTGCCGATAAGGTAAATCTAGGGTGTTAGCAATTTGCAGGGCTACGTCCATTGACGTTTCTGGAATGGGAATAACGACATCAATATCTAAATCACTCCACTCGCGCTTGATTTTTTCGCCCAACTTGCGCCCCATATTCACTCGCGACGCATAAACTGAAACGCCGTCAATAAACGAGTCAGGACGAGCAAAATAAACAAACTCGAAAATACAGGGTGAATGGTTAGGCACATCAAAGCATTGACGAGTGTGTAGTTCGCCTTTTTCAGTCACAAATACTGCTTCACCAGGCGCAACATCGCGAATAAACTTAAAGCCCACTGCATCTAAAGCAACGCTTTCCGATGCCACCATGTACTCTTCGCCCAATTCTGTTGAGCGTTTTCCCAATGCCAAAGGGCGTATGCCATTAGGGTCTCTAAACGCCACTAAACCCTGACCAATAATGGCAGCGACAACTGCATAAGCGCCGCGAATCTGTTTATGGACTTTAGACACCACATCAAAAATATCATCGGGAGAAATCGTTAAATCGGTTTTCTGGTGAAGTTCATGTGCAAACATGTTTAACAGTAATTCAGAATCGGAGGTGGTATTGATGTGTCTGCGTGCTTTTTTAAACAGTGCGTCTTTAATTTCAGCGGCATTAGTTAAATTGCCGTTGTGGGCAAAGGCAATACCAAAGGGACTATTGACATAAAAAGGCTGTGCTTCAGCAGAACTCGATGAACCTGCCGTTGGATAGCGACAGTGCCCTATTCCTATATCCCCGGTAAGTCGTTTCATGTGCCGCGTATGGAACACATCTCTGACTAACCCATTTGCTTTGCGCAAGTTGAGCGAGCCATGATCAACCGTCATAATGCCAGCAGCATCCTGACCTCGGTGCTGCAATACAGTTAATCCATCATACAATGACTGCGCAACAGATGACTTACCAACGATCCCTACAATACCACACATTAACCTGTACCTATTTAACCGGTTTAAATAAAACTAGAGCTTCCCTCAACGTACTCAAAAAACCATTGAATGACCACTGAGAATTCTGGGATTAATAGTGAATCGGCCCACCATTGAGAATCAGAAGAGGCAGTAAACGTATCTGCAAAAAACAGCAATGCGCTGCATACCAATATACCTCGAATCACACCAAACACCGCCCCGATGAGTCTATCGGTTCCAGTAATCCCGCTTAGCTTAACAAGCTGTCCTATAGCATGATTTATCAAGCCACCTAGAATAAGAGTAACAATAAAAAGGCAGGCAATGGCTAAACCGTTTTTCAGTAAATTATCTTCTATTGAAGTAAAATAAACAGCAAGGTCTGGGTAGAATTCACTGGCAATAAACAAGGCAGCAAACCAGACAACAAGAGAAATGGCTTCTTTGACAAATCCACGCACAATGCTGAAGATCATTGACAGCGCGATGATACCAAGTAGAGCAAAGTCAATCCAATTTAACACTACGCCAGCCTGAACAGAGGAGGAAAACAAAACAGGCGCGCATTTTATATGATCACGGCTGAACGGTAAAGCGCGTTACCTTGCCGTTTAATCCGGTTATTTCTTTTAAGTGAGGCAAGGCAGCATCTAATTTATTTTTTTGTAGATCAGGGCCTACAAACACTTTCGTTAAACGCCCAGATTGCGTTTCAATAGGTCGACTGAAAGCTCGGTAGCCTGCTTTTTCCAATTTTTCCAAAAGAAGTCGAACGTTTTTTTGATGCCGGAAACTTCCAAGCTGAATCACCCAACCTGCGCTTTGTGTATTATTTTCAGGTGTTTCTATTATTGTTTGTTCAGCAAGACTTTGGTCTGATTGAGTTTTATCATTAGACGCCGAGTTTGTATTTGCACTGGCTTCCTGTTGATCTTGCGAATTAAGAAGTAATTCATCTTGCGCGGTGTCATTAACAATTTGAACCGGTCGCTGCGCGGCATTTTTAACCCTTTCCGTCGGAAACGGTTCCGGTTCAATAATCGGTTTTTTGTCCGGGATCGCAGGCACCGTTTTAAACAAAGTGTCGTTTGTTTGTTTTTTACCATCAAGAAAATCAGGTAGAAAAATAACCGTAAGCGCAACCACAATGACGGTTCCGACTAACCTGTTTTTTAACGCGTTAGTCAATCTTATCTCCTTTTTGATGAAACGCTAATACCTCTGCGGCCGTTAAAAAAGAGCCAAACACAAAAATACTGTCGTGTTCGTTCGCTGAACACAACGCGGACTGATAAGCCTCGATAACACTTTGATACTGCCTTGTGTTACTGCTCGTTGAATCTAGTTTAAGGTGCTCTGCCAAGTGAGCCGAGGGACAGCCCCTCGGACCGCTTGTACTGGCTAAATACCAAGTCGCGTTAAGCACTTGAAAGCAGCTTAAGGTTGCCGCAATGTCTTTATCTTTCAGCATGCCAACAACCAAGTGAATATGTCCTGATTTAGCGCGTGATTGGATCAAGGTAAACAAATTTTCAGCAGCTTGAGGATTATGTGCCACATCAACACATACCCAAGGAGCGCTTTGTAAGATTTGCCTTCTTCCTTCCAATTGCACTTTCTTACATGCATCGCGTACTCGTTGTTCGTCCAAAGAAAGTGACAGCATTTCTAGCGTTGCCAAAGCTGTACTCACATTTTGAACAGGAATACTCGGTATGGGTAAACCTGCAAAGCAATGATGTTGCCCTCTCCATTCCCATGTGTCGTCTGACTCAATGGTAAATGAAAAATGCTGATTTGCCTTTGCAAGCGGCCCTCCAGCAATATGTGCTGCATCGATTAGGGTCTTCGGTGGTTCTAGTTCACCAAGTACGATAGGTTTATTCGCTCTGAAGATGCCCGCTTTTTCGCTTGCAATCGCCTCTCGTGTGTCACCTAAATAATCTTGATGGTCTAAACCAATGGTGGTTATTACCGCACCATCGTTGTCAATAATATTGGTTGCATCTAAGCGACCACCTAGCCCGACTTCCAGCAATACAAAGTCTGGCTGCCATTTTTGCATCATCACTAGAGCCGCTAGAGTAGAGAACTCGAAATACGTAAGCGTGGTATGGTCACGGGCTTGCTCTACAGTTTCAAATGCACTGACATACTGCGGGTGGTCAACATAGTGACCATTAAGCGTCACACGCTCTCGATAATCCAACAAATGAGGAGAGCGGTAAGTCCCTACAGAATAACCCGAATCCAGTAAGTACTGCTCTAGAAACTTACAAGTGGTTCCTTTGCCATTCGTACCACCTACGGTAATAACCGTTATCCCTTGCCAACTCATGTTCAACGCTTGGGCAACAGTTCTCACTCGCTCCAAGCCCATGTCGATCGCAGAAGGATGGATTGACTCTAAATAAGCGAGCCATTGTTCAAGGCTTCTAGCCATGCAGTTTTTGCAACACTCGGTGTAGCTTATCTCGCATGTCTCTCCTGTCGACAATCATGTCAATTGCGCCTTTTTCCAGTAGAAATTCACTGCGTTGAAAGCCCTCAGGCAATGTTTCTCTTACTGTTTGCTCGATAACTCTCGGGCCAGCAAAACCAATTAATGCTTTGGGTTCAGCAACGTTAATATCGCCTAACATTGCAAGGCTTGCAGATACTCCCCCCATTGTCGGGTCGGTTAAAACACTAATATAAGGCAAACCTTTTTTACTGAGTTTAGCCAGTGCAGCGCTTGTTTTTGCCATTTGCATTAACGAGAGCAAGGCCTCTTGCATACGCGCACCACCACTAGCAGAAAAACAAACCAAGGGTGTGTTGTTTGCAATGGCGGCATTGACTGCGGCAACAAAACGCGCACCTACAACAGAGGCCATCGAACCACCTAAAAACGCAAATTCAAACGAAGCCACCACAATAGGCATACCTTTCAATTCGCCTTTCACAACAATTAACGCATCTTTTTCTTTTGTGGCTTTTTGAGCGCCAAGCAATCTGTCTTTATACTTTTTTGAGTCTTTAAACTTCAGCACATCTTGAGGCTCAAATTCAGTCGCTAGTTCTTCTCGGTTATTTTGATCGAGAAACGCATCTATGCGACGCCGTGCGTTAATCCGCATGTGATGCCCACATTTGGGACAAACTTCAAGCTGCTTTTCTAATTCGGTTTTGTACAATACCGACTGACATGATGAGCATTTGGTCCATACCCCTTCAGGCACATTGCCTTTGGTAGACGTTTGTGTTTTTGGAAGTATTTTTTCTATCCAGCTCATTGCATTCTTTTCCTGTACGGGCTAACAAAATAGGGCTTTTTAACTGCGTATTAGACCACAATCGGTTTATCCATTAAAAGCAAAACTGGTCTAATCTTTTATACAAAAAACTCTCACGGAAGAAATAAGGGGCCGATTGGATGCTCTGGCAAATTGAACTCTTCGGGATACTCTACGGCAACCAAATACAAACCATGGGGTTTTGCTGTGGCCGCAGCCAGTGTTCTATCGCCCTTTTCAAGAAGCCAAGCGAGCCACGACTCATCTTGTTCACCAGCGCCAATTTCGATTAAGCTTCCGGCTATGTTTCTTACCATATGGTGAACAAACGCATTGGCTTTAATGTCAATAATAACATAGCGACCTTGCCTGCTTACCGCTACATTCATTACATTGCGAAACGGAGATTTAGATTGGCATAAAGCAGCGCGAAAAGCACTGAAATCATGCTCGCCCAACAATGCTTGCGCCGCGTTGTGCATTAAATCAGCGTCCAATGGTTTATGCACATGGGTTAAGCCTTTACACAGTATAGCCGGGCGTAGTTTGCTATTTAAAATAATGTAGCGGTATCGACGCGCGGTAGCTGAGAAACGGGCATGAAAATTATTATCGACTGAGCAAACCCAATTCACCGCAATACTATTTGGCAAATTGGCGTTCACACCTAACGTCCATGCACGATCTGGACGTTGATTGCTGCAATCAAAATGTGCAACTTGCCCAGTTGCATGAACACCTGCGTCTGTTCGACCCGCACAATGAACGTTTATTGGAACATTGGCTACCTTTGATAAGGCGTCTTCTAAGTGCTGCTGTACGCTAGCGACATTACTTTGTCGTTGCCAACCGTAAAGGGCAGCACCGTCGTACTCTACCCCTAATGCAATACGCATTAACACTACTTCCTGAGCTCAGTTAATCAAGATTGTTGCAAATTATACGTCACCTAATTCGTCAAGCAATGTCTGTGCTTCTTCTTTTTGGCTATCAGTACCCTTATCAAGCACCTCTAACAACAAATCTTTAGCCGCTGCGCTATCTTCCATATCTATGTAAGCTCGTGCAAGATCGAGATTGGCCGCCTGACCAGAGTCCAAATCCACATCAATGATATCGTCATCTTTGCTATCGCCCGTAAAGTCGGACAAACTTACATCGAGATTAAAGTCTTCATCTGTTTTTGAAGAGGTATCAGTCTCTGCGTCTTCTAACAATTCATCAACACTGATCAGTTCTTCGTCTTCAGAAAATAACGCTTCGAGATCTAAGTCTGGGTTATCTAACTGAGGTGTCTCAGTACTCTCTTTTTTAGTCTCTTCTTTGTCAGACTGCTTGTTTTGTTGGCTCTCTGACGGCTCTAAGTCTGATTCGTCAAGTTCAATTTCACTTGAGCCTTGTGGTTCCTCTTCACCGATAGAATGCAACAATTCATCAAAATCGGTACTTTCTAATTCATCTAAAATTGAAGAATCGGTAGTACTTTCTTCTTCTGATAGCCAGTCGTCAAGCCCAGGCACATCAGCCAATTCTTCAACATCTGAAAGGCCTTCTACTTCACCGTCCTGTTCAGTTTCTAATTGAACATCGTCAATTGCACTAAGCTCATCCATAAGGTCATCAGCTGAGACCTCACTTAATTCATCTTCGATAGGCGGTTCGGCCACATCAACGTCTTCAAGCTCCGCATCTAATGTTTCTTGTGCTTCAAGTTCACCAAGAAGCTCATCGGTAAGGTCGTCGTCCAGATCCTCGCTAAAGTCTTCACTAAGCGTGTCGTCTGTTGGTTCTTCTAATGGCTCTTCTAATGGATCGTGGGTTTCGGGTTCCGACATATCCGTCTCTCTAGACAATTCGTCTAGTAACTCATCGGTTAACGCCTCTCCCTCATCTTGTTGTAATTCGCTGATTAAATCGTCTGACAATACGTCGGTAAATTCATCCGCGTTTTCCATATCGTCAACTTGAACTTCGTCTACGTCATCAACAATCGACTCAATATCTTGGATCCCGTCAGCATTGGCATCAGATACTTGGATCTCCTCGTTCTCGTCGAGATCGTCAAGCATGTCCCCCATCATTTCGAGCTGTTCAATTTCGTTGAGCAGATTGTCGGCAACGGCATCAATCTCTTGGCTTTGTTGTTGGATTTCATCATCGATTTTTTCCAACATTTGCTCGTCTAGCTGGTCGCCTTGTAAACCTAATTTTTCATCAATACTGGGTTCTGCTTCCACTTCGTCTAGCAAGTCGTCGATATTGATTTCTGTCTCATCTTCCTCAGATGGTGTTCCGTCGGTGTCAGTATTATTTTGCGCCAACTCTTCAGACATTTCTTCAATGCTTTCAAGAATTTCATCTGTGCTATCAACAATTTCTGAATTAGCAGGAACGTCTGTATTATCTTGTTCGACATCGTCGTCTATCTCATTTTCAAACAGCCCTTCGTCGATGTCGTCGGTGCCTGCTGAATCTGCAATATCGGCGAGTTCATCATCATCAATCCCGTCTTTAGACAAGGCTTCGTCAGATAAAACGTCGCTATCAAGTTCGTCAAGTATTGCATCGGTAGCGTCATCACTTTCACCGGAAATATCAAATTCGTCGTCTTCTTCGAGTTCTCCTACGTCTGGTTCGACAACACTATCGTCTTCGCTAAAAAGACTGTCTAAATCGTCTTGCTCAAGCTGGCTATCGCCTTCCTCAAACAAATCATCACTGCTGCCTTCATCATCCAAACCTTCATCAATTTCACTTTCCGGCACCAACATTTCATCACTGAGATCAGAGAAATTTTCAAGCTCGTCGTCTAACGAATCTTCAAGCTCACTGGATAATACGTCGTCTAGCAAATCATCGTCGTTGAACAACTCGTCATCACTTAAATCATCCTCATCCGCTTCATCGTCACTCACTGTAGTGGCTGCCATACTGGCCGCGTTTGTTACGGGCTCTTCTTTATTGGTGTTCGGCTTGGCTTTGTCTTTAGGCGGAGTCGATTTTTTTCGGCGTAACAGCCACACACCTAAGCCAGCTATTAATACAAACGAAAGAATTGAGGAGGCAATGGTAATAATTAAGGGGTCTTTTAACGCGTCGAAAATGCTAGAAGAAGATTCCTGCTCTCTAAGGGCTTGTTCCGCCTTAAGCAATTGAAGCATTTCATTGATGCTTTGTGATTGAGCATCCATGGTAATCTTAACATCGCCATCTACTTGGCCGCGCAGTGCGTCTAAATCTTCGTTTACTTTATCAATACGTTCGTAAAGCTTTTGGTTGTCTTGTAGCAGCGATTCCACGCTGCTAATTGATTGAGCAAACTGTTGTTGAAGCGCGTCAAACTGTTTAGCTTGCGTCTCATCCAATGTTTTGAGCCGTTGTTCAAGTGCGCTTTTTGTAGACGCTAAATCATCTTGGTTAACAGGAGGGGAAGGAGGTTTTATATTGATGCGAGGGTTTGAACTGATAGCAGCGCTTCGCAACCAGCGCTGCTCATCACTTTCTGCACGAGCACGTGCTTCTTCTGCATTGAATCGAGCGATAAAACGTTCTGACGGCAGTTTTAAGGTCGCACCATCAATCATCAGGTTTAAGTTTTGCTGCTCAAAAGCATTTGGATTCAAGTCATAGATCGCTACCATGACCTGATACACAGATAAATTTTTATTTTGTCTGTACCGCTCTGCAATACGCCATAGCGTATCGTCTGACGTTATTGGCCCATAAACGCTACCAGAAAACTGGTCGGTCGAATTTTTAGGCCCCCGTATAGGCACGTTATCTTGCGCTAGCACGATAGGCTGAGTGACTGAAGTAATCAGCAATACAAAAAACAGTAAAGCACCAAAGCTGAAACGGGCGTTATTCATAGCGAAATTTAGCTTTCCCAAAAAGTCTGAAAAACGCGCTTTTCAGACACTGTATTTTTTTAGTTATCGGCTTCACAACGATTATTTAGATGACACTAAGCCAAAAAAATGACGATTGCACTTAATTTTATGTATCAATGCACGTCTTTTAATAATAATCAGCATTAAACCTTTGCTTTTATTATAAATAAGCAATTATCAAGCCCAATATTAAGCGAAAAAACAAATAGCCTAATACAAGGCAGTACTTAAATGAAAATATAAACTAGAAATGCGTTGGCGGCAAAGACTGGCCGCCAACTTATAATAAAAAAGGAAGGGTTACAGGTAATCTGCAATTAATGTTTCAGCAATCTGAATACTGTTAGTTGCAGCGCCTTTACGAATATTGTCAGAAACAACCCACAGGTTGATACCATTGGGGTGTGAAATATCGTTGCGAATACGTCCTACATGAACAAGGTCGTTTCCACTAGCTTCGCCTACCTGTGTCGGGAAACTTTCTTGTGCATCGTACACTTTTACTCCGGCTGCTTCTTCAAGTAAGGCTTTGACGTCTTGTGCATCAATCGGCTGATGCGTTTCCAAGTGGATCGCTTCACCATGGCCAAAAAATACGGGAACTCTTACTGCTGTCGCATTCACCAGAATATTGTCATCACCCATTATTTTTTTAGTTTCCCACACCATTTTCATCTCTTCTTTGGTGTAGTCATTATCTAAAAATACATCGATTTGAGGAATACAGTTAAAGGCGATTTGTCGAGAAAATGCGTCTGGCTTTACTTCTCTAGAACTCAGTAAATCAGCTGTTTGTTTTGCTAATTCTTCCATTGCTTCTTTGCCAGCACCCGATACAGACTGGTAAGTACTGATATTGATTCTAGCAATGCCCACTGCGTCATGAATAGGCTTTAATGCAGCCATCATCTGTATCGTTGAGCAATTTGGGTTTGCAATGATATTTCTATTTCTAAAATTCGCTAAGGCATGTGCATTCACTTCTGGAACCACAAGAGGGATGTCAGCCTCGTAACGGAATTGAGAGGTGTTATCAATAACAATACAGCCTGCATCGCCTGCTACCGGAGCAAACTTTTCAGAAATGCTTCCACCAGCGGAGAAGAAACCAAAGTGTACCAAAGACCAATCAAACTCGTCAGCATCTATAACGGTAATATCCTCACCTTTGAAGCTAATCGTTCCACCTGCTGAACGACTACTTGCTAATGGATAAAGCTTATTGATGGGAAAATCTCTGGCTGCTAAAAGATCGATCATCGTTTGACCGACCAAACCGGTTGCACCTAAAACCGCAACGTCAAATGCTTGTGACATCAGTTGGATTGCTCCTATTTAAAATCAAATCGAATATGCGTTTTTTAAAGCAATCTATGCCAATCTAAACTCTAAACGCCGTAACTGATCTTGAAGGTCTGAATTGAGTTGTTGCGAATTGGCAATAGTAAACGCCTTGTATTCTCGTCGTCCGTGATAGCTTTTTCTTAATTTTGAGAACGCGGGGGATTGTGCCATGTTCTGTAAAAAAATCCTATGATCAAATTGTATATCATATATTCTTTGTAAAAATTGGCTCAGCGTTTCTTTCGACCTACATTCTAGCGCATCGAGGCGAGGTAAAAACTGCTCAAGTCTTGGTGTTGGGGTAGCTAAATTGGAGGTTTCACCTTGCTTCGCCAGATAGTCAAACACCATTTGCGTACCACGAATTTTGCCTTCATCGGTGTGGCCGGCAATATGCGGAGTCGCAATATCCACATACGGTAGCAACGCTTGATTAATATCTGGCTCATCTAACCACACATCCAATACTAAGCGTGGCCCTTTATTTTGGCACTTTAACGCTAACAATGCCTGTTCATCAATTACTTCACCGCGGCATGCATTAATTAACCACTGAGACGTTATTAGTCCAGCTAACTTTTCTGCGCAGAGTAGTTTTTCAGTTGGATAGGGGCCACTGCGCGTATAAGGTACATGCAAACTTATCACATCACAGCTTAATGCTTGCTCTAAGGAAACAAATTGTCTCTCGTCTGAATGTTGAATGGGTGGATCGCATAGCACGGCGTTTATGTTCAGTGCGTCCAAGTATTTAGACAATGCAGACCCCACTTTCCCTGCCCCAATAATACCAACAGTGATGGCCTGAATATCAACACCGTATTCTGTTTCCATTGCCATAAGCGCACTGATCACATACTGAGCAACAGCAATCGCGTTACAGCCAGCAGCGGCGTACCAATTTATTCCTTTTTTGTTGAGAAGAGGAATATTCAAATGATCGATACCTGCTGTGGCCGTCGCGACCGTGTGCAATCTATTTGCGTCAGCAAGCAGTACGTCGGTTATCTTAGTGGTGGAGCGCACTGCCAATACGTCTACATTGTTCAGCTGATTTGGAGTGAGTTGTTTAGACGAAAACGCTTCTGCCTTTCCCAATAAACTAAAGTATTCATGAGCAAAAAGCATGCTGTCTTCATATAAAATATTCACCCCTAGTCCCTTATATCAGCAAAAATAGAATCTCAATAAAAATAGACGCATTCCCACCTTAGCTAGAATATTTTTTCATTACCAAGGTGGCATTCGTACCGCCGAAACCAAAACTGTTCGACATCACTGTATTCACCTCACATTCACGCGTACTGGTGACCACATCTAAACCAGAGGCTTCTTCATCTAAGTTAGCAATATTGATGGAGGGAGAAATAAAGCCGCCTTGCATCATAAGCAGTGAATAAATAGCTTCATTTACACCTGCGGCACCAAGAGCATGGCCCGTTAATGATTTTGTCGCGCTGATGGGGACTGATTTATCGTTAAACACAGTTTTAATGGCTTGCAGTTCTTTCACATCACCCACGGGCGTTGATGTACCATGAGTATTGAGATAATCAATCTCACCTTCAACGTTTTCAAGTGCCATCTGCATGCAGCGCACAGCCCCTTCGCCAGAAGGCGCGACCATGTCGTATCCATCAGAGGTAGCGCCATAGCCTACAATTTCTGCAATAATGTTAGCGCCACGAGCCAAGGCGTGATCGAGTGACTCCACGACCACCATACCACCACCGCCACTGCTTACAAATCCATCTCTGTCTGCGTCGTATGTGCGAGAAGCCAATTCTGGTGTGTCGTTATATTTTGATGATAACGCACCCATTGCATCGAACTGTGCCGATAGGGTCCAATGTAACTCTTCGCCCCCCCCTGCAAAAACGACATCTTGCTTGCCCAGTTGAATGAGTTCCATAGCGTGACCAATACAGTGCGCACTGGTCGCACAAGCCGACGAAATTGAATAATTGACACCTTTTATTTTGAAGGGAGTAGCCAGACATGCCGATACCGTTGACGCCATACATTTTGTGACCATGTAAGGTCCAACGCGTCTTACACCTTTCTCCCTCAAAATATCAGCAGAAGAAACCTGAAATTCAGACGATGCACCGCCAGAGCCAGCGACAATCCCCGTGCGGAAATTGGAAATCTGTGCGTCTGAAAGACCTGAATCTTTAATCGCTTGCTGCATAGCCACATACGCGTACCCAGCGGCTTTACCCATGAAGCGCAATTGTTTGCGATCGATATGTTCCGTTAAATCAATATCAACATCACCCCATACTTGGCTTCTTAAGCCCATATCGGCAAATTCTTGAGAATACCTGATGCCAGATTGTCCTGCTTTAAGCGATGAAGTAACTTGTTCTTTATTCACGCCAATGCTGGATACAATTCCCATTCCAGTGATAACTACTCGTTTCATATCTTACCCTTGCGCTGCAAAAACGCTTATGCCCTATTTTATTTTTCAATTTCAGCGTACATCTGTACACTGTGGCCGATGAAAGACTTTTTTGCAACCTTGTTTTAAGTTGTCGGTCCTGCTGAGGGACGCGCTGAAAATTGAGTGAATAATGAAAATTAAATCAGCTTCAATACAGTTTAATGAACATGGCACACCTGTTTCTTCACACTACGACGATGTCTATTTTTCTAACGACGATGGCGCAGCAGAAACGCATTACGTGTTTATCGAGGGAAACCAACTTTTAAAGCGCTTTGAAGAGTGTCAAAACGACCGATTTTATATTGCTGAAACGGGATTTGGTACCGGACTCAACTGTGCCGTTGCCATAGCCTGTTTCCAAACGTTCAAGCAATTGCATCCCAACCATGTATTACAGCACTTACATATTATTTCAGTGGAAAAGTATCCACTCTCCTTTGACGATCTGAATACGGCGTTAGAAAAACAACCCTCATCTTCCTGTTTTAAGGAACAGCTGATTAACCAGTATCCGCTAGCGTTAGCAGGTGTGCACAGAATGTCATTCGGCGATACAACCATTGATCTACATTTTGGCGATGCGACAGATTTATTTGCTGACATCACAAAATTTCAATGTGTGCTAATTGACGCTTGGTTTTTAGATGGCTTCGCACCGAGTAAAAATCCAAAAATGTGGTCACAAGATTTGTTTAACCGCTTGGCTTCACTATCGAGGCCCAATACTACTCTCGCAACATTTACAGCTGCAGGGTTCGTGCGACGTGGCTTAATCGATGCTGGATTTGTCATACAAAAAATAAAAGGATTTGGACGCAAACGCGACATGCTCGTTGGCTATTACCCACAGAATGAAAAGACGTCAGAGACTACTACATCAAATATCAGTACATCAAAGATCAACACATCAAAACCAGTACGCCATATTGCTATTGTTGGTGCCGGCCTTGCGGGTGCAAATATGGCTTTGTCTCTAGCTAAGCGAGGCATACACGTCACTGTGTTTGATTCTTCCAGTGTTGCTTCTGGTGCTTCTGGCAATCCTCAAGGCGGTTTTTATCCTCAACTGCATGCCCAAATCAGCGAGGCTAGTTTAATTCAGGCACTCAGTTTTGACTATGCGAGAAGGCGATATTGCTATTTATCTCGATCGGGATTTCGTTTTGAGCATGATTTGTGCGGCGTGCTACTGCTAGCTTTCGCAGACGCAGTCAACACTCGACAACAAAAAATGCAAGCTAATGCGCCTTGGCCAAGCAACTTGGTTCAGCATGTTGATAGTGAAAAAGCGTCGGACCTTGCAGGTTTGCCCTTACCGTTTGGAGGGCTTTTCATTGAGCAAGGCGGTTGGATTTCGCCGCCCGGACTGGTAGCGGCGCTACTAAACTGCGCTGAATCATTGTCTTATGTAGATATATTGGAACATCAATCAGTAAGCTCTTTTACAAGCTGTGATGGCAAGGTCGTTGTTCATAGTCATAATAAACAGCACCAATTTGACCATGCTGTTATTTGTTCCGGTGACCAAAGCAATCTACTTTCTCCCTTTCAACGTTTGCCATTTGGCAAAACGCGTGGTCAAGTGGAAAGTGTTGCTAGCAGCTCGGTCAGTAAAAAGCTTAAAACTGTGTTATGCCACAAAGGGTATTTTACCCCTGCAATGAATGGACGCCACGCGCTAGGCTCCACTTATGTTCGAAACGACACAGCCCTAGACTACCGACACGAAGAATCCGACCTCAATTTTTCTACGCATAAAAAGGCACTGATGCCATCCACTTGGTTAGACACTTTGAATCAAGAATATGTAGGACGAGCAGCTGTAAGGATGACCTTACCCGACCACCAGCCCGTGATCGGTACACTCGAAGATGGCGAACACGCGGGAAAGGTAAGTATTTTAAGTGGCTTAGGTTCGCGTGGCCTTACAACTGGACCATTGATGGCAGAAGTGCTTTGTAGTTGCTTATTTGGCGAGCCTATGCCTATCGCCCACAGGCTCTACAAGGCCCTTCATTATCGACGGTTTGAACTTAGAAAACAAAGATAACGATAACGACGCGTTACTTAGTACCGTGTTAGTGTTATTTTGCCCCTCCAGCTTCATTCGCAACAATGAAGCTGGGAATATAGAGATACGACGCTGCTGCGACATTTTGATGTTTAACGCCGATGATTCGAGCGTTGACCTCCACCCCTCTTGGGCGTTCGGTTAAAGTACCACTTACGATATAGTCGATGTTGAGCTGCTCAGCTAGGTCAGCAGTATCTCTGGAAAAAACCAAATCGCCTCGTTCAGTAATCACCATCGAATCACTTAATTTTGTGTCGATAACCGTGACACCAAACGCTCGCAATTCCGTGATCAAGGACTCAGCGAGTCGATTACCTAGAAGAGTGGGCTGCGAAAGAGAGCTGTCCAAACGAACAAAACTGGCAACGGCTAGCTTGTCCGTTTTGTTTAAGCCATAAGCATTTTCCATCAGTAACATAGCAAGCTGATCCGCATAGTCATTCACTCGTTTATGCAAAACAAGGGGGCTAATTGGAAAGCTATGCGTACTATAATAATCGCCACTGTCGGGACGATACTTAAAAAGAATATTGTCTTGTGGCACAGGTATATCGTGCTGACTAGCCGGCTTAGTATTGGATTGCTCGGTCTCTCTCGGACTGAGCGTTGTTTGCTTGAGCCTCGCCTGCCCGACCTTTGATTTTCCTATTGACGTGTGACCACAAGCAGAAAGCATCAATAAGCCTGCAATAGCTAAGCTTAAATAATAACCCTGACACCTAAACACTACATATTCCCATCCGTTATTTTAACGCCGTCAAGCCATGCATCTGTTCCAGTTTGCTGGCTTGGCATGACCGCATCTGCCACATAAAACGGCACCAGTGTTTGTGCAGTGGCGACAACAGCCCGAGATTCCATGCCTATAATTCTTGCATTGACTAAGTAGCCGCCTTGATGCTTCGCAAGCGTGCCGGTTAAAACGTATCGCACACCCGTACTATTGCTAAGCTCGAGGTAATCTCTGGACAGCACAAAATCGCCTTGTTCTGTCACTCGGATGTAGTCGGTGGTTTTGAAATCAATGACTGGGATGCGAAACTTATGTATTTCGTGAATAAACGATTCCGCCATTTGTTTACCCAACAAGTTGGTGTGTTGCAAATCGCTATCTAACAATGAAAAGTGAGTGACCCCTATAGGCGTATTTTGATTGACATAATCCATATTCGACACTAAATCTTGTGTCATATTTTTCACATAATCGCCAATATGTTTAGTTAATGGACGCCCTCTGTACGTGCCTTGGAGACTTGAATATTGTGGTAGTCCGTGCACTGTACCAAAATAATGAAGTGATGATTCGCTTGATGAAACCGCTTGACTATTACGATAGTTAATATCGGTGATATCTACGATACTTAACTGTTCTGATATAGCTTCACCATTTACTGTTACTTCATCTACAGCACCATCGCCTTTCCACAAGGTGCATCCCGATAAAGTACAGGACGAGACTAACAATAAAATTAAACATTGATTAAACCATCTCATTATTTAGCGCCTTAATTTTTATCGGATATTGTATTTTGTGTACGTATCAAACGACCATTTCTTAGGCTGACTCGCTCGGCCTGCCAAAATATTTCGGCTGGGAAAAACGTTGTCGCTGCTGCCACAACTTCCTTTGTTTGTGCGTGGATCATTCGCGCATTGACCACTGCACCCCGTTCTTGATTAACCACAGTACCTGTAATAAAAAAATCAATTCGCCTAGTAGTACCAAGACGTTCCACATTGCGCGTTAAAACAGAATCTGATTTCTCTGTTACATTAATATCGTCGGCTAATAAAAAATCTTGAGTAGGATATCCGCGCTTTGCTGCCTCAGTCATAAATCCTTCCTTCAACTGATGCCCCAAGAGTTGAAGCGGATGATGAACGGCTTGACGATAAACATGCTCTGGAATAGGCACAAACCCGACAACAGCATAACGAAACTGAGCCGAAGGCTTTACTTGAGCGAACAGTTCAGATGCCAGCTTGTGCGTGTAATACTCTACATTCCCCATTGGAGAGATAGGACTATTGGGACTTTTTGTCATCGCCCTACTCACCTCTTCTTGCTGCCCCGCACAACCGAGCAATAAAATAAGGAGTAACACGGTAAGCACATTTCGGATATTCATTATCAGCCTTGCATTTCGACATGTACGATTTTACTTTCTTTCACAAAAGCAAAAATTATGCACAATTTGCAAACTGATGTAGAACAGGCGCTACAGGCAGGTATTACCCTTGAGCACGCACTCCATTAAACCAACAAGGTCTGAATCGTTAAATAAGGGTGGCAATGTATTGCCGTCGGTGTACTGCCGAAAAAAGAGGCTAAGGTAAATACGAACCTACTAACTCATTCCACATTTGAATAACTTTAGCTTGATCTTCTGGCTCTAATTCTTTGTTTTCAAATGCCTCGCTTAGATTCTCTTTTACCTTTTCATCCAATAAGGACACATTAGCGTTTGCCTGTATTTCCATGGGTTTTGCCACTACTGACACATGGCCTTGCAAATAGCTTGCAATGAATAAATCATCATCTGAACCTACGTTTACTACGTTATCTAGGGATTGTTCAAGTTGATTGACGATATCCACAAAATGTTTCAAATCAGTGTTCCCCACTTTGTTTAATTTTATTCCACTGGGTAGAGTGCGTAGTCTCGATAACCCGTAATAATACTGATTGGACCACGAAACTTTTCGTCGACACGTTCGTCCCCTGTGTCCACTCTGAGTGGTCGTCCGTGTAAAGATGCTAATTTTAATTTACTCGCCAATAACAGTACGTTTTGCTTATCCAATTGGTTAAGAAACACAGGACTTAGTTGCTGGTTGCCGCGACCAAAAATATGCCCCTGCCCACCAATAACTGTGATCACTATTTTTACACGATGAGGATTTGCATGAATAAGACGCTCCAAATAGGCAGCGTTGACATCACTGCCAATAAGCGTTTCCCGGTGAATTACATCAACCCCTAATAAGGTATTAGACAGTTGCATTTTGTCCATTAGTGCATTAACCGTAGAGCCTGAGCCCATAACATAAAAACAGTCGGGATCGTCGCTGATCAGTTCACTAACATGGTCGACCATATCTTGCAGTACTAGCTCATCACTTTCTTGGCCTCCCATTTTAACGGATTGAACATAGGTAAGGTCGTGTGGCACACGCATTTCGCCATAGTGTTGAGCAATCACTTTTCCCTCGCGAAACGCGTCTTCGTCGATATCTCTAACTTCTCCCTCCAATTGGCTGACCAGTTCGCCTGTTATCACCTTTAACGCCACTTTGCCCGCAGCATTTGGCGTCACCGCGTAAACACCTGAATGAATTTTACAGCCTGCGGGCACTCCAATTACTGGTATCGCTTGTCCCACTTTATTAAACACGTTTCTTGCTGTTCCATCACCACCCGCAAACAACAACATATCCATGCCATGATGCAGCATACGCTCAATTGCCTGTTCCGTGTCGAAAGCCTGAGATTCTGATGAAGATTGCGTGTAAATCACTTCATAGTTTAAACCACACTCAGATAAGCAGTCTTGCCCCATCATTTCTGATGCTGTAATGAATGTGACATCAGCAGCAATATGCTTCAGTTCCTGTAAGGCCCGTTTCATTTTGTCATTAGCCAATAATTGAGCGCCTTGTTGAATGGCGCTCTGTCTAATTGCTGGACCATCGCTGCCTTTCAATCCCAGTGCGCCGCCAATGCCTGCATAAGGGTTTATTAGCACACCTAAGCGAAATTGCCGTTTTTTAATGAGCTGTTTCAAAATGGTCTCTCAAGGTTTGAATAAACTTAGACGCCCTCTTTGGAAATCCTTTTTCGATGTATTCGTTCAATTGTCGTTTTACCCGCATCTCAAATTCCTGTCGATTTGGTTCAACCCCACCTAAGTTATCGGTGCTAACGCGAAACGTATGCTGGCAGGCTATCGAAAATGCCCACTCCAAGGCTTGGGGCTTGACTTCCACCTGTTCAAACTTAGCTTGTTGTTGAGAATCGCGACCATCTGGCTCATACCAATACCCATAATCAATACGTTGTCGTCTAGCAGCACCCGCTATGCACCAATGAGCCACTTCATGTAACGCACTGGCTACATACCCGTGCGCAAAAATAATTTGATGAAACGGTGTTGTGGTTGTAGCAGGTAAGTACAACGGTTCACTTTCTCCACGCACCAAGCGAGTAGAATATTCTTCAAAGGTTGAATTAAACAGAGCAATGAGACAGTCGACTTTATATTCTTCGTTCATTATAAAAACAAACCCTGCCTGACATCGATTAAACAGTGATAACTTCGTTATTATTTAAACCGAGAGTGTAGCAAATTAAACTTACTTTCGGCTATGCTATTGCTATATTCAATAGGAAGATATTTCTGTAAGGAATTCAATTGTCGTCGCTTTCAGATAACATCATAGCCGATTTAAGACGCACTCAAGCGCAGCGCGAATTATCAGACAAAATGGGCTTGCTAAGTAAAGTGAAACATTTGCAAGATTGGCAGTGCAAGCGCTTGTTACGCACTCATGAAACGCTAGCAAATCAGCCAGAATATAAAAAGGCCATGGCGTTTTTCGTAGATGAGCTTTACGGCCCTAAAGACTTTAGCCAACGCGATGCAGATATTGTACGTGTGGTGCCTAAACTCGCCGCTCTTTTACCTGAAAAGGCTATGCGAGCTTTGGCTGAAGCCATCTCTCTAAATGCCCTTTCTTTTGATTTAGATTTAGACCTCATTCATCATTTAAAGGATGAGTTAAATAATCAGTCTTATGCGCTAGCTTATCGTGAAATGGGAAGACTGCCTGATAGACAAAAGCAAATCGACATTATTGCCCAATTAGGGCAGCGTTTAGCAGGCGTTGTACACATTCGCGGCGTTAATATGCTTATAAAATTTGCTCGTAAACCCGCGAAAGTGGCGAACTTACTCTCGCTTCATGAGTTTTTAGAGCGTGGATTTGAAGCATTTAAAGATATTGGCGATGTAGACGCATTTATCGACCCGATTATTGACACTGAACAAAAGCTAATGTTCGCTTTGCATAACCCACAAGTCGATATTGAAAAACACAACCCGATTGATACCGTCGTAAAATGAAACAATATAACTGGTTGTATCACCACCCTCATCTATTAAGGTGGTCTATCATGCCGGAACACATCGACCATTATGGTCATGTCAATAATGTTGCTTATATTGCTCAAATAGAACAAGTTGCTTGGTCACATTCTAATGCCTTAGGTATTAGTATTGATAATTTTAGGTCTTTAGACCGGGCAATGGTTGTTCAATCGCACAATGTTCGCTATATATTACCGTGCCATCTAAATAATAAGGTACTGTGTGCTACGTGGGTAACGCAAATAAAAAAGAGACTCACACTAAAACGTAAATTCCAGTATATTTGTGAAACTAGGGAAAAAATCGTGTTTGAAGCAGAGACAACATTTGTGAGTGTTGCGTTAACGTCAGGAAGACCAGCACGAATGCCTCTTGAGCTGTATGATTTATATAACAGTGCATGTATTGGGGAAGAAACATGAACCGGCTTACACTCGTATTAATTTTTGTTTTATTGCTTTCGGTCGGCTTTAATCTGGCACTGTGGTACGGAGATAGCGTTACAGACGATATAGCGAAAGAGATCAGCGCATTAGAATCTGCTTCTGATCAAAACAATGCCAACGAATCATTCTCTGACGTCACCATCAATGCACGTACTGAGCTAGACGTAGAGCCACTGCGGCGTTTATTGCAAAACGGTGAGTACATAGAGCTTGGAAGACGCCTACAAGACGCGCTCAGAGTATTACCTAACAATATCGAATTATTGCTTATGGAAGCCGAGTTCATCGCAAAAACCGAACCTCTGTCCGATGCAATACTGAATTACTACGATTTACTCGAACGCCCCATCGACGAGCAATCGAAAGTGCTTATCACCAGTAGAATCGAGCATCTTACCCATCATGCAGTTGAGCGTTTTCAACACACTCAACAGTGGGATTTGTTAGCTCAGTTTGTTGAACCTTTATTTCAGCGTCAACCACAAGATAAGCATTACACCTTGTCGTTGGCCGAAGCGTACGGAAAACAGCGCAACTATTCGTTAATGGAAAGTGTACTAGCATCGTTAGATGAACAAGATCCCCAAGCCGATAAGGTGAGAAAAAGCGCTTATCAGGGCAGAGAAAGTCAACGTGGTTCAAAGCGCTACACCTTGCAGCGTTCTAATACTGGCGAGCCTACCTCGCGTTCAGATGAGTCTGTTAGTTTAGTGAGAAATGGTGACCAATATCTTGTCGATTTGTATGTAGAGCAAACGCCTGTTCGCATGTTGATCGACACTGGCGCAAGCATGACGGCATTATCTGCACGTACGTATGACAGGCTGTCTGACAGCTATAACAGTGAGTTTTTAGGCGTGTTTCAAGTGAATACAGCTGGGGGGCAAATAGAGGCGCCCATGGTAACGTTTCCTAATGTGACACTCGGCAAATATACATTTAAAAACTTAACCATTGTCATTATACCGAGCGACCCGTTTGATCAAGCAGAGGGGTTGTTGGGAATGAATATTCTTAGAGCTTTTGATTTTAGTATTGACCAAACCACCCCTGCACTTCTTTTGAATGAACTGTAAAAAACAGACTTTATAGCAAGCGCTAACCGCCTTTTGTAATCCATTCGGCAACACGTTCAGCAATCATTATCGTTGGCGCATTGGTATTACCGCCTACTATCGACGGCATAACAGACGCGTCGACTACACGCAATGCATCAACACCTTTTAAACGACACTGGTTATCTACAACTGTTGATTCGTCTTCAATTGCTCCCATTTTGCAAGTGCCAACGGGGTGATAAATCGTTTCAGAATGTGAACGTATAAAGTCAGCGATATCCTCGTCAGAATTTACTTCTGAACCCGGTAGAATTTCAGTGCTGTTATATTGTGCAAAGCTAGGGTTAGATAAGATATTGCGCGCTATTTTTACGCCATCAACCATCACATTGAGATCGTCAGGATGGGATAAATAGTTAGGTTGAATGACCGGATGATCAGCAGGATGATTGCTTTGTAATGTTATCGTTCCCCGACTTTTCGGGTACAGGCAACATACATGTAAACCATAACCGTAACCGGTAGCAAACTGTCTACCGTGGTCCTTTAACACAGCGGGCAAAAAGTGTAATTGTAAATCGGGAATACCTTGCTCAGCAAAACGTGAACGCAGGAACCCACCGCTTTCTGCAATATTAGATGAAAATAGACCGTTACGCTTAAAAGTATAAGAAAAGCCGTTTTTTATGTATTTCGGCAAGGCAGAAAACGCAATCGCGTAGCCTTCTTTCACCTTGGTTTTGTGTTGTACGATAGCGTCAAGGTGGTCCTGCAAATTTTTGCCTACCCCAGGAAGGTGATGCTGAACATGAATACCTGCTTCTCTTAATTCCTCTCCCTCCCCTATGCCTGACAACATCAGTAATTGCGGTGAGTTAATTGCTCCTGCGCTTAAAATCACTTCGCGTTTTGCGTGCAAACGCTGCACTTTACCTTGGTATCGCGCTTGTATTCCCACCGCTCGTTTTGCTTTTAAGAGTACCTTTTCAGCGTGGGTCTGAGTGAGAATATTTAAATTAGATCGGTGTTTTATATCAGCCAAAAACCCCTTGGCGGTGGAGCAACGTTGACCGTTGCGTTGAGTTACATGATAAAATCCTAAGCCCTCTCGATCTCGTTGATTGAAATCGTCTAACACTGCATATTCCAAGTGCTCAGCAGACTGAACAAAGCTTTCAGATAAGGGATCAACGTGTTTTAAGGCCGATACGCTAAGTGGCCCCCCTACCCCATGAAATTCGCTATGTCCACCGAAATAGTCCTCAGAGTGCTTGAAGTAAGGCAAGACATCGTTAAAAGACCAGCCCTTCGCTCCTTGCGCCTCCCAACTATCGTAGTCCTGCGCTTGCCCGCGTATATAGCACATTGCATTAATAGAACTTGAACCACCCAAGGTTTTTCCTCTCGGCCAAAACAGCTCCCTGCCGTGCAGTTCTGCTTGCTCAGCAGTGTTGTACCCCCAGCCAATATTTTTGATACGACTCAGTAGTGATAAACCAAATGGGATATGAATAAGAGGATGGGAATCGGGGCGTCCGGCTTCAAGCAATGCGACTTTTGCTGCCGGATTTTCACTTAATCTATACGCAAGCACAGCACCCGCTGAACCACCACCAACAATGATAAAATCATATTCTTGATTATATTCTTGCATGAGAGACCTGGAAAAAAGAAGATTATTAAGGTACTTGTGTTACCTTTACGCTTAGCTCTATACTCGCTAAATAACTTGTGGTTTGTCCAGTAAAATATCACCCGATGCAAAACCTCTCTTTTACAGATAAGATGAAAGTTATTGGTGCTTATGTGTTAATTAAGAGCCGGTTTCGCAGCTTTGAAGATTTTACCAAGCACGAATTAAACGAATACCTCAGCGATACTCTCCCCTACTCTATAAACGTAAATGTACCCGTGGGGCAAGCAAAGCTAGTCATCACCAATGCTGCAATTACATTTGATGTCATCAAAAACAAACTCAATATCGAATTACAAAATGAGTTTACGGTAACCGTGTTAGCAACCCCGGTTTATCGCTCTCATGTTCAAGCCATAATCAGTTTTACGCCAAAATACCAACCGGCAGAAGGCTGCATTTACCCCATCGATATTGGTTTGGATGCCTTAACCTATATCGACGACGATTACAGCTTTGTTTCGGATCCTGACCAGTGGCACAACAAGCTATCCCCTGTTTCCGTATTTGATGCCTTTGTGAACCCTGTTAAGCAATTAGTCAATGAAGCTACAGCTGGTTTATCAGATTCTGCCCTGCATTATTTGCGCGCCTTTACGCAAAATAATAAACAAAAGTTACTGGATGAACATAAACCTACCATTGAAAAAGCGCTATTAAAGGAACTGAATCAACAAAATTTCATCTATACACTGAACACTAAACACTGGCGAGAATGGCTATTTAGTCGATTGGGAACGCATATTACCGTTGAAAAAGATGCGCTAAGGTTTTGGTTATCTTGATTTTGCACTAAAAAACTGAATTTACATAAAAACCTCCTCTTTAGACAAAGAGGAGGGCCTACTTTTCAACCCTTAATATGTAAACCTTATTGTGGTTTATGAATAATAAATTCTCCACCCGCATGCATAAGACTGAACATGTAAAGGAAACCGTCGTAATACCTAAATTGCCCCGTTGGCAGCTCTTGTTCCCATAGCGACCGAAGCATTTCGTCTGAGAAAGGTAAATCACTAACCGTTGCTCCGTAACCATTCATCGCATTTCTTCCCTCACCTCTGAAGTTAATACCTGGCTCACGCGTGCCATCCACTTCGTACACAGCAATAAAGTTACCGAAGGTATTTATCTCTGATTCGAAGAAATTGACTTGGCGATCAACCACATCAGCTAGGTCTTGGTCTTGACTAAACCAATGGTAATCCATGGCAATGTTGCCAATGACTCGAAATGAATCAAACGCAGACTTGTGACTGTTTGGATTAAAAGAAGTGACTTTTGGGTCACCTTCATGCGTGGAATAATCGCTGTGTAAACCGGTAGCATGATGCGCCGATTTAACCAGAAACTCTCGGCTTACTCTTGCAGCTTCATGCCAAAAATCATTGTTTTCATCCGCCCAAAGCGCCCACAATTCATAAAATGCAGGAAGGTGATAAGAGGCATCAGTGAAGCTTTCAGCAAACAAAGTCGTAGTAAACTCGATTTGATGGAACTCTGGATTCATCATAAATCGAGTGGTATCGGTTCGAGTAAAGATCATGTCGTGTAATATAGCGTTGGCTTCGTGTGAGTAATCAAAAATCCCTTCACCGCTCCCCCAGCGATTATGTGCAAAAAATAACGCCATAGCGAAATATTCTTCGCCATCAGGCGCAGGGTTTTCGTCTAGCGGCTCATAGGGGGCTTTGGTACTCAAGCGCCAAGCAAAAAAGTCTTTTTGCGGCCCTTCTTTATTCTGCATATACGTTTTTGTGAACTTCCATAATTTATCGAAGGTTGTTTTATCGTCGTTCATAACCGCTAACATCATTCCATACGACATACCTTCAGAAAGAATATCGTTACTGTGTATCGCTTTGACGAATGCCATCTCATCCGCTGCTGCAAATAAAACACTGGTATTTGACTCAGGCACAATGGGCGCTTGTGAACCTATGTCAGCATTGCGAACGATATTGACGTGCTCAATAAAAATATCACCGCCTACCTCTACGGGTTTCCCTTGAGCAAGTACTTGGAGGCCAATACCCGTTAATTCAGAGAAATCAAATCCGTCGTTGATAAACCCATACCGACTATCAGGGCTAATGTTTTCAAAGCGAAGTGTAAAATTCTCATTAGCAGGACGGCCGTTGATACCCGTAAATGCCGTAAAACCAACGTTAAATTGTGAATCTTCAATCACTAATTGCAGCGCAAGATTGCCATCGTCCACATAACGTTGCGGAAGTCGCAAGGTGACATCGATATTGATACCCTCATTCATATCGATAACGCCAATTTGTTGGTTTTTGATGGTAAATGCGTCACTCGAACTAAACCACTGCGGACTCACTATTAGCGAAGTCCCGTTAGTCGAGAGTGCGACTGGCAATGTACTTCCATTGTCGTTTTGAACAAACCAGTTTGTAATTCCATTCTCCATATTATCTTCGAAAGCAAAAGCAGGAGGCGCTATTGCCGATACGTTTACGTTATCGATATACAGATTGCCCCCAACACTGGTCGGTTTTCCGTTTGCTAAGAACTGAAACCCAAGCCCTGCAACGTTTGTAAAATCGAAGCCATCCGCTACATAACCAAACGCGCTAGTCGCTGTTATATCTTCTACACTGACAAACTGTTTGCCAGATTCATTTAATTGCCTATAAGCAAAAAACGCGGGCCTAAAGTTCTCATCTTCCAGAATCAGTTGTACTGCCATATTCCCGTCGGAAACATAACTCTCATCCACTTCCATTTCGTAGGAGATTGTGCCGCCAGCACTAAAATCGATAGGAGCAAACTGTTGAAATTTCAAAGCGATCGCATCGCTGCGACTATTCCATGTAGGTGAAACAACTAATTCCTCTCCACTTACAAATATATCAACGTCAGGACTCGTTCCGTTATCCCCTCTAGCATTCCATCGACCATCCAGTACATCGAAGGTATCGTTAAGTGCAACAGTTACATCGACATCTCCATCGGGATAGATGGTTTCAGGGAGTAATTCAAAAAACTGGGCATAACTTGCACTTATTTTGTCTGCAAGCTGCTCCTTTGTACCTATACCTCGCTCAACAAAGAAATTGTTGTGTTCGTTCCGTATATAAGCAGAGTTTGCCGAAAAAGTCTGTTCTATGGGGTTAAGTGCTACTAACGGCTCATAGCTAAACGAGAAATTAAGATCGTTTTCATTAAAGCGCACTCGTCGGTTTTGAATTAGCACCAATTTGCCTTGCATGACTGCTGAATCTTCTGCCAGCAGTTCGTCTAGGCTAAGTCGACTTGCCGACACATCACTGGCCAAGTTTGAAGAAGACACATCTGCAATAATGTTTTGGACATCTTCACCCGTATTTTCAATCGTTACATCAAATTCGTAGCGAAAATTGGTTGAGCTAATACGGTCGCGTTTCGTTAACTCTATCTCTTTTATCTGTATTTCAGCGAGGCTAAAAAACGGTGTCAATCCACAAAACAACATCAATGAGTACGGAAGTAATCTTGAAGCTTTCATTTCCCCCCCTCCTTTAATCGTTATTTTTTCTGAATTTAAAATACATAAACGCACAAGAGAGAAGGCACATTAATAATGTTCTTGGCGCATCTATTTCTGCCGATTCAACATTTACAGTAAGGGTACTTAGTCCGGAGGACAAACTGATTGGTTGAAACAAGCCCGAATCGTCAAAAGCAGTGACAGATTGGCTAAATTGAGTTAATGGTTCGTTGCCGAGATATTCGATGCTAATTTCTAATCCTTTTAACAATTCACCTATTGGAAAAGCACCTAATAAACTCTCAATGACAAGCACCGTAGGGTCTTGCACCCCGCCAAAATCGAATCGAAAAAGCTGAAAAATATCTACATCAGACGCATTAGGATTCACAATACTGAATTCATCTATCTCACCAAATAAATCAAAATCAAAGGCGAGTTCTAAACTTGATATTCCGTCAGTTACGATGTCGACATCATAAATAATAGACACATTACTCTGTTCGTCGACGCTGGCTTGTGCGGAAATGAATGCAGCATTTGATTGAAAACTCAATACTGCTAATGTGATCAAAATAGAGAGATATTTCATGTTTTACTCCTTAAACGGCTCGTTAACCAGAATGATTTAAAGTGCGTTTTTTAAACATGTTAACGATAACATTTTTAATAAGAGTTAAACAAATTAATTAACAAAATAAACATTTTTTAAACATTTGTTAAGCTAAAAAAACTATAAGCTTAAGGGATGCATCTAAGCTACCCCATATCGACTACCGATACAGGAACAGTTGCTTCATGCTCACCGATATCGTCGATAGTAAGGGACGGATCGTCAGGACTATTTTCAAGCATCGCAAAAGCCTCTTCAACATATTGCGCTAAGGGCTGTAATGACTTTACTTTCGCATTGGCACAAACAAAACCAATGTTCGCCATGCCGTTATAACTCATTAGCGTAATATTGACTCCCCCACCAGGGGTCATTGTGGATACCGGATAACAGCCGATCAATTTACTATCTTTTAAATAACGCGTGTCTTTCGGCCCAGGTACATTTGAAATCAAAATATTCGCAATAGGTGGAAAGTAATCGGATAAACCACACCATTCAATTAACAAGGCAATAGATTGAATAGCGATGGTATAACTACTGAATGAGCCAGGGTTGGCACGCTGCGCCGCTTTTACGACGATCCTATGGTGATTAATGATTTGCCGCAAGCGCAAATAGGGGTCATGTTCGCCGTGCGCTAATTGCACAGGAACGATAGCAATTTTATTTCCGCCCGTTTTCTCACCAGGGCGGCGAAGATTAATGGGCACATTAGTGAGTAATGCGCGCTCAAAAGTATGTCCGTAATCTTGTAAAAATCGGTGAACGCCAATATCAAACGCACATAGCAACACTTCGTTAGCCGTTGCTCGGCAGCGTTTACCCAGTGCTTTTATCCGTGCAAATTCAATATCCATTGTTGCCACCGTTCTACCGTTTTTCACCTGCCCGGTAAATACGGTTTTTTTACCCGTAAATGGCACTGGCATGTAATGTCGGTTTAACCGAATGAGCTTTAAAAATAAGCGAAGCGAGATAACGAATAGGTCGCGAGTGATATGTAGAAAATTAGTCACTTTCATTTTAAAGCGTTCAAAACCCGACAAGGATTTCCGAGAATAACGCCGCTTTTTCACTGCCCACACTGGTGTAAAGGATTCAGTTTGGGAATAGGCCAAGTAGCCCGTTTGAAACCATCGCACTAGCGTCGCTCCATCGCCGTACATGTGGTGAACGCGAATGTAAATGCCAAAACGTTGAGATTTGCCATCATGCAAAAAATGGAATTGCCACAAAGGCTTATCTGGATCGAGGCGCGTTTCGTGCATATCTGACACTAAATCGTCCATCGCCACTTTATCAGAGACATCATCAACGCGGTGAAACTGAATATGATAGGGCATGTTCATGGTTTTCACTGGTTGTAACCCAATTGGGTAACCTAAAACCGATTTCACTTTGCATCGAAAAGGCGGTACAGCCTTATTAAACCCTCTTAATTCTTCGACTAAGGCCGCAACATAGCTTGCTCGGTTAGCGTTTTCTGGCATTTCTAAAATTTGCAGTGCGCCAACGTGCTTCGGATTATCCGCCGACTCAGTGATCCAAAACGATTTATCTAAAAAAGACAAAGAGCGCGCCATATTATTATTCTCCTACAGATCCACCTTGATCTTTACATGTCGGTAAATTGTGTTGTTCCATTTCATTAAGCAACGCTTGCAAAGCGCCTTTCGACAGACGGCACCTTGGCAATAAAGCCGTCATTAACAGCGATAACGCATGATATTGCTCGTAGTCAGAATGCGTGTTTACACTCCGAGCATTAAGCATTAACTGATCGTACTGGCAAGACTGAGTGATAATAAGCGAAGACAAAGCGGTAATGTTTTGAACGGAGGTATCGTTTACCGTAAGGGTATTTTGTGTCACGCAGTTAGAAAATAATGCATTTAGAGCTTGCTCTAATTGGGTAAAAAAATGTTTCTGTTGCTTTCGATGGAAAGGGTATTTTTCAGCCAAATCAGCTGGACTTCGATAAAGAAAACGAAACAAGTGCATTCGCTGGATAACGAGAAAGAAATAATAAAACATTTCATCAACGTGCAAAGAAAGCATTTTGGTTTTATCCAGCACTTCATCCATTTGTGCTCGGTGGAGTTTCATCAAGCCATTTACTAATTGTTCTTTCCCTTTAAAATGATAGTAAAGGTTACCTGGCGAGATATCACACTCATTGGCAATATCTACACTACTCACGGCAGCTTCACCATGTTCGTTGAACAATGCCAAGGCAGTGCTAAGTATTCGCTGAGCTGTTTTCATAGCAACACCAAAAACAATTGACCAAAACCAGCCCCCATACCCAATAATGCACCAATGACAATGAGCTTCCATTCGTCAGCCTGATATGCAGGACGCAAGACTCCTTCAAACTCCTTCGCGGAAAGTTTTTCCATGCGTTGACAAAGATCATCACCCACCTTTAATGCTTTGTTTGCATAGTCATAAGCATAAAAAAGGGTACTTTCAGAATGTTCAAAAATTTGTCTAACCGCTTGTTCTTTCATTCTGAAAAAATTGTCTGACCCCACTCCCAAGGCAAAATAAGGTTGTGCCAAAGCAACATAACGTTCCACCGCATCGTTTACGTGAAGCTCAATGAGCTCTAACAGTTGCTGAGACCCCGAACCATGCAAAATACTGTGGGTAATATTTTGTGAATTAATGAGTTTTTCCGCCACTAAATCTGAATAGACTCGCGACACTTCAGCTTGACGTTTTAAAAACATGCCTTGAATTTTAAATGGGCCGAATCTGATCGGGTTAATCGGCTCAAATATAACCTTAAGCGCAATCCAGTTAGTTGCGTAACCCACAAGCAAACCGCCCAAGGGAAGGATCCACCATGCCTCATAAAACATCCACAACACCATACTTGGAATGCCAAATAAGAATCCGAAGTAAAAACCAGAGCGCACAATAAAGGGAAATTCTTTCTCACCCGCTTTTAAGAATATTTCATTGATCAAAGACGGAGAATTGACTAGCTGTTCTACTACCAATTCTTTTATATTCAAGATCTCATTGATATTGTGTTGAAAATCGCTGACGAGTTTTTCAACGACGCTAGGCATATCACTTTCTACGCGCCGATAAACCAAATTTTTACCTTGTACAGGCAATGCAGCCCAAAGCTGAGGCGCAGCCTCTTGCATAACGTTATTTACGACTTTGCGAATAACCTGTTTTAATCTTCGATCTATCGCTGCGGTAAGCTCTTTAGGATCTAGTCTACCCGTAAGCTCTTCAACGCTCAGTAATTTACCTAGGACCAATTCCACCTCGATTTCAGCCATTTCTCTGCGTTTCGCAGGGATGAGTCCTTGCCAGCCAAAAATAGGACGAATTCCCACAAATTCTATTGGGTAAAACATCATTTTTACTGCCATAAAATTAGTTATCCAACCTACTAAAGCGCTGATAGTGGGTATCGTTAACAGTAATGCGATGTCACTGTTCCACTGCATAATGAACTGCTTGTCCTTATGTTGGTCCGAAGGCTTATGTAAAGTTAAGGCTACTGTTCAGCTCGTCTTAGGTCAACGTAAATAATTGGGTGGAGCTTTTTAATTGTTTTCACTACACTTCTTACATAGCATTACGCCGAGGTTTTTATGGCAATATTTAATCGTCGTTTACATTCATTAGAAGACACTATTAACAACGCGGAACATTACGACGAGTATAAAGAGGCGTGTCTAGAACACGATGAATTAAGCGGCGCTGAAGAGTGGAAACATAAAGATCCATGCAGAGACTATGACTATCGTCTGATCCGCAAGCGAGTGCAAAGAATGAAGCTAGCGCAAAGCCGTGATGATATTTTTGGGCTAATGTCTATTCTTCATGAGGGATTACACGGTAATTTAGGCAATATTGCTAATCCTGCAATGAAGTCTCGCTGCAAAATAGGCACAAAAAAACTCATTGAGAGTTTTATTGAAAACGTTGTACTTGCGCTTGATTCTATTTATCAGGCCAACGAAACTGAGGTGGATTTTTACGAGAAGTTGAATTTTTTTGAAGAAACTAGCCATGCCTTTGGACGCAGTTGCTTGATGCTTTCCGGCGGTGCGGGTTTAGGTTTTTTTCATGCCGGTGTTGTTCAGTCTCTTCACGAACACCGAGTACTGCCTTCGGTTATTTCAGGTGCTAGCGCAGGGTCTATCATCGGTGGCTTACTAGCAACAAAAAAAGACCAAGCACTACAAGCATGCTTAGAGCCAGAATTCATCTACGAAACCTTCAAGCAGTGGCGGATTTGGCGAGGTTTCAGTCGTAAAGGGCTGTTCGACGCACGTGGATTAGAAAATGCGCTGATTCAGTTGTTTGACCTAAGTACATTTGAAGAAGCCTATCAACAAACAGGTCGTCACGTTACGGTAACGGTTTCTCCCTCTGATTTACATCAAAACTCCCGTTTGCTCAATGCGAAAACGTCGCCGAATGCCATTATCGCCCAAGCAGTAAGAGCGTCGTGTGCGGTACCCGTTATATTCAGCCCTGTGCAACTAAGAGCAAAAGCCCCTAACGGTGATATTATTCCTTACATTCCCAGCCGGCGCTTTGCAGACGGTTCGTTAATGGCAGATTTACCTTTTGAGCGTTTAGCGCGCCTATACGGCGTAAACCACAGCATCGTTAGCCAAACGAACCCCCTTGCTGTGCCCTTTCTTTCGTCTGACAAAAAAAATTCAAAATCGATTCTCAACATGACGGTTAGACATCTTGGCGATTTAGCTAAACGCAACAGTGTTTATATGTTTGATGTACTTGAAGAACTGGTACCCGACAAAGCGAGCAAATTGGCAATTCACAAATGTCGTTCTATTATTGATCAGCAGTACGTGGGTGATATCAATATTTTGCCTGAAAAAAATATAGGGAACCTCGCAAGAATCTTGTCTAATCCCAGCTTGAATAGTATTGCTAATCTGGTTAATCAAGGACGAAAAGCAACATGGGGTCAGCTTGATGCCATTCGACGAAATACGCAAATAAGTGAAACGCTACGTGCCTATTTAAAGCAATTGAAGGAGCGAGAAGCAAGAATGCTTAGGCATTGCAGGCCAAGAGACATCATCGATAAACGTGCTTAAGTACAATTATTTACATCGGAGTTTACATTGGCGAAAGTCCAGCTAGATTCTAGCTACACCCAACAATTGCGAGCGTTAATCGTTGCATTTTATGATCCGAGTGAACGCGAGCCTTCCATTATCGGAGATGCAAAACGGTTTTTTGAAACCCATGAAAGCATTGCAGAAAAACGTGACAAACTAGAGCGCGTGATCACGGCTGATAAAAACGATGAACAAGTCAGCATTGCCAAAGAAAAGTTACTTAAACTCACAAAAAAATTGGGCTTTGAGCAACAAGAGCGAGTAGAGCGTCTTAATTTATTTATTGATAATTTGCTTTTACTTACTGATGCCGGCACCGCACAAGAGACCAATAATGCCTCTGCAAAATTCTTGGGTACATTACTACTAACTACCGACCCCCATCGAACTGGCTTTGCCAAGCAACACCAATTACTGAAGCCATTGTATAAAGCGGCTTTGTCTCTTAGATTGTGCGATGCCATGTTAGCAAAAGGTAACATTCGCCACCCTTATCTTGGCAAATATATCGACAGCCCTTTGCGGTATAAAAATAACCCTCACTGGCAAGCGAGATGGCGTAAAGAGCTCGCCTACCCTTTAGTCAAAGCGGCATTACTGCAAGATTTTGGTTTATTTCATACTAATGCACGACAAATTCTGTTTGGTGAAAATCAAGATCTTGACGAATTTCGTTTACTTGAAGAAAAAGAGCGAGTTGCTCTATTAAAACTGAACTTAAAATATTCGATGATGTATTTGAATGCGGGAATAGGCTTACCCGCGATTAAAGCGGATACACATCAAGAAAAAAAGCAAAAAGTATTTGTTGAAGAGCAA
Organism: uncultured Alteromonas sp.; assembly: GCA_964429915.1. Lineage (GTDB taxonomy): Bacteria > Pseudomonadota > Gammaproteobacteria > Enterobacterales > Alteromonadaceae > Alteromonas_F. The sequence goes on from CAYSDZ010000026.1 coordinate 43,199, forward strand.
GCTTTAGAATTTGCGCTTGAAGCAGTTAAAGATGCTACAATTTTGAAAAATCACGTCGGTGATTTAATAAAAATACCACAAATTTACAGCTCGTTTATCTTATCGACGAAATCGAATTACAGCAAAAAAGATGTACCCAAAGGGTACATGGTGATCGAGCAACTTATGAAAAATAAAACGCTTGAGAACCGAGTTGCGTCTTGTTTCTTGCGCATGGTGGGTTATTTTCCTCAAGGCTACGGTTTAACCTACATTGCACTAGACGACCACGGAAACCCCAAAGATGGTTACGAGCTTGCTATCGTAAATCGGCTTTACCCCGAAGTGCCTGCTGAACCCGTTGCACGTGCGGTTACAAGAAACCTGACGTACACCATGGCAGGGCGAGACGTAACAGTGAAGCGACAATATAATTTGTACTTCCAAACCAATCATAAGAAAATTCAACGCGTTGACAAAGCCAGACTGAATCAGATTTTGGCTGAGCTGACGGGGGGGCCTGAAAATAAAACTGCTGATGATATGGTTCCCCAATTTTGGGAACCCTCTGACTTTTTCTCAGTGAAAGATCATCAAAACCTTTGGACAACGCGAAAATAGAATCATTCGCTGTCTTTTTTGACCGCGGTTTGGGTAGTGCGTCTTGCTCTTGGTTTAGGTGCTGGTTTAGGTTCTGGTTTTACTGCGGCTTTAGTGGTTGCTGTTCGCGGCGCTCGTTTTTTTGGTGCAGGTGTCGTTTCACCTACAGTTGGCGATGCACTAGCCTGCTCTGCCGCTTTTTTCGCTGCCAGTGTGGCAACCAACTCAACTAGGGTATCCACTTTGCTCGAAAGCTGTTCAATTTTTTCATCTTTTGAAGGCTTATTTGAAACCGCACTAAGCAATTTGTTGCAAAGCTTAATTGGACCGAGCTGTTCGATGTTAGCAATAGAATTACGAAAATTTTCATCCACCTTTTCTCCTCTTGCTTGTAAAGACGAAAGCCTAGTAGACGTTTCTTCTTTGGTTAATGTCAGCGTTTTTTGAACAAGAGATAAAGGCAACATTGCCAAGCCAATACCTGCATCAATAAGTTGTGCTATTGATAAGTTTGATGCTTGTTTGGATGTTTGATTAAGTGATTGAACGGGCGAATCTGTTTTATTTTGATGTATTGTCATCATTGTCCCCAGCAAAAAATTGATAGTTAAGATTGGCTGCGTTCAACAACCAACCCAGTATGTTTAACTTATACTTATTTTGCCGCTAGCTTTGCCACTGCTTCGGTTAAGGCATCGACTTTAGCAGAAAGCTCTTCAATTTTGTCGTCGCTACTATCTGCATCTAAGCCAAGTTTCTTGCGCACATCAGCAACGCGAGTTTCAACTTCACTCGTTGTCTTCTTTAACTTACCTTTCGCATCAGATTCTAAATTTTCACCTTTCGCAACAAGCTCATCAAACAACTTGTTGGCTTCCGTGCTTAATTTTTCGTAACGGCCTTGTGCTTCGTCAACGCTTTTTCCATAAGCACCTAATCCCGCAAGCCAAATTTTGCGAGCAAAGTCTTCTGCGCTATTAACGGTATCTTTGATGGTAGTTTTAGTCATGGAAATGTCCTCATAATTAGATTCCTGTTCAGTGTATGAGGACAAATTAGAAAACGCATACTAATTTTCAAACGTACGCATAGTTAATGTTAAATTAGTCTACAAGGTCGTGAGGCATGTTGTTTCTTAACTCAGCCCACACTTTTCCACTTTCTATCCCGTAATTTCTAATGATCGTTGGCACTTGTTCATGTTCACCCTTTTGCGCGGCGCTCAACAATTTTTGGTAATAGTCTATCGCTAATTCTCTTGCTCTTGGATTAGAGAAAAAATAACCGCCAATGCGAGAATACAAACCTCTAAACCCATTCATCATTAAAACAAAGACATTGTTGTTAGACGCAAGTGCAAGGTCGTGGTTTGTTCTATAATCGAACTCGGCAAAGGCTTTGCCATTCTGCTCAACCTTTGTGTACTTTGAAATGATCTCTACTGATTTTTCAGGGTTATGTCGAATAGCGCCACGTATAAACACGGCACTTAGGTTCGTTCGTGCGGCAAGTAGGTTATCAACTAACTCAGGAATTCCCTCTTGGTCCAACTTAGCCAAGGTTTCTAGAATATTTAAACCACAGGTTTCCCAAAAATTATTTACTTTTGTTGGCTTACCGTGCTGTATCGTTAACCAACCATCTCGAGCCAAGCGCTGTAGCACCTCGCGTAAGGTTGTGCGTGTCACACCGATGAGTTCTGACAATTCTCTTTCAGCAGGTAATATTGTACCGGGCGGGAATCGGCCACTCCATATCGACTCTACAATATATTCTTCTGCAAAACCTGCAGGGCTTTGAGCTTTATAAATCATAATGTGTAAGCGTTCACGCCTCTTATTATTAATTTAACTGATTGTACCAGATGACTATGCCTTAACAAACAGTTATTGATACGGGTTAAGCATAACAGGCGTGACGCATAGACTTTTCCCGTCTTATGTTAAACCTAAATCGTCGATTTCTGTTTGTGAATAAAATGTCTATCGATAACAGTGTAAAACTGGCATTTTTAGGTTACTCTTAATTTGTTAATAAGTTGATTGGAAATAAGGATTCCCCTGTGCAATCGAACCCTATGTCTGCGGTATATAAAAACTTTTTGGGGCACGCCCCTGAATGGTACAAACTGACCATCATCGCTTTTTTAGTCATTAACCCTTTCGTTTTTTATGTAGACACGTACTTAGCAGGTTGGCTGCTTGTACTGGAATTTATTTTCACTCTCGCGATGGCGTTGAAATGTTATCCATTGCAACCCGGTGGTTTGTTAATGATAGAAGCCTTATTTATTGGCATGACCTCACCCGAACATGTTTTGCATGAAATAGAAGTAAACCTTGAGGTGTTACTATTGCTTGTTTTTATGGTGGCAGGCATTTACTTCATGAAAGATTTATTGATGTTTTTATTCACCAAATTAGTCATAAGGGTGAAAAATAAAACCGTATTATCTGTTTCTTTTCTAGCGGCCTCAGCCTTTCTTTCCGCGTTCTTAGATGCGCTTACCGTTGTCGCAGTAATTATAAGCGTGGGTTTGGGGTTTTATACCATTTACCATCGCGTCGCATCAGGTAAAGACTTTCTTGCCGACCACGACCATACTAGCGATGACGACGTAGAAATGGGTGAAAACGACCTAGATGATTTCCGCGCTTTTTTGCGTAATTTGATGATGCATTCCGCAGTTGGAACAGCGCTTGGCGGCGTGATGACCATGGTAGGTGAACCACAGAATCTTATTATTGCTGACAAGGCTGGTTGGGATTTTGTTGAGTTCGTAATCCGCATGTCTCCTGTTACTGTACCTGTGCTAATCGGCGGTATTCTGACCACTGTTTTTTTAGAAAAAACCAAGCTATTTAGTTATGGCGCCCTACTGCCAGACAACGTACGAAAAATTCTAACCGATTACGATACTCATATGGACAAAGAGCGCATGCCGCGTGACAACGCAAAATTAGTTGTACAGGCATTAATTGGAGTTTGGTTAGTTGTCGGTCTTGCAACTCACTTAGCGGCAGTCGGCTTGATTGGGCTTTCAGTGATCATTTTGGCCACATCAATGACAGGCGTCATAGAAGAACATGCTTTAGGCAAGGCATTTGAAGAAGCGCTACCATTTACCGCTCTACTGTGTGTTTTCTTTGGTGTTGTTGCAGTAATTATTGATCAAGGCTTGTTCCAACCCGTTATTCAATGGGTGTTGTCTTATGAGGGTACCACGCAGTTAGTTTTGTTTTATCTCGCAAACGGCTTTCTTTCTATGGTAAGCGATAACGTATTCGTAGGTTCGGTGTACATTACAGAAGTAACCACTGCGTTGCAGAACGGACAAATTACCCGAGACCAATTTGATTTGTTAGCTGTTGCCATTAACACAGGTACAAATTTACCCAGCGTTGCTACGCCTAACGGTCAAGCCGCATTTCTGTTTCTGCTTACATCCGCTATCGCTCCGTTGCTAAGGCTCTCTTACGGCAAAATGGTGATGATGGCTTTGCCATACACCATTGTATTAACACTTATTGGTTTAGCAGCAACTTACACCGGCCTAGCTGACGCTACACAACTGCTGTATGACATGCACCTTATTGAGCATCATACTGATGCTGGTATAAGCGCTCATGGTTCTGATCCCGGTCATCATTAGTCATGACTTTGTTACAAGTGAGTCGTTGGGCTGAATCTCGTTCAGCCTGGGCTTTTTTATTCTTTACATCATTAAGCTTGGAAATCGCTGCCTTAATATTTCAGCACGGCTTCGATTTTCAACCCTGCGTTATGTGCATATACCAGCGAACCGCAATGTGGGGAGTGGTATTGGCAGCGGCTAGTGTACTTATCATCAACACCTTAATATCACGCTTGTTGGGCTATGCGATTTGGCTAATATCTTCAATATGGGGAGCTATTCTAGCTTGGGAGCACATCGATATGCTTACCGCAGCCAACCCCTTTTTTGTTTCTTGCGCACCTGTACCTAATTTTCCGTCTTTTATGCCATTACACGAATGGCTTCCTTGGGTATTTGCAGCGCCGGGTTACTGTGATGACGAAAGTTGGCAGTTTTTAGGTTTGGGTATGCCTTACTGGATGTTCGGTATTTTCATTGCCTATGCGCTGGTAGGGCTAGTTTTTTTTGTTATACAGATTTTGGTGATCACAGTATTAAAGCAAAATAGACAATCTTGAATTCAGGTCGGTTTTAATCCGACCGTTTATACGGATACACCAGAGCTACGCTTCAGATGTCCGCATTGACAACTCAGCCATTTTGCTTTTTCCATTCTTTAAACATCTCTTCAGTAATCCCCAGTCCGATAATTGCTCCTTCATGTAATTGTTCCAAATCGGCTACCGTCATCGCAATAAACTTGTCTGGTAATTCGATACTATTCTCACGACAGTAACCGCGTAAAAAATCGTTTAGCCTCTCACTACCAATGTTGCCTCTGATAACTTGACCCATAACATCTTTCCTAGCCCCTCTATGCTGTATGCGATAGGTATCTATTTCCCCAAGAGATTCTTTAACTACATCATACTGCTCGCAGGATTTACCATAGGCCCACACATAGAGTTCTAACGCAGGCAGTAACTCATTCGTTTCATAAAAATATAGCAGCGCTTTAAAGTAGTCTTCTTGTGGTACATCAATAAAGCTTAATGGACACAAATTATGTCTGATGAACGGAATGTTGCATGAAAGCCTTGCCGTTCTTTTATTCACATCTTCGAAGGCTTGCAAATAAGACAAATGCATTAGCAAAAAGAAGCTTTGTTCAAATGGATCGTTAATTTGCTCAGCTTTTAATAAAAGCAGTGCTAGATATTCCTTAATTTGATGGGAATTACTTAATGGTGTGTAGGCGGACTTCCCAATGGTGACTTCAATTTCTCGCTCTCTGCCACATGCATTAGGATTAGCAAGTAAATCCTGAGATAACAG
>CAYSDZ010000027.1:0-48401 GCA_964429915.1 uncultured Alteromonas sp.
AAAACTACTTCCGCTTAATCACTAAACGCCGACTCGGTTCACGACCTACACCATTTATCTCTATACTTGACTCAGTCAAGGTCATTTGTGAGTAAGCGGTGGTATCGGTATCTACCATTCCGTGAAGGGTGAGGTAGTGCACGCCATTTCGCTCACCATACAAGCCGTCATGATTGTGGCCGTTAACCCACGCTTTTACGGTGGGGTATTGGTCAATAATAGTTAGCACGTCGGTACTGTTCCATAAATTGTGCTTATTATCTGGGAATATGGGGAAATGACAAAAAATGAGAGTGTTCAGACCTTGCTGAGTGGCTTCGGCCAATTGTTTTTCAAACCATCTAAGCTGCGATTTACCGATGCCGCCATTCCATTTTGGTAGGCCTGCGTACTCAGCCTCATACGCCGCCATGCTTTTTTCATGTTCTTTACTGTCAGACTGCCAAGCGTAGGTGCTTAAATCGTTGCCGTCGAGCACGATAAATAGCCAGTTCTTTTCACGAAACGTGAAGTATCGCTCAGTCAAGCCGAGTTTCATTGGCACTTTGTGTTTGTATTCATCAGCAACATAAAAGTCGTGATTTCCTAACACAAACTTAAGTGGGGGAACGGATGTTTCGGTGATCGCTAGCAATGGATCAAAGCTTTTCCAATGTTCGTCAATCAGATCGCCTACATGCACAACAAAGTCCAACGGTTGTGTGTTGAAATACTGAACGGCTTTAGCCAATCTGTCTGGGCAGCTTCTGTAATAGCGGATAGTACTATTGTCTTTATCTGCGTACTGACAATCAGCGATCGCACCAAAACGCAACGTATTGGGTGAGTTGATGGGATTTGCAAACGCAGAAACTGTCGTACTTAAAAAAAATAACAAAAACCACGGTTTACAATTAAACAAGTTCAAAATATTAACTACCTAATTAAAAAATAAAAATGGCTTTACAGGTGTCTCCTGCAAAGCCACGTGCTTAAATTATGTGCTTAGATTATGGGTTTAAATTAAATACGATAGCTTACTCCGAATAAAAACGTCGTACCTGCTTGTGTAACGTTGTATAGACGTCTCGCTTCGTCAGAAAACTGTTCTTCCCGCTCATCGGTCAAATTTATCGCCTCAAGTGTCAGTTTTAGGCTTTCGTTTACCTGGTAAAACGCAGAAGCATCGACATAGGTGGTGGCATTAAAACCACGTCGGTCCTCTTCGCTTCTTTCGGTTGCAGTTGGTGTGACTTGTTGGATCCAGTCACTTCTGTAGTTGGCTGATATACGCGCACCAAAACGCTTGGATTCATAATACAAGGTAAAGTTAGCAAGCGTATCTGATACTCCCGTGAGTGGTAATACGACTGACACGCCATTTGCTATTTGGTCAGGTGTCGCGTAATCAAGCTCAGCGTCGGTAAGCGTTACATTACCTACAAAACCTAAATTAGACCAATGACCCGGTAGGAAAGTAAAGTCCGATTGCATCGCAAGTTCGACGCCTGTAATGTCTGTTTCAGATAAATTTACAGGGCGAATAAAGCGAGTCACAGGGAACTCAGAGCTTGCGACTAAATCGTCACGTCCAGAAGAATCTAGTACCACCTGAAGTAAATCAATTGGCAGGTTAGTCTCGCCAAAATTGATATTAAGCGCGGTATTTTGTCCTACAATACCGTCGACTTCTTTATAGAATAGGCCCAAGCCAACAAAGCCGAAGTCGCCAAAATAGTGCTCGACTGAAATATCAATGTTGTTTGATTTAAAGGGCGAAAGGGCAGGATTACCTACGTCGGCAACAATTTCTATCATGCCACCTGCACCACGATCAGACACCGAGCCTGTTGCATTCAGAGCACCAAGAGACGGGCGATTGATATTTTCAGATAACGCGGCTCTTACAATCCAATCTTCAGCCACTTCCAATGAACTGTTAAAGGCAAAAAGCGTGTCGTCATAGTCGTTGCTAACCGTAGTAATTTCACCATTTATTTCACCCGTAGAACTGATGTCAGTCTGGAAATAACGCACACCAACATTGGCATTAAACGGCATATAACCTAATTCGGTATTCACATCCAGTTGAAGAAAGACCGCATTGGTATCTTCTTCAATAGTGAAGTTATTAGATGGCGATTGCTCGGCAAGGGCCTGCTCTCTGTTTACATTAAAGAATTCAAAGGCAGCGGATTGATCGACCGCTAACCACACATTGTCATCATGTTCAGAAAAAGGTCTGGCGATGGCAGAGATGTCGTCATCCACTTCTCCTGACTGCCATTCGCTTCTGAGCAAGTTATTTGCAGTGAGTCGCGAGCCAGAGTTTGAAAACAAACGCATATTAAAGCCAGTTTTCAATGTTAATGTGTCGGTAAGCGCATAATCCAGCGCTATTTTTGCAACATCAAACTCACTGCTTTGTTCAAACTCTTCCAAATCAATTTCATGCGCTCGCCATTCATTCGGATCCAAGGTGTTGAAACCAAATGTATTACTGGCTTCAAATCGTCCTGCTCGATAATCAGCCGTCACATCGTTAAAGGTTTCTAAGTAAAATTTATCGCTTTTGGGCAGTGAATAGTCTGACTTTTCCGTTCCAACCAATCCCGATACACGCACGGTATCAGACACTGTCCATTTACCACTTAGCACAACTTGGTCAAAGGTGTTTTCAGCTTGTTGAATACGGGTTTCGCTGCTGATGTTGGCACCTGAAACATCGAGAAAAAGCACTTCGTTGTCATCGTTAAATTCAATGGCGTTAATTTGTGAATTAGGGAATTCGATACCATTGACCGTGGTTCCGCCACCTAGGAAAGTCGACCCATTACCACGCGATGAAATGTGTATTTCTTCTCTATCGTTAGTAAATTCTCCGTGTAATACATCTAAGGTGAATTCAGCATCTTGAGTCGGACGCCATTGTAAGGAACCGGTAATTCCTAAGCGGTCTTGATCAGCCGACCAGACCGATTGCCGATTCCCTCTAGGGAAACGCAAATCACCTGAATTAATCGCATCAATATCTGATTGTGGAAGATTTTCGCCAAACGTACTGCCTTGTGAATTTCTCAAGCGCCATCGAAAGGTGTTAAAGCCTTGCTCTTGCGTTTCTCTACTGCTTACTGCGACAGAAATCAGCGCACCAAACTCACCGTTGTCTTCGCTGCCCCATGTGTTTGATATAAGACCTGCAACACGATATTGTGCGTCTTCAGTTGCTGTATTAGTTCCAGGTTGGAAACGAGTGGCAAGATTAAATCCGTCGTAGTCAAAAGGACGGGCAGTAAATAAACCAATGGTACCGGCCATACCACCTTCATCTTGTTCTGCCGCGTAGGTTTTTTCAATATCTATACGATTAAACAACTCTGCGGCAAAGATGTTGAAATCAAATGCTCGGTCTCTTGAACGCTGGCCTCGGCTATCTTGTGGGCTGTCAACGTTACCTAATACTTCCATCCCATTTAATTGTACACGCGTAAAGTCTGGTCCGAGTCCACGCAACGATACGCGACGGCCTTCACCCGCTTCTCGGTTTATTGCTACACCTGGCACGCGTTGAATTGCTTCGGCTAAATTAAGATCCGGAAAGTCAGCAATATCTTCTGCTACAATGCTGTCTCTAATAATGGTTGCTTCGCGCTTAAGCTGTCGAGCACTGGATAAACTTTCACGAAACCCAGTAACCGATATTTTTTCAATTACGTTCTCTTCCGAGTTGCTTGGTTCGGTCTGAGCGATTGCCGATGTTGCTGTAGGTAAAATTCCGTAAATTGCTAGACAAAGTATGCTGCGTTTAAATGTCATCTTATAAAACCTTGTATGTTCCAAATGTGTAATTTGCTGTTTGTTAATAACTAACAACACCAAGACAAACCGGCTCGATAAAATTTTCTAGAAATAGGCAATCGTCACAAAAGTTTAATATGATTGAACGGAAAGGCTGCCGTGTGATTGGTTATTTAACAGCGCCATAGATCGGGTTCGCACCGAGATGGGCTCATGTGGAGACTCTGCTAATTGGCTCACGTAAGCTAGCGTTTGCTCATTGACTAGACTGCTATTTGAGAGCACGTTTAAAACGGCAATTTTTTCTTCAACTGAAAGCGATTCGGTTAGTAACTCATACATTCTATGTTGCGTTGCAGGATTTTCGGGTGCTAAAGCGATTAAGCCTTTTGCGGCCTGCATTTTGATATACAAGCTGTCACTGTAGCTATGTCTAAGTAGCAAGGAGTGTGACTGTTGTTTATGAACATCGTCACTAGATACGATTGCTGCTTGAGTGAATAATCCCATTAACTTTGCCGCTTCTTCCTCGCTGTCGGCGTCTATCGATAATAAATTATGTGCTGAAGCCATTGTGCTTTGAATGGCCGATTGATTATTGTTGTCTATGGCTTTGGCTAGCAGCGTAAGGGCAACTTCTTGTTCGCTTGCATTTTGGCTTTGTAGATAGTCAATGCTCTTGTCGAAAAGAACACTATCTTCAATGATTGCCAGTTCGTCTAGAATGCGTAGGGTATTTTCGTTGGATGTAGAGCGTAGCGCGTCTTGTAAAAAATTGATGGCGTTTTTCTGATTGTTTGTTGGGATTGAGTCATGTGACTCGCCACTTTCACGAACGACAAAGGAGTGCGGGCATTCATTGTCTTCGTTATAGTCGTTAGCTTGTAACAGCTGAGTGTGGACGGGAACCAATTCGGTATTTTTAGCTCCTTCTGAGAAACTGTGGTTTTTATCGAAAACCAACTGGCCTAGTTTAAAACCAAGAACAAGTACAACCAATAAACTTAAACCGTAACGTATAGGAGACATACTATAACCTCGCTTTCAAAGAAAAAACGAGCTGAGGTATTCTTAACATGCAAAATTCCTCAGCTCAGCCAGAGAATTAAAAATTCATTGGTTTGCGCCAGCCATTATCGTTTGGCTGTTTGTCACGTAAATAGTTTGTCACATTGCTTCCAACTACACGCTGTACTCCGCGTCCAAAATCTCCGGTGTTTAAGGCATTAATTGCATTGGCTGAAAATCCTGCGGTATCAGAAAGTCGATAATCCGTACTTGAAAAGCTATCACCCACTTTTTCTCGCTTGAATGAATTTGTCGAAAAGCCGCCGTCAGTGCGGAAATAGCGAACATGATATCGATTACCAGTTTTTCTTGTATCGGAAGCGATACCTCCGTCGTTATTGTCGTCTTTGTATAAATCCCATTGTTCAGTTCCTCTGTGATCAGATGTCGTCATAAAGCGAACAACCCCATCTTTCACCCACATGATTACGTGTTCCCAATCATGGGTATGACCTGTTGAATTGAAGATTTGTGCTCGGTCTTTCTCAAAGTAAAAAGCATACACATGCGCACAGTACCGATTCCCTCCATGAGTTTGGCAGATTGAATTACCGTAAGCTTGCGTCAACGAAGCCGTTCTGCAATTTCTACTGGTGTGTCTGTCGCTTTCACCTCTGTTTATTTTATAAGTGTCACTTGTGCCTATTTGTTCTATTGCTGCAATAGGTAAACAACTGTTACTGTCAAAAGACATAATGGGTCTGAATTTTTGTAAGTCACCGCTCGCGCCATTGCCGTGGCGTTTAAAATCTTCTGCAAATGCTAAATTCGATATAAACAGCAAAATAAATACAATTATCAATGGTTGTTTCATGTAAGCCTCAATCTAAAAAGTTAAACGTTAAAATAAAAAGCGTTGCGGCGTGCACGACCAGCGATAACAAGACAGACGGTAAACATAAAATTTTCAGATACATTCAAAATGTCACAAAAACTTCACAGCTTCACTTATTGGTGAATCACTGAACGATGAAATGAGTGGGTTTAAAAAAAGAACTAAAGCTTAAAATGAAAACCCAGCAACATGTTTCTACCTGAGCGGGTAAACACTAACGGTTGCTCTAAATCGGGATGAGAAAAAGCGCTGATGGCTTCGTTTGTGATATTCAATATTTCCAACGTAATTTTTATTTTTTCAGAAATATTGTAGTAAGCAGAGGAGTCAATAAATAAGGAGGCATGATTACCAACAAACTGATTAACAGCATCGGTCTCTGTTAGGTAACGATCTCTAAATGCTGTAGATACACGTAAGCCCCATTTGCTATTTTCCATGTAAGCAGACAGATTAAACATGTGTCGAGATAAGCCCAGCAACGGCCCAATAATTTCACTATTGTTAATTGAATAATGGGTTGAGCCGTCAACATAGGTGAAGTTGCCAATGATGCCGGTGGACTCGGTAAATCCTTGTTGAAAAGACAATTCAAGGCCATGTATCGATCCGCCTTCTCCATTGACGGGACGAGTGATCGTGAATAACTGTCCGAGCCTATCATCGGTAAGTGTATCTAAAGGCAAATTTGTTTCAGCGAAACTAACCAAGCGGCTTTCAGGTACAATGTAAGACTTCAGCGATTTAGCGAACAAACCAAGCGAAACATAACGATGACGAGATGAAGCGTAATCGATAACAATATCAAGGTTATCCGCAACAAAGGGCTGTAGGTCAGGGTTACCTTGCTCTATGGTATTGCCCGCAATATTGATATTGGTTGTTGCACGTAAATCGCCCAAATTTGGTCTGGACAGGTTACGACTTGCACTTAAACGAACACTGGCTTGGTCACTGATTGTGTAACTTAAGTTTATGCTAGGAAGTACTCTTTCATAAGCGTTGGAAAGTGAAAGTAAGGTAGTGTCTTTATTTACCAACGGAGAACTATCTTGACTGACTAAACCAGCACTTTTTGAACGAGTGCTAGACCAGCGTAGCCCCAAGTTACCTTTAAAGCGTTGCCACTGAATATTACTTTCGATGTACAACCCAGTGATGTCTTCTGTCAGTTCAGCGAACGAGCTTAAGGCTTGTGAACGCGCTGTAAGTTCGTTGCTAAAAGATTGGCCAGTAAGTCGACCTGTGAGTAAATCTTGTGGCAATAATGAAAAGGTTTGATTTACATCTGCAACGACAAATGCTTGCGGGCCACCCAAATCAAACTCAGATACCGCATAATCCAAGTTCAACGCGTTTATGTTTCTTACATCGTCTCGATAGCTGTATCCGGAAGAATCGAACGTTTTAAATTGACCTCCAATAATAATATCTACGGTGTCTGATAGAGAAAAATCCACTGCCAAATCTGCTGTTGTAAAGGCGTGTTTTGTACTATCTTCGCGGCTGTCTAATCGGTGTAATTGCCAATTTTTCTCGTTTGTTAAATCGAAACCCCACTCAATATTGGGAATATTAGAGTCTGCACCAAACGCAACGCTAATCGGTTGATCGACAGATTGTAAAAATACTTTATCTGCTATGGGCATATCGAATGCAGAACTTGAGTGACTCACTTGCCAGTCGAGGCTTGTAAACGGTGTGAGCTGCCACTTTGATTGCAGGCTCAGTAACAAGTACTCTGTTTGTGAGATATCAAGTCGCGATTCAGAGCGCACATCAGCCTGATCAAAAGAAGCCTGAGTTACGAGGTTGCTATCGTTTGCCGCAAACGAACGCAGCGAGCGAGTGTTTTGGTTGGCTATTTGAAACTCTCTATCCACACTACTAATTTTTGTATACAGCGAATCTAGTGCAACAGACACCGTGTCGGAAACAAACCATTGAATAGATGAGCTCAATCCTAAACGAGACTGTTTTCTGCCAATAGTGGAGTAGGTCAGCACACTGGGCGCTAACAATTCGCCACTATTTAACCGTTCTCGCTGATCTTCGCGTATGTTTTCATTCAATTCAGTGTGAATAAAAGGCGTGTTAGACCAACTTCGGTAACCGCTCTCTGTGTTGTCTGATTCAAGCCATGTAATGGCCAACAATGCACCGGCATTTTTACCTCGTTTTGAGAGTAAAGTGGAAAATCGAGGTGTCGTATTATCTGACAAGTCATTATGAACGGCTTTAACCGATATGAAGGCTTGGTCATCGGAATAGTCGAAAGGTTTGGGTGTGGTCAAATTTACCGTTGCTGCTATTCCCCCTTCATCAAGACTGGCTTTGTAGCTTTTATGCACGACGATATGAGTGAATAGTTCAGCAGGGAATAAGTTGAAGTCAAAGTTGCGCGTGCGTGCCGCTCTTCCTCGGTGGTCCCACGCTGAACTAAAGGTCGCCAGCGTATCGACACCGTTAATTTGTGTTTTTGAAAATTCAGGGCGTAAGCCTCTTATTGTCAATTGTCGCGTTTCGCCATTATCACGCTCAGACGATATACCGGGCAGTCGTTGTAAAGCATCACCCAAATTAAGGTCGGCAAACAGCGCAATTTCATCCTGAAAAATAAACTCTGCTATGCTGTCTGCTTCTCTTCTTGCAGCTTGCGCGCGGGATACATTGCTGCGAAAACCTTTGACCTCAAATACTTCAATAGTGGGTTCTTCAGTGTCTTTCTTTTCCGTACCGCCAGTGATCACTTTAGATTCGTTAGCGAACAGTAGTATTGCGTTTTCGTAATAGGCAAAACTAACGTCGTTATTGTTAAACATTAATTTTAAGGCATCTGTAACGGTGTATTCACCATCAATGTTTGGCGTGTAAATACCGTCTAAAATCTGGCTTTGCGCCACCAGGCTGACGTCGCTGATAGCGGCAAGTTCAGACACAGCGGCAAAGGCTGACTGTTCAGGTATTGAAATAGAATAAACGGGTTCGTGGCTCGTTGTGTTCGTTTCAGCAAGGCAATAGGGTAAAAAAGCCGCAAAAACGACACTATAAAAAACAAGCAATATGCTTTTGTCTAAACGCATGTTTCAAAGAAGGGCAAGGTCCTTCACTTCATGTTTATCGATCACCTTCGAAATGATAAACACGTTTTATGACATATTTTTTATAACACATATTTTAAAATCATGATTTTTACTTACAACGATAGGACGATAGAACTTCCTGCGTCAATAATTTTGGCCTTGTGCGTGGTTGCTAAACCTGCGATAAAACTATCGGTTTGATCGGTTTTAACAGAAGCGGTTACTTTTACATCGCCAATTTCAGAACCAGAGAGCCTAACCGGAATTTTTCGATATCGGTTAATATCTTGCACCACCTCGCTTAACGGCGCATTTTTATAGTCCAAGCGCTTGTGTATCCAAGAAGGTTGAGACGCGATATCGAAAAGCGACCGCGACACGCTGTTGTCGGAAAGGTGAATAGTGACCCGTTCGCCAGGCTTCATTTTACCCTCTTCTGACGACAGACTTTGCGCATTGCGAAGGCGAACACTACCTTCGAATAACGATATTCTAATTTCCTCGCGACTCTTGCGAATTTCAAATGTTGTCCCCGTCACCACTACCTCTAAATTATCTAAATCAACAATAAAGGGTTTGCTGGGATCACTTTGTATAGAAAAATTAGCCGCTCCGCGTTCAAACTTTACGTGGCGAGAGGCTAATTCCCCAACCATTGAAAACGAAGAGGAACCACTGAGAAGAATGCTTGAGCCGTCGTCTAGTTCAACCTGTTCATTGTCATTATAGGTGGACGCAAAGTGCTTTGATGCAGGTGTAACTTGAGGTATGTCTGGATCAGCTTGAAACAATAGACTCAATACACAAATCGCAATCACTGCGAAGCTTGCTAAAGGAACCCAGTTTAATTTAAAAAATATCGGCCGTTTTTCCGTATTAACAGGAAGTGATGCGGCTAGTAATTCATCAGTAAACCCAGAGTGCTCCCAATTTTGAGCAATATCTGCATAAGTTTTTTTAGCGGTGTCTGTGGCGTTTAACCACGCTTTAAATTCGTTTTCTTGTTCCTTGGTGTAATGACCAGATTGCAGGATAACAAACCAATTTAAGGCTTCATCCATTACTCGTTGATTTTCATTATTTGCAGGCATGTTATTCATCGCCACCGTCTCGTTCATCATTGCTCACATGCTGCGTCATCAGCAATTCCAACGCACATTTAAGCTGTCTTGAAATATCGGCTAGGCTCCAACCCGTTTCGCTGCTTATTTGCGCAAACGTTTGTCCCTGCAATCGGCTGCGTACAAATATTTCTTTTTGCTTCTTAGGTAAATTTTCAATCGCTTTACCCACGCGATGGAGTTTGTCATGGTCTTCTAGTATTTGATCTGGACCATAAACAATGGCTTGCTCGGTCGAAGATAAGACAGATTCAACGTACTTTTTCGCTGTATTATGTTGATTAATTTGGTTTAAAGAATGGTTAATCGCCATTTTATACAAATATGACTTAGGATTTTGAATAGCCTCAATGTTTTTTTGTTGACTAAACTTTAAAAAAACTTCGCTTAAGGTATCTTCAGGGTCGGGAGGACCACTCCCATAAAGGCGTCGTAAATAAGCGAGTAATTTTTCTGCGTGTTGCTTGTAAAGCGACTCACAAAAACGGTGGTGGTCCTGTTTTTTGAACAGGTTTACCGCACCAACGGCGAGTTCGCTTATCACATTTTTTGTCATTATTCTTGCTTGTGCTGAATGTGTTGAATGTATCAATGCGCTTTTCTCATAACGAATAAAGTCAGGTGCCTAGCCCTACTGTAGTAGTAAGACAAATCACCTTGACTTTTTTTTCAATTAAACGAAAAAAAGGCGTAAATCTTTAGAAATTATGTAATTTAGTGTAATCGTCTTGTTTTGCAGAAAAATGACGTAGCTGTATGTGGATAGTGTTTAGCTATCCTGCAATAGGTATGCTCACGAAGTTAGCATCTTTTTAAGATTGTCTCTCTATTCGCATCGTTTAACGTATATTTGTGGTATTTATGTCGATAAGCCGTTTAATGGGATGTAGATGTTCAAAGTAAATCGTTTTTCATATTTTAAGGTTAGGTTATGAGACAAATTTCAAACTCGCTATCTAGAAATAAACCCAAATCAGTTCTTGCCATTAGCTTAGCAGTGGCCAGTTTATTCGTATCTGTCGGCAGCTATTCGGCTTCAAAACACAGCGAAAAATTAAAAGCCGTTGTTGCTGAGCGCTCTGCTGAAACACAACAACGCGATATTTACCGTCACCCTGTAGAAACCTTGGAATTTTTTAAGGTGGAGCCAGGAATGGCGGTGGCAGAAGCGTTGCCAGGTGGAGGGTGGTACTCCACTATTTTAGCTAATTATTTGGGTAAAGACGGGGCTTTATACGGTGTTAACTATGTTGATAGCATGTGGGCGCGATTTGGTTTCTTTAGTGAAAACGCTATTAAAGGCCGCATTGCTTCAACAAAAGAATTTCCAAACAAAGTCGTAAGCTTTACTGATAACGGTATTCAATCCGACGGCTTCACTTTCGACACAGTTCCTGCTTTGCTTGAAGGCAAGCTAGATCGCGTTTTGTTTATTCGCGCCTTGCATAATCTGAGTCGTTTTGAAGACGAAGCAGGCACACTGACACAAGCGTTAAAGGCAACGCATACAATGTTGAAAAAAGGTGGATTAGTCGGTGTTGTTCAGCACGAAGTCGATGAGTCTGTTCCTGATGCCAGCGCAAAAGGGGATCGCGGTTATCTGAAAATGTCACAAGTTAAGGCGGCATTTGAAGCGGCAGGTTTTGAATTAATCGCGAGTTCAGACATCAATAAAAATCCACTCGATAAACCAAAAAATGATGATATCGTATGGCGCTTACCGCCTTCACTTTCTACTTCTCGAGATGATCCTGAAAAACGAAACGCCTTCCAAGCGATCGGAGAGTCCAACAGAATGACCTTGTTGTTTAAGAAAATTTAACGCAAAGCTCAGATGAAGTTGCATTGTTTAAATCCTTTTATTCGTTCGCTGAATCGAGCATGTTGAGGTAGAACGGGTATACATTTAAAGTTGAATTTGCCGCTCGGTAGCAGCAATGGTATCAGGGCGGTGTGCAACAATAAGCCGAGTGATGTTTAACGCGCTAATATGTTCGTTAATCATTGCTTCGTTGTCGATATCTAAATTACTTGTCGCCTCGTCCATAAATAGGATTTGCGGCTCTCTATATAAGGCTCTGGCAATAATAATCCGTTGCTTTTGCCCACCGCTTAAACTTGAACCCATGTCGCCGACAAGTGTTTGGTAACCCATAGCAAAACGTTCAACATCTTGGTGTATACAGGCAAGTTCCGCGCAAAATTGTACTTTAGCATGGTCGACGTTCGGTTCGAAGCAAGCGATGTTGTCAGATAAATCACCAGATAAAAGTTGGTCTTCTTGCATTACACTAGATATTTGTTGTCGATAACCGGTGTGTTTAGCCAGCGGAATATCGTCAATAAATATTTCGCCGCTAGTGGGTTCAATCAGCCCCATTAGCAACTTAATCAAGGTACTTTTACCACAACCGCTAGGGCCAATAATCGCGACAGATTCACCTGCTTCGATAACAAAGTTTAATTTATCAATAATATAAGGTTCGTGCTCGCTGTATCGAAAGCAAAGGTTTCTCACTTCAATTTTACCAGCGACTTTGTTGGTACGCGTATCAAGGTTTTGTTCAGCTTGTGCGCTAGGAAATTCAGGTTTGGTATGCACAATGTCGGCAAGGCGAGACAAATGTAAATCGAACATTTTAAACTCGATCCATTGGTCTATAAGGCCATTCATTGATGACACAAAGCGTGCTTTATAGGCCAAGAAAGCGTAAAGCATCCCTAGTGTCAGATCTCCATTCATTACAGCGAGCGCGGCCACATAAATCACCAAAATGTTTTCTACATCAAACAAGAGCCCGTTGATGGTGGAGTAGCCAATGCTCCACCGTTCAATCCGAATTTCCGTGTTCATTACATTAGCGAGTTTGTGTTGCCATTGATGTTGTCTGTCGCTCTCCTTTTGAAACAGTTTTATGGTTTGCGCAGCCCTAACTGATTCCATAAAATGCGTGTTCTCTTTCGCGCCAGCAAGAATAGCCTCTTCATTGAGTAAGCGAAATGGCGTATACATTGCCCACCGTAAAAGTATGTAAAGCACCAAGGTTGCAAATACGATAAAACTCAAGGTACTGTCGTAAACGAACATGGCGACTAACGTAAGCGTGGCCATTATGCCATCGACTAACACGGCAACCATGCCATTACTAAGCATACTGCGGATACTTTCGATGCTCTCAAATCGAGAAACGATATCGCCCATATGCCGAGTCGAAAAATACTTCATGGGTAAGTGGATTAAATGCCGAAACAGGTTTGCCGACATTTGCATACTTAGCGTTTTAGTAAGGCGCATTGTAACGAATTGACGAAGCACGCCTGTTGCGGTTGAAACCAACATAAGCAAACCCTTGCAACAGTAACGATAGCATTAAAATATTGACGAGACTGCGTTTTAATTTCTGGTTACCTGTCATTATTATTGAATAAGCAATCCATTTGCAATTAAGTAGCGTATAAGTAAAGTTTTCGTGACAGAACTGAAAAAAGAGGAAAAATAAAGATGAGTTCAACCATTACCGAACAAGATGTTTTAGCTGCGACCAAAATCTGGGGTGATGCCCTTGTTGCCATATCAACGGCCTACGATGAAAAAGGGATTGATGCTGCCACTGAGCTAGCCAACGGTGCTTTAGACGCTGCTTATGGTTACAACATGGGACCTGTTTTATTCAAGCCTACTTTAGCCAGTGGAGAAAAAACATTTCGTCCAACAAGAGAGGGCGCGCTGTCTTATTTTGTCGGTCACAATGATAACTTCCCTTTAGACGGCGGCTTTGGTTTAAAAAGTTGGAGAAAGGTAGAACCAGAAACGTCCGCCACCTTTGTTGATGGTGATGTAGCTATGTGGATGGGTTGGGTTACGTTCACAGACAAAGATGGTAACGTGACCAAAGTGGATAAAAGCTGGGGCTACAAAAAAGATGAAGAAGGAACATTGAGGATCGTACTACATCACTCTTCGTTGCCTTTTCAGCCATAAGCGCTAAAAAATTAAATCTAATCAATTAAAAAGCCCATGATCCATGGGTTTTTTATTTTTAATAATTTGTTTTTAACAACCAGTGTAATTAAATCGTCACCTTACTAATTAACAATAAAAATGTTCTTTTTAAAGTGAAGGTCAGTAATAAGTGTAATTTTTACATTTATTGGTTTATTTAAAGTGACATCAAACACCATACGCCAAATAAATCCTAACATGCGTTTAATGGACGAAGCGCCAGTCTTGTCTATTACTGAAAATTTACAATCTTTTCCGCAGCATTATTTTATTTACAACCATGATTTAAATTCGCTTCAGACCGTTATTGCTCAAATACAGGTAGACAATGAAACCTTACTTTTTGCAAGTGAAGACAATCGCGGTTTATATATCCAGATAGGTTTAATTGGGGTAGAGAGTTACCCACTTTTACGATGTGGCTTGCAGCATAAAATCGTGTATGGCAGGAAATGGCGAATTGACAAAGACGTACCCACGCCTGAAATCATACAAACGGCTTTTTTAGCAGTGCAAAAAGCGAAAGAGCATGAGGTGAGGGAGTTACTGACTTACCGACCAAAGACTAAAAAAAGCTATTCTGCGCTTTTTAGCTGTCACCAAGATACAGACATATTGAAGTCTGTGTTCGAACAAGAACATCACCATCAAGTGAACCATCAAGGCAACTGTGATAGTCAACATGATATACACGCGTTTATCAAAGATGCATTAAGCAGGACTAGACTGGCAGGAAGAAACCTTAAAATAGAGGAAGTGTGTACGCTAACGAGGCAGCGACTATTAGTCGATTTATCGTTTGAGCAAAACGAAAAGGTCAACGATCCACTTCCGCCAGAATTCAATAAAGCTAGTTTTGAATTAATTGTAGATGCGGCCCGACCCTCCACATTTCTTTATCGGTTGTTAGATGAATGTGTTGCAAAAAGCTATCGTTATATAGCGGAGCATTTCACTTACAAAGGCTTTGCTCGTTTTAGCGAGGCACTTTCCCCTGATTTTATAAGTAATGTATCGCTTGCTTCACGCCCTTACTCTAAGCAAAAAACTAATGTTGAGTTTTCGAAGATATTTAAAAAAGAAAACGCTCAAATAGATGCAGCTCGAGTACCCAACATGGGAGTGGGTGAATTGTATACTATTAATCTTCAAAAGCTTTCTCGTTATCCGAGTCTTCAGGGCTTCCTGCCAAATGGATTGCTGAGCCAATCTCCCACTTATGCGAAAAAGTAAGTAAGTTTTTTCTAAATAATTCGGTCAATAACTTCAATGTGATCTCAAGTGTCTTAAAATAAAAAGACATAAAGAGAAAAAGCCCGTACTTCATAGTTAGGAGTTGAAATGAAGAAATTATTGATCGTTGCCGTTTTTGTAGGGCTATTTGCTTTATTTTTTGCATTTGGGCTGAATGATTATTTCACGCTAAATGGCCTGAAATCTGCTATGGACGATTTAATGCAATGGAAAGAGCAAAACTTCGCATTACTCGCTAGCGGTTTTTTCATTGTTTATGTCATTATGGCTGCCCTATCTATTCCTGGCGCAACCATCATAACGCTTGCGTCGGGTGCTATTTTCGGTTTGTGGTTGGGTGTGTTGATCAGCTCGTTCGCAAGCACGGTAGGAGCGCTGTTGGCCTTTTGGGTTGCTCGCTATGTTGCACGAGATTCATTAAAGGCAAAGTTTCCTGAAAAACTAAAACGGATTGACGAAGGCGTTGAGAGAGAAGGCGCATTTTATTTGTTTACTCTTCGCTTAGTGCCACTTTTTCCGTTCTTTCTTATCAATATGTTAATGGGCTTGACCAATATTCGATCGCTGACCTTTTATTGGGTCAGTCAGTTAGGCATGCTAGCAGGCACCATTGTGTATGTGAATGCGGGCACTCAACTGGGTCAATTAGAAAGCATGAGTGGTATTTTATCGTTTAATTTGTTCCTCTCGTTTGCCTTGTTAGGGGTGTTTCCTTTAATTGCCAAAGCAATCGTTAACATGATTAAAAAGCAAAAGGTGTATAAGGGATACAAAAAGCCAAAACAGTTCGACCGTAACTTAATCGTCATTGGCGCAGGTGCGGCAGGATTGGTTACCAGTTATATTGCAGCGATGGTTAAGGCTAAAGTGACCTTGATTGAAGCGGGAGAAATGGGAGGCGACTGCTTAAATTATGGCTGTGTGCCGAGTAAAGCACTCATTAAATCGGCAAAAGTGGCCGAGCAAGCTCGTCATGCAGAAAAATACGGGCTTCACACCAATAGCGTTTCTATCAATTTTAAAAAAGTGATGGCACGAGTACATCAAGTCATAGCGGATATTGCCCCTCATGATAGTGTTGAGCGATATACCGGTTTAGGTGTCGATGTAGTAAAAGGCTATGCAACATTTATCGATCCGTGGACGGTAGAAATAAAACATAACGATGGCCAAACCAGTAGATTGACGGCTCGCCATTTTGTTATCGCCACTGGAGCAAGACCTTTTGTACCTCCTCTTCCGGGTATTGAAGAGTCAGGCTATGTGACAAGTGATACCTTATGGTCTGAATTCGCGACTTTAGACGAAGCGCCAAAACGGCTAGTTGTTTTGGGAGGGGGTCCGATAGGCTGCGAATTATCACAGAGCTTCGCTCGGTTGGGGTCTCAAGTGACACAAGTGGAAATGGCATCGTCATTAATGGGACGAGAAGACAATGAAGTCGCCGATTTTGCACGTCGATCATTAGAAAGTAGTGGAGTAAAGGTACTCACCAACCATAAAGCCTTACGCTGTGAACAACGAGAAAACGATAAATTGCTTATTGTGGAATTTGAAGGCAAAGAAACGGAGATTGCTTACGATCACATGATTTGCGCAGTCGGTCGCGAAGCACGTCTTAAAGGATTTGGTTTGGAAAAATTAGGTGTCGAAACAGGTCGCACCCTTAATACTAATGCTTTTTTGGAAACCAATTTCCCTCATATTTTAGGCGCAGGTGACGTGGTAGGCCCGTATCAATTTACGCATGTTGCAGCTCATCACGCTTGGTATGCTGCTGTTAACGCCTTATTTGGCCAATTTAAAAAGTTTAAGGTGGATTATCGAGTCATCCCATGGGTAACGTTTTTGGATCCGGAAATTTCAAGGGTTGGCTTGAACGAACGGGATGCGAAAGAACAAGGTGTGGATTATCAAGTGTTTCGTTACGATATGGAAGAACTAGACCGTGCCATCACTGAAGGCGCCACATCAGGTTTTGTAAAAGTATTAGTACGTCCGAAGAGCGATAAAATACTAGGTGTAACCATTGTGAGTGAAAATGCCGGCGAGCTTCTAGCTGAATTTGTTTTAGCGATGAAGCACAATTTGGGACTTAACAAAGTGCTTGGAACTATTCACAGCTATCCAACTTGGGCAGAAAGTAACAAGTATGTGGCGGGTGAATGGAAACGCGCAAATAAACCAGAAAAATTGTTACGTTGGGTAGAAAAGTATCACGCGTTTAAACGCAAGTAATAAGGCTCGCCTAGTGAAGTATAGATAATCTATAAACACTAGGCGAACCCCATTGATTTACATTATTTATGTAAAATGGCTATCGCAATACCAATGAGGTATTGTTTAATTCAATTGCCTGAGAAGACAACTCAATATTGTGGTCTTTCAAACTACTTGCTGTTGGGTGTGTATTGGTTTGTACAGGAAAATGCTTCGATACTTCATCGAGGCCTTGCGTATCTTCATAGCGACTAAACCAATTAAACACCGTATTTTCTTTTAACGTTCCTTTGTTTGAACTCATCATTTTTCTCCTGAAAAATAGCCGTTTAATTCTCTATCTAAAAATATACGGCAAGAGTGTGACAGTTTTATCAACATACGAAATTAAGTGTGCTTTAATTGCGTGACACATAACTCAACTCATTAAGTTACACCGTTTAAACAGACTTTGCCATAACTTTATGTGTTCTAGAGAACTGGTCTGATAGGTTTGGAAATCCTCATTCATGTGTTGGCTGACCGCTTTTTTTAGCTCTGGTGAAAGCTGTGAACCAGCAAAAAGTTCAAATAGAGGAGTAAGTTCATAATGGAGCTGATTTACCTTTGCACCGATAGGTTGTATTTGTTCAACGAAAAGTAAAGTAAATACATTCTTTAAAATTTCCGCCTTTTTTTTGTCTGCTGTTTGTCTGCAATCCAAGTGATTAAACGCATGGCTAAGGGTAATATTGAGCGCTGCAAAGTGAGACTGCATATAACGCTCCGTTGCCCATAACGAGGCGGGGAGTCGTGTTTCTCCAATATGCTTTAAATGAGACTCCAACTCGATAGCTTGAGTGTTACTTTTTGGGATCGTTTTCAAAGAAATTAAATACCGCCAAGCAGCCAATGAACGCTGGTTCTTCTCTTCACCCTTCACAGAGATGTAATGTTGTTTTCGTGTAAAGCCGGCGTACGTTTCTTCGCTTTGCTGTATGAGATTCACCCATGATAAATGGAACGAAGCAACTTTAGCTTGTTTTAATTGCCCCAAGCGCTTTGAAAGCGCAGCCTTATTTTTTTGTATATCCTTTATACAACTATCGAAAGTTTGCAGCAAAGTGTATTCATAAATAAAACGCTGAGAAGGAAGCTGTATCTTACCTAACGCAGTATTGCGCTGCGCCACTAATGCGGCGAGTTGACAATGTTTGATACCGTAAAATTCTCTCAGATTAATATCGAGGCTTGGGATATCCGTTTTTAGTTTGCTTTTGCTTGGAAATAAGGTTGATGAAGATACACTTTCCGCTATACGAATAGGATCAATTTCGAGGACACGTACCAATCGCGTTTCATAGTCTTGCATGGCTGACTCGATATCCGATTTTCCGGTACACGCGCTTAGAATAACAGCGGTCAGTCCTAATAGGGTTACGTAAAACAAAACAGGGAAAACTTTCATCATACTCACAGATTAAAATTGTTCATTAATTTACGCATTCAACTGTTTGTTTGTTCACTTATTCTCGTTATAATCGCACGCTATTTTTAAACTCCCTGATGTAAAGGAATGTTCATGCCGGTAATAACGCTTCCTGACGGTAGCCAACGCGCGTTCGAAAAACCAGTCTCTGTTCTTGATGTTGCCAATGATATCGGCCCTGGATTGGCGAAAGCAACCATCGCTGGAAAAGTGAATGGCGAGCTGGTGGATGCTGTTGATATTATTAGCGATGATGCGGCACTACAAATTGTGACGTCGAGAGACGAAGAAGGCGTGGAAATTATCCGTCATAGTTGCGCTCACTTACTGGGACATGCCATAAAACAACTTTTTCCTGACGTGAAAATGGCGATCGGTCCGGTGATAGATAACGGCTTTTATTACGATATTGATCTAGACCATTCACTCACGCAAGACGATTTAACCGCATTGGAAAAGCGCATGTTAGCACTTGCCAAAACCAATTACTCTGTTGTGAAAAAAACAGTAAGTTGGCAAGAAGCTCGTGATGTATTCGAAGCTCGCGGTGAAAGTTACAAGATGGCGATTCTTGACGAAAATATCGATAAAGAAGACAAGCCTGGCTTGTATCATCACGAGGAATATATCGACATGTGTCGTGGTCCTCATGTGCCAAACATGAGCTTTTGTCATCACTTTAAAATAATGAAAGTGGCCGGTGCTTATTGGCGCGGTAATAGCGACAACAAGATGTTGCAACGCGTTTACGGTACGGCTTGGCCAGATAAAAAACAGTTAAAAGCGTATCTAAATCGCTTAGAAGAAGCAGAAAAACGCGACCATAGGAAAATAGGTAAGGCTCTCGACTTATGGCACTGGCAGGAAGAAGCGCCTGGAATGGTGTTTTGGCACTCAGATGGATGGACCATATATAAAGAATTAGAGGCATACATTAGAGAGCAGCTAGTAAAATATGGCTACGAGGAGATTCGTGCACCCATGATCTTGGATGTGTCGATGTGGGAAAAGTCGGGGCATTGGGAAAAATATCAAGAAAACATCTTTGCAACGGAGTCTGAAAAGCGCACCTATGCGGTGAAACCAATGAATTGCCCTGGTCACGTGCAAATATTTAACCAAGGTTTAAAGTCTTACCGAGATCTTCCCTATAGAATGGCTGAGTTCGGCATTGTGCATAGAAACGAGCCCTCTGGTTCGCTGCACGGTTTAATGCGAGTACGGAGCTTTACACAAGACGACGCTCATGTTTTCTGTACAGAAGAACAGATCCTTGAAGAAGTCACTGCCTGTATACAAATGGTGTACGACACTTATGCAACCTTTGGATTCGCTGAAAATATTGCCGTTAAGTTATCTACAAGGCCAGAAAAACGTATTGGTGCCGATGAAGTATGGGATAAATCTGAGCAGGCTTTAGCAGACGCCCTGAAAGCGAACCACCTAGAGTATGAACTACAGCCAGGAGAAGGCGCATTTTACGGTCCAAAGATTGAGTTTACTTTGTTTGATTGTTTGGGAAGAGCATGGCAGTGCGGCACTATTCAGCTTGACTTTTCCATGCCTGAAAGACTCGGTTCATCTTATGTAGCAGAAGACGGTGAACGAAAGATTCCAGTGATGATACACCGTGCAATTTTGGGTTCTCTTGAGCGCTTTATTGGTATCTTAACGGAAGAATATGCAGGTTGGTTTCCAATGTGGTTAGCTCCTCAGCAAGTCACTGTGATGAATATTACCGATAGTCAGGCCGAATTTGTGCAGGAAATTGTAAAAAAATTGCAAGAAAACGGTTTTAGAGTCAAGTCTGACTTGAGAAATGAAAAAATTGGCTTTAAAATCCGCGAACACACATTAAAGCGTATTCCGTTTATGCTAGTGGTCGGCGAAAAAGAAAAAGATGCCGGCACGATTGCAGTCCGTACACGAAAAGGTGATGACCTTGGTGTCATGTCTGTCGAAGCTTTCATCGAAATGGCAAAGCAGCAGATTTTGGATAAGCAATAATCCAAGGCGAACGTCAAATTTTTTTATGACAAATCGTCTTGATATCTTTGAATAGTTGGAGGAAAGACACATTAAAGGCACTAACAATAAGGCTCAGGGTGCGAAAGATAAAGCCCGTATTAATGAAGAAATTACGGCTAAGGAAATCCGATTAATAGGTAAAGAGGGAGAGCAAGCAGGTATCGTTTCACTCAGTGAAGCGCTAGATGCTGCTTTTGTGGCAAATCTAGATTTGGTAGAAATAAGCCCAAACGCTGAGCCGCCAGTGTGTAAAGTAATGGATTACGGAAAGTTCTTGTTTGAAAAGAGCAAAGCTCAGAAAGAGCAAAAGAAAAAACAGAAGCAAATTCAGGTCAAGGAGATTAAATTTCGTCCTGGCACTGATGAAGGCGATTACCAGGTAAAACTGCGCAACCTGCGTCGCTTTCTAGAAGGGGGTGATAAGGCCAAAGTTACGATCCGTTATCGCGGTCGTGAAATGGCTCACCAAGAGATTGGCATCGAATTGTTGAATCGCATTAAAGCTGATCTACAAGACGTTGCAACGGTCGAATCTTTCCCTAATAGGGTAGAGGGTCGACAAATGATCATGGTGATGGCCCCCACCAAGAAGCAGTAGTGGTTTAAAGTTTTTGTCACTGCACATGACAAAACACCTTGCTGCATAACATTAACAACTTGTTTCGATTATACGAAGTCAAGTTACTGTAACAATGCGGAGTTTTAGCAATGCCTAAAATGAAAACAGTGAGCGGTGCTGCCAAGCGTTTTAAAAAAACGGGTTCTGGCCGCTTTAAAAGCAAGCAGTCTCACTTGCGTCACATTCTGACCAAGAAGAGTTCAAAGCGTAAACGTCACTTACGTGGCAAAAAATTGGTACATGATTCTGATACTAAGTTAGTACAGCGCATGTTGCCATACGTTTAAGCACAGGAGACTGATAAATGGCTAGAGTAAAACGCGGCACGATAGCTCGTGCTCGTCACAAGAAAGTCCTTAAACAGGCAAAAGGTTATTACGGTGCTCGCAGTCGTGTTTATCGCGTAGCGGTACAAGCTGTAACTAAAGCAGGTCAATACGCTTACCGTGACCGTCGTCAGCGTAAACGTCAATTCCGTCAATTATGGATTGCACGTATCAATGCGGCATCTCGTCAAAATGGTTTGTCTTACAGCCGTTTTATTAACGGGCTGAAAAAGGCATCGGTAGAAATTGATCGTAAAATACTCGCTGACATCGCTGTTCACGACAAAGCGGCGTTTACCGCCCTTGTTGAAGCAGCCAAAGGCGCGTTAGCTTAATATAAATCAACACAGAAAGCTTAAGTTCTTAGACAAAGCGGCGAGCCAGGAATAGCTCGCCGTTTTTCTATAAGAAGCAAGCGAATAGCTGTCAAAACAATGAGATAATAAGGGTTGTAAGTACAATGGAGCTTGACGCAATTGTCAGTGAGGCGAAGTCGCGAATTGAAGCTGCAGATGATGCAGTAAAGCTCGACGCTATTCGCGTTGAATTTATGGGTAAGAAGGGCAGATTGACGGATCTGCTGAAAGGCTTGGGCAAGGTCTCTCCGGAAGAGCGCCCTGTTCTGGGGCAGAAGATCAATGAAGCCAAACAGGCGATTCAAACTGCCATCAGTGCCAAAGGTGACGCGCTTAAAAAAGCAGCACTAGATAAGCAGTTAGCAGAAGAGTCGGTTGATGTTACCTTGCCAGGACGAACTGAGTTTCCCGGTAATCTGCATCCCGTTAGCCGTACTATTGAACGTATAGAGACATTTTTTGGCGAATTAGGTTTTGTAACTAAAACGGGGCCAGAAATAGAAGACGGTTTTCATAACTTCGATGCGCTAAATATTCCTGCCAATCACCCAGCACGAGCCGATCACGATACGTTTTATTTTAATCCAGATACGATGTTAAGAACACAAACATCGGGCGTTCAAATTCGAACAATGGAGGTGGAAAAACCTCCTCTACGCATCATTTCACCCGGTCGCGTTTACCGCAATGACTACGACCAAACGCACACTCCTATGTTTCATCAAGTTGAAGGCTTGATGGTAGATAAAAATGTGAGTTTCGCTCACCTTCGCGGTATTCTTCACGATTTTCTGCATCACTTTTTTGAAGAATCTTTGAAAATACGATTTCGGCCCTCCTATTTTCCGTTCACCGAGCCTTCTGCTGAAGTGGATGTGATGGGGAAAAACGGCCAATGGTTAGAAGTTTTAGGTTGCGGTATGGTTCACCCCAATGTGTTAAAGGCAGTGGGTATTGACCCTGAAGAATATACTGGCTTTGCCTTTGGTATGGGTGTAGAGCGTTTAACGATGCTTCGATACGGGGTAAATGACTTACGTGCCTTCTTTGAAAACGATCTTCGTTTCCTAAAACAATTTAATTAAGCGAATAAGCAATGAAATTCAGTGAAAATTGGTTGAGAGAGTGGGTGCAGCCAGAATTAACGACCCACGAACTAAGTGAACAGCTGAGTATGGCTGGACTAGAGGTTGATGAACAGGCCCCCGTTGCTGGCGAGTTTAGTGGTGTTTTAGTGGGTGAAGTGCTTGAGTGTGGTCAGCACCCTGATGCCGATAAGTTACGTGTAACTAAAATAAATGTCGGCGGCGATCAGTTATTAGACATTGTCTGTGGAGCCCCTAATTGCAGACAAGGATTAAAGGTAGCAGTCGCTACAGTGGGCGCGGTGCTCCCGGGCAACTTTAAAATAAAGAAAGCTAAACTTCGCGGAGCGCCTTCATTTGGCATGTTGTGTAGTTTTTCTGAATTGGGGATCAGTGATGACCACGACGGCATTATCGAGCTTCCGCTTGATGCTCCAATCGGACAAGACGTGCGAAGCTATCTTGGACTCAATGACAGCGCAATTGAAATTGATTTAACGCCTAATCGCGCTGATTGTTTGAGTATTCGGGGTGTTGCGAGAGAAGTAGGCGTACTTAACAATATTGACGTTTGCGAACCCGAAATTAACGCAGTCTCGGCAGACATCGACGACGAAGTAGAGGTCGTGTTAAGCACCCCTCAAGCTTGTCCTCGTTATTTATCTCGAGTAATACGCAATATTGACGTTAAAGCAAAAAGCCCGCTTTGGCTAACAGAAAAACTCCGTCGCAGTGGGATACGGAGTATTGATCCGATCGTTGATGTAACCAACTTTGTATTGCT
The DNA here is from genome assembly GCA_964429915.1 of uncultured Alteromonas sp. Taxonomy (GTDB): domain Bacteria; phylum Pseudomonadota; class Gammaproteobacteria; order Enterobacterales; family Alteromonadaceae; genus Alteromonas_F. The sequence continues at coordinate 24,028 of CAYSDZ010000027.1, forward strand.
AGAGTTGGGACACCCCATGCACGCTTTTGATCTAGCCACTATCGAAGGCAATATTAATGTTAGATTGGCTAAACCCGATGAAAAACTGGTATTGCTAGATGAATCGGAAGTGACTCTAACTGAAAATACACTCGTGATTGCTGATCAGAAAAAAGCCTTGGCAATGGCGGGAATATTTGGCGGTTTACACAGTGGTGTTACAAATAAAACGACCGATATTATGCTTGAAAGTGCGTTTTTTGCTCCTGAAGCAATTTCCGGCCGAGCAAGACAATATGGTCTACACACCGACGCATCTCATCGCTACGAACGTGGTGTTGACCCCCAATTACAAAAAGCAGCCATGGAACGCGCCAGCGCACTCATTTTATCTATTTGCGGTGGTGAAATCGGTCCTATTGTAGAGGCCGTTGATGAAAAAAATCTCCCTGTACGCCAAAGCGTAACACTGAGAAAAAGCCGTTTAACCCGTGTCGTGGGCCATGAATATGACACCCAGCATGTTACAAATTGTCTGACTCGCCTTGGAATGACGGTTTCCTTTGAAAATGAGTGTTGGGCAGTGATTCCGCCTAGCTATCGCTTCGATATAAACATTGAAGAAGATCTCATTGAAGAAGTCGTGCGCGTAAGCGGTTACAACAAGATACCTAATCTCTCACCTGTAGCCAGCTTAACAATGAGTCCATCAACGGAATCAACACGCTCTTTGAAAACAATAAAAAGCGTGCTTTTGGCAAAAGGTTATCAAGAAGCCATCACGTATTCGTTTGTTGATCCGAAAATACAACATGCTCTTTTCCCAGATAGCAACGGCCTTGTATTACCTCATCCAATCTCAGCCGATATGTCTGTTATGCGCGTTAGTTTGTGGCCGGGCCTATTAGGTGCAGCTGCGTACAACCAAAAACGTCAGCAAGCGCGAATTAGACTATTTGAAACAGGTCTTCGTTTTATGCCGGATGAATCAGCACCTCAGGCCATTGCTCAGGAAAGAGTCGTTGCCGGTGTACTAGCCGGCAGTCGGTCTAACATTCATTGGGATACGAAAGAGCAAGCGCTCGATTTTTTTGATGCTAAAGCAGACGTTGAGGCTTTGTTGAAAGGAACGGGATGCCTTGATTCGGTTGCTTATATAAAAGCCAGTCATTCAGCTTTACATCCTGGAATGAGTGCAAAAGTGGTTTTGAACGGACGCGAGATGGGTTGGCTTGGCGCTATACATCCAGAATTTTCGAAATTATTGGGAATAACAGGACGAGTTTTTGTTTTTGAACTTGAGCTAGAAAGCTTGGAAGCGAGAGAATTACCGTCGGCAAAACCGATTTCTAAATACCCGTCTAATCGACGAGATATTGCGGTTGTTGTAGCCGATACGGTATTAACTGGCGATATACTTTCTTTCATACAAGATCTTGGCGTAAATCAATTGGTTGGCCTAAACTTGTTCGATGTATATACTGGATCGGGAATAGAGCCCGGTTTTAAAAGTTTGGCGTTATCTTTAATACTACAAGATGCCGATAAAACACTTGAAGACAGCGAAATACAAAAAGCGGTCGATACAGTGATAAATGGCTTAGCATCGGAGTTTAACGCATCATTGAGAGAGTAATCTATGGCATTGACCAAAGCTGAGATGGCGGAACACTTATTTGAAAAGTTAGGGATGAACAAACGTGATGCGAAAGATCTAGTTGAATCCTTTTTCGAAGAAATTAAGCAGTCCCTCGAATCTGGAGAGCAAGTTAAAGTATCGGGTTTCGGTAACTTTGATTTGCGTGATAAAAACGAGCGTCCAGGAAGAAACCCAAAAACAGGGGAAGACATCCCTATTAAAGCACGTCGAGTGGTAACGTTCAGGCCGGGGCAAAAGTTGAAAAGTCGTGTAGAGCACGCAAAACCAAACCAAGAATAGTGAGTAAGAGATATTATTCTTTTGCTCTAATTGCATTGGCGCTTGGTTTTGTGGGTTTTCTCGGCTTAAAATATTGGCCGCTTATTGATAAACATGAGCCTGAATATGCCGCATTGAGCCATTTTGACTTACTCAATGCATCTGATGTGATAAAAGTAGCTAAGCAGTCTATTAAAGATAACGATTTGGAAAAGCTGAATTCCAAACTCGATGAAGTAATAAGTGTTGCTAAGGCTATGCCGCTAAACCCACAGAGTATTGATTTTTTGCAGAGCCCACAAGCGCACGATTATGTGGTTTTTCAAGCGAAACGAGCCGTTTTTGACGATTTGTTGGAAATACATTTTAAAAATCTCAAAGATATAGAAGCGTTGAAGCGGCGGTTCCCCGAAGCAAAAGATAAATTTGCTCAGGCGGATCGCATGATGTCTCAGCGAGACACCATGCTGGAACAAATTAGAGAGGCGTTAGAAGAAACAGGGATGGACGCTGAAATGTCGACGAAGCGAGCAGCTCAGTTGTGGAAAGATCGTTTTAGTAATAAGGATTAACTCTTTTTGGGCCCACTCGTTATTGATTTTCGTTCTAAGCAGCTATTGCCAGAAGAAAAACGCTTACTTCGTCATCCGCTTGTAGGCGGTGTCATTTTATTCACGCGAAATTTTCAGCACAGTGAACAGCTTCGTTCACTCACCGCCGAAATAGCAGATATTCGGCCTGATTGTCTAATTTGCGTTGATCACGAGGGCGGAAGGGTTCAACGCTTTAGAACTCATTCTTTTACTCAATTACCCGCAATGGGTCAACTAAGCAACGAGGAGCATGCTTTCGACTGTGGTATTGTGATGGCTTATGAACTTAAGACACACGGCATCCACGTGAATTTTGCACCTGTACTAGATAGAGATGCGGTATCTCAAGTGATTGGTGATCGTGGTTTCAGCGCTAAAACGGATGTCATCGCAAGCTTTGCTCAGGCATTGATAGCCGGTATGACAGAGATGAATATGCCTGCTTGCGGTAAGCATTTTCCCGGCCATGGGAGCGTAGTTGCAGATTCTCATATTGCTTGCCCTGTCGATGATCGTGGTTATGCTGATATTTCGCATGATATGCAACCTTTTGAACAGTTAATTAGGAGCAATAAGCTAGGGGCTGTTATGCCAGCCCATGTGGTATATTCAGCCCTTGATCGGCATCCGGCAGGCTATTCTTCATTTTGGCTACAACACATACTCAAACAAAAACTGAAGTTTAACGGCGTTATTTTTTCCGACGATTTGTCTATGGAAGGTGCGAGTATTAGCGGTACGTATCCCAATAGAGCGTTAACAGCTTACCAAGCAGGGTGTGACTTTTTACTATTGTGTAACGCTCCTGAGCAGATATCACCAGTGCTTAACGCCCTAGAAAAAATAAGCCTAAGACAAGCACCCAATTGCAATGCGTGGTTTAAACCATTACCGTCTGATGCTAGGCAACGTTATGAATCAGCATTGCATAACTTACAACGCGTTTACAAAACTACATATACAAGTACTAGCGAGTAATAAGAAATGATGGAACAGCAGCTTGCCAAGCGTTTTTACTCACTCGCATTTATTGTTTTGGTGGTACTTGTGTTGGTGGTGGGTAAGTCGCTTATTTTGCCACTGGTATTGTGTGCACTTTTAGCATTATTACTCAATCCTGCAGTCACATTTTTAGAGCGGTTTTTCTTACCTAGATTTGTCTCTGCTATTTTAATGCTTGCTCTTTTAGCATTGCCAGTAACGTGGTTATCAATGGAGCTTTCTGAGCCGATTCAAAAGTGGGCTAGGGTTGTTCCTGAGTATTCAAAATTGTTTAACGAACAACTTGAGGAATTAAACACCTCGCTTTCTGAGCAAATGGAACAGAGTTCTAAAGCTGAAACCGTAAAGCAAAAGTCGACACGCTGGTTAAATTGGTTTGCTTCAGCACCAACGCCTAAAAATACAACAAGTAAGGTATTGGATACAGAAAAAGTGACTGAATCAATTAAACAAAGTACCTTTGATATTGTACTTAGTTTTTTATCCGCTGCGCCCTATGTATTAGCACAAGTGCTTGGGGGGGCGGTTTTAATCATTTTTATTTTGTCCTTTAGTCCGGTTCTTTTTCATACTTACGTAAACAGCCTTTGCGAATCGGATAAGCAAAAAACAATAGTTTTACAAAAAAGCATTGAAAAACAACTATCGGGCTACGTAAGTAAAATAACGATGATAAACTTTTGTTTGGGACTAAGTTCAGGCTTAGGTTTTTACATAGCAGGGTTAGACGATTATTTGCTGTGGGGAGCAACGGTCGGCTTTTTAAATTTCATCCCGTATATTGGTATGCTGATTGGTATTCTTTTGGTAGGTTTGGCTAGCACTATTCAGTTTGATTTTTCTATTGTCACTCTGCTTCCCTTAACCATTTATATCAGCTTAAATTTGTTGGAATCGCAATGGATTACGCCTTTAGTCTTATCTAACCAGATGCAAATCAACCCTTTAGTGTTACTTATTTGGGTAGCAATATGGTTTTGGATTTGGGGCATTGTAGGATTACTGATCGCTTTGCCATTATTGGCTTGTGTTAAGATAACCCTATATCAAACTGGCGGAGAACATCGATGGCTAAAAATAATTTCAGCAAAATAAAGCGTTTATTTCGCCATCTTTACCCAAATACCCGGCTGTGCCTCGCCACTGGGATAATAACCATTGATTAATCGTAGATAATCAACTGTTTCTCGACCCAAGTTATGGGTTTTTGCTAATTCTGCAAAGGTTTCACCGGGTGCTAATCGTCTAAAATAAATATTCTTTATGTCGGCTGGCGGAAAATCTCTCGATGTCGCTTTTCTAAAACTCTGTATTACCGTCACCAGTTGCTCGTCTATTTCTTCGGATAGCGTAGTGGGTGTAATGGATTCAAAGAAAAACGCATTTGCCCCCATTTTAACCAAAGCGACACGTTTTTCAGTGTTTTGCTTATTAATTCGCGCTTTCGCTGCTTGAGTTAAATCGTCTTCGCTACCTTTGGGTAAAATAGTTGAAACATCAACAAGCGCATCAACTTGGTGTGCTTGCTTTAATAAATCTACGGCATCGGGTGAAATATCATCAGGTCGAGAGACACTGATCCTCATTTCAATCCCGTCTTTTGAGGTAAGCACGATATTTTGACCATCAATACTTTGTGTCCAGTCATCAGGATAGGCAAAGGTTACCCCCAATGCTTTGCTTGAATAGCGCTCAAAACCAGGAGGGCTAGTTGTTGTGTCGTTTTCTCCAAACACCATGCCATCTATTGCTTTGCGATATTCATCACGCCCGACAAATGCTTCTCCGGGAGGAAGCTCTCCAGCTTGCGCTATGATTTCGCGCAACCGTTGGTCGTTACGAGGGTGGGTAGAAAACACGCCGTGATAGGTAATAGGAGAACGTCCACGAGAAAGCGCTTGTTTTGCGCTGAATTCTTGATGGTCTTTTAAAATGCCGAGCACTTCAATAATGGCTTGTGGATCATAGCCTGCTTTGTACAAGTATTGCGCGCCATATTCATCTGCTTCAAGCTCCATATTTCTCCCGAAACCACTTACTCTCGCTTGATTTTCTAAACGAATAACATCGCCAATATCACTGTTCAATAAGGCCCATGTACTGACAAATGCGGCAGTGCTCCCTAGGCGTTGTTGAAAGCGTTGACGAAATAAGTGGCGTTTAGTGACATGGGCAATTTCGTGAGCCAGAACAGCGGCTAGTTGTGCTTCTGAGGTCATAAAGCTAAGTAGGCCGCGGTTGACATAAATATAACCGCCGTCAGCAGCAAAGGCATTAATTCCCGGGCTATCAACAACAAAAAAACGAAAGGGATAATCGGGCCATTCACTAACAGCAACCAATTTTTGGCCGATTTCATTAACGTAATCGGTAACTTGCTTGTTATTGTAAAAATGTGTGTAGGTAGACAGCTTTTCGTGTGCTTTTCGACCTTTTCGTTCACTACTGGTTTCTGCTTGAATGGTAAAAGCAGAGAGGAACAGCAGAAGCCCTACAATGAATGGAGTTAATTTTGATTGAAGCATGGCTCTTACTCCGATGTCTCAGGTTGTAAGAAGGTGGCTATCTGTTTTCCCATGTTGTCACAAGCATTGGCTTGTACTCGAGCTAAAAGAGGGACAGGTACAACGACCGCAGGCATGTAAGATGTGCCCTTCGCGTCTGTACTAATACTGCCGACATCTTTGGTTTGTTGATAGTCCCAGATACTTGCTTCGTAATTACTTTCATCTTCCCATACGCCAAATCCAAAACACCCGGCTAGCCCTGGTGCAACGGTGCAGGTTAGCGAGCCTGAACCACTGATTTTTTCTGTTGCCCCTTCTATCCAAACTATGTATTTAATATGTTGTTCTGAAATAGCATTTGCCACCATGGGCTGGTCAAGGATTTGTTGAAACTTCTCCACTGTTAAAGGCGCTGTTCTAGGTTCGAACCAAGGATAAAGTGAATCTGTAAAGGTTTGCGCTTCTATAATATTCAGCCCGTTAATTTTTTTACTCACTTTATCGCCCACACAACTGATTAGGCCAGGCTCAGTCTCGTATTCAGGGGAGTGGTGCCTGCCCAATATAACAATGGTATCTTTGTCAGGGTCGATACTGGTAACTTCATGCCTAAGTTGATCGACTTTTACTGTTGCGCAACCAGATAAAACACCTGAAACAACACAAGCCACAATGAGCCATAATAAAAATGGGGCTGCTGTTTTCATTCTTCTTCCTCACTATTACTCGCTAACCATAGTGCAATATCGGGTTGACGTTTAAAGCCTATACTCAACTGCGCGCCAATATCGCGTAGAGCCACAATAGCCGCTGCATTAACTGCCTCAGTACGCGTTTTTAAAAGGGCTGTGGGTGTTTTACCATAACCAGTGAGCACCCAACTGGCGATCAGTTTTCCGTCGGGCTCTTCGATGGCAATATTGTATCTTAGCCATACTTCATAAACTTGAGATTGTGACTCTCTAGGGAAGGCGTATTGAAATCGAGTGATCTTCGGTATGATATTGAGCTGAGCACTATCATCGGAGCCGGTAAACAGTGAATCACTTAAACTTTTAAACAGCGCAGTTTGTGCCTCGCCTAATTCGATTAACACATCTTGCTGACCTACACGTTTTTCGCTGAAGACATAGTCTGTAAATGCCTCGTCAGCAATAAGGTTCATTTTTATAGGAATGCTAGGAACGAGTGGAACAGGGTACTCGCCTTGAACCACATATTTTGAACTACATGCTACGAGTAAAAACAGGGTTAATATTACGCTAATACCTTTAGCCATTTGCCGTGTACCGTATTGTTTTATCTAAAATCATTTAATCCCACAAAGGTGCCTGCGTTTTGATGAGCAAGTTCTCTCATGAGTGCTGCAAACCTAACACCGGACGAACTGCCCGCTGCAAACTGAACAGGAAAACCAACAGCGTGAATACGCACATTGGGGTCTCTGCTTTCACTTCCTCGGTTTAATGAACGTACTACATCTAACACGGGCGCCAAACGCCTACCGGAATAATCGTCACCAAACACATACAAACTAATCTTTTTTTCTTCTGAATAAAACTGTCTTATTGCTGCGGTAATCCCTTCCACCGGACTACTATTGCTAAAAGGCCGCCATCCTCTAAGTTGATCTAATATAATCCGACGCCGATAGGGCTCGTCTTCTATCCATTGCCCACGGTAACTAGAAAACATGTAATTGCCCATATCATTCATGATTTGCAGGCCTTTAACGTTGGGATAAATATCCAATATACTGCTGATTTCCTGAACGACTCTGTTCCAAGCAAAGTTGTGCATACTGCCGGAAGTATCAATAATAAAAATTATGTACTCTGAATCGACAGGGATACCGCCAATAACATTGTCTTTTCTGGAATAAAAGTCACCCAATAAGCGCCGCATTTCTGCCGTTAGCGTTTGATACGCAATTTGCAGGTCTTGCAACTCTTCATTTTCATCAATATTCGATGCTTGAGTGGCGATTAGATTTTGTTGGGCTTCTTCCAACTGACCTCGCAAAATAGCAACAGCCTCTGTTTCGTTATCAAGTTGTTCTTGTTTTGCAGTTAGATCTCTTTCTAAGTACTCAATTTCACCACGTAAAGTAAACAGTTGTTCCTGTAGTGCTCTTATTCTTCCTTTGTTGTGATTGTCAGATTCTTCTAATACTTCTATCTGACCAGATTGCACGATAACTAACAATAAAACAATGGCACCAAAGCCGCAGCAAATGATATCGAGAAAAGAGACATTGGTGTCTTCTGTACTGCGTCGTTGTTTTTTCATGGCCAGTCTCTCGGTGGAGCAATAAATGATCCTTGTGTATCAATAGCAAGCTGCCAAAACGCGGCGGCAGCTAGCAAATCGCCTTCCATCGGAAGAAGTAGGGTGTTGATTGGAATACCATTAGGAATTTCTTCCCTTGCTTTATTAAATAAGGCCAGTCTTTCTCTGCCTGTTACTGATTTATCCTTAGGACGTTCTTTGTCGATTGTAGGTAAACCATCGGTCACTAAAAAGATATTATCGGGTCTAGGACTCATTGATTTTATCATTGAAAATGCATTGCGTAAGCTCGTGCCATTTTCCGGCACTGTCTTTTTTAGATTGTCGAGGGCGAGCGCCAAATTATCTTTGTTTTCTGCCTCTATCCACTTATTGTTAAACTCTTCTATAGCGGGTTTTACTGTCTCATTAAAGGTGTAAACCTGAAATTGCGCCCCTTGTTCAACATTGGCCAAAATCCAACTCACAATGCCTTGCGCTTGCTGCCATTTCTCTGATGCTAATTTAATCTCATCAGAACGATTGCGTCGGCGAATAATATTGATAATTGTTTCATCGAGCATACTTGCTGAACTATCTAAGAGAATAAGAATATGCTGGCCGCCTAATTTTAGACCAGTAAGGTATTGTCTGTCGCCTTCACCTACTAAGGCAACGTTCCTGTTACCCCCTTCATTTTCTTTTTCTAGCGCTTGTTTCTGGCGAGTCAATTTGTCTATTTGTTCTTTAATTTCGACAATTTGATTAGCCGCAGAAGGCCCTAAGTCGGCAATATTGCCTTGCGTGTCTTCTAGTTCTTGTTGTATTTGTTTAGCCAGACCTTGAGCGACCGCAAGTTGTTCGTCTACATCGCTAATAGTGTTCTTAATGCGAGCAAGATTTTCTTGACCCAATGCAATTTCTTCCTCTAATAACAAGGTTTCCGCACTGAGCGTTTGTGATGATTCTACGGTTTGGTCAGTTTGATGCTTTATGATCAAAAACAACAGCACTGCTGCACCCAAACCACAGGACATAATATCTAAAAAGGCCAAGCCGAAGGGGGTAAATTGACGACGTTTCATTGCAGGGCCTTCTCGCGAATGGCAATCGCTTGAGCAGGGTTAAGCTGGGTTGCGCTATCAGACATGCTTAAGGTGTCTTTGAGCAAAAGCTGAGCGCCAATTTGTCCTCGCTTTCCATTGATGTAAAGTTCGCTTGCTCGTTCTCCTAAACAAAACGTGTTATTGACTTCGGTAATGTGGGCATTTTTAAGGTTATTTTCTGGCACAAGCGAGATTTCATTCATCGTATCGATGAAGCGATACGTCCCCACAGGGAAAGCCTCACCGGCTAAAAGAATATGACTAGGAAGTCTTTGTTGATGTTTAGAATGTTCGGGCTTTGAGTGAGGAAAGCTTCCTAGATTGACTTCACAAATATGGTTAGGGCCCGAGTCACGATTTTGTTGGTTTAGCAGTATATGTTGAGCGTTTGAAAATAATTGCTTGTGCTCACAGAAACAATCTTGTTGTCTCAAATTCGGCATAAGCAAGCGTCGAAATGCACTGTCAAAGAGAATAGGGGAATTTCCTGCACGCGCGTATATATCACGTAAAAATGGCGTGATGATGGCAATGAGTTCGTCATTGGCGACATCAAGTTTGTACTCGTTGTTGTCATGCTCTACAGTGAAACTGCATACATTTCCTGATGTTGTGTCAATAGCTTGTATTTGTTCAAAAAGCTGTTGTTCAGTTTGTCCGTGGTGTAACGGGTCAAAGCGCTCATTGTGAATAAACTTTTGCCTAATAAGGTGCAAGTATTTGTCATAAACACGAATTAACCCTTCTGATGCAAAGGTCTCTACACGGCTTATTTGCAGCGCGTTGTCTGCTATTTCAAAAAACACTAGAATGGACTGATGTTGTTGTATTTCAACATACGCCAATGGGCCGTTGTGTGATTTAGCATAACCTGATTCGGTAAAATGTAGTGCGCTTACTACGGACCTATCAATCATTGCCGAAACACGAAGTTGTAAAGACTGACATATACCTGCTAACAAGCTTAAATCACTTTGCGAATAGTGGCTAGATACCATTAAAGCGACGTCTTGCTTATCTAAATCTTTTCCATGCTGTTTGATTTGATGCCATGCCAAATCGGCATGATGACGAACATGCAATGCGTTTGTATCTATGGGTGTAGTATTCAGTTCATGCCAGAAGCGGGTATTCATTTTACCGGGCTGTGTTTTAAAATAGGGCAAGGCCGAACGCCCACAAATGACGGGCTGTTTGTCTTGTAAATAAGCAAAACCAATGTCTGACTCCCGAGGTGATTCGCTGTTGTAGCAACTGAAAAAGGTGTCTGAGATATTGATTATTGCAGTCATGCTGGCTTACACCTGAATATGACGAACTAAATTGCGTTCTAAGTACATACTCGAATCTAATACCAAGCGTTCTTGATGCAGAGTAAGTTGATGCGACAGAAAAACAATTAAAATGCTAATAAGTAGCGCAATGAAGGTTGAATTAAACGCTACCCCTAAACTGGAGGTCACGCCAGCAATATCGCCTGCTACGGCTTCATGTGCATTTGCCAGTGCGCTTCCGATTCCTCTTACCGTGCCAATAAAACCAATACTTGGGATTGCCCAAGCAATGTAACGTATCATGGATAACTCGGTATCGAGTCGCTGAGATTCATCTTCACAAATGTCTCTAACCGCATTCGATACAGCTTGAACACCTCCGTTAGATTCGAGCCGCTGTAATGCCCCCTGAATACACCTAGGTAGCAGGAAATCTTGTTTCTCCTCGGGTAAACTTTCTAGATTTCTGGCAAGTGGACGTGCATCTTCAGGCAGTATTTTTGTGCCATTGGGTATGGCGATCAAAGACTGAGATAACAAGGATTTTTCTCGGTTGAGACGAGATGCTTTAAACCCCATTATTGCAATTGCCCAGATACCTAGTACAAAGCAGGCTTCCTGTTCAAAATCTTTTAATACAACCCAAATGGAACGCTCGCTACTAGCCACTTCGCCAGCGTCTAGCAAAATTTGCTGTTGTGCTAAAAATACGTCAGCGTTAGGTCTTATTAAACCAATGTAAATGGCATGCACAATAATAAATGCAATAAGCAGTGCGATAAGTTGAAAATAAAACTCGTTGTTTGCTTTTTGCCTCATAACCCTGCCTTTGCGTGTAAGTTGAGTATAACGAATGATTCTCTGTTAAATATCGACCGGAAATGGGACAGATAAATCTTCAGAAATTTCTTCTTTTGGTTTAAATACTTGAAAATCTTCATTTTGTTTTTGGTTTTCTGAGTTAGTTGACGTATCGGGAAGCGGTGTTTCAGTAGCTTGATTTGACGGTGCCGACGTCGGTTCCGTCGTTTGTTTAGCTCGTGAAATACCCGTTGCAACAAACAAAGACAGGGCAACTGTAAAAAAACATAATAGGGTGTGAGATTTTTTCATTAGGGCTCCAAAGCGTATCGAGCGACGCGAAAACCAAGGTCGTTACGTCCAGTAGAATCATAGTCACGGTAAGCGAGACGTAGTTGAGGTAAATAGCCTCTAGCCCAACTTGCACCGCGTATCACATGAAATTCGCCTTCCTCAGGACCTAGTGGGTCGGTGACTTTTTCATTTGAGGGGTAGGGGGAAGGTGAATACCAATCATGTAGCCACTCTGTAACGTTACCTGCTAGGTCGTAGAGCCCTTTCTCGTTTGCAGCAAAAGAACCAACAGGAGAAGAAGTAATAAAACCATCATTGATTTCCTCTTGAGTAAAATTGATAAACTTAGACACCGAAGTGTCAGCAAAGTTTTCAACAGGACCGGGGACTACATCTTTATCGCCCCAGATGTATTTTTTTTCAAAGCCAGATACGGTAAATTTACTTAGCCATGTCCATTCGGCTTCGGTAGGAAGCCGATACCCCGTCGAGTTAAGGTTAACTCCCGATACGAAGCCGCGAGACGTGGTATAAAATGGGGGTAAGCCTTCAAGTTCACTCAGCCAATTACAATATAGGGCAGCGTCTTGCCAGCTAATGTTCACTACGGGTTGGTTTGCCCCATCTAAGCTTGCGCCATTAAAATTTCCTGAACTATGTTCAGCATTAAACGCCTTGTATTGTTGGTTTGTAACTTCTTTCAAACTCACGTAAAACGGTCTCTCAAGATGTGCTTGCCAAACTGTTTCATTGGCCCTTCGTCCAGTTTCTCGTCTATTTGAACCCATAACTACCTTGCCAGAATCTCTAAATAGCTTCATTTCATCTTGAGTAGCAGACCGATATTGGGCCGGTACATTCGCCCATATTGCCTGTTCCTCGGTAAGTAGCCGTACTTGCAGTAACTGACGTGTTCCTCTTACTGGAACAAAAGTGAAATTTTGTGTGGCATAACCTTTTGCTGATACTGATACAGCGTGCTGTATTGCCGGTAGCTTAATTTGATTGTCATTAACACTGACCTTTTCATCGTTTATTCTTAACGTGGCATTTTCGGGATACACGCTGACACTAATAGGAATGAGGTCAGGCTGTAAGGTGTACGTTAGATTTTGTTGCGTGTTTTTTGCCACCGCCACCGTATCAGTTTGTGACAGGTAACCCGTTTTAAATAAATGTATTGCGTGTTCTTTGTTGGGCAACACATCAAGCGTTATCGGTGTTTCACCTGCGTAGTTATCGTTGATAAGTACAGTAACACCATGAGGGGCTGTGTCTATGTTAAGTGTGCTGTCTATTAACTCTAAGGACGTATCCCCAAAATCGAACACTTGCTCAGGCATTAACGTGAATTCTCTCACCACGGGTTTGTAATCTTTTAGTTTTATCTCAACTTTATACAAGCCGCTTTCGAGTCGAGTTTGATAATTGCCAGTTGAACTAGAGTCATCGTTCAGTTCCGATGGTATGCGTATGTCATTGGCGTATAGTTCAGCACCGGACGGGTTCGTTTTTGCTCTCACATATCCCCAGTTTGGGTCTAAAGTTGTACTCAGCTGTTGAATGATTTCTTTTCCCTCGATCACAACATCCAAACGTTTTTCTGCATACAGGTTGGCATCGAGAATCAATTGATAGGAACCCGCAGGAATATTCTCTAGCAATACGGGATTAAGACTCTCAAGCGAGTATGATTTATCGCTATCTGTTTCTTTGAGCGTTGCAGAAATAGGCAGGGTGTCATCAATTTCTACGTTTATGTTTAAGTGACCCGGCAATGGTGTCATCGCGTAAGTCACTTGTTGAGGCGTTTCGCTGTTTACCATGAGCTTTTCAGACAAATCATAATAACCGTCCGCCTGAATAGTGACTAAATGCTCACCGTGCATGAGTAATAGAGCATTGCCAATCGGTAAATGAAGACTGTCGCTAACTCGAATTTGTCCGTTCTCGGCATTCGTTGTCACAATCACGGCCCTAGCATTGAGAATAAAAAATAAAACAGGTAATACGATCACCAATAACAAAACAACGATCGCTTTTACCGGCGAAACTTTCCACTGTTTTTTAACGGAAGCGGCTTCAGGCGATTGAAAATCAATGGGAGAAACAATGTTATTTTTTTCTGGCATTTTTTCTGTTTTTTATCTGAATTAGCGTGCTTATACTTAGATTCTCTCTGAGCAAGCAATATTCACTTGAATTTCGGAATCAAACCCGTCAATGACAAGATTTTCTCGTACGTCTCTGTATCCGTTTCTTTTACCGACGACAACATATCGACCCGGATTAAGAGCAACGGCGTGCTCTTTAAATGTACCTAGTTTACTGATTCGATAAATTTCTACTTCAGTTCTATTGTCGCTAAGTAAAGCCAGGGTAATTTTGGTTCTCGCTCGCGTGATCACCGACTCAAGTTGTTTAATTTGGTTTGTCAAAAGAGAGCCGCGGTCTATTACTGCACGGGCATCATTCAATATGGAATTTGCTAATTGCCATTCTTTTTCTTGTTGTAGTTTCAAAGGGTCATTGAGTACTTGAGTGATTTGAGTGTCAAGGCTAGCCCTTGCTCCTGCTCTAATTTTACCTACTTTTGCTGATACCAAAGAACTATCTTCGTTAAGTAGTTCTTTGTAAATGGTTACTGCATCCTGCCACTTCTCTGAATTTTCAAGGGCGATGGCTTTGTCTATTCTATCTTGCTTTAACAAAGCGATCTTTCCTGCTTCTACCTGAGCTAGAGCATCACTTACTGCTTTGCTTTTTGGCTTTAAAGCCTGTGCTTGATTGAACGCAGTTTCAGCGTCTGCCAGTTGCTTATTAGCTAGAAACGTAAAGCCCGAAGACATAGCCTGTTTAAAACGTTGGTCTAGTATCTGTCGCTCTATTGTGGCAATTTTTTCTGAGACCTTTTTATACTGTGGGTCCAATGATTGAATGGAAAGGTAATCTTTTTTAGCGGCAAGTAAATCATTTTTTCGTATGTTATTTTCGGCTGATAAATCTAAGGCAAACACTTTGTCTCGCACTGATGCTCGGCGAACCCAATCTTTAATATCTTCTTCGTCAGGTAACAATAAAAGTGCTAAAGAAAAGTCGTCTTTCGCTTTCGCCACCATCCCTTTATCAAGAGCGGTCTTTCCGCTTTGGACTAGCTTTTGTGCTGTCATGGCTCGGCTATTTAGTAGTGTTTTAGATTCCTCTAGTGCCTGTGTATAGTTTTTTAGCGCAACGCGGTATTCATTTTTCGCATAGTCCTCATCTCCTGCAGTGGCTAAAGATTCAATTTTCGACATTGCTTCACTATTCCAATCGACGACACGCAACGCTTTCAGTGCTTTGATATTTTTCAATAATTCAGCTAACAAGGTTTGCGAATCGCTACGTGCTTGTTGACTGAGCGCTGTTTCATAGGGTGTTTGTTGAACATCGGTGTTGTTATTTGCTGATGACTGAGGTGTCGTTTGCTCACTTTCTTTAGCTGTTTCAGATGATATTGGGGAGGTCGGGGGGTGAGACACCGGATTGACCAGTAGTGAAGGCGAAAAGAGCAATACACCAGCAATAGCGACAAGCACAGCCACAAATACAGGTAAAAACTTCAATTTGGTGGTTTCAGATTGACTCATAATTATTGGCTAGCTTTACTGTCTGAAGCTGCAAGTGAACCACCTGTTTCAATCAGGTACATTTGTTTCAGTATTTCTCTCCATTCGTCATATTGGTCACGAACAGTTCCCGTTAACGTGATGGTTCTATCTTGTAGTTGAATAACACTGGGTTCTAATTCATTTTCGATGGCTTTACTGACTTCGTTGAGCGTTTGAATATGGAGCGCAGCTTCATCGCGTTTTTGAAAGCTTGATCGAATGAGTTCAGCACCAGCGTAAATGCCAACACCCCCTGCGATTCTGCTTGCGTTTGAATTGTCGTATAGTCCTGCAACCCCACTTAAGATCGAAACCCAACCGGCAATGCGCCTACTTTTTGCTGCACCCTCAAATTCTTTAATGAGTTGCGTCTCACGAAAGCTTTGCGCTCGCCACTCACGGTAAGGAGGCTCCATCGAATTAGTAAAGCCAACATAGTAGTCTTGTAGCACGTCGACAAACAACTGATCTCTGAGCTTTATGTTTTCAATACGCTGATACTGAGGGTCGTTTAATGCAGGTAAGCGCTTTACCGAGTACTGACCATCTGGGCTTTCTTCGATATATTCAGAAAAAGCATCAGGAGAGAAGGATTTAGCAAAACGTATCGTTGTCATTGTGCGCACATCTTCTCTGTGCTTGAGATCTGTATTTAATAGTACCTTAAGAAGGTCATCAGATATTTCGCTGTACAAACCCTGAAATGGCTCTTGTTCTTTCAGTGACGGGTGATAGGAATACAAACTGGTCACATGGGTATACTCTTTTTCTAGCCATGTTTTTCCGGTGGAATCGATAGCTTCAATAGCAACAGTGAGTGTTTCTCCATCTGACTGAATGACTCTCCCTTTTACATTGATATCTAATACGACTTCGTCATCGGGTATAACGCGAACTACACCCCATGCATTGCTGTATTCTAGCGTTTCTTTTAACTGCTGAGAAACCCACACTGCCTCAGATTCTCTTACATTAGTGAAAATCACCTCATCGCTTGGAATATCTTCAAGGTTTGGCGTAAAAATTTGTAAGCCCACGTCGAGCAAAAACTGGTCAGGGGTATCTAGGTCTATGCGTTCCGCAGGCTTGAAATCAGTGGTTCTTACTTCAACGGTTGTACAAGCTGCTAGTGAAAAAATAATAGTAAACACAAAACAAGGGAATCGAATTTTTTTCACTCTTTTTCTCCCTTGTAGCGTCTATACTCTTCCCATAATATTTTTCGTTGCTCTGGGTCTTTTTCACGGCTGGCGGCTTCCCGTATTTGCCTCGCAACGATATCGTCATCTCTAGCTGGAGGAGGTTCATCGGGGCGACGTTCAGCGACGGTTTCATCGTCTTGATTGCCTCCTCCGCCGTAACCTTCTTGCTGTTCATTAGTTTCTGAATCGCCAGATGCTTTTTTAAATTCACCTATGCCGGCTAATACATCAACTTGACCGCCTCGAGAGCCAACATTGCCCGTTTTGTCCCTCGCATTTTCTTGTTCTCTTAAAATACTGCCATCGAAGTCTCCCAACGAACCGTTCAGCGTTTTCTCTAATTCTTCAAGTTCTTCTTGGCTGAGTCCTCCCGAAGTGCCACTGTTTGAGCCGGAAGCCTCGCTGGCAGATTGAGAGCTTTGCTCACTTCCGCTGGTTTCAGATACTTCCCAAAGCGGCTGGTCAGAGCCGCCACCAAATCCGCCCGAACTAAAGCCTTCGTCGCTGCTAGCCTCGTTAGTTTGAGCGTCTTGTTGGTCACCCGTTTGGCCCTCATTGGAAGAACCGCCACCTTGCTCTCCTTCCGTGTTTTCACCTGAATTGCTTTCTTCCTGTCCATTTTCCCCTTCGCTAGTTCCGCTGTCTTCGCCTTCGTTCTTTTCGCCCGGTTTAGTTTTAGGACTAGGAATAGAAGGTTCGATAGTAGGGAGCGAGCTTGGCCTAGGAATGGAACTCGGCGATCCTGCACTCGGTTGTCCCGCAGAAGGACTACCTGCGGAACTAGAAGAACTGCTTGAACTCGAACTACTAGAACTAGAACTAGAACTAGAACTAGAACTAGAACTAGAACTAGAACTAGAACTCGACGAGCTACTCGATGAACTGGAGCTACTAGAACTCGATGGCGATGAAGGAGAGGGCGGCTGCGGCAAACTGGGGCTTGAGCTGCTGGGCGGAGAAGGTAACGTCGGGAACGTAGGAGGCGCCACACATCCAGCCAAACAAAGTGAAGAAGCGCTTAAAAATATCAATACACTATTTT
The DNA here is from genome assembly GCA_964429915.1 of uncultured Alteromonas sp. Lineage (GTDB taxonomy): Bacteria > Pseudomonadota > Gammaproteobacteria > Enterobacterales > Alteromonadaceae > Alteromonas_F. The sequence goes on from CAYSDZ010000027.1 coordinate 41,664, forward strand.
TCATGTTTGCATCGCCTTTTCTTTCACCGCACAGCTACATCAATAGTGTGGATAAAGTTTTTAGTTGCAACGAATTCGCCGTCTACAATTCTAGGGCGAAAGGTGAGGCTATTTCCTTTTCGCGTTGCTGCTCGTTTCAATTTCCTGTTGTTTTGCTCTTCTTCCGTCAATGACTCTACGACAACATTGGCGCCGTATGCATCTCCCCATTTACTGATATCAAGATTAACCGTCACTTCATGATAACTAAGCACTTCAGTTTCATCGTTATTTTCGTCGCTAATTTCAAAATCATAGGCGACTTGTGGAAGGTCAAAAACAGAATGAAAGGGGTGTGAGGTAGGCAACGCTTTACTTTCTTCATATGCCTGTAAATAGTAATCTTTGGCTCCGCGAATTCGGTTGAAGCGTTTGTCCCAATCGCCTAATTGCATTAGCACATCTATTTTACTGCTTGGATCGGGAATGTCTTCAACGTGAGTTAGGGCGGTTTCCAATACAGCCACGCCTTGCTTGTAAGAAGTTACGCCTTGGGTAGAGTTAAGAATATCGCGATCTTCTTGTGCCAATTCAGCGATTTTATAGTTTATTGAACACAGCGTGGTATAAAGTTTAGGTGTGTAAATGTGCTGATCGATTAACCTAATTTCTGAGGCCCGTCTAAATGCGCTGTGAGCCAAAAAAAGATGATAGATTTGATATTCTTTAAGGCTGACATCAACCAAGCTTAGATGCCATTCACCTGCGCCTATCAGATCATCCACATTGTTACTTAATGCCACAACACTATCATCGTACATGCCATACAACTGAGTCAGTGCATGTCCGGCAGAGCTTGGGTCGCCAAGTTGATAATGTGCGTCTATTATTTTTTCTAATGCAGGTATTTGTTTTTCAGTGCGTAATCCTTCATTGATTCGCAACACATGCATGTATCGTCTAAAGGAGACAATAGCATCTTCAAATAGTCCTTGGGTAAGTTGAAGGTTACCCATATCGAAAGCAATCTCACCAATGGCAGGATTAAAGGCGTTATAAGTAGACTCTAACTCATAAAGTTGCTCTGTTAGCTTAGCCAGAGTTGCTCGTCTCTCGGCTGAAGAAGAATGATCGTCTGTATTTTCATTGTTTACATTTTGGGCAAGCGCAGTTCCATAAACGCCACTTAATACCGCAATAAAGCATACTTTAACGAAGAGTTTGGATTTCATTTGACGGACTCGCTCATTCCTACTGCTACATAAAGACACGTTGAAACGCAAAATGGTTTCATATAATTAGAGATTATCTACTAATTAGTCTAATGATAAATGCATCAATAAGATCAACATTTTAATAACAATTTAGGCGACTACAACACAAATTACCACTGCTATTATGATAATTTATCCAATTTTACTTCTTTTTAACCCGTCTTATTTCAACTAACATGCCATACAAAGGATGGTCAAAGTAGTGCAATTGGGTGCTTATTACCCGTCGAAAGGGGTGGTCGCTAATGCTGATCAGCGTTTGTTCGTTTTTACCTTGCACTGTTGAATCAACGGCTTGTCGATAAGCAATATCGCTATCAATGTGGAGATAAGGTACGCGATTCACGTATTGGAGAAATACTTTAAATCGTCCCTCTATTTGCCATATGTCTTTGCTTGATTGTGTTATGTTGGGTTCGACAATGTTAATAGGCGTGTCTGTTTTCAACGAATATCCCAAACGTTGCTCAAATTGTTCGGCTGACGACATTGCTGAAGAGTTAGTCGCTAGCGACAAAGCACTGTCTAAACTGTTTTCAAAAACGGCTATGGGAGTGTCTAATACGATAGGGGTTTCCATGCTCTCAGTATTGGGATGTAAAACACCGTGTTCAGTGAAGTGAAAACCGTAATTGTTGCCGCCGTATAAGCGCATACTTTTGGCATTTTCTCTGCCAAATTCCACTTCTTGACGCCAAGCTACATGAAGCAAGCGAGTCAAACCTCGTTCGCTCCTTATACGCAAACTCAATTCTTCTAGTTCTAAGCCACTCTTTGACAATAACGCTGTTGTGTGGATGTTGTCGTTGAGAGTACCGAAGTGATTGACAGGTTGTACTTTTAGCATCGGAAAGAGCTTAGATTGGTAGTTAAAGCCTGATTCTTTACACCCAATGTTTGGCATATTAATCACGGATGTGTCGCTACGAGTATTGCGCTTAAAGCTTTCATCTGTATTAAAAAATAGCCATTGCTCTGCAAGTGAAAAATCGGCAATTGAAAAAGGGGAAGGGGCAAGCTCTGTTTGCTGTTTTTCAATTTGCCATTCTATGAAAGGAAGCTGTTCAGTAAGCACGAGGTCGTTTTTGGCACAGCTATCTAAAGACTGATACAACCAACTGACATTAGGTTCTCGTAGTGCTGTGAGTAAATCATTATCAGCCAGGGGCATGTTCAATGTTTTGTCTGGTACAAAGTGCTCCTTTAATTCAGAAATATGTTGATTGCGATCAAAAATAATCACTTCAATATCAAACCACCACTCAGCGTCTTGAGCAAAACACAGGTTGGGAATACATAGACACAAGCAAAGTAAGAGTGTTCGCATTAGGCGGCTAATTGCTCCTGTTCAAATTCATCAAATAACGACAGAACCTTTTTGATCCTCTTCTGGGCATCATCGGTTTTGATAAGCCATTTCAGTTTTTGACTGCCTTCTAGCTTAAATTCACGGCTGCGCTTCTGAACAAGTTGAATAATATAGCTTGGGTTCACTTTCATTGTTGAAGAAAAGGTGAGTGTGCCCCCAGAGGCATTCATTTCAATTTTTTCAATACCTAAATGTTTCGCTTTAAGTTTGAGCATGGCTATATCGACTAAGTTTTTTGCCGCATCAGGTAAGAGACCGAATCTGTCTATGCATTCAATACGAAACTCATCCAATTCTCGTGGTGAATTACAGTTGGCCAGCTTTTTATACATGGACAACCGCATGTTGACATCACTGACGTAATCATCCGGCAGTAATGCTGGCACTCTCAGCTCTACTTCAGTTTGTTGCGCTAACGCGTCGTCTAACGATGGCTCTTTTCCTTCTTTGAGCGCTTTAACTGCTTGCTCTAACATATCCATGTAAAGTGAAAAACCGATACTGGTAATTTGACCCGATTGGTCGTCTCCCAGTAGTTCCCCCGCTCCCCGTATTTCCAGATCATGAGTCGCAAGCGCAAAACCTGCGCCCAAATCTTCTAAAGTAGCAATGGCTTCTAGGCGTTTGCTTGCATCTTTGGTCATTCGCTTGGGATGAGGCGTGAGCAAGTAGGCGTATGCTTGGTGATGCGAGCGTCCCACTCGCCCTCTTAATTGGTGCAATTGAGCTAAACCTAAATGGTCGGCTCTGTCCATAATGATCGTATTGGCTGAGGGTACATCGATGCCCGTTTCAATAATGGTGGTGCACACTAGTACATTAAAGCGCTGATGATAAAAATCTGACATCACGCTTTCCAGTTCACGCTCTCTCATTTGTCCATGGCCGATAGCAATACGTGCTTCTGGCACAACATCAGCTAATTCAGCTGCTATTTTTTCAATCGTATCAACTTGATTGTGAAGGAAATAGACCTGACCGCCACGCAGTATTTCTCGCATAATGGCTTCGCGGATCACGCTGTCCTGACGTTGTTGCACGAAGGTTTTTATCGATAAACGCTTTGCTGGCGGTGTTGCAATAATCGATAAGTCTCGCATACCAGACATTGCCATATTTAAGGTTCTTGGTATGGGAGTGGCGGTAAGGGTTAAGATATCGACATCGGCTCGCAACGCCTTAAATTTTTCTTTCTGACGAACACCAAAGCGATGTTCCTCATCAATGATCACTAGCCCTAAATCGGCGAACCGAATATCGTCTTGTAATAATTTATGCGTACCAACCACAATATCAACGTTGCCATTTTCTATGCCATTCACCACACTGTTTTGGGCTTTGCCACTGACGAAACGAGACATCACAGCGATGTTGAAAGGCCATTGACTAAACCTGTCTTTGAAGTTTTCATAATGCTGTTGAGCGAGAAGCGTGGTAGGCACCAATATAGCGACTTGTTTTCCTGTATTGGCAGCGATAAAGGCGGCACGCATGGCAACCTCGGTTTTGCCAAAACCCACGTCGCCACAGACTAAACGGTCCATGGCATTGGGATTGCCCATATCATTGATTACCGCATTAATAGCTTGGGTTTGATCTGCGGTTTCTTCAAACGGAAAGCTGTCAGCGAAGCTATTGTAGTCTTGCCAATTAATAGCGTAAGAATAACCAGGTTTGGCTGCCCGTTTTGCATACACATTTAACAGTTCTGCCGCGACGTCTCTGACTTTTTCTGCGGCTTTTTTCTTGGCTTTTCGCCACGCATCGGTTCCCAAATGATTCAGCGGTGCGTTGTCTATATCGCCACCACTGTATCGAGTGATCAAATGCAACGAAGAAACTGGAACGTAGAGCTTGGATTGGTTGGCATACTCAATATGTAAGTATTCGGTTGTAATCCCTCCAGCGTCAAGCGTTTCCAAACCTTTATAGCGGCCCACGCCATGGTCGAGATGCACCACTGGCTGGTGTATTGACAGTTCAGCAAGGTTGCGGATGACTGCGTTTTCATCGGTTGCCTGTTGGCTGCCCCTGCGTCGCCGTTGACTGATTTTGTAGCCTAATAACTCGGTTTCGGTGACAACGTAGATAGACATGTTTTCTGTTGTCAGCACAAAGCTATGTTCTACTCGACCTACGCAGATACAAAGCGGTGATTCTGACGCCAATGCGTCTTGCCAAGACTTAGCAATGGTTGGTTTGATTTTGGCTCTTAATAAAATTTCTAACAGGTTCTGTTGTCTGCCTTGTGTTTCTGCGGTAAAGATAATTTTTGCTTGGCCATTTTCGGCAGTCGTTATCGCGCTGCGAAGCGCTTCTACGGGGTCATTCTTTGACGGGTTGATAGCAATATTTGTCAATGCTGCAACGGGCGCCGAAAAATTACTTGCCTGCTCTTTTCCTTTATCTTTGAGTAATGTGATGCGCGCGCGTTGATGGAATTGTGAAAAAAGCGCATCTTTAGGAATAAAGAGCCTATCTGGCTGTAATAAAGGCTTTGCTAAGTTGTACCTGAGCTGGTCGTAGCGTTCATTTATATCGTCCCAGAAGTCACCACAGGCTGTTTGAATATCACCATGAAGTAGCACCAAGGTGTTATCTTGTAGATAATCGAATAAGGTAGCCGTTTGTTCAAAAAAGAGGGGGAGGTAATATTCTATACCGCCGACCATGTTGCCTTTTGTCACAGCCGGAAGCAGTGTGTCTTGCGCGTTATTTACGCCAAACGTGTCTAAATATTGTTCCCTAAATAGTGCTAGTGCGTGTTTATTCGTGGGAAATTCCCGAGCGGGTAATAAACGGATACCATCAACTTTTTCACTTGAACGTTGGTTGTCGATTTCAAACAGCCGAATACTGTCAATTTCATCATCGAATAAATCTAAACGAAAGGGTTTGTCACTGCCCATTGGGTATACGTCGATGACGCTTCCCCGAATACTAAATTCACTGTGGCTGAGTACCTGATTTACATGCAGATAACCAGCTCGTTCAAGCAATCTGCGAAAGTTATCTCTGTCTATCTTATCACCGACATTGAACAACATAACATGCTGGGCAAGGTAATCGGTGGGGGCAAGGCGCTGCATTAAGGTATTGACTGGAACAATAAAAACGCCTTTGTGATCATGTGATAATCGATAAAGACTTTCTAATCGCTGAGAGACAATGTCTTGATGGGGAGAGAACCCGTCGTAGGGTAGGGTTTCCCAATCCGGAAACAAGGTGATTGGCGTAGACCTGTCATTTAAAAAGAACGGCAAGGTTTTTTCTAATAACATGGCCGACGGGGTATCAGCGGTGATCACCACCACACCCCCAGTATGAGTTTCTACAGCGTGTGCTATCGCTAACGCATCGCTACTTCCTGCTAGGCCAGACCATTGTTTATGATCTTGTTTGTTTGCGTTAGTTTTAAAGGTCGCAAGAGGTAAATTAAACAACAGTTGATTCATATAGGTAAAGAATTATTCGGGTGTATTAGATTTATTTCGGGCTCTTAGTTGCTGAGTTTGCAAATGTAAGGTTGCTCTTATCAACAATTCTTGGTCACTTTCACGTATGTGCGAGAACAAGAATGCAATATGGTACTTATTGTCGGCCACATCGCAAGCGATCACTTCCCCAAAGCAAAATACTGCACTGTGCTCAGTAGGTAAAAACAGTTTTATTTGCGCTAGCTGCCCGATATTCATCGGCTCATCCATGCCAACAACAATACCACCTGCACCAAACTCAATGGTTTGATGCCTAAATGTGGGGTCGTCCTGTTGTTCAAGAATAAAAGAAAGCATCCAATCAATTTTTCTTGCTTGCGCGTCTAAAAAACTCACCAATGTTTCAGTTTGAGTGTTATTGAGTTTCAACGCACGCAGCGCAGAATCATCGATTGATGAAAATTGACCAGCAAGTTTAAAAGCATGAGGCATCTTTGCCTCAAAATCATCAAAACTCACCGCTTCCTCTGTCTTGAAGGGGATAATGTTTACACTAATTGAATGTGAAACTTTGAAGAACGCATCAAATTGTGTTTGTTTTTCCTCTTGACTCAACACGCTGCTCATTATTTAGTGTTTACCTACAGTCACTTGTTCAAACTACAGCTTACACGTATTA
>CAYSDZ010000028.1:0-29700 GCA_964429915.1 uncultured Alteromonas sp.
TTCTTATCATTCAAATATCGAAGATTGGTTTAATGTACAGGCTCAGCAATTAAGCCGTGTTCAGATGGGGTATCACGCTCTATCTCATGCTGACCAATACAAAAATATCGCTTGGGTGCATAACACGCATCAAGCCAATCATGCAGTTATAAACGCTCAGAGTGTAGGTTTGTCACTTGATGAAACTGGGCTGGTTATTTCACCCCAACAGGCAGATTTTCAAAGTACGCTAGTTGTTTTTGAGGAGGGTCAAAATAACCATTATTACCTGAACATTGGTCGGGCAATAAGCGAACAGGAAATTCAGCATGGGTATATTTTTGCTAGCTTTGATTTAAATAAAATTTTCAATGTCATTCTAGGTGATTTGATCGGTTCAACTGAATCACCCCGTCGCCGATTTATTGCTCAGCTAAAGGATGACAACAGTGTTTTGTTTTCAGCTGGGGGTAATGTCGAATTTGACAAAACAGCTGTATCAAAGCGTCTCAGTTTTATAGGCCGAGATTTAACACTGTCTGTACAAACGCGTAAGGAAAACCCCTTCCTAGCAATCACGATAATATTGGTCGGAAGTTTCATGTCTTTTGTTATTTGTTGGGTGTTACATAAGCAGTTAAGCAATGCTGAAAATCTGGCTCTTACTCAACAGCGCTTTCAGGCTGCCAGTAACGCATCACTCGATGCACTCCTTATCTTTACACGTCACCAGTCTGGCTTTCGTTTGATCGCGCACAACGAATATGCCGAAAAGTTGCTAGCTAAGCACATGTCGTTAGAGAGGAACACAACGTTGACAGAACAGCTAGAAACGATAAAACAAACCCGCCTGCTAAGCATTGTCGAGCGAGTTGCTAAAACCGGTATTCCATTTGAAGACCATAGCCGAGTGGACCTCAACGGCGTGGAATGGATACGCATACAAATAGTCAAAGCTGGTGGCGATATTGCTATCACTGTACGCGATGTCTCGCAAGAGGTTGAGCTGCAGCGAAGAGTCAAATATCAGGCAACGCACGATCAGCTAACCGGTTTATTCAATCGTTATGCTTTTGACCAAGCCTTGCATGCTCTGCTGCTAGACACAAAAAAGTCTGGCGAAATGGCAGTGATGTGTTTTATCGATATGGATAGATTTAAATTGGTCAATGATACCTGTGGGCACAGTGCCGGCGATCGGTTGCTAAAAGAAATTGCTGCCCTTTTTTCTCAACATGTTGAAGAAAAAGACACATTAGCGAGAATTGGTGGCGATGAATTTTGTATTATTTTTAAGCAATCGAAACTGGAAGACATAAAGCCAAGGTTAGACAGTTTGCTTTTCGATATTGCCGCGTTCCGATTTAGAGCGGATGAGCAAACCTTTTTCGTTGGTGCTAGCATTGGAGTTATTGCGATAGAAGAGCATCATACCAACGCCAATGAACTGATAAAAGCCGCCGATAATGCTTGTTATCAAGCAAAATATAGCGGTCGTAATCAGTACCATATTTATCGAGCAACTGAGACAGAACAGCATGATTCTGCTCAAGAAGGCCAAGCTTTACGTGCTTTACAGCATGCACTGACAGAGAAAGGCTTTGCGTTATATTGTCAGCGTATAACCCCCCTGCACAGCCCGGATGACGGCTTTGAATATGAAATTTTACTTCGTATGCTTAATAAACAAGGGGAAATGGTGAATCCGGCTGTGTTTATTCCTTTAGCAGAACGGCATGGATTAATGAATAAGGTAGATTGGTGGGTTGTTGACAATACGCTTTGCTTACTTGAAACCCATTCTGAACATCTATCCAAGCTTAATAAGGTCGCGATTAACTTAGCGGGAACCACGTTAGGCGACGCGAATACATTGGAGAAAATAGCAGATCGTGTCCATCACTCTTGCGTGCTAGCAGATAAACTGTGTTTTGAAATAACAGAAACAGAAGCTGTCACAAATTTAACAGTCGCAAAGCATTTTATTTCTTCATTAAAGGCTCTGGGATGCCGCTTCGCATTAGACGATTTTGGTGTAGGTATGTCCTCCTTTTCGTATCTCAAGCATTTAGATGTAGATTATGTGAAGATTGATGGCTCATTTGTTCGCAATATGACAACAGATAACGTGGACGTTGCTACGGTTCAGGCTATCAATAGTTTAGCCCATGGGATGGGAAAGAAAACGGTGGCTGAATTTGTAGGCGATGAGAAAACAGTGACTTTACTTCAAAAACTTGGCGTAGACTATGGACAAGGCTATGCCTTAGGTAAACCGGTGCCACTTTTACATGTTTTCCGAGATGAATCTGTTTTAAAAAGCACATAACTGATCTACATCGGTCTTGAACGCTTATTTTAATTCATTCATTCCAGCATGGTTCTTTGTATGTCTAAAAAAACCGCGTTAGTCCTTGGAGCAAGTGGCTTAGTTGGCGGATATTTGGTTAATTTACTTTTACAAGACAATCGCTACTCAGAGGTGAGATGCTTAGTAAGGAAACCACTTGCCAAAGCAGACTTTGTCGATCCACAACATAAACTTCAACCTGTAACCATCGATTTTAATCAATTACAGGAGTATCAAGGTTATTTTGGTGTTGACCATGTGTTTTGCTGTCTTGGTACAACACTAAAACGGGCTGGAAGTCAGCAAGCGTTTCGCAGAGTCGATTTTGAGTATGTACATGTGGCAGCGCAGCTTGCACGGGCACAGCGCGCGGAGGGCTTCGTATGGATTTCGTCGTTAGGTGCAGATGCCAAAAGTGCCCATTTTTATCTGAAAGTAAAAGGCGAACTCGATAATGCCATTATGCGGATGCCGCAATTAAAATACGCCGCGGCGGTAAAGCCGTCGTTGATATTAGGAAAGCGAGCAGATGCACGTCTACTGGAAGATACTGCTCAGCGCCTCGCCCCCTATGTGACACCACTGATGCGTGGACCACTAAAAAAATATCGTCCGATTCATGCCTTAAGTGTCGCTAAGCAAATGATCAGCTTACAACCTCAATAAAAAAGCGAGCAACGCTCGCTTCTCATTAAACTAAAATAATACGGTATTATTTTTTAACTAGAATAGAAACGCGCTCTATACCCGCTTCTTTAGTTTGGTTCATCACTTCTACCACAACACCGTGCTCGGTATCCTCATGAGCTTGAATTGCTGCAGAGGTCGTTGGGTTTTCTGCAAGAAAGGTTTGAACGTTCGCCACTACACGACGAATGTCAACTTCTCTACCACCCATACGGATTATCCCGTTTTCGTCGATTGCGATAGACAATGACTTAGACTTTTGATTGTCGTTTTGAGAATCTTCTGGACGATTGACTTCCAACCCCTTTTCTTTCACAAAAGAGGTGGTAACAATAAAGAAGATTAACATGATAAATACTATGTCTAGCATAGGAGTCATGTCTACTTGGGCTTCATCATCGCCGCTGGTATGCTTTTTTCTTTTCATTCAGACTGTTCGCCTTTTCTAAACCTAGTTTTACAGTATACGAGTTAGAACAGAAATATACACCTGATCAACAAAATTAATTGTGGAAAAAAAAACGCGCTTTGTCTATTACTTTCTCAAAGATTGTTTTTCTACCGATCGGCCAAGCGAACGAAAATAGTCTAAAAAGCTTTCGTTTAATACCTTTAAATGCTGTCCAAGTGGATAGAGTCCGACTTTTGCCTCGCTCGACTGTTTGGTTCCTTTGACCAAAAAGGCATTTTTAAGCGGGTTATCTTGAATACAGGCCTCAAAAGCACGTGCTGCAATCTCTTGAGGTTGTGCAAAGTAAAATAGCTTCATTGCTTTATCTGCATTAACCCCTGCCTTGACTAAATAGCTTTGGTCGTTGCCCGATTCATCCAAAAACATCCGTCTAAATACCAATGACAATTTCTGATTGATGGGATGCGGGTTCACGATCTCATTGTTGAGCCACGCCTCAGAGGCAAAGCCACTTGATTTATGTGTGATAAACATATGTTTGTAAATATAGTGGTCGAAGGCGTGGAACCATTCATGCGCCAACGCCCCACCGCCAGCGTTTTTTGCAAGTGACAATTGGTGCGTAGTTGCATTGTAATGGGCGCTTGAATATTTATTGCCTCCAACGCCAAAAGCTAAATGCAATGAACCACGCAAGGAGATGATTTCAGTCGAAACTTGCAGAATGTCGCTGAGATCGCATAAAGCGTCAAAAAATAAATTAGCCGCTAGTTGTTGTTCGTCTCGCGTTACCCATTTGCCAATCTGTACAGAAGCGAAATTAAACATCTTTCGAATATCAGCAAAAGAGACGTCAGCACCGTCTCGATGAGACGGACCGTTGCGAAAATACGGCTTACGCAATCTCGATGAAGTCGCGTTCGGCGAATGAGAACGCAATGAATGTGTTGGTTCTTTTTTACTCAAGCCAACTCAGTGAGTAATTGCTCACACCACTTCGCGATTCGTTCATCACTCAAGTCGTATTGGTTTTCGTCGTCTAACGACAGGCCGACAAAATGGTCTTGCTTATCGTTTAGCGCTTTCGAAGCAGTGAATTCATAGCCGCTTGTAGGCCAAAACCCAATAATCTTACAACCATTGGGTTTAATAGCTTGATATAACATGCCTAATGCATCTTGAAACCAGTCAGCGTAACCTAGTTGATCACCAAGGCCAAAAAGCGCCACGGTTTTATTTTTTAGTTCAAGTGTATGAACGTCTTCCCACTGGCTTTCCCAATCTTCCTGTAACTCGCCAAAATCCCACGTTGAAATGCCAAAAATAATAAAGTCGTAAGCGTGAGCTTTGGTAAGATTTTCTTCGGCAATATTGTGTACACGAACAATATCAGCATCGAAAAGAGAGTTTAGTTTTGCCTGAATTTTTTCAGCTGCCATTTCGGTATAACAGGTTGTTGAGCCGTAAAATAACCCAATAGTAAAATCAGAATCGCTCATGATTTATCTTTCTCAAAGTGAATGGTTTTACCGGATGGTGTCACGATTTCGCAGTTTACTTCATCATTATCTGATCGTATTCTCACTTTACCCAGCGACGGCGTATTAATTAAAGTGCGAAGCGGTTGGCAGGCTGGTCGGCGAGCTTTTATTTTCATAGTACGTCGTTTAGTAAACCAGTTTAATGGGGAACGACTTGCATACAGCATTTGGTTCATTTTATCTAATATTTTAAGCAGTGTATCAGGAAAGGTATTCTTAATACCGCTAGCTGTCACTTGGACAATATTGGGTGAGTATCGGCTGTGTTTTATACTTACATCATAAACAAAATTATAATGTACATCGCCAGACAGTATAATAAATTGAGGGGGGGTATCCCTATGTCTAAATATATTTAAAATAACGTTTGCAGTGCCTTTGTGCGCCATCCAATTTTCTGCATCGACTACTAATGCCTTACCAAAAAATGTAAAGACGCGTTGTATAGCTTCAATAAATTTTACGCCGAAAATAGGGGCTGGGCTAACTACGATAACCCTTTCATGACCAATCACAGCTTGCTGAAATTCACATAATGCTTCCCAGTCGAGCAAACCTGAGGGTTTGTGCTTGTTTGACTCAGAACGCCATCGCCGTGTTCGACTATCTAACACATACACCATGGGTGATGTGTCGAGGGAAAAGCTCCAGTTTTGCCAATCAAACAAACGCTGAATAAAATCGTTTTGCTGCGGTAAGCCTTCGCTGAAAACCTGCTCGCTTTGTTCAAATAACTCTTCAAACGCATCAACATTGTTTGCCCATCCTTGACACAACCAGTATGCGGTAAGGGCATTGCCAATCACTCGTTTGGAAAGCGAATGTCCGTATACTACTTCTTCCCAGCCACGTGTTAAATTCCAATCGTCTGTAACATCGTGATCATCAAAAATCATATAGGTAGGAACGTGAGCAAGCACACGTTGAATACGATCTAAGCCTTGTATAAATGAAGTAAGCGTCTTTTCTTCTTCGGCAAACTGGTCGCGTAACGTTTGATCGCTTAAATGATTATCAAAGCTCACCCACTCCCAACAGCTTGGAGACCAAACCAGCAAGTACATTGCAATCATTTCAGACAATGATATCAAGTGATTATTCGCGTTGACCGAAGTGAATACCGGCTTTTCCTTTGCGCCAAAAAATGCATCGATTAAGGTATCGTTGTTGGGCACTTTTGGTAATAAAGATTCTCTTTTGTACAGCAAATCTGGATTGTTGCGAAGCTCCTCGGAACTCTCAATCGTTGCGTCAGATAGCGTTTCTGTGAACAAGCCAAGAGTTTCGACAACCGTGTTGATCGCTTGCACCATGGGGCCCGCAACATCATCCATGTAAACTTGGTCACCCGACATCAGCATCAGATCGGGTCGCGACAAACTTTGCTTTTTTAGTTCTGTGTCGAGCTCTTTATCTAACAAAAGCAGGGCGTCGTCCCCTTTATGATGGGGTTTTCTGCATGAGCCGTGGGCGACATGAGTCAAAGACTGTTGAAATATAAAATGCGTTGAATGTTCGCCGTAGTGTAAGTGGGTAAGGTCGGCAATAAGCGATTGATTGTCGTGTAAAAGGTCGTAATCGTAACGCGTATTTGCATCTATACTCTTGGTGACTTTAAACGTGATGACATGAATGAATGCTTTTTTACCCACGGGCACTGAGCGTTGAACCGTTTCGCCCTCAATAGTGGATTGAGCATGACTTAAATGCAGCTTTATGTTTAGCGCCTGACTCGTGACTAGCCATAGCGTGACGGTCGTCGTGTCGACGTGCCTTAACATAGGCCCTGCTAGCAGGGTAGGTATCGATTTTTGTTCTGTCATCTATATACTATAAATTTGTAGACTCGGTAAGGCAATGAGACTGCGAATCGCACACTCTACATCTGCTTGCATTTTCTTGCATTGGTTAATGAAAGTGCCTTTAAACATTGGATAAAAATATGAAGTACGTTTTGGCTTTTTTTGCGATCACAACACTATTGCTAGGATGCGATAAAAATAACTCATCATCGGCAACATTGGTTACTGAAACAACAAATGACACCCCTGTTTTGGTTGGAAAGTGGATAAAAGAAAGCGACGGCACGGTGATGATTGATCCACAGACATCGGGTTTAGCACATTGGCAAGGGCAGTTAATCACACTCTCTGATGGCAGCGCACATCCGTCACAGCGCCGTCGTATTCATATCATCAACCCCTCAAACGCGACGCTTACTCCTAATGCTCCAGTAATGAAAATGTCGTCTCGAGTTCGCAGAAGCTGTTTCGCTTCTTATTTATCCGACCAACCTGACTTAGAGGCGTTAGTGGTCGATCCTGAAAACGACAAGGTATTTTATGCCGTTACCGAAGATGCCACTCGCACTGGTGTGCTGTCCCCAAGATGTCAGACGAAATATGAAAAAACCGGTTCGACCGATTACCCTACCGTTTTACTTCGCATACAACGAGATGACTCTGGATCTACCACAATGACGCATGTCAGACCATTGCGCTTTGCCATGTCATTGGGCGTGGGTAACTTTCCAAATGACGGTATTGAGGGCTTAGCAATCAGCCCAGATAAGACTTTGTTTTTGGGGTTGGAAAAAGACAAACGCGGTTATGCAAGGATATTTCAAGTTGAGCTAAATGACGCATTTTGGCAGTCATCTGACTTCGCTGATGTTGAAGACTCTAAATTATATATGCCTCCTCACCTTGAGGGTAACCACCCCATCAATGGATTAACCTACGCGAAAGGCAAGTTAATCGCTGCTGCTCGAAATGACAATGAAATTTGGATAATAGATGTGGTTGGGAACGCCCCCGCCAAGCAAATAAAGTTTGACTTTGCCGCTTCGGTTGAAGAATCGGGCATTGCTACCTGCGGTGAAACCGAAATAATGGATAATGCCTCAATCGAGGGGGTCGCAGTCATCAATAATACACTTTGGATGATTAATGACCCTTGGAAACGCAACTATTTAAAGAATATTAAGTGTGAAGCGAACACCGCGAACTACAAAGCGATGGCCCCTTTGCTGTTTTCCACGCCGCTTGATGAGGCGTGGTTTGATTAAGATTTTAAACGGCTGGCAAAATTTTTCTTAAATTTTGCTAATTTTGGGCCGACTACCATGGCGCAGTATTGGTTTTGAGGATTATTATTAAAATAATCCTGATGATAACTTTCTGCTTCATAATACTGCGACAGTGGAACGACTTCAGTCACAATAGGTTCAGGCCACATTTTATCTTCTGTCATTTCTACAATGATGTCTTGAGCAATGCGTTTTTGTTCATCATTGTGATAAAAAATTGCGCTGCGGTATTGCGTTCCCACATCATTACCCTGTCGATTTAGTTGAGTAGGATCATGCAAGGCAAAAAATATTTCCAATACATCGCGAAAGCTGATCATATCGCTATCAAAATTAACCCGAACGACCTCTGCATGGCCTGTATTGCCAGAGCACACCGCTTGGTAAGACGGATTTTCCGTATTACCGCCAGCATAACCACTGAATGCAGACTCAATACCTTTAACTTTATTAAACGCGCTTTCGATACACCAAAAACAACCGCCGCCTAATGTTGCGCTTTCTATGTTAGCCATTTTTATCTGCCTTTTTTTCTCGTTTTTACAGAGGTAGGTACGTTTGACCTCATTCTCAAGTCATCCACTAAGAATTTATTCTCGTAATGAGTACTGAAGTCTATTAGTAGAAGTTCTATAAGCGAGTATTAATCAGTGAGCTCAATCGAACGTTTGACCGTGTTTTATGACAGTTTTTGTCCGTTGTGTATGGCTGAAATGAGGCAACTAAAGAAACGAAACGATAAACAAAAACTTTCGTTTGTAGATATTAACGACGAATCGTTTTCTAAACACTACCCTCGGCTAGACAAAGCAGAGCTAAATGCGCGTATTCACGGAATCACTGATGAAGGTACGGTGATAACTGGCTTGGATGTGACATACCATGCATGGCGATTGGTGGGAAAAGGATGGTTGTATGCTCCCTTACGTTGGCGGTTCGTTAAACCTCTTGCTGATTGGTGTTATGTAAAGTTCGCGAAACATCGATATAAAATCTCTTTTTTACTGACTGGCAAAGCCCAGTGTGACAGGTGTAAACAAACATTATGAGCGAAACAAACATTTTAGTGATAGGTGCAAATGGTGGTATTGGCGCAGCTGTGGTTGAGCAATTCGCACAACGCTTTCCCCATGCACACATTCATGCAGTGTCTAGAAAAACAACGCAGTTCAGTGCAGATAATATTCGGTCGCACACTCTGCAAACCGATAGCGACGATGACATAAAACAATGGCTTAAAGATACTAAAATCACCTTTAAATATGCGGTCGGTGCGATGGGAGTGTTACATAGTGATGACGAAGCCCAAGCCTTATCTCCTGAAAAAAAGCTCGAAGATATCAATGAGCAACAATTATTACGCTATTTTAAAGTGAACTCTATAGTGCCCTCTCTATGGATCAAGCATCTTGTTAGGTACATGGACAAAAGCGGCAGTGCTATTTGTTTTGTTAGTGCGAGAGTGGGCAGTATTGAAGACAATAAGATAGGAGGGTGGTACGGTTATAGAGCGTCCAAAGCTGCATTGAATATGCTAATAAAAACCGCAGATGTTGAGTACCGTAGAAGAACGAAAAATACCGCATTTGTGAGTTATCACCCTGGTACAGTTGATACTGGGCTTTCCAAACCTTTTCAGTCAAATGTAAAAAGTAACAAACTTTTTACGCCAGATTTTACCGCTGAACGCTTGGTAACCATTCTTGCAGAGACCGATGTGACTGCTGGCCCTTACTTTTTAGATTGGGACAGTAAAAAAGTCCCTTGGTAAGAAACCCAATCCAACGATGAATCGAATATCATGCTGTGGAACGGGTATATGCATGGAGACATTCTATTTTTCCGCTGATACACTCATGTTTATAAAAATCAAGTTTATAAAAATAAGAACGACAAAACAGAGGGTGAAATATGAGTGGAGCCAGAGAGCAGTTCGGTTCTAAATTAGGGTTTATATTAGCGGCGGCAGGCTCAGCTGTCGGCATCGGTAATTTGGTGGGTTTTCCAGTTGGTGCGGCAAAAAATGGCGGTGGGGCATTCCTGCTAATGTACGCCATTTTTGTGGTTGTCATTTGCTTACCGGTTATGATGGCCGAAATCAGCGTTGGTCGGTTTACTAAAAAAGATCCGCTAGGTGCATTTAGTTCGATAGGCAACAACAAAGTACATTGGAAAATTGCCGGATGGCTCTCCATGGTTACACCTTTTATGATTGCAGTGTTTTATTTAGTCATCACAGTGTGGATATTTGGGTATCTAGTGCAATCACTCATTGGTAATTTAGACTCGCTGGCTAATCCAGATACTTTTGGTACTTTCATCAATTCCTCCAGTGTGTTTGTTTATATGGGCTTAGTACTGGCGATTATTTATCTTATCTTGCAAGGCGGTGTGAAGCAGGGTATTGAAAAAGCCGCAAAAACGATGATGCCAGCGTTGTTTATTATGTTGGTAATATTAGTGGGGTTTGTGCTTACGCGAGAAAATGCAATGGAGGGGCTTAAGTTTTATTTGATCCCTGATTTTTCAAAGATCAATGCGAGTGTTGTCAATGGCGCTCTCTCACAAGCTTTTTTCTCTTTGTCTTTGGGAATGGGCATTATGATCACATACGGAAGTTACATTGACAGCCGCTCAAATATACCTAATTCGACAAAGCTAGTCGCATTGACAGACACCGCAGTTGCATTCACAGCTGGGTTAATGATTCTACCTGCGATATTCTCCTTTAACCCTGAAACTGACCCAAGCAAGCTGACTGACTCTTCAGTAGGTTTGATTTTTAGTTTCTTGCCGAAAATCTTTCTCGCTTTACAAAGTAGCATTGGCTACGTAGGTGCGAGTGCGGTAGCCGCATCTTTTTTCCTGTTAGTTTTCTTTGCTGCGATTACATCTATCGTGTCTATTTTCGAAGTACCTGTCGCTGCACTCATGGAAGAGAAACAAGTCAGTCGTAAAAAAGCCTTGTTTATTTTGGGTGCTGGCTTGGTTGTATTGGGTGTGATGTGTGCTTTGTCGTTCGGCATGGTGGATGCGCTAACCAACTTTACCTCATACGCAGGTGGTACCCGAAGTTTATTCGATTTAGTCTATGATATTTTTTACGACACTATTTTACCGCTGAATGGTTTTTTGATTTGTATTTTCGTGATGTATCAGTGGAAAAAAGCCAACTTTAAACAAGCTCTGTCAAAGGGTGCTGAGGGCTTTGAAACCAGTTGGTTTGCCAAATATGTCAACGTGTCAGTGGGGACATTTATTCCGCTTATTTTGTTAGTGATTTTTATCAATACGGTCGCTTTAAAGTATTTTGGCGTAGCGCTAATCGGTTAGTGCTACCATGTCATAAGGGCTTGGGAACTTAGGAGACAAGCCTAAGGTTGCCCAAGTTTGTGTTGCATCAATGGCTTTTCCCGTATCCGCTGAACATCCATTTGAATCTGCAATAAATTGAGCTTTGGGTAGTCCGTTCTGCTCAGCGCATGTGTCGTAATACGCCTTTCGTTGTGGGTGTTCAATAGAACACAAATGCATAGGCTGCGGCTGAGGCCCAAGCTTGACTAAGCGTAAAAGCGCCTCAATAACATCAACACTGTGAACCAAGTTAACCACTTTGGTTGGCTCACTCAGTTGTCTTCCTGAAAGTGAAGTAATAGGGTGTCGGTTGGGGCCAACTAAGCCGGCTAAGCGCAGTATGGAGCATCGCTTCTCTGAGACATCAAAAAGGTGTTTTTCGAGTTCTACATGTGCTTTTGCTGATGCCGTTTGTGGGACTACCGGGCTACGCTCTGTGATAATCGTTGCGTGTTCCCCGTAAACGGAAGTCGAACTTATGAAAATAAGGTGTGATATGGGGCCTTTAAGTAAAGTATTGCATAGCTGTGTCATATTACTCAGCCAGTTATCGCAGTTTACATTACGACGACCGGGAGGAAGCATGACAATCGCTGCAGTCTTGAGCGGCTCAATAAGAAGGTAATCTGGGAACGGATGACCTAATTCAAAAGGCGCGGCAATAAGACCTTTTTCAATAAGTTTATTCGTTTCACTGGCGCTTCGACGCGTTGCTGACAAAGTGTAATTGGCTTGGGTAAGCGGTTGTATGAGTTGCTGTCCAAGCCAACCACAACCGCACAGTAAAATATGTTCAGTTTTTGTCATTACTTGCTAATTGTTATTCTTTTTTATCGCACCGTTAAGATATTGAGTTGCGCAAAATCGTCGGATGAGGTTTGTAACGCTGTTTCAGCCTTTTCTGCTTTTTCAAGCACTTTGCACAATTCGTTAGCTTTATCTTCTAACAAATTTGCTTTTTGTTCTACCAATTCGTCGATACTTGTTTCAAGTCCTTCCAAATTCGCTAGGGTATCTTTTGCTTTTTCGTCGCCAGATATCATTAAAGCAGCAAGTTTTATGGCCATTTTACCGGTCGCTTTTGTCACAATATCACTGACGCGTTGTTCAAAGTTATCTTCCCATTGATTGGTAAACCAGCCATTATGTTTAAATTGGGTGCCATTGACCGTAAATGCACCGTTATCATCATAAAATTGTTGGTTTAGTTTATCGCTAAATTCAGTAACAAGGTCACGGCTGTCTTTAATAAGCTGATCATCTTGGTCTAGAAACGCGCCGAACACTTCTGTAATGGTTGCGCCTGCGATTTCTAAGCCATCAGAGGCAATGTCTACCGCCATGGGTACAGCGGTATGAATTGAATCTACATATATGCTGAGGTTATTCTTTTGTTGCTTGTTTAGCGCTACGAGTTTTCCATTTCGAAAAAATTGCTCTTTTTTGTTGATCAAAAGGGTGTCACCGTCTTCGGTAACTATCTCTATATCGTTTTCCGCTATTCGCAGATTGCCGTGAATATTAACATTGCACTCAGGCTCCAGATGCACAAGGGCATGAGCGGGAAAAGACAATATTGAAACTAATCCAAGTGCCGATAAAAAACGTGAAGAGTAAAAAAGAGTTGTAGATTTCATTTAAAGCCCTATTTAGTTACTTATATCAATGTCTTAACGTTACAAGGGCAACCGCGTACTTTTACTCAATAGTTTCACCTCATTCGCTTTCGGTCTGTTTGTGAAAGTATGCGTTTGCCCTTTTTAATGTTACTTAAAACGTGTCTTACAAATTTGCTTAAAACACAGTTACATGTTCATTTAAACACATTTAATGCCAATTTTAATGCGTTGTTTTTTAATGTTATTTTTTAATACAACAGTGCTTTTTTGGCGTGTAGGCCAAACTATTTGCTAGATTGGCTAAAAATTGGTGGTTTCGTTAGTGAAAGCAAAACTAAATTAATAGAGATGAATTTGTAAGTTTGTATCTATACATAATTGATTACATTATTAATGCTTAAAACTGCATTATTCGCTATCATTATTATTCTACCTCCGAATCAAGCTTCTTGGGGGATTAGGTATAGTTTACAAAGAAGGTGAGCGTTAGACTTTATAAGTACGCTTTAATACTGTTTTTTTGGGTGAAGATATGAGTGATTGGTTAAACGCTATTTTGTTTGGTGTTGCAGTTTTTGCTTTTGCTATGGGCGTGACTAGTGTGATTATGGGTGCGACTGCAAGCAAGGAAACAGACAACATAATGCAACAACGCGTTGAATATGGGTTCTTCGGGGTATCTGGTTTTGTTATCTGCGCGTTATTGGTTTACGCTCTTTTGTAGGTGGGTATCGCGTTGATAAGCGCGTAATTCGAAAGCAGGCAGCATGGCCATGATATGGTCAAAAATATCTGCCTGCACCTTTTCATACTCAACCCACCGTTTATCTTTACAAAAACAATAGACTTCTATGGGAATACCCAGTTCCGAAGGGGGTAGATGTCTAACCATAGTAGTAAGCTGAGCATTTATTGTCGGATTATTTTTAAGGTAAGCTTCAACATAAGCTCTGAATGTGCCGATATTCGTCAACTTGCGATTGTTTAATAAGTCATTCTCATCAATATGATGTTCAGAATGGTACTGAGACAATTCTTTTTTCTTACTTTCCAGATACGCAGAGATATGCTTTATGTTAGCAAGCTTATCTAACATGTTGTGATCACACAATTTTACGCTGTGAATGTCTATATAAACAGCGCGTTTTATTCGCCGTCCACCCGATTCCACCATACCGCGCCAATTGCGTACTGATTCGTTAGTCAGTGAATAAGTAGGGAAGGTAGAAATGGTGTTGTCCCAGTTTTGCACTTTTACATTAGTTAGACCTATTTCTAGAATTTCACCATCTACATTGTATTTTGGCATGGATATCCAGTCGCCAGTATTGAACATTCTATTTGCAGCAATTTGGATGCCTGCCACAAAGCCAAGAATGGTATCTCTAAAAATAAGTAATAAAACGGCAGCGAGAGCCGTTAAACCAGACAGTAACAAAAAGGGACTTTTGCCTATGATTATTGAAATACTGAGTAATAAAGCGATGATAGAAAACACTAACTTGCCAATTTGAATAAACCCTGTAATAGAGGCTTTGGCAGCCAGCTTTGATAAAGAGTACAAATGCTCGATCGTATTGAGAATGGCGAAAGCAATACCTAGTGTTACAAACAGTACATACAGTTTAAAAAACTGCATCAGGAAATGGTAAATTGGGCTGTCTTCAGTGAATAAAATCTGAGTACCCGCAGCAATGATAAGCGCTGGAATAAGATGGGCAAACCGACTAAATACCTTGTGAGAATGTAGCGAGTGATCCCAGTTTTTGTGGCGTCCAAGCATCCATTTGGTCGTGTATTTATTAAGTACAAGCCGAATGAGTATCAATGACAAGGTGGCGCTGGTGAATAAAAGCAAGCATAGACTCAGCTCATAAATGAAGCTGTTGGCGGCGGGGGCAATGCCAACGGTTTCAAGTATGTGATCTAGCCATTGCTTGATGGCTGAACTCATTTGATTAATGCGATAGTTGTTGGAGTCTAGCATCCTTATTCTTCCATAGTGAATTCAGCCAGTTTTGAATATACCGTCGATATGATTCATCGTTAGCGTAGTCGCCATCTATTTTATCTGGTAGTGAAACTAAAGAAACATCGATAATGATAGTTTTCATATCGCCGCACAGCATTTCCAGCATAGGATGGGTGTCGTTATCTGGATAAACTAATGTAATGTCGAGAATGTGGGTAAATAAATCGCCCATTGCAGCAAGGGAAAAAGCAACCCCTCCCGCTTTGGGTGGCAGCAGTGCGGCATAAGGACTTTGCTTGTTTTTGTGTTTTGTTTGAGTAAACCGCGTTCCCTCTACAAAGTTGATGACCGTAGTTGGCTTGTGCTTGTATTTCTCACAAGATTTTTTAGTGGTCTCTATATCTTTCCCTTTAAGGTGAGGGTGTTTGAGTAAAAACGCTTTGGAATAGCGTTTCATAAACGGCATGTCGAGCGCCCACGCTGCAATACCTACAAAAGGCAACCAGATCAGTTCTTTTTTTAAAAAAAACTTAGGAACAGGAATTCTATTTGCTGAAAAATCAATTAATAAAATAATATCTAGGTAACTGAGATGGTTAGATAGCAGCAAATACCACTCATTTTGACTTAAAGTACCATGCACTCTGTGTGATATGGAGACATTGTTGAATAGCTTAATGAGCAACACTGAAATGCGCCCAAAAACCAAGTAAAAGCAATGCATGATGTTCAACAAAAAACGTTGCAGGAATTTATTGGGTAATAAAAGTTTTACCATACCTAGTATAAAAACAAGTAAGGCCCAAATTGCAAGGTTGGTCATTTGCAAACAAAAATGTGGAACAAAAATACACGCTGCTTTAAGTTTCACTCGGTGTCTAAGCCTTTTATTGGTGTTGCATGGTCTTGAGTTGGGTATCTTTTTCTACCCACAATTCGTTTAACCACGAATGAAATTTGGCCCGTTGTTGCGGATTGTCAAAATAGCTGTGATCGAACACCCCGCTTTCGAATAGATCTGATACGGAAGATACCGTGATGCGAATGTCTATATTGCGTACTTTGCCGCTAATGAACTCCCAATACGTTGGCACACCATCAGGATAATGAATGGTTACATTAACCAATTTATTTAACTGTTCGCCCATTGCCGATAACACAAACGCAATACCGCCCGCTTTGGGCCGAAGTAAATACTCGAAAGGGGCACCTTGTCGTCTTTTTTTGTCTTGGGTGAATCGCGTGCCCTCGACAAAGTTCATTACGCTAACCGGTTTGGACTGAAATTTCTCGCAGGCTTTTCGCGTGGTTTCCATATCCTTGCCCTTATGATGCGGATTTTTAGCAAGGTAAGATTTACTGTATCTTCGCATAAAAGGAAAATCCAAGGCCCACCATGCGACACCTAAAAAAGGCACCCATATTAATTCTTGTTTAAGGAAAAACTTCAAAAATGGAATTTTACGATTAAAAACACGCTGCAAAACTAGAATGTCTACCCAAGATTGATGGTTAGATATTACTAAATACCAATCTTTGGGGCTGAGGCCATCTAATCCACTTACCTTTATCTTGGTTCTGCTGAATATACGTTGGTTAAGGTTATTAATTGTTATCCAATTTGTTGCACATGCATCCAGTGGGTAGGAAACAAAGGTTTGCCATGCTTTAAACGGAAGCAATTTAAGGAAAGACAACACTAGAACAGGAATAACCCAAAAAAGAGTATTTAAAAAATATCCTAATATGGCGAACGTTCCCAAAAGCACGTGGTAAATACTGTTAAACATGTAAAGCAAGTGAGTAGGTAAAAGTGGGCATAGTGTAAAGCATAAAAATTACAAAGCTACTCGTTCGTGCAACGTTGCACTACCAGCCAAAATAAGAAAATGCTGCATAAGCAACTCAATGTTAGCATTTAATGCTGACATTTGTGCGCGAGTGAAATTGGTTTCTCTCGCGTTGAGTAAAAACAAATCACTTACACCTGCTTCAAATCGTTTTTGCTCTTCTACCATAAGGCGTTCAGCAACACTGGCTTGTGCTTCTCTGAGATCACGTAATTGCTTTAAATTATCAAGAGCAGTGAAAGCTTGATTTAGTTTAATATCGATAGAATCGAGCACTTCTTTTCTTTTCGCCTTTGTTTCAACTAATTTGGCTTTGGTTTGTGCAACTTTACCTTTAGCCGCTCGCAATCCGATAGGAACAGAAAAATCTAAACTGATGTATGACTCTACCCCTTCAAGCGTTTGCGAACGGTCACCGCGGCCACCGAAGTCATTGGCAACTAACACCGATGCATCCAGTTTAGGCTGTAAGCCATTTTGCTGTAGCCTTAAGTCTGCACTCACTTTATCGATTTCTCTTTCGAGTTCAACGAGTTTGGGATGGTTTCGCAAAGTGGCGTAGACTGATTCCCTTTGGGGCAAAGTAACCAATGATTTGTCTACTTGTTCATTAGCTTGTGCGTTTTCTGGCAAAGGCATAGGATTGCCGTCTTGGTCTCGCATGAACATAGACAAACCAATCGCGTGTTTTTGAAGGGTTTGTTCTATCGCTAACAGTTCCGCTTGGCGTTGAAGTAACGTAACTTGGAATTCAATTAAGCTGATTTGTGCAAGCTCGCCTGCGGCAACTTGCTGTTCAATGCCTTTTTGACGCGCTTGTGCTAAAGCAACCAATCGACTTATGATGCGTTTTCGTTCGCTGGCTTGCCGCCAATCTAAGTACTGTAGCGTTGCATCTAACAACAAATCATTCAGAATAAGAGTTTGTTGTTGAGCCACAATATCTATACCCAAACCAGCAGTAATAATTTCTGTTCTGTTTTTATCGATTTCCCTATCTCTCAATAACGATACGCTCGCTTTGATGTAGGTTTCACCCGCTGCCAGGGTATTGTTAATGTTTTCGTAAATCGGGAATTCGCCGTCAGATATGCGATAGCCAGCGCTTATTTTTGCATTCGCAAAGGGGAGTCTGCGAGACAGACTTTGGTCTAAAATAGCCCCATCAAAAAACCCACCTGTTCTAACAAAACTGTCTTGGTCGATTTGCCAGTCAAACACTGCATCTGCTTGTAATTGTTTTGCTTCAGCCTGTTGCCTTTGGCTGTATGCCTGAATAATACGAGGGTGATGTTGCAAGGTGCTTTTCAGCACATCAAGTAAATTTATCGTTGTACTTTCATTGTCCAATCCTTGATTGTCTGTACCTTCCACACTTGTAGTTTGGGCGCTGGCAAAAGGAACCAAACACACACAGAACCCAACAATGCTTACATATCGCTTAAACATGATGACCGCTTTTATTCCTGTATTAAGTCGCTTGGATAATCGGGAGGGAAATTGTTGAGTTGCCGCCACATTTCATAACCTAGCCTTACTTCTTCTAATAAAATCCATGCTCGAGCTTGACTGCCCAATCTCACATAATGCTCCTCAGGCCACGGGTCATTTTCGGGGTCTTCTTCAATCCATACATTAAATGTGCCGTCTGCGTTGGCCATGGGTTCTATAAAGCTTACTTTCCCCCCAAAAGTGCCAATAGCTGCGGAAGGCCAACCACTGAATTGAAACACCGGCCAACCATCAAATTGCAGTCTCACTAAACGCCCAGGTTGTACCAAAGGCGAATCTAAACCATTAATGCGAATAATGACCGCGCGTTTGGCTGATTGAGGAATGAATCGAGCAAGCACATCACCTTCTTTTACAACCGTCGCGATGCCAGCCGACAAAAGTTGAGTAATTACCCCTGCCTGGGGTGCTGTTTTTGTTTGTCTGGACTGGCGAGCCAAACGGGTTTCGGTTTGATTAATAGCTGCATCTGTAGCCGCAAGTTTAGCTTTCGCTTCTTGTAGTTTGATTTGGTTGAGATCTCTATCTCGTGGTGACACCAGGCCTTGCGATAACAGTTTTTGTTGTCGTTCAAAATCTAATTGTGCTGTCTTTAACGCAATTTCAGCAGCTTGACGCTCTTGTTTTTTTGCAAGTAATTCGGCTTGTAATCGCTCAATCAACTCACTGTCTTGGTCTCGCAAGGTAACAATCGGATCGCCCTTTTCAACAAATTGACCCTCAATAACATGCCACTTCTCAATTTGTCCGGGCACTAAGGCAGAAATTGCTTGTCGCCTATCTTGTGGAGAAACCGTACTTACAATACCAAAACCCTGAGCAGTCTGAACCCATGGCGTCACGTACAAAAGAACGGCAGAGGAAATAATCAGTCCTATGATAATAACCGTCACTATTTTCCAAAGCCCAGAAGGTGCCAAACACTTTAGCGTGTCCATACCATCCATATAATCGTCATAAAGAGACATTACACATCGCTCCTAAAACGGTCTAAATTCAAGCAATAGTCAAATGCTTCGGCATTGGGTTCGTTTGTGAAATACAAAACAGTGAAGGGTTGTTTTTCTAGAACAGATAGCAGCTTTTGTCGCTCATTGGGGGAGAGATTATCAATGTTTTGCGTAAAAATGAGCACTTTCGGCCTATATAAAATGGCTGCAGCTATTTTTAATAAAACAAAGTGAGTCGGTTGCAAGGGAGCCCCTAACACCGACAGATCGGTATCCCATCCGTGCGGAAGACGAGTGATCGTGCTGGCTATTCCAACCTGATTCGCGGCGTCCTGAATATCAGAGAAACTGGCATCGGGTGCACTCAGCGTCATAAATTCTTTTATTGAACATTCTACTATGGGAGAACGGTTAATGATGCTCACAGGGGGATTATTCAATTGTAACTTTTTATACTCGGTTAAATCGTATTGTCCTAATGAAATTCTGCCTTTGGTAGGTGAATTGTAGGAATGAAACAAGGTGATAAAACTGCGTTTCATCCACGACTGTTCAGTTGTGACAAATACTTTTGCACCTGACTCTATTGCAAAATCCAGTGAATACACAAATTTTTCGTTTCTAAATTCGGCGTCTTCAAAAATAAGCCGGCTACTTTTCGGTTTATACTCTTTGGGTTTTGTCATTTCTTTATTCAATGGCATGTTAAACACAATACCCAGTTCATCAGCAGCACCACAAAGCTGATAATAAAGCTTTAGGTAACTACTAGATTGTGATAACCCAAAGAAAATAGCAGTCAGAATAAGTTCAGCAGCGACAAGCTGGCCAATTGAAAGTTGTCCTTGCACCACCAGATAACCACCTAATCCTAGCAAGCTACTGCTAGCAATGGCATAAAGCAAAATAAGCGCGATGTATTGAGAAAAGGTGTATTTGAAATGTTTCTCGTGTGCTCTAACATAGCTTTTAGTGTTAGCTTCGGTTTTATCGCGAGCAAAATCGATGTGTGCGCCTGATTTAAAGAAGCTGTGTGCAGTAGCGATATCACCGAGCCATTTTGCAGTGTGATACTTAGAATGCGAAATCTCTAAAGCAGAACCGATGGCTTGACGAGACCACACCACCCAAATTAAATACAAACAAAAAACGACCAAAACGCAAAATGCCATAAACATTGGATGGTAGAACGACACCAAGGTAAACCCAACAATCAATTGAAGTACTAAAGCAAATCCGTCAATCACTAAAGGTGGAATATTTTTTTGGAAAATAGTGATATCAAAATACCGATTCGGCACATCCACATTGCGCCTTCCAGCAAAATAATTGTGGTCTGCCATTAAGGTTCTGATACTAATTTCAGCCGTTAATCGAGCATAAATATGGCGTTCGTATTTTTCCATTACGTAGGTTCGAAGTGCACTGAGTAAGCCAGAAATAGCAAGAGTAGCAAACAATAATAAGGCTAGCGTGATGACGGCACTTACAGACGCAATATTGACCACGGTGTTAATAAGGGTTTGCACAGCAATCGGTACCGCTAAGGTAAGTAAGCTGATAGCTAGTCCATAGACGATGGCTAGGTGAATAAATCTGCGTTCAGGATAGATGAGTTGCTTGACAAGTTGTTTTGCTTCTTTTATCTGCGATGAAGAGATATTTGCCATATTTTATTATGCCAACCTTTGGATGCATGAATGCGCAAACGAAAACACATTACTTTTGTTAGTATAAGCGATATTGTTCAACGAAAGTTTAGCCTTTAAATGCGTTGCTTTCCTATAAATCGGACGGAGCCTTTACGCGTTGCGAAGCATAGCAATATAGTGACCAATGCGAAATAGTTTAATCACAAGACCTGTGTATTTCCCACAAGTTCCCGCTTACTTTCATTCTCGCTAATAAAGTTCGCATACTCTTCCTTAGCCTTTTTTTTGCTGTAAACTATGTATCCTTTTGAACGTTTAATAGGTTGTTATTGCAATGGATGATTGGACCATTGACCAAAGTGCTCATTTGTACGGCATCCCTTATTGGGGGGCGGATTACTTTTCAGTCGATCAGCATGGTCAAGTCTGTGCTATTGCCAAACCTAATGGTACAGAGCATCACGTTCCCTTAATCGACATGATGTCAGGGCTAGAAGAGCGTGGGCACAATATGCCAGTGTTATTGCGTATCGAAAACATTCTTGACCGCCGTATTTCGCAAATCAACAACGCGTTTGCTCAAGCCATACAAAACAGTGGTTACACGGGGCAATACCGTGGTGTATTCCCTATTAAAGTAAACCAACAATGCCATGTCATCGAGGAAATAACCAAGTTTGGACGTCAATTTCATCATGGCTTGGAAGCAGGTAGTAAGGCTGAACTTATCATTGCTATGTCGCATTTATCAGACAAAGAAGCCTGTATTATATGCAATGGATACAAAGATTCTGAGTTTGTTCGTTTGGGTCTGCACGCAACACAACTGGGTATGAAATGTTTTTTTGTGGTTGAGACGCCGTCAGAAATCGACATTATTATTTCTCAAAGTAAACAAATGGCTATCGAACCGCACATTGGTGTACGAGTTAAATTGTCTGGTAAAGTTGAGGGACACTGGTATGAGGACAGTGGCGATCGATCTTTATTCGGGCTATCAGCCATTCAATTGGTTGAAGTCATTGATAAGCTAAAAAATGCCGATATGTTGCATTGTCTCGAATTAATGCATTTTCACATTGGTTCACAAATTCCCAATATACGAAATATTCGTTCAGGTGTGCAGGAAGCATGTCGGTACTACATTGATATGGTCAAAGAAGGAGCCAAACTGGGGTATATCGACTTAGGTGGTGGGCTTGCGGTAGATTACACGGGTGCCAGCACCAATGAAACGCACAGTAAAAATTACAGCCTAGACGAATACTGTGTTGATATTGTCGAAGCCCTTTCTGAGGCAATGAATGCAAACGGGCTTCCACACCCTACCATTATTACCGAATCGGGCCGAGCAACCGTCGCTTATTCGTCAGTGTTGCTTTTTAACGTGTTAGACGTTACTCACTTTAAAGCAAAAGACCTTCCTGACTCACTGCCAGAGGGCTATGGTGAGCTTACTCAAAATATTTGGGATAGCCTAATCAACCTAAAAGTCGGTAACTTACAAGAAGCGTGCAATGACGCTATGCACTACCGAGAAGAGTTACGCAGAATGTTCCGCCAGGGGCAGGTAGGGTTGCGAGAGCTGAGTTTGGTTGAAAGCATCTATTTTGAAATTTTGCAACGCGCGAAAGTATTGCTACCACAGTTACGCCGCGTACCTCCTGAATTGCAAAATTTGGATGAATCGCTAGCCGATATTTATTATGGAAATTTTAGTTTGTTTCAATCCTTGCCAGACACATGGGCAATCGACCAGATTTTTCCAGTAATGCCAATCCATAGGTTAGACGAACAACCGACTAACCAAGCTGTTATTGCTGATATCACGTGCGATTCAGATGGGAAAATTGATTTGTTTGCAGGCCCAGACGGTGAAACCAGTGTTATTCCATTACACGATGTTAAAGATAATGAAGAGTACTATTTAGGCGTATTCTTGGTAGGGGCGTATCAGGAAACACTGGGCGACTTACATAATTTGTTCGGAGATACACACGTTGTAAGTGTACGGGTGGACGAATCAGGGCATCTTGAGTATATCGAGGAAATAGAGGGTGATTCTATTGGCGATGTACTAAGCTACGTAGAATATAATCCAAAGGAAATGTACGAACTATTTCGCGTACAAGCCGAAGCAGCAGTGAAGGAAGGGCAAATATCCGTAGCACAGCGGCGCGCTATGCTACACACCTTCAGAGCGAGTTTGGCTGGGTACACTTATTTCGAACGTGAAGAATAATTGAGTGAGTGAAAAGCGTTATGGCAAAAGTAATAATTATAGGTGCTGGCGGTGTAGGTGGAGTTGTAGCGCATAAATGCGCTCAAGTTGCCAACGTATTTGATGACATAATGTTGGCAAGCCGTACCGAAGCAAAATGTAAGACAATTGCTGAGCAAGTAAAAATGAAAACCGGCGTGTCTATTGCTACAGCCCAAGTCGATGCTGATTGTGTACCTGAGTTGGTGGCTTTATTAAAAAAAGAAGCACCCAAGCTTGTGATCAACGTGGCCCTGCCGTATCAAGATCTAACGATCATGGATGCGTGTTTGGAAGCAGGTGTACACTATATGGATACAGCGAATTATGAACCGCTAGACACTGCAAAATTTGAATATAAATGGCAGTGGGCGTACCAAGAAAAGTTTGAAAAAGCAGGGTTGATGGCCTTGTTAGGTTCAGGTTTCGATCCAGGTGCTACCAATGTATTTACCGCTTACATCGCCAAACACTATTTTGATGAAATTCAGTATCTGGATATTATCGACGTTAACGGCGGAGATCACGGCTATCCTTTTGCCACCAATTTTAATCCTGAAATCAACATTCGTGAAGTCACTGCTGAATGT
Organism: uncultured Alteromonas sp.; assembly: GCA_964429915.1. Lineage (GTDB taxonomy): Bacteria > Pseudomonadota > Gammaproteobacteria > Enterobacterales > Alteromonadaceae > Alteromonas_F. The sequence goes on from CAYSDZ010000028.1 coordinate 23,817, forward strand.
CGTCACTGGGAAAACGGCGAGTTTGTCGAAACGCCAGCGATGTCGACGCAGCAATCTTTTTCCTGTCCTGAAGAGGTTGGCACCTTCAACATTTACCGTATGTATCACGAGGAGTTGGAGTCTCTTACAAAACATTTCCCGACCTTGAAACGCGCACAGTTTTGGATGAGCTTTGGAGACAGTTATCTTAAGCACTTGGAGGTGCTGGGCAATGTGGGAATGACAGGCATTGAACCGATCGAGTTTAATGGTCAGCAAATTGTGCCTATTCAGTTTCTAAAACAACTACTACCCGATCCGTCTACACTGGGGCCAAGAACTGTTGGCAGAACCTGCATAGGCTGTGTGGTTCGAGGGCTGAAAGATGGCAAAGAACGCACGATTTATGTCTACAATATTTGTGATCATCAAGACTGCTACAAAGAGGTAGAGTCGCAAGCCATATCCTATACCACCGGTGTACCCGCGATGATCGGCGCAAAAATGATGCTAGAGGGCAAATGGATGAAGTCAGGTGTATGGAACATAGAGCAAATGGACCCTGATCCCTTTATGCAAGACTTAAACAAATATGGTTTGCCGTGGAAAGTAATAGAAGAGCCTAACGTTGATTTGCTCTAAGACCTTTAAACATTTTGATGCGAGTCGGGTTCCATCGCCCTGTTTTGTAGTAGACGAACACGCCTTTGAGCAAAATTTACAGATTCTTGCTGACGTACAAGCGAGAAGCGGTGCTAAAGTACTCGCCGCGTTAAAAGCGTTTTCGATGTGGCATTTAGCGCCCATGGTGTCAAAATATCTATCGGGTATTTGTGCAAGCGGAATTAACGAATCCTTGCTTGGAAAAGAGTATTACGATGGAGAGATCCACGTATTTTCAGCGGCTTTCTCAGCGAAGGATTTAAACGACGTTGCCGAATTTGCCGACCACGTGGTGCTTAATTCTATTTCACAATGGAACAGGTTCAAGCCACAGCTACTTGCTAAGAAAAAGGAAAACTCGCATTTCAGTATTGGTTTGCGCATCAACCCCGAGCATAGCGAAGGCGATGTAGAAATATACGACCCTTGTGCACCCTGTTCTCGGCTTGGTATTCCGATTGAAGAACTTAAAAAGGGCGATCTTAGTGGCATCGACGGTTTGCACTTTCATACCTTATGCGAGCAGGGCACTGAACCCCTAGCCAGAACGCTGCAAGCGGTAGAGGAAAAATTTGCTGCTTACTTGCCGAATATGAAGTGGGTGAACTTCGGCGGTGGTCATCACATTACGAAACCCGATTATGATCGAGAGAAGCTTATTCGGCTCATTCAGCAATTTTCAAAAAAGTACCAAGTGCAGGTGTATATAGAGCCCGGCGAGGCCTTGGCAATCCACACTGGGGTGTTAGTCACCGAGGTGCTGGATATTACCTACAATCAAAAGCAGCTAGCCATACTCGATACCTCCGCTACTTGTCATATGCCTGACACGCTTGAAATGCCATATCGCGCTGAAATTCACGGTGCAGGGTTGGAAAACGAGAAGGCTCACAATTACCGGCTAGGCGGTATGACCTGTCTAGCGGGCGACGTGATAGGTGACTACAGCTTTGATAAACCTTTAACCGTGGGGCAACGGATCCTGTTTGATGATATGGCCCATTACACCATGGTGAAAACTAGCACGTTTAATGGTATTGGCCTGCCTGCAATAGCGGTATGGAACTCACAAACCGACACACTTACGGTGGTCAAAGAGTTCGGCTACGAAGATTTCAAGCAGCGACTAAGCTAGGCTCGTGCACAAGTTAAACGAAAAATTTATATAGAAGGCAAACTCATGATAAAACACAATGCGTATTTTGACGGCAAAGTACAGTCACTTTCAATTGATGGACAAGACAAGCCAGCTACAGTTGGAGTGATGTCTGTAGGCGATTATACCTTCGGCACTGATGCACCGGAATTAATGACCGTAGTATCAGGCGAATTGCACATTCAGAAAGCTAAGGAAGATAGTTGGACAATATACAAAAGCGGCGAGTCGTTTAGTGTGGCAGGGAATAGTTCGTTTTTAGTGAAAGTACCCATGGCTACCGCCTACCTCTGTGTGTATGGCTAAGTAAGAAGGTGTTTTTTAAGTGATAAATGTTCGTTCAACGTTGCTTGTACAAGTTGGTGCCACCACGTTTTCGCGTGGTTTGGACTATTGGCAACGCGATAAAGTGGTTAACGTTAAGCCAAGTGGTCAAGGCTTGTCAGCCCTGGTGGTCGGTTCAAGTTTGGGCGATGTCTATCAAGTCAATTTTTCCAAAGATTTAAAAAACAGCTTGTGCACTTGCCCTGTTGGTACAAATTGTAAACACTTTGTCGCTGCGGCGCTTCGAGCCGAAACTGAGGGCTTGTTACAAGCTGATGAGCCGATTTCATCCGCATTTTCTAGCGCTTTGTCGCCATCATTTTCACAGCCAAAACCGAGTTCAGCTTTTGAAATGTGGGCGGGCCAACGGGTTTTACCCAAGCAAGTAAATACAGATGGTCAGCAAGCCGATAGTATTATTTGTTATGTGATTTCTGAAAAATTTAATGAATGGAGCTTGAATTTATACGAAAGAAAACGCTTAAAAAACGGCAATTGGTCGAAGGGCAGTAAGCTCAGCTTATCTCGGTTTGACAGGATGTCTTATGGGGAAATGAACACCGAAGATAAGGCTGTGTTAAAGGCGATGGAATTAGGCCATTGGTACCCTTCCGGCAATTCAATTGTGCTAGAAAATGCAGCCGGAAATCAAGCGTTGCTTAAAGCCCTTAAAACGGATAGATGTTATTTCCATCAGATATCGGAAGAACCTTTGTTTTTCGATGGAGAAAGCAAGCCCTTGCGCTTTGTTTGGACTGAAACCGCGCCATTTACTTTATCTTTATTCGTTGACGATGACGAGATAAAGCAATCCGACTTACTTCTCGATATGTCAGTTCCTTTGCTTATAAGCTCGCAAACGAATGCGGCTAGCTTTGTTCAAACAGAACTTGATGTATCACTCATTAACGCACTATTGAATTTGCCAACACTAAATAAAGAAGAGTTACAGCAGTTTGTGCTTTGGTTATATCAAAGAAACCTCAGTCTCCCCTTGCCAGAAGCGGCAAACATAAAAACAGTCGATGCACCATTAAGCTCAACGCTTAAAGTGTATCACGATGGGTACGATTTCTATGCCAAGCTGCATCATACGTATGGTGATTTCGAATTCTTAGCAGGTACTTATCCTTATACAAGTCAAGAATTTCAAATTATTCAACATGAAGACGGACTGCTCAACCTGCATAGAGACGAAAGTGGTGAGCAGCGCATACAAGCGTTAATTGAATATGAGCTTGGGTTGTTTGCGCATCGCCCAACACAAGCTTCCCTGGTCTCTGTGTTTCGTTCCTCATTGCCCACTGACTGGACTCTATTTTCCAATCTTGCGCTTGATAAATTTGAAGAGCAGGGCTTAAGGATTGAAATTTGCACTGACCATCCATTCCCGCAGTTTATCGAGGTGGATGAATGGCAAGGTGAAATAGACAGCGATGAATATGGCGATTGGTTTACCTTAGGTTTAAACATTGATGTCGGTGGCAAAGAAGTCAACATTGTCAGTCTTTTACATAAAGTACTTCCTCAGTTATCTAACGACATGGATCACTTACCCGATCCTATATTGATGGACTACGATAACAATATTTTAAGTATTCCTGCCGACGCAGTACGACCCATTGTTAAACTATTGCAACAGTTAGGCGATGATAGTGGACGCATTCCTCGGCACCATGCCAGTGTGCTTGACGATATCCCCTATGTGAGTCGATGGGCTGGTGGTGAAAAAATTCGCGAGTTGGCTGATAAATTGGCTAATTTCGACGGTATAGAAACGATTGAAGCACCAAAGCGCTTAAATGCGCAGCTGAGAGCGTATCAGCAGCAAGGCTTAAATTGGCTTAATTTTCTGCAAAACTTCGGTTTTGGCGGCATTTTAGCCGACGACATGGGTTTAGGGAAAACCATCCAAGCGCTAGCAATGATGCAGGTGCTGTTTGAACAAAAGGCGTTGCATAAACCTGTTTTGGTGATTTGTCCGACCAGTTTGGTAGGTAATTGGTTTAAAGAAGCAGAAAAGTTTACGCCGTCACTAAAAGTGCTGATATTGCATGGGGCAGACCGAAAAAAGCACTTCGAACATATCGCCAATTATAACCTTGTAATTAGCACTTACCCCCTAATTAATCGCGATTTAGAAGAATTGGAAAAGCACCATTTCCAGTGGCTGATATTGGATGAAGCGCAAGTTATTAAAAACCCCAAAGCGAAAATGACGCAAAACGTTAAGCGCTTAAACAGTGAGCATAAATTATGTTTAACGGGTACACCGCTTGAAAATCATTTAGGCGAGTTATGGTCTTTGTTTGATTTCTTGATGCCGGGTTATTTGAATACGAATAAGACTTTTAACGAACTGTACCGAAAACCGATAGAGCAGGGCGAGCAGTATTCTCAGCAGTGGTTAAACAGCCGAATCAAGCCATTTTTGCTGCGTCGAACTAAAGATCAAGTAGCCAAAGAATTACCCGCTAAAACTGAAATTATCCAAACTTTGGAATTGGGTAAAGAGCAGCGCAAATTGTACGAAAGTATCAGAGTCACCATGGAAGCGAAAGTGCGCGCTTTGTTGAGAGAAAAGGGGATTGCCAAAAGTCAGATAGAGTTTTTAGATGCGCTATTAAAAATTCGTCAAGCGTGTTGTCACCCTCAGTTAGTTAAATTGGATGAAGCAAAAAAAATAAACGCTAGTGTCAAGCTTGAATTTTTACTGGAAACCTTGCCAGAAATGCTTGAAGAGGGACGAAAAGTGTTAATATTTTCACAATTTTCTAGCATGTTAAACATTATTGAAAAGGCGCTAGAACAAAACGGAATTGCAAGTACAAAACTCACTGGACAAACGCGTAAAAGGCAAGAGGCAATCGACAAATTTACAGAAGGCAGTGTCAGCGTCTTTCTTATTTCTCTAAAAGCCGGTGGTGTAGGGCTCAATCTTACTGCGGCTGACACGGTAATCCATTTCGACCCTTGGTGGAACCCTGCGGCCGAGAATCAGGCAACCGATCGAGCTTATCGAATCGGACAAGATAAACCCGTATTTGTGTATAAATTGGTGACGCAAAATACCATTGAAGAAAGAGTACTAGAGTTACAGCGAAAAAAAGCCAATATGGCTCAAGCTATTTATGGCGATAAACAAGAACAAGTAAATGAACTGAGCAATATGAACTCCGAGCAACTCTTGGCCTTGTTTGAGTGATGAACGCTAATCAAAAATGACGATTAACACATTGATTTTTTAAAGTTTAATTCTTAAATGCAAATTTCGTTGTCTACTTATTGTCACTCCACTTTAATGAATTAAACAGAATTAGCCAGAAATGCACACTAAATTAAGTCGCTTATTTCCGTTATTTGATCAACTTCTGCACTTAGCTCTTCCACTGATTCATTAATGATTTGAATACAGGTATCTACATGCTGTATTTCAGAATCAGTTAACTGCTGTTTAAGTGCATCAGCTTTTGCTAAATCAACAGATGCTTGCACTTGCTTGATCATTTGCTTCATCAACAATTGCAGACGAGGGAGTGATATACCAAATTCATGGGCGAAGTCTGCCAATATGTAAGCAGTAAACGGGTGATTAAAATTGCCAGCACTTCCAGCACCATATTCACCTATCGACATCGCGAAATGGTTTGCCATTGGCGAATTAGAGTTTTCATCAGCTTGTCCTGCATGGATCTCTCGAATGATGGCCTCAATATTTACTAAATCGTAAAATGGCGTAAGACTTAAACCCTGTTTACCCAC
>CAYSDZ010000028.1:29800-45841 GCA_964429915.1 uncultured Alteromonas sp.
CCTCAATATTTACTAAATCGTAAAATGGCGTAAGACTTAAACCCTGTTTACCCACCTTAAACCCTGTTTACCCACAAAGAAACTGATGTTCTTACCATGAGCATCATAGTTACGCACTAAAATATTAAAGGTCATCCAGCGTATAAGTTGCGTTTGATACGCTTCGGCATTAGTTGTTTTTACATTGAACAGTTTCGGAAAAGACACACCATCACGAATATAAATACCGTCGCCTGCATCACCGTGTTGACGTTCGTATTTGTAAGAAGGGGGCAGGTTAGTAGCTTGACAGCCATCAATGATGTGACGGCGCTTAACACGTTGTTGCTCTGCTATTAACTTACGGTCAAAACGGTCAATAACAAACGCATTGACCTCTCCATATTTTTGTACGGACACTTCTGGTACATCGATACCCGAATATTTCGCCAGTAACATGGTAAATAATTCATTCACAGCAATAAAAGGCGCTTTACCCGTTTCAAACTTAAATATTTTATTGGAGCAAAGTTGACCTTCACCAAAGCCTAATTTGCCATCTATCTCTAATAAGTTAAGTTTATCTTGTACACCCGCGACTGATAGCCTTGTACGACCATCCCAATAGGTAATTGATTCTCCTGCATTCTTAAAACGAGCTAACTTTTCGATTAGCTCTTCATTAGTGACTTCTCGAAATGAAGTTTCTGTTCTTTCATTGCTTTGGCTTTTAAATGATAACGCGCCAGATGTATCAGCGCCGATGATTTTGATAAGCCCAAAGGTATTATTTTTGGAGATGGTGGTATTACTAACGATCTCTTCTAACCCTTTTCCTTCAGGTAATAAGTTTTGTAGGAAATTCCGAATCGCTCTGTGATCAAACTCACCGTTCAAAGGCAGGTGGGGCGAGACAGCAAAACCCTCTTTAATCCAATCAGGCTCGTAAGTTAAGGTTAATTCGGTTTCAGAGCCTACAGGAATGCTTATTGTCGCAATTCTACGATCATGACCGATATAAATGTTTAGCGTATTTAGATCAGTACCAGTCATCGCTTATCCCTGTTTCTTTTTTGGAAGTGGCATCATCGGAAAGAAGGCTAAACGAAAGACCAAGGTATTCTATTACCTTGAGAAGGTTCGCTAACTTTATATTAGTATCGCCTTTTTCTATTTTCACCAGCGTTGGCTTTGAAATAGACAATGCCTCAGATACATCTACGAGAGACAGCTTCATACCCGTTCGCTTTGCAGTGATCGCCTCAGCGAGCTGAGTCGGGGTAAAGCGTTCTGATAAATTAGGCATCTCTGTTGCCTTAACCGCTTTACCAGTTCGGTTCGTCTTGGCAAGATTACTCATATAAGTTAACTACTATTTACTTTTAAATATAAAGTAATGCCGAAATATATATAAGTCAAATATAATTAACTTATAGTATCTACGAGCCTTTTACTGATTATAAGTCAGTTATAGTTTACTTTTAATTATCGATAATAGAATCTACAGAAGATAGTTCATAATCAATAGCACGCTTTGCTTCAACCCTTTGCTGATATCTTTAAATTCATTGATATACTTTTGAATCTCTCTTCGCACTCGCTTTCGTTGCAGTTTGACTAACTCTGTTAGATCATCGACATGGACTAACAGTTTGCCTTTATACAGATATTGGCAATCGGAAATGTAAGAGTAGCTTTATAGCCAAACGCCGATGTGCGACCAAGTGGGTTATTCGATTTATCTTTGAGCTTTGCGCTTCTGTCTAACTTTGGCACAGTAAACTCGTAGTTCGCCTCTAACGCGTTTTTTGATAAGATAATAAACCATAAAAAGTCCTCTGATTTTGTCACCCCATTTGTCACCCTAGGGTGTGAAATTGACGAAAAACACGAGGTTATAAAACACCTCATGAATTATTTACTGGGCAGTCAGAGAAATTAGTGGCTGCCTAAACAATTGCACTTATGAGTTGAATTCAAGAAGGATTTGGTCTTGTGACTGTTAATAAGTTAGATCGCCGTTTTTCAGTGGCACCTATGCTAGATTGGACAGACAAACACTGCCGGTATTTTTACCGACTAATGTCCAAACGCACTGTACTGTATACCGAAATGGTCACCACAGGGGCGATTATCTTTGGCAAGGGAGATTATTTAGGTTTTAACGAAGAAGAGCATCCTGTTGCTTTGCAGCTTGGGGGAAGCGACGTTGATGCGATGGTAAAGTGCGCCGTTATCGCTCAGGAAAAGGGCTATGACGAAGTCAACATTAATGTCGGTTGTCCGTCAGATAGAGTGCAAAATGGAATGTTTGGTGCCTGCCTTATGGCACAACCCGATTTAGTCGCTAAAAATGTCGCTGAAATGCAGAAAAATGTCGATATTCCTATCACGGTAAAATGTCGCATCGGTATAGACGATATGGACGAAGACAGCGACTTTCAGCGGTTTATTGAAACGGTTGCACGTGTTGGCTGCGATACCTTCATTGTTCACGCCAGAAAAGCATGGTTACAAGGTCTTAGCCCTAAAGAAAATAGAGATATTCCGCCGTTAAATTATGAGCGAGTGTATCGCCTTAAAGCAAGTATGCCGCATTTGCATATTTCAATAAATGGTGGCATTACCTCGTTAGAGCAGGCCAAAATGCACTTACAGCATGTTGATGGGGTAATGATGGGGAGAGAGGTATATGCCAACCCCTATTTATTGAACCGCGTTGATGAAGCGTTGTATAACCAGCATGGCACTATTTTAGATAGAGAGCAGCTTTTACTTCAAATGGACAACTACATTAAAGCGCAAACTGATGAGTGGTTTCGTCCGTGGCATGCAATACGCCATATGCTCGGCTTGTTTCATGGGCAGCCCGGAGGAAAAATGTGGCGTCGTTACTTGAGTCAAAACGGAACAGGAAAAAATGCGAGACAGGACGTCTTATTAGAAAGCTTGGATGTTGTGCAGCAAGCTCAAAAGAAATCGTCACTATATAACGTGGTCTAATTTACTAAAAATTGGTTAGTCAATGTCACTCGATTAGCCAATCACACCAATTCAGAAATCTTCGTTTTTTTATAAAAAAATAAAGTCAATAAAAACATGTAGATAGCAGTTTTAAATTGTTTGGCATCGTTTTAGCAATACTTTTATCAGCAGTATACAACATCGATATGTGCGGTATGACATACGCGTATTGAAAGACTAACTAAATAAAAACGGAGCTTATGATGAACACACCTAAACTTTTGATTGCTGGACTAGTGACACTTTCTATTTCAAACGCAGCTAATGCAGCGCCGACGAATATAGAAGAAATCGTATCACGCTTTGTAAGCGCAGCGATTTCCGCAACGACTGAAGAAATAAAAAATGAAATTTCAGAAAATATTCTTAATAGTGCGCACAGCCTTGAATCAAGCGCTAAGTTAACGTCTGTTAAAGTGACTGAGCTACCCAAGAACGAATCAAAAGAAGACTAGGTAAACAGGCACAATGCCATTGCCTTAAACCGTTATCGAATTTAATAATAAACAGGTAGTAGAAAATGAAATCGTCGTTTTATAAAGGTCGTATGTATAGAGATGGAAACCGCGGTGTGATCAGTGGTGTCTGTGCAGGAGTCGCTTCACATTTTAGCGTCGACGCTGTGTATGTCAGAGTCGCTGCGATTGCTGGTTTAATTATGTTACCCACGCTTTTTATTTTAGGCTATTTTGTCGCTGTGCTTCTTGTGCCCAAAAGCTAAGTGCGAAAGATAAACTAACTGTGGTACGATTTACCCATAACGCGTAAAAGCAGGTACAAGCGATATGCAACAAATCTCAAAAAGGATGATTGGCGGAATTGCCGCAGCAATTTTAGTGGTCCTTACTTTGGTTGGGTGGTATTGGAGCAGAGAGCCTGACACCTTTGACGTGGTAGAAAGAACAAAACTAAATGTCAATAACGAAGCGTTGGTGACAGGGCAGGTTGTTACAACCGCGTTGATCGAAGTAACGGATACCTTGCTAAATAAACCCGGCGGTTATTTGTCGAACGACGTTATGCCTCCTAGTCTGTTTCTTGACAACATGCCATCATGGGAATTTGGTGTGCTTGAAATGGTGCGAGATCTGGCCTTGGCAATGCGAAAAGATTTTAGCCGTTCGCAGTCACAGTCCGTGGAAAATTCACTTCTTACCAAAGCACAGCCTAAGCTCAATATAGATAGTGAAGCTTGGATTATGCCTTCCGCAGAGGGAGAGTATGCTATCGCAGTAACCCACTTAAAAGAGTATCGTGAGGAACTTGCTCATCTAGGTCCCGAATCCAGTCAGTTTCATACGCGCGCTGATAATTTGCGTGACTGGCTAAAGCAAGTTGAAAAACGGTTGGGAAGTTTATCGCAAAAATTAAGTGCAAGTGTTGGGGCGCAAAGAGAAAATACTGATTTAGCAGGCGATCCTACGGCGCTTAGGTCTACCCCAACGCCTCAAACTTATTATACGCGAACTAGTTGGTGGGACATAGACAACAATTTTTATGAAGCGCGAGGAGCAACATGGGCACTACTACATTTTTTAAAAGCGGTAGAAGTGGATTTTGCAGACGTGCTTGCCAAAAAAAATGCACAAGTTAGTTTACGCCAAATCATTCGAGAATTAGAATCTACACAAGACTCAGTGTGGAGTCCCATGATCCTTAATGGCGACGGATTTGGCATGTTAGCGAACCATTCCTTAGTTATGGCAAATTACATATCCAGAGCCAATGCGGCGTTGATCGAATTAACGGAACTGCTAAACCAAGGTTAAATTTAGGATAAAATATGAAATACGCGTTACTGATATCAGGGGTATTTGCAATTGCGCCCTCGATAAGTTTTGCTGACACTTTTTTGGGCGTTTATGCGGGTGCCCAAGTTTGGCAAGTTGAAACCGAAGGTAATTTTTTCGACAGCAGTCAAGCCGCAGCTGAGGTACAAAATTTTAATTTTGATGATAAAACGCAAGGTGCATTTTATATCGCATTTGAACATTTTATTCCTTTCGTACCCAATATTAAGGTAAATCACACTCAGCTCGAACCAACAGGCAGTGTTGATTTAACATCTCAGTTTGAATTTGGCGGAGAAACTTTTTCTGTTGATACGACCATAGATACCGAAGCGGATATTGCCAGTACTGACATTATTTTGTATTACGAATTGTTTGATAATGATTTGTTTAGTATTGATCTAGGATTGAATGGTAAATACATCGATGGCGACTTAGTGGTATTTGAACAAAACAGTAGCTCCCGAAGCGAAGAATCCTTTAAAGGCATTGTTCCGATGCTTTATTCAAGGCTAGAGTTCAACCTACCTTTTAGTGGCTTAGGTATTTATGCTGAAGGTAGTTATTTGAGTTTCGACGAAAACTCAGTATCAGACTTTCAAGCCGCATTGACTTACGATGCCATTGATAGCGCAGCCTTTGATTTTACTCTGCAAGCCGGTTATCGCGACATTTCGATTGAGCTAGATGATGTAGACGACATTTCAAGTGACCTGCAATTCAGTGGCTTTTTTGCTGGAATAGAGGTGCATTTTTAGACTTGGTTTTAAGCACTAAATGGCATAAAAAAGTTTTATTAATTCTTTCCTAATCTAAGACTGACTCGTTAAGCTCCCAGTTATCAAAAAAGGGCTTACGAGTTATGTCGAATCAAAATCAAAACCCAGCTAATGGGATTACGGGCGTCGTTGCACCACAGCAGCTGTCTGCGATAGCACAAGCAGTCGCAGGTTTAGATGCAAATCAGCTTACTTGGGTCAGTGGCTATATGGCAGGTCTTGCGGCAGGTGGGAATGCTACCGCGCAAACTGCACAAAGTACTGCGCCAATCGTACAGAAAACGTTAACCGTACTTTACGGGTCTCAAACTGGCAACGCCAAAGGTGTTGCCCAGCAGCTTCATAGCGCTGCTGAATCCAAAGGTATTAGCAGCAAGCTAGTATCAATGGCAGACTACAAAGCACGCTCAATTAAAAATGAAACACATTTAGCAGTCATTGTGAGCACTCATGGTGAGGGTGACGCGCCAGACGATGCGATGGAGTTGCATGAATTTGTGGCTAGCAAAAAAGCACCGAAATTGAGTCAAGCGCAATATGCCGTATTGGGCTTGGGAGATACTAGCTATGAATTCTTTTGTCAAACAGCGAAAGATTTTGACCAACGCTTAGAAAAGTTAGGTGCAAAAGCGGTACTACCTAGAGTTGATTGTGACGTAGACTACGAAACACCTGCGAAAGCATGGATAGATGAGTTACTTGCTAAAATAGAAGGCGAGCTTAAAGCGGAAACAGCCCAAGCTGTTGCTGTCTCTGTTGCTGGGGCAAACGCGCCGGTTGAGCAAAGCTACACTAAAAAGGCTCCGTTCACTGCAACATTAGCGGCTGTACAAAAAATTACAGGCCGAGACAGTGTAAAAGACATTCAACATGTTGAAATCAGCCTTGAAGACAGTGGTATCCAATATCAAGTGGGAGACGCCCTTGGAGTATGGTTTAAAAATGATCCTAAGGTCGTTGCCGAAATCATTGAATTAACAGAAGCTGATGGCTCTGCTTCTGTAACCGTTTCTGGTGAATCGTACTCTTTGTCTGAAGCTTTGCTTTCCAAATTGGAATTAACTTTAAGTTATCCGGGCTTTGTTTCCGCTTATCAAGAAGCGGTTAAAAGCGAAGAGTTAAAAGCCATTGTCGATGATAAGTCAGCATTAAGAGCGTACTTAGACGAGCGGCAAATTATTGATGTAATCCGCGATTATCCGGGTAAAGTTAGCGCTGAGGTTTTGGCCGAAGCACTTCGCCCCCTCACGCCTAGATTGTATTCTATTGCATCGAGTCAAGCGGAAGTTGAAGATGAAGTGCACCTTACCGTAGCTCATGTCGATTATGAGGCATTTGGTAAACGCCACCAAGGTGGTGCTTCAGGTCATTTATGTAGTCACTTGGAAGAAGGCGATACGGTTGAAGTGTATGTCGAAGCGAATAATCATTTCAGATTACCAGACAATCCTGATACACCAGTGATCATGGTTGGTCCGGGAACAGGAATTGCCCCGTTCAGAGCGTTTTTACAAGAGCGTGATGCGCAAGACGCCTCCGGTGAAAATTGGTTATTTTTTGGAAATCCCAATTTTACGCAAGATTTCTTGTATCAAACAGAAATTCAGGGATATAAAAAATCGGGCCTATTGACGAAAGTCAGTTTGGCGTTTAGTCGCGACCAAAAAGACAAGATTTATGTTCAGCACCGCTTGGCAGAACAAGGCGAAGAAGTGTACCAATGGCTAGAAAAAGGCGCACATTTCTATGTATGCGGTGATGCAAGCCATATGGCAAAAGACGTCGAACAAGCATTAATTGATTTGGTGGCAAAATATGGCAGTAAAACAGAAGAAGAAGCCAAACAATATGTAGTGGCGCTTCGTAAAGCAAAACGTTACCAGAAGGATGTGTACTAATGACTACCCCAAACGGCCCTTTAATTGTCGAGGGTAAATTGTCAGACAATGAACGCATTAAAACTCAAAGTAAGCATTTGCGTGGAACGATTGCCGATGATTTAACAGACGACATCACCGGTGGGTTTACGGCTGACAATTTCCAGCTGATTCGATTCCACGGCATGTATCAGCAAGACGATCGCGATATTCGCAACGAGCGCACGAAACAAAAGCTCGAACCGCTGCATAACGTTATGCTCAGAGCACGCTTACCGGGTGGGATTATTAAGCCAGAGCAGTGGCTAGCCATTGATAAATTTGCCGAAGAAAGTTCAATATACGGCAGTATTCGTCTTACCACACGGCAGACTTTTCAGTTTCACGGTGTACTAAAGCCGCACATAAAATTAATGCATCAAACGCTGAATAAAGTCGGAATAGATTCTATTGCCACAGCAGGAGATGTTAATCGCAATGTGTTATGTACCTCTAATCCTGTGGAATCAGAAGTACATCAAGAGGCTTATGAGTGGGCCAAAAAGATAAGTGAGCATTTACTTCCTAAAACCAAAGCCTACGCAGAAATTTGGTTAGACGGCGAAAAAGTCGAGACCACAGAAGAGCCGATATTGGGCGATACTTACTTACCCCGTAAGTTTAAAACTACCGTTGTTATTCCGCCTCACAACGACATCGACGTACACGCAAACGACTTGAATTTTGTGGCAATCGCAGAGAACGGAAAGCTAGTAGGGTTTAACCTATTGGTAGGCGGTGGCTTAGCGATGACTCACGGTGATGAATCAACTTATCCCCGTAAAGCAGATGATTTTGGCTTTTTACCTCTTTCTGCGACCTTAGATGTGGCGGCCGCAGTAGTAACGACGCAACGTGATTGGGGAAATAGAGTCAATCGTAAAAATGCAAAAACTAAATACACGCTTGAGCGTGTAGGGGTAGAGACGTTTAAACAAGAAGTTGAGCGTCGCGCTGGGATCACGTTTGAAGCCAGTCGTCCTTACACCTTTACCAGTCGAGGTGATCGATTTGGTTGGGTTGAAGGCATCGATGGAAAACATCACCTCACTTTGTTTATTGAGAATGGCCGCATATTAGATCTTAAAGATAAACCACTTAAAACAGGTTGCAAAGAGATCGCAAAAATACATCAAGGCGACTTTCGTATTACTGCAAACCAAAACTTGATCGTGGCTGGTGTACCTGCCGATCAAAAAGAGGCCATAGAAAAAATAGCGGTCGATCACGGACTCATGCAAGCAGAAGTGTCTAATCAGCGTTTAAATTCTATGGCCTGCGTTGCCTTGCCAACATGCCCTCTAGCGATGGCAGAAGCGGAACGCTATCTACCAGGAACGGTTGACGAGTTAGAAACGTTGCTAGCGAAACACGGTATTGCTGAGAAGAGCATTATTTATCGTGTAACGGGCTGCCCTAATGGCTGTGGGCGAGCTATGTTGGCCGAGGTGGGATTAGTAGGAAAAGGCCCTGGCAAGTATAATTTTTACCTAGGCGGAAACTTAGAAGGCACCCGTATTCCGAGGATGTATCGCGAAAACATCAGTCATGATGAAATTATGACTATTTTAGATGAACTCATTGGTAAGTGGGCAAAAGAAGGTGAACAAAACGAAGGCTTTGGTGATTTTCTTATCCGTACTAAAGTGGTGAAACCAGTGCTTGACTCAGCGCGAGATTTTTATGAATCAGTTAGCTGATATGGCTGATCTTGCCAACTATCAGGTAGGGTTAGATACCCAAGCTGATACTTTGGCTCAGGTTAACCAATACCTTGAGATCCTATCTGCTGAGCAAAGAGTAGAGTGGGCACTAAAAAATTTACCTGGCGAGCATATTGTGTCGTCAAGTTTCGGTGCGCAATCTGCTGTAAGCCTGCATATGCTAACAGCCAAGCGTGCCGATATTCCTGTGGTGTTGACTGATACAGGCTATTTGTTTAATGAAACTTACGAGTTTATTGATACGCTAACCCAACAGTTGTCTTTGAATCTGTATGTCTATCGTTCTCAACGTTCGCCTGCTTGGCAGGAAGCCTCAGAAGGGAAACGTTGGGAACAAGGTGTTGCGGGTATTGAAAGCTACAACAAGGAAAATAAAGTTGAACCCATGCAGCGCGCGCTTAAAGAATTAAACGCCGGAACATGGTTTGCTGGGCTGCGTAGAAGTCAATCGGACTCTAGAGAAAAATTACCGGTATTACAAAAAGTCGGTAAGCAATTTAAGGTATATCCTATTATCGATTGGACAAACCGAGATTTGCACAAGTATTTAAAAGAGTATGACCTGCCTTATCACCCGCTATGGGAAAAAGGCTATGTATCAATAGGAGATTGGCATACGACTCGGTCTTTGGAAGAAGGAATGAGCGAGCAAGATACGCGTTTTTTTGGCTTAAAACGAGAGTGCGGTTTGCACGAATTTGGAGATGGTATTTAAGCTATTTTAGTGTGAAGCCGAGCGATAGGGTGCGTTTAAGCATTCCTACGTATTCGGTATTTTCTTTCTTTTTAGACAGTAAAAACAACTCAGCACCCACATTACTAAATTTATAATACACTAACGCCAAGCCTGTTTTTTTTGGACTTACTTCAAATGCAGTCTCACCGCAACGTATCGCGATGGATTGTTTGAGCGGCACTTCTGCACTTTCAATTTCTGATGGCATCAATAAGCCTAATTCAATTAAAGACAGCAACGCAGGGTAAGACAAACCATAATTTGCCAGATTTATGGGGCGATTTGTGTTTCCGATAAAGAAGTCAAACAAGGATTTTCTTTGGTTAAAATGTGTAATCAAGCGAGGTACGGGATCGCTCGATTTTACACTTGCTAGTTTGCAGGCCGCAGAGAATAACTGAGCATCACGTTGAGTTAATTGTTTTAAGGTTTCCAAACTACGCAATGAAAAGCTGCCCGGACGGCTTATTTCTACCGCAAGAATTTTGCCCCACACTTCCTGCATGGCAGGTGTATAAATGTTTTCCGCTAAATCAATAAAAGCATAAAACCAATCTGCATCTGTGTTGTCACTTGTGTTTTCAGGTACAGAGACGTGGCAAGCGATATTCATTATTTTTTGTAGATTTTCTGTACGCTTTACTCTGCGGATATCCTCGTGTCTTCGTGCAGCAACCGATTTTGCTTTATAGTCGACGTAATCCGCGTTAGGAGACAAGCCTACTTGCGTGAACCATCTGCTGATTTTTTGCTGTGTACTGCCTGTAGAGCTAGTGTCTGTAGGTTTAGTGCCTGCGGATTGAGTACTGCTCGACGAGCTATGTGGGGTTGAGTTATCTGTAGGAAGTTTTGCTTCTCGCTTCCGAGGCACAATTGGCGACACTCCGGATGGGTCTATCTTCATTGGTTTACAGAGATTTAGTGGTATCGTTAAATGACGATACCACATTTATTCAAAAAAGTGCGGTTTCTCACCTGATTGCTTAAGCGGCCAGTTCTGGAGAAAGCGTTTGCAGGACTAAATCATGCCAACGCTGCTTTTGCTCAAAGAAGGCTTTTTTGATGTCGTCTAGCTTATCCACTCCTTCTTTTAATGCCGTCTGCTTTTGTTGCAAATACTTTCGCTTTGTATTGTAGTAAGCCATGATATGCTTGCAAAACTGGTCGTATTCATGTTGTAACTTAACTGTTAGCGCCTCAGCATTGGGTAAAGAAACAATTTGTTTTTGAGCTTTTTCAAATTGCAACGTCGCTTTCGCTTTTTCGATGCGTTCTTCAGGGCAACGGCGTAAATTTTTGGTTAGCTTGAGAGCAGATAAGCCTCTTATCAGCCACTTAGTTGGATCATACTGCCACCATTTGATCCCATTTCTATAATCATACTCGAATATGTGATGGAAATTATGATAACCCTCACCAAAGGTAAATAAGGCAATAAAACCATTGTCTCTTGCTGTATTCGCTTCTGTGTAAGGTCTTTTTCCCCAGCAATGTGCTAATGAGTTAATAAAGAAGGTAACGTGGTGCACTGCAACTAAACGAAAAACACCTGCAAGTAATACCATGTTGATGATGCTTCCGCTCAGCCAACCAAGAAGTGCAGTAATGCCGAAATTAGCAATAAGTACAATTGCAAGGTAATGATTGTGTTGCCACATAACTACCTTATCTTTTTTAAGATCTTTGCAATTCTCGTAGTCTGTAAATTTGTTGCTCTCGTATTCTCTCAGCATCCAGCCAATATGAGAAAACCAAAACCCACGTTTTGCACTGTAGGGGTCTTTGTCGTGGTCATCGACAAATCGATGATGAATTCTATGATCAGAGCACCAGTGCAAAATGCTGTTTTGTAGCGCCATTGCACCACCCACGGCAAAAATAACTTTTATTATCGGGTGTGCGTCATAGGTTTTATGTGCCCATAATCTGTGATAACCCCCAGTGATTGACATGCCAGTAAAGAAAAATAGCGCGATGGCAATACCAACTTCTACTGCACTGAACCCGACCGTTAGCGCCCAGAAAGGAACAAAAAATAAAGATATTGCCGCAGTGATACTAAACACAAGAACATTAATTTTTAATAAAGGAGGCTTCTGCATACTTATATACAATCAACTTTCAGCTTACAACTGTACGCTAATTTAACGGTTTGAAGGCATTAACGCAAGAAGATACGAACGAAATTAGGGCACCCGCATATTTTTAATTGGGTAATTTAGTCCGAATGAGGGAGAGCTTATGAACAAAAAAGCGTCAAAAAACATGGATGTTTTTTGCCGAGCGCCATAGGGATATGCTTGCAGCGTCTTTTTTGTTCATAAGCTCTCCCTCGTTAAGCCTGCATTTGGACCAAATAAAAGTATGCAGTTGCCCTAGTCCATTTTTTATAAGTTTGTTATAACCTTATGTTATGAACAGACAAGAACAAAAACTAAAAACGAGGCAGAAGCTCATTAGTGCAGCATTTGCTTTGCTTGATGAAAATAAAAGCCTTTCAGCGATCAGTCTACGAGAAGTAGCTAGAGAAGCTGGAATTGCGCCTACTTCTTTTTATCGACACTTTAAAGATATCGATGAGCTCGGTCTAACACTAGTAGACGAGGCTGGCTTAGCGCTAAGGCAATTAATGCGTCAAGCGCGTTTGCGCATTGCGACTGGGGGCGGAGTTGTAAGTATTTCTGTTGATACATTTATGGAGTTTATCTCTGCTAATTCGAACGTATTTAGAGTGTTGCTAAGAGAGCATACGGGTACCTCTGCGGCTTATCGGATGGCGGTATTGCGTGAAATTCAGCATTTCATTGATGAGTTAACAGATTACATTATCGAAAAACAAAGTGTGCCACGTTATCTTGCCTCATTGCAGGCCGAGGCGATGGTGAAGTTGGTGTTTAGTGCGGGAGCTGAAGCGCTAGAGGTGGATAGCTCTATACGAAAAAAAATAGCTAGCCGAGTGAAAGCACAGCTTAGGCTTGTACTTGCAGGCGCCAGTGTAACAAAGCCATAAAAATTAAGTTATAAACGCTGTTTAGACAGAAATACGCCTGCCTCCACATGGTGTGTAAAAGGGAATTGGTCAAATAAGGCCGAATGCTGAAGATCATGTGTTTTGCATAATTCCTGTAAGTTGCTTTGTAAAGTGATGGGATTACAGGAAATGTAGACAATATTATCAAAAGCTTGAATGCATTTTAATGTCGCGTCATCAAGACCTGCTCTTGGAGGGTCTACCAACACAGTCTTAAAGTTATATTGTTTTAACTCTACTCCCTCAAGACGTTTATAAATGCGGTTTTCAGCTAAAGCATCAACAAATTCTTCCGCAGATAGTCGCACTATGCGAACGTTGTCTATGTCATTTTGCTCTATATTAAATTGTGCCGCCTCTACCGACGGCTTGGCGATTTCTGTACCGATAACACGGTCGAAACAGCTTGCTAGCGGAATGCTAAAATTGCCTGCACCACAATATAATTCAAGTAAATCACCTGTTAAATCGCGAGCTAATGATTGTACCCATTCAATCATTTTTATATTAACCACAGCATTGGGTTGCGTGAAGCTATTTTCTATGTGTTTAAATACATAATCTTTTTTACCAACAGTCAGTCGTTCAATAATGTGATCTCTGTCATGCAGGTATTTTTGCTTTTTTGCGCGCCCTATGAAATCTATATGAAGCTCAGAAGATAAGGTATTTTTCAGCGCATCTATTTCTCGCTCCCACTCTTCATCCAGTTTGCGGTGATAAAGTAAACTCACCACGATTTCATTACTGAGCCCACTTAAGTAATCGATCTGGAATAACTTTTTTCTTAAACACGCATTATTTCGAAGGTGTTTGATAACTAGTTCCATCGCCGTATTGATGGTTTGACTTGCAGCAGGAAACTGGTCGACTCGATATGATTGTTTGGTCTTTTGGTCGAACATGATGTGATACAAGTCATTGCCGTCATGCCAGACTCTAAATTCTGCTCGCATTCTATAATGGACTTGAGGCGAATCAAATACAGCTAAGTCAGATGAGGAAAATGGAGATAAGATATCTGCTAGCCAAGCGGCTTTTTCGTTTAACTGAGTTTGATAGGAAGATTGCGAGTCAAATTGTGACATTGGAATAATAAATAGATAACTTTTCACGGCATTCTAGAGATTGTTTTACGTTTCGCAACTTTAAATACTAAACCTATCATCAATGTGGTCGATATAAAGGTTGAGGGTAGGAGGGGTTAAATTATGAGCATCAGTGATATCAAGACTTTTCTTGGTCGTCAGGATTCAGTGTCGCCTGATTCGCGTTTGAGAGACCAACTACAGCAGGATGGAATAAAGCAAGCGAAAGAATTTTATCAAAATACTGAATTCACATTGAGCTCGCGTTATTCACAGGCTTATGTTGCCTTATCAGATTCACTGCGGAAAAATATTCAATTAAACGAAGAAAACCCGCCGCGCAGTCAAGCTCCACAAGATGAGCAAACGTTAGACGACAATCAAGATGAAAGCAGTTTGTTTGATTTTGATTCGGTTGTAAATAATGTATTTAGTTTTGTCAGCCGGGTGATTCGAGGCGCATCTAACAGTGGGGCTGATGACGAAGAGCTCGAATCACTATTCGCTCAAGCGCGCGACGGAATAGGACAAGGGATCAGTGCGGCAAGGCAAGATTTGAGTGGAATTCTTGACGATAACTTATCAAGAGGAATCGATAAAGTGGGTGAGAATTTAGCTGAGCGGCTAACCGACTTACAACAAGAAATATTTTCGCCTTTAGCGACGACAGCAACCATAAAGGGGAACTTTTCTGCGTTTTCTTCAAGCGAACTGCTGATTCGTACTAGAGACGGAGATGATATTTCTATTTTTTTCGGGCGTTCGCAAAATTTAAGCACGGCTGATGTTGTGAGAGAGGAGCAAAATTCAGAATCTGATATAACGACGTCTGAGAATTCGCAAAACCCGTTTTTTTCTTATTTGGAGCAATTAGGTCTATCCATTACTATCAGCGGTAATATTGATGAAGACGAGTTTACGGCCATCTCAGATCTGGTTGAGCAACTATCTAGCGTCGCTGATGAGTTTTTTAACGGCAGTGTGTTTGAGGCTTTTGAAAAGGCGCTAGGTCTGGGGTACGACGAAAAAGAATTGATTGGTTTTAGCGCAAGGTTAACAAGAGGGGAGACCGCTTCTTTAACGAATGCGTACGAAGAGGTACAAAACATTGGGGAAAATACTAACAAGAATAGTGCAGAACAAAGGATTGTTAATCAATACGTTGACGAACTTATTAGTTCAATAGACCAATCGCGAGAATTGCTCAATTCAAACCAAGATTACACTAATCTGATAAATGGTATAGTAAATACGTTTGATGATGAGGTGAAAACGCCTGATTTGCTAACCGCAATCAACCGCTTTCATCAATTTAACGACCGAATAGTGAATAATCTTTCGGCCTAAGTGTTATGGCTGGTGAGTTGAATTACCCTTCAACTTTTTCTTTCGCTGCTCGTACCTTTAGTGTTCGGTCTTGAAAAACAATATCGTTAAGTTGCTCAATTGCGTTATGAACATCTTTAGTAGTAATTTCAATAAAACCATATCCTTTGCGCTTTCCTGTTTTTTTATCTTTCATAAGCCGTACTGATTGTACAGGAACGTGTTGCCCAAAAAACGTTCTTACAGCTTCTTCATTCGCTTTATAAGGAAGATTACCAACATATAGTGTTGTTAGTTCGCCTTCTATGTTGTTAGGCTCGTTTGTTTCCGTGGCTTTTGCAGAAAGAGACGCAAATAATATGATAACGGACGCGATAAAAACGTACACCGCAATGTTTGTTGAAGTTGCTGAGATTACGCTTGGAAAAGTGAAAGCCGAAGCAATTGAGAAAATGGCGCATAAAGCTAGGCCAGTGATAACTCGAGTGTTCATTTGGTATGCCTATTAAAAAATACAATTTAAAAAATGCAAGTTTACTCATTTGTAACAAATTGGACAATAAACTATTACAATTTTATCTTCACAAGGCTATTTTGAATACATATTGAGCAATCAAACAAAAAAACCAAATTAATTTATATTTAGGC
>CAYSDZ010000029.1:0-45203 GCA_964429915.1 uncultured Alteromonas sp.
TTGCGTTAGGCCATGACAATGACCCAACTCAAAAGAAGAATGGTATGTCAGATTAGCCTTTTGCTCGTTCTTGTAAAATAGCAACGGCGGGAAGTTCTTTGCCTTCAACGAATTCTAAAAATGCACCACCACCTGTTGAAATGTAGGAAATTGCTTTATCTAAGCCAAATTTGTCAATAGCAGCAAGCGTGTCACCGCCGCCGGCAATTGAAAAACCTTCACTTTCAGCAATGGCTCGGGCAACGACCTCAGTACCCTTAGCAAAGGCGTCAAATTCAAATACGCCGCACGGGCCATTCCAAAGGATGGTTTTTGCACTTTTTAAAATATCAGCGGCTTTCGCGGCAGATTTTGGCCCGTAGTCAATGATTTCTTCGTCGGCTTCAATTTCACTGGGGTGTTTCACGGACGTTTTGGAGTTATGTGACCATTCACTAAAGCCATCCTTTGTTGTAGTTACATCTTCAGCAAACACAACATTGGTTTCTTTTTGTAAGCGCTGCGCTTCGGGAATTAAGTCGGCCTCGTAAAGCGAGTTACCTACTTCATAGCCTGCTGATGCGACAAAGGTGTTAGAGATACCGCCACCCACAATAATGACATCGGCTATTTTAGATAAGGCATCTAACACAGTCAGTTTCGTTGATACCTTAGAGCCGCCCACTACCGCTACCAAAGGACGTTCAGGTTTTTTTAAGGCTTTACCTAATGCGTCTAGTTCTGCGGCCAAAAGCGGACCTGCTGCGGCTACGGGTGCATACTTCGCTACACCATGAGTAGAGGCTTGCGCACGGTGTGCTGTTCCAAAGGCATCCATGACAAAGACATCGCAAAGTGCGGCATATTGCTTCGCCAATTCATCTGCATTGTTTTTTTCGCCTAAGTTAAAGCGCACGTTTTCAAGTACAGTGACGGTACCAGCCTGAGAATCGACGCCGCTTAAATAATTCTTCGCTAAGGATACAGGCGAATCTAAGGTGTCTTTCAAATAATCAACAACAGGCTGTAAAGAAAATTCATCGGCATATTCACCCTCTGTAGGACGCCCCAAATGTGACATAATTAGAACGTGTGCACCGGCATCTAACGCAAGTTTAATGGTGGGAATAGACGCCACAATACGCTTATCTGAAGTGATTTTGCCATCTTGGATGGGCACATTTAAATCTTGGCGAATCAATACTTTCTTTCCGGCAAGATCTAAATCAGACATCTTAATTACTGTCATATTGGTCTCTCATTGTTGATTGGTAAAGTATAGAGGTTCAAGGCGCACATAATACCCTATCTGCAAGAGACGCATAGATGTTTTGTGAATAATGAATAAGGGAATTTTTCAGTTAACACATTTTTGTAGAGGTTTCGTTCAAAAACAAGATATAGCCGTTTTTATCTAAGCTAATTTCAAGAGGCTCGCTTTCTTTGCTGCATCGTTCGGATAGCGGGGGGCGCTTTCACCAAAGGCCGGTTGTCTGACCGTCGAGCAACGCCCAATTGGGAGCAACTTGAGCAATCTATTTTTCTGCCAATTTTTTTTCATACTTAGACATTTTATCAATCATATATTTACCGTCCGGTTTTAAGCTTAACGCTTTAGACAAAATGTCTTTTGCAAGTTTGATGTCAATCCGCTCTGCCGCCGTTGCTGCTTTTTGCAAAAAAGCAATGGTGTCTTTTTTCGCTAGAAACCTTATTTTCTGATTATACTGATCCATTTCTATCCGCACTTCTTCTTGCGTAATATTTTTCATTGCTCGATTTAAAGTATCAAATTCGGAAGCATCACATTGGCGTATAGTAGATAGGGTTTGTTTATATCTTTCGTAGACAAAACGCCTAGCTTCCTGCATAAAACTTTCAAGCCCATGACCTTTTAAAAATAAATCAAATTCGTTTTTGAAATTCGTTAAATAAGAAACATCAAAGCTTATCGCTTTTTGTAAAGCCAAGTGACCGATATAGCCGTGTCTGTTGTTTTTAAATACCGAGTCGAGTTTGTCTTTTAAATTTGGATTACCGCGATAAAGCATCGATACATATTCTAACTCACTACGGAACATTCGGTGTAAGACAAAGATACTTTGCTTAGTTGGATTGAAAAAAGGGTCTTTAATGTGAGAGGCGTTTTTATGATAGTGAGGGAATGACCATTCATTACCATTTGAAAAATAATATTTTTCTTTCGGAGCACATACGTTATGGACATCTATTTTCTCAATTTCGATTGAAGTAGAGAAAAGGGTTTTTACTTGACGCATGTATCTTCCAACGATTTCAGATTCATATATAGACGAGAATTCCAATTCGTTGAACTTACATAGCCAGTTAAAAGAAAAAATATTTTTATGTGGATGTAGTGTGAGAAATTCTTTTACTGATAGATGCTTATCAAGTGAAATCCAAAACTCGTCAATATCTAAAAACATTATGTGAGTACATTTGTCGTTTTGAGCTTTCACGAATGCTTGTTTATAAACTGTTTCTTGTGCATATCGCGGAAATTCATCAAATGTAGGATCTGCATCTATAAACGAAACTTGTTTCAAAGATGCTAGGTGTGAGGATAATTCCCACGTGTTGTCGGAAGTATTATTGACATAAACTTCTACACTATCAAAGCCTACGCTTAAATGATGAAATATCCACTCAGGTAAATAAGCCGCTTCATCTTTTGCGATTGCAATGAGTCTCACATTAAATAATTGATTTTCAGTCATACAACTCTTTGTCTTAACTTTGCATCGACGAATTTAAACATCACAAATACACTTTATTCAAAAGCGTAATTACAATTGCGCTGTAGCATATTGATATAGGTAAGCCTATTCGTACAAAATGAGAAAACTTATAGTTACTTGCGTTGAACGCCAGTAAGTTGGTTTGATAGCCATAAGGCGAAATAAAGCTCGCGCTGGCTGCAAAGGCCACCGCTAATGCAAAAGGTAATATAGGGGCGTTAAAAATGTCGCTTAAACCATAGGCGAAAGGAAACATCAGTGCCGCGGCTGCGTTGTTAGTGACGAACTCGGTAAGTAATAAGGTAACTACGTATACTGCAATTAAGGCGACAAGCGCATTGGAACTTGTTAACAGAGGGGTGAGACTTGAAGTAACCCATGCGATAACACCTGAGTTTTGAAGTGCCGTGGCGAGCGTTAAGGCACCGACGATCACAATGATCAAATTAAGCGGAATATTGCGTTTAATTTCTGCATTATTCGTCACATTCAATACCACTAAAACTGCACAGAAGAAGACTAAGCCGACAGCCAAAGACACCCATTCACATGCGGCAAGTATTATGGTTATCACAAAGCCGCCCAAAGTTGCCCATTCTTGAAGGGGTGAAAGTTTTCTCGCGACTTTTTGTTCAGAAAGAATAAAAAAATTCTTTGCTAAATTTTGCCGTGTACTGAAATCAGGGCCTATCGCTAAGAGTAAAAAGTCACCTGCTTGTAACTTAATTTCACCTAGCTTTCCTGACAATTGTTCACCATCGCGCCTTATCGCCACAACGGCAGCATCGAAAAGGGCTCTAAAACCGAGTGCTTTGATTGTTTGTCCGATGATCTGTGCGCGGTTCGACACAATAACTTCGGTTAGGTTTTCACGCATAAGCCCGTTGGTTTCTGCAAAAATGGTTAATCCCTTAATATGCGATAGGTTATCTATTTTCTGTACATTCCCACTAAATATCAGCTTGTCGCCTTGTTGAATGACAAACTCAGGGGAAACGGGAGAAATAAGATTACCTTTGCGAATAATCTCAACTAAAAATAATTCAGGCAAATTTCTTAAATGATTTGCCTCAACACTCTTACCAATTAGCTCAGAATTTTCCTCTACTTTGGCTTCAAGTAAATATTCATTGTAAATGGCTTTGGCTTGCTGGATATCGGGCAGTAAAGGCTTAAGAATAAACAGCAACAATCCGCAACTTAAGCCGGCAGTTAAGCCAAACAGTGTGAAATCCCAGAACTTGAATCCCGGATGTCCGTTTTCAATTAGAAAACTATTCACAATTAAATTGGTTGAAGTCCCTACTAAAGTGACGGTTCCCCCTAAAATAGCCGAGTAGGATAGGGGAATAAGAAATTTTGATGCAGCGTGGTGTTGATTCTGTTTTACTGGTCCTATTAGCGTGGCCACAATAGCGGTGTTATTCAAAATAGCCGAAGAGAAAAATGTGAGCCCAAAGAGTCTCAAGTACGATTTATTGTAACTCGCTGTAATCAGTTTACGCCCTACACTTTTAATCAAAGATGTTTTATCAACCGCACTACTAACCAAAAGAAGTAGGACTAAGGTAAGCAGACCTTTATTCGTGAGGTTGTGTATAATATCGTCAAAAGTGACTTGCTGTCCGACCAGTAGAACAAGAGAACAAGCTGCAAAAATGGTTGAGGGGCGCTGCTGAGTGAACACAAGCGCGAAAATGGTGCTGGCAAATATTGCCAGCACACCGAGTTGTTGATAGTCCATATTCCCGTTGGATACCAGTTGGCTAAGGTTTATTACTGAATGCTAGAGCTTAGTAATATCTAAGGCATTCCAATGAGGGAAATGTTTACGCACTAGGGCATTAAATTCAAGCTCAAATTCAGAAAAATCTGGTGTGGAATGCTGCTCTTCTTTGTTCAGAGCATTAATGACCATACCTGCGCCCACTGTCCCGTTAGTCAGTCGGTCGATGACAATAAACGCGCCAGTTTCACGATTTGTTGTGTACGGGTCACAAGCTACAGCTTGGGTCAGCTTTAAATCAACCACGGCAATTTCGTTCAAGTTCAAATGTAACGCTTGCTGCTGTTCCAGTGTGTTAACGTCGATTTGATAATCAATGTGAGCAACGGCTCCTGTTGTCATTTTAGTTGCAAATTTAAACAGGTATTGTTTGTTTGGCATCAATGGTTCTTCTGACATCCACACCAAATGTGTTTTTAACTGTGAGGCGTGAATGGGAAGATTGTCCGATTTTACAATCATGTCTCCACGAGAAATATCAATTTCGTCTTCTAAAGTCAGCGTCACCGCTTGAGGTACGTAAGCGTTTTCTTGGTCCCCGTCAAAGGTAACAATTGACTTCACTTTTGATGTTTTGCCTGAAGGCAGCGCAGTTACTGAATCACCGGGGGCAATCTGACCAGAAACTACGGTTCCAGCAAATCCTCGAAAGTCCAGATTAGGGCGGTTCACATATTGAACGGGGAAGCGAAAATCTTCAGTGTTCGCATCGTTACCTATTTCGATATTCTCAAGCATAGACATCAAGGGCACACCGTTGAACCAAGGCGTGCTTTCGCTTAAGTTCACCACGTTGTCGCCTTCAAGTGCTGAGATAGGCACGAATTGGATATCATCAATATTGAGTTGCTCTGCAAACGCTAGGTAGTCTTTTTGAATGGTCTCATAGACAGATTGGCTGTAATCCATCAAGTCCATTTTGTTTATTGCTACTATAACGTGCTTAATACCTAACAGCGACACAAGGAACGAGTGACGTTTAGTTTGTGTTTTTACGCCAGCTCTTGCATCTACCAATATAATGGCTAAGTCACAGGTTGAGGCTCCCGTTACCATATTTCGCGTGTATTGCTCGTGTCCCGGTGTGTCAGCAATGATGAACTTACGCTTGTCGGTAGAAAAATACCGATACGCAACATCAATCGTAATACCTTGCTCACGCTCAGATTGAAGACCATCCACTAACAACGCCAAATCGACCTTTTCACCTGTAGTGCCAACCTTTTTGCTGTCTTTTGTGATTGCAGCAAGTTGATCTTCATAAATCATCTTAGAATCGTGTAGTAAACGACCGATGAGTGTACTTTTACCGTCATCAACGCTACCACATGTTAGAAAACGGAGAAGGTCTTTATTTTCGTGCTGTTCAAGATAAGCAAGGATATCTTTTTGAATGAGTGTTTTATCGCTATCACTGTTCATTATTCTGCGCTCACTAGGAAATAAGGGTTTAAAACGGAATCTTTTTGATTATAGGTAAGTTCAACGGCGTGCTTGTCAAAAGGCTTGTTGGCGTCGAGTACCGTTACCTTTGCGCCAGCGGCTAAGGCTACCGCATGTGCTGCGCCCGTATCCCATTCTGACGTGGGGCCAAGACGAGGGTATAAGTGCGCTTCACCCGCCGCTACCAAGCATAATTTTAACGAGCTACCCATGGCGACCAATTCTACTTCTCCGTCGAGCTCGTCCAAAAACGCTTTTATTTCTGGGCTTTGATGAGAGCGGCTACCGACCACTTTCCACGTTTCACCGTGCTCATGTTGTCGAGCATGAATAGCACGCTCACCGTTTTCGTCACTGATAAATGCGCCTCCAGAAATCTCTCCCCAATAGGTACGGGATAACGCAGGTGCGTACACCACCCCGAAAGTCGGTTTGCCGTTTTCGATCAATGCGATATTTACCGTAAATTCACCATTTTTCTTGATGAACTCTTTTGTTCCATCTAAAGGGTCTACTAGCCAATAGGTGCTCCACGTTTGGCGTTCCTGCCACGCAATGCTGGCTGATTCTTCAGATAAGATTGGGAAATCTGAGCATTCGCTCAAGCCTGCTACTATCAATTTGTGTGCGGCTAAATCGGCTTCAGTTAGGGGGCTGCTGTCTGATTTGTCATAAACAGCAAAATCTTTCTTATAGATGTCCATAATTGCATCGCCAGCCCGCTTGGCAATTGCGATGACGGTGTTTTGTAAACTGACTTCCATCATAAAGTAATCACACCTTTGTTGACTAATAGATCAAATAAGCGTTGCGCAGAGACTTCAGGTGCTTCGTCTTGCCATTGAAAGTGAATTTCTGGCGCTTCAGGTGCTTCGTATTCAGAACTAATACCCGTGAAATCTTTGATTTCGCCTGATCTGGCTTTTTTATACAGCCCTTTTGGATCGCGCTTTTCACACTCTTCCAATGGCACATCAACATACACTTCTACAAATTCATCAGGCGCTAGCAAGTTTCTGCAATAGTCTCTGTCAGCTTTAAACGGACTGATAAAAGCGGTGAGTACGATAAGCCCAGAATCAACGAATAATTTCGATACTTCACTGATCCGTCTGATATTTTCAACTCTGTCTTGGTCGCTGAAGCCTAAGTCGCCACATAAGCCATGCCTGACATTGTCGCCATCAAGAAGATAGGTGTGTTTATTGGCGGCTGCCAATCGCTGCTCCAGCAAACCCGATAGCGTTGACTTACCAGAGCCACTTAGCCCAGTTAGCCAGATAACTTTCGGTTTTTGACCCAGAGCATCCGCCCGCGCTTCTTTATCGACAGCGTGTTTATGCCATACGATGTTGTCGGTTGCCATTAAAAGTAACCTTCCATTTTCTTTTTCTCCATTGAACCTGAGCTATCGTGATCAATAACGCGACCTTGACGTTCAGAGGTTTTGGTCAACAACATTTCTTGGATAACATCGGGTAGTGTATCAGCTTCAGATTCAACAGCCCCGGTTAGAGGGTAACAGCCAAGGGTTCTGAATCGTACTGAACGCATTTCAGGTGTTTCACCGTCAAGAGGCATACGATCATCATCTACCATAATCAACACGCCATCACGCTCTACTACTGGACGAGGTTTGGCTAAGTACAGAGAGGGGATTTCAATATTTTCTAAATAAATGTATTGCCAAATATCGAGTTCGGTCCAGTTAGACATTGGGAAGACACGAATACTCTCGCCTTTGTTGATTTGTGAATTATAAATATTCCATAATTCAGGGCGTTGATTTTTAGGGTCCCAACGGTGGTTATCGTCACGGAAGGAATACACACGCTCTTTCGCACGAGACTTTTCTTCGTCACGGCGTGCGCCGCCAAAAGCAGCATCGAATTGGTATTTATTTAATGCTTGCTTCAATGCTTGGGTTTTCATAATGTCGGTGTGTTTGGCACTGCCGTGAGAAAACGGTCCAACGCCTTGTTCCACCCCTTCTTTATTGATATGAACTAAAAGGTCGAAACCGTATTGCTTTGCAATTCGGTCGCGAAACTCAATCATTTCTCTGAATTTCCACGTGGTGTCGACATGAAGAAGTGGGAAAGGAATTTTGCCAGGTGCGAATGCTTTGCGAGCAAGATGTAACAAAACAGAAGAGTCTTTACCGACTGAGTAAAGCATTACAGGGTTATCGAATTCTGCAGCAACTTCTCTAAAAATATGGATGCTTTCTGCTTCCAGTTGCTTTAAGTGAGTGACAGAAGGTATTGCTAAAGTCATGGCCTTTCCCTTAATTGGTTATTTGGGATGAGTTGTGTTGGCATAGTGATATGCTAATTCATTATATGTATAGAACAATAACATAAATTTAAGCAAGCTAACTATTCAATTTAGCTATGTAAGACGTCTATCTTATTACTAAACGGTGTAGTGCTGGGTAAGCCTTTGGCAAACAAAAAAGCCGCAATAATCATGCGGCTTAGAATAGAGGGACTTTGACTATGTGTTGGCTATAGTGTTACTGGCCAATACTTGATTTAACGCGTTGTGCAATGTTAGATAAATTTGCACCTTTATCACCGACAATCATGACGCTGGCTTGTTGCAAATTAAACCCTGTCCCCGTATAGCTGTTATCTGAAAAACGCTCAGGTACATTAGCTTTGTTATCGTAAGGGGTAAAGAAAACCGAAACGGGCCCTTCTTCGCCTTCTACAACTACGTGTAATGACTCAGTAAAATCAAGCCGACAAAAGCTCGCTGAGTAAATTTTGCCAATATCACCAATAATTCCAGCTCCGATCGATGCCAGCTTATCGTTTACCTGTTCGATAGACACGTTTCCAGTCATTGAATATTCATAGTCTTCCGTGTATTTCATGTGTGCAAGCGCTGCATCACCCAAATCGACTCGAGTTGATGACCATAGGGTAAAAGTAATTCCAATTACAAACACCACTGATGCTGCCAAGGCTAAATGAACGCTAGAACGTCGCTTCTGCTGTTTATCTTCTTGAAATGCGCCTCTTAGAATTAGCTTGTCAGCTAAATCGTCTGGCACTGGAATATCCACAGCCGATTTTATTTTATCGTTTAACACTCGCGTTTCCTGCCAGAACTTCTGATTGGATTCACTACTTTTTGCTTGACTCAGTAGTGCCTCATCACGGGTATCTGGATCTTCATAAATACGTCGTCTAAATTCTAACTCACCCATTAGCTTGACCTCTTAAAACGGGTTGTTCCAAAGCTTCTTTCAGTTGACTTCTTGCCCTAAACAGGCGCGTATTGACTGTGTTTTTGTTCAGTGACAATTGTTCAGCGATTTCCTCACCGGTAAAACCAAAAATCACTTGTAACATCAGTGGTTCCCTATACTCGCTGTCTAGTTTAGCGATATGCCGTCTTACCTCATCAGTGCTGTGAGATGATTCTAAAGACGAGTTGCTATCTTCAACATGCACATCGTCAATATCAACTAAATCAAACTGTTTACGTTCAAATCGTCGTGCGTTTTCTCGCCTTAAAATGGTGATTAACCACGATTTTGCTGCTTTTTCGTCTTTCAATGAATCCAATGATCGCCAAGCGCGTAGAAATGTTTCCTGTACTACGTCTTCGGCTATCGCCTTATCTCCAATGAGCCAGTATGCATACCGGTAAATATCGGCGTGCAAAGCTCTTACTAATGCTTCGTATCGTTGTTGTTTTTTCATAACGTCAGATAAGACCGTGACGTTTTCATTTTTCTTTCGCTTAAACATAATTTTGTCTATTTAATTTTGTGTTTTGTGTTTCTGTTAAGGAAACAACAAAAAAATTGAAGTCTATTTGTACATTGCCTCAACATTTTTATCAATTTTATTTGCCTTTTTCATTTTTTTAGACTTATCTGACACTGCCTGCTTTAATTCCTCAACTGCGTTGTCGTTGTTTGCATTTCCGTATCGGTGTTCAATAAATTGATTTAAGGCCTGCTTGATTGTCGAATTTTGCGGTTGAATTAATGCGTGGTTAATATCGGTGTAGTGAACATTATCATTGCTGCGTAACCACTTTAATAATGCCGCGTAGATAATCCCTTGGTCACCTGTATCAATTGCTTTTGTGATATCTCCATTGCTCCTCGCAGGAAGAGAGTGCTCTGAGGATACATTAGCAGTCGGTTTACGCATTTTTATAAATAAAAATAACGTGATTAACCACAATAACGCCAAAATGGCACTGACCAGTTGCCAAATCAGTACATCGTCGCTGCGTTTCTCTGTATTGCCGTCAGTCTTTGGTTCAAGAGTGTTAGTAGGTACGACGTTTGTTTGTGGTAGAAGAGCTGGGGGTTGCTGAGTGCCTGGCATTACATCGTAGGAGCGTGGAGGAATTAACGCTGTTTCTAGTTGGCCTGTCACTGTGTTAAACCACTGCACTTCTACACCAGGAATGACCATAGGCCCAGCTTGAGATGGGATAATAGCAGTCGATTCGACACGTTGGGATAAAACGATTCCCTCTTTTTGAGCGGATGCCGTGGACGGTTGGTCGGGGTACGATTTAACATTGGGTGGATACGACTGGGATATTTCTGGTAGCTGTTCTTTGTTTAACCCTGCGGCACTTAAGGTAAGGGTGCGTGTGATGGGTTCGCCTACTACAAATTCTTCATTATTAGACCATTCTTCACTTAATATAACGTACTCGCTAGGCAGCCAAGATCCTGTTATCTCTTTAGGTATAGGCAATACGTCTAAAACCAGTTGTGGTCCTCGGCGAGTGACAGTTTGAGTTTGACCAAAAAGCCCAAAGCGTTGCCGACTGTCACGTACTAGCACTTCACCTGAGAAAATAGGAGGGTCAATAGTAATAGAACCTGATTTCTCGGGCACAATCACATAGTGTCGTTCGATAACCTGAAAACGCTTGCCGTTGATAATATCGGAATATTGCTGGTCGTCACCCACTTGTTCGATAGACGCACTTTCTATGGTAGGAGCTTGTAAGCTGCCGCGTTCAATATTCTGAGCAAGGTAGAGTTTAATTGTGTAACTTGCATGTTGCTGAACATACACAGAGGGCTGCTTTAATTCCGCAACAACGAAGTAGTCACGTGTTTCATTGGTGGAAACATCTGGAACAGGGATGACTTCAATGTCGATGGGTTGAGATGAGGCCCCATCTACAGTAAAAGGGGGGATAACAGTTTGCCCCAAAGTTTTTGGGAATAGTGTGGTTTGCCAAGTGGTAGTGGTTGTTTTATCAAAATTGACAATACGGGTTTGGCTGCTGACAGAGGTGTTACCGACCACAAAGTTAGTGAGTAGAGGAGAAGGATCAAACGCATTCCGGTCGACTTTTCCCGTTGCAACTACCGTAAGCACCAAAGCTTCATCTAGCATCACCGGATTTTTGTCGACCCGCGCCTCTATCTCTAAGGCTTCAACGTTTGCTGTACTTAAAAATAGCAGGGCTATAGCAATAAAAAAGCGATTTACCATTTTTTCTCCTGAGATGGGGGAAGTCGTCTTTGCGAACGTTTTTGCGACTCCAAACGCATTTTTTGTTGCAGTAAAAATGCAGGGTCGTTAGGAACACGTCGAAGTAGTGCTTCAATCTTTTGTTGTTGTTCTCGCTCTTCATCGGTCATTTCTGCGTCATTGGGTAGCACATTTTGAACCGCTTGTTGGTCTGGAACAGAGGTGTCGTCGCTATTGGAATCGGTCTCTCCGTTGCGGGGCTGGTCATTAAATTCAGGTGCCTCTTGCTCGCCACTTTGTTGTTGCTGAGAGGGCTGTTGCTGGGGTTCCTGTTGTTGTTCGCCTTGTTCTTGATTCGAGCGGCTATCTTGTTGGTTTTGTTCTTGAGAGTCTGAACTATCACCTTGCTCGTTATTCTCGTTCTTGTCTGACTCATTTTTATCAGTTTGGTTTTGCTCTTCGTTTTGGCTGTCGTTTTCGTTGCTATTTTGACCGTTATCGCTTTGTTGATTTTCTTGCTGATTTTCTTGCTGGTTATCTTGATTATTTTGCTGCTTTTGTTCGTTCTGATCTTGTTTTTCTTGTTCTTGGTCGTTCTGCTGCTGTTGATTTAATAATTCATCAACCAGCGCTTTATTTTCTTGTGCCTCTTCAAAGTTTTCTTGGCGAGACAACGCTTCCGCATAAGCACTACTGGCGGCTTCAAGCTGGCCCGACTTTGCAAGCGCATTTCCGCGGTTATACCAAGCCTCTGCACTATCCAATTTCGAAAATTCGTTGATAGCATCTTCATAATTCCCATCTCGGTAAAGGGCTGAGCCTTTCCATAGGGGATCATCAAATTCTTCGGCTGCTTTAATGTAGTTTTCGCTTTCATACGCATCTAAACCGCGCTGATCTTTGTTTTTAAACCAGTTTTTAAGTGTGGAAATGGCGGTTGACGATGTTGGCTCTTCCTCAGCGTAGGCATTACGAGGAGGAGTAGCAAGACTGAGCATAGACAACAAAAATACCGCAAGCATCCCTCGCCTAAAAAGTAACAATACCAAGGGGAAGCTTGCAATGACTAACCACGGCCCTAACTCGCGCCATTGGTCTCCGGTGAGTGATTGTTCGGAGCTATCTTTCGTTGTTTTAGGAATGAATGAACGGGTAGTAATTGTATTGATGTCAGACTCATCGGTACTGATATTGGCAGCTTTTCCTCCTGACTGCTTTGCCAGAGCAAACAAAGGGGCGGCTTGTAATTTTGGAATGACTATTGCGCCGCTGGCATCTTTCAACAGTTCGCCATCAGCCTGTGTGATGGGAGCACCCTCAGACGTACCAACTGCGAGCACGTTAATAGTAAGGTTATGTTGATTTAACCACTTAGCAAGGCTTTGATTGTCTTTGTAGTCTATGCCGTCAGTGATCCAATAGATCGTTCCGTTAGGGTAACCTGCCTGTGTTAACAGTTCATTAGCATGCTGTAATGCTAAAAGTGGATCGCTGCCTTGTACTGGCATAATTTCAGGGCTCAGGCTAGGAATTAAAGATTCAAGCGTATTCACGTCTTCGGTAAGCGGGCTAATAGTAAACGCATCCCCTGCATACGCAACAAGGCCAATCTCGCCTTCATTGATATGTTTAACTAAATCAATCGCTTTAAATTTCGCTCTAGTTAATCTATCAGGTGCAATGTCGGTTGAGCGCATAGATAAGGACATATCCATAACAACAACATGCCCTTCATTGACAGAAAATACGGGTTGCGGCAACTTCTCGGTGGTTGGACCTGCTGCTGCAACAATGGCAAGCACTAGCGCTGTGCATAATAAATTGGGTAGTAAGTGAGTTGATTGAGCTTTTTGCTCTCCAGAGAATAAACGCTGGTAAAGATGAGGCGCAATGATACCTTGCCAATCTTGCTGACTTTTCGGGAAGTACTTAATTAAAAGCCACAACGGCACAACGACAAACAGGCTGTATAAAAATTCAGGTCGTAAAAAATGAAAATCAGACACGTTCTCTTACTCCTGTCCAATATACCTGCGATAAACCTAAAATAAAGGCAAGAAATAGTGCCGCCCCAAGTGGATAAATAAACCAGCTATGCAGTGGCCGGTATGTTTGGCCTTCGTCTTCGATGGGTTCAAGTTGGTCGAGTAAGGCGTAAATATTCTCAAGCTCTTGTTGATTTCTTGCTCTAAAGTACTGTCCTCCGGTACTTTTGGCTAACTCGGTGAGTAAGGTTTCATCCAAATCCCGTGAAGGATTGACTTGTCGAGAACCAAAAAAACTGGACACGCTCATGGCTTCGGCGCCAATACCTATTGTATAAATTTTTACATTTTGTTCGATAGCAAGCTCTTTTGCTTCAAGAGGAGATATATTGCCCGCCGTATTTTGACCGTCAGTGAGTAAAACAAGTACATTGTTGCTTTCTTCATGGCCTCTAAACCGTTTAACGGCAAGACCAATAGCATCACCAATGGCGGTTTTTTCTCCGATTAATCCAATAACGGCCTCTTGCAGCAAAGTAAATACGGTTCGTCTATCGTATGTCATCGGAGCTTGCAGATAGGCTGTATCAGCAAATAGTATTAAGCCCAGTCTGTCGCCAGTACGTCTTTCGATAAAATCACTCAGCACGTGTTTCACCATACTTAGTCGGTCAGTGTTTCTTCCATTTATTTGCATATCTTCTATTTGCATAGAGCCAGACAGATCAACGGCTAAGATCATCTCTCTACCTTCATTTGGCACGGTTATTGGTTCGCCTAGCCATTGGGGTCGAGCTGAGGAAATAACTAAACAAATCCAAAGCAACCAAAGTAAGGACTGAGTAACCCATTGCTTAGACTGTTTCGTGCTGGTTACGCCGATGTCGGATGACAAAGTAAAGGGAACTTTTAATGCACTGGTTTCTGACTGAGCGGCAGGCAACAACCATTTTATTAGCAGAGGAAGAGGGAGGGCGGCAAGTGCCCAAATCCATTCAAAACTAAACATGCTGACCTTTTTTTTCTTTAAGCTTGGCGAGATAAGTCAAATCGACTTTACGCAACCAGTGACCTGTAACGTCGTAAATCTCGCGTTGAGATAATGTTTTGTTATTTTCTTGGTCTGGCAAATATTGCGTTTGTTTAAAAATAGTCAATTTTTCTGTATTAGGGTGGTTTTTAGCCTTTTGATGCAAGCAGTTTTTTAAGGTGTTAACCCATTGCTCACCATGCATTGCTGCAACAGCTTCTCTTGCAGAGTAAGTCATGCAGACGCGCTTTAACAGTGTATTAGCGCTAGATAAAGACAGGGTATTTTGTTGAAACTGATGATCGAGTAATTTGCACGTTGCTTTGCGAGCGGCATGTCTGCGGTAATAGCGAACTATTCCTATTGCTGCACATAGCACTAGCATTACAATTACGGCAATCACAAACCACCATCCCCAAGCAAGCGGCAAAAAAGAGACGCCACTCGGTTCTGCTATGTCATTTAAGTTTTCTAATGGATTCATCGACTGCCTCGACTTATCGGGTTGAGCTGGTCGAGTAATAATGTTCCTGCACTTAATTCAAGATGAGACGAAACATGAGGCTTCAGCAAAGTACTTAAACGGTGTTGTTTTTTCGCTCGTTCCTCAGAATAAGCTTGATACGAAGCCCGAGAGCCTATCGTGATGGTTTCATTTGAACCTGAAGGCTGTAAAGTAAGCCTGCGTCCTGCGGCGGTTGTCGGTAAACATTGTTCAATCGGGTCGTGAATTTCTATAGATTGTACTTCGCAATGTCGTCGAATATCGCTGACATATTTTGCGCATTGCTCATTGAAGTGTTCAAAGTCTGAGATAATGTACACCGTGCTTCCCGGCCTTGCTAATCTGCGCGTTCGCATTAAGCTGCTTTCTAATGCAATGGTGTCGGTTTTATTACTACTTTGCAGTGCCTTATGCTGAATATCCGTTAAAGCATGGAATAACGACAGTACCGCGCGTTTCCGTGTCTTTGGCTTCAACTCGACATGCTCTACGTTGTTAAACACAATGGCGCCTAACTTGTCACCACGATCAATCGCACTCCACCCTAACAAGCTGGCAAAGTGAGCAGCTTGAATCGATTTAAACAATAATTGTGTGCCAAATTGCATCGACGAAGACAAATCGCACACCACAAAGACAGGGCGTTCTCGCTCCTCGCGATATACCTTGGTATGGGTTTTTCCTGTTCTTGCTGTCACACGCCAGTCTATAGCGCGAATATCGTCACCCGGTTGATAGTGCCTAGCTTCATCAAATTCCATGCCTCGGCCTTTAATACTGCTTGCATAGCCCCCAGACAAATGGGCTTTAACTCTCGATTTTGGAGATAAATCGAGTAATTTGGTAAATCCTTGATAATACAGCAACTCATCGGTACCCAGCTCGATACCGTTGCTACTAATGCTTTGCAATTGTTGTTGGTGAGTTTGCACGAAATTCATTTATGGAACAGGCACACAATCCAAAAGACGCTGCAACACACTATTCACGGTTTGCCCTTCAGCCTCGGCCTGATAAGACAATATAATGCGATGCCGTAATACGTTAAAAAAGACAGCTTGAATATCATCAGGACCAACAAACTCTCTTGCTTGTAACAATGCATGCGCTCGTGCACAGCGTTCTAATGATAATGAGGCTCGAGGACTAGCTCCAAACTCGATCACTTGCGTTAATGCGGGGTCGTAAGCCCCAGGATTCCGCGTCGCCATGATCAATTGAACAATATAATTTTCTAAAGGCTCTGCCAAGTGTAAATTCAATGCTGCCTGTCTTGCTTGATTAATTTGTTGCTGAGTGAGCGCCTGAGGTTTAGACACTTTTTCGTGTCGCGCTTCACTACGATTTAATCGCAATATAGTTAGCTCGGTTTGCGCATCTGGATAATCCAATTCGAGCTTCATTAAAAAGCGGTCTAATTGCGCCTCAGGTAAAGGGTAAGTACCTTCTTGTTCTAGCGGATTTTGCGTTGCCATAACTAGAAATAAGTCAGGTAACTTGTACGTTTTGTTACCTACTGTAATTTGCTGTTCAGCCATTGCTTCCAGTAACGCTGATTGTACTTTGGCTGGAGCTCGGTTAATTTCATCTGCTAATACTAAATTATGAAAAAGCGGTCCTGCTTGAAAATTAAATTCGCCGGTTTCTGGCCGATAGATATCTGTACCCGTTAGGTCGGCAGGCAACAAATCTGGCGTAAATTGAACGCGGTGAAAATCACCTTCTATGCCGTTGGAAAGCGCATTAATTGCTCGTGTCTTTGCTAAACCGGGAGGACCTTCGACCAATATGTGCCCATCAGCAATCAGTGCAATAAGGAGGTTAGTTGTCAGAGCGTGTTGACCGACCACTTGGCTATTGAGGTAATCTTGAAGTTGTACGAAAGATTCCGCTGCCATATTAATCTTTACCTTTTTGTTTTAAGTTTTATCCAGACAGTGAGAGGGATATAAGGTTCCTTTTCTTTCTTTCAAGAACAAATCATTGCCTTAATCTAATATTTGCTATTTGCGCTAGACTTTGTAAGAATTTGCTTATCCTACAGGTCTGACCACTGTAAAGATGTTAAACGACCGACCACAAACTTTTAGGTGAACTATGTCTGCTAAACAATCGGTAACCACACGAAGTGGAGATCGCATCGCAATTGTCGCTGGATTAAGAACCCCATTTGCAAAAATGGCCACTTACTTCCACGGTGTTCCTGCTGTCGATTTGGGAAAAATGGTAGTCAATGAATTACTTGTTCGTCATGGTGTAAAGCCAGAGTGGGTAGAGCAGGTGGTTTATGGGCAAGTTGTACAAATGCCCGAAGCGCCGAACATCGCTCGTGAAATCGTGCTTGGCACTGGAATGAGTGTTCATACCGATGCTTATAGTGTATCGAGGGCTTGCGCAACTAGCTTTCAGTCTACCGTAAATATTGCTGAGTCAATGATGGCTGGCACAATAGAAATCGGTGTTGCCGGAGGTGCTGACTCTACCTCAGTTTCTCCGATTGGCGTATCGAAAAATTTAGCGAGAGCGCTGGTAGACTTGCAAAAAACGAAGACCTTAGGTCAAAAATTAACGGTGTTAAAGCGCTTATCATTGAAAGATCTCTTGCCAGTACCGCCGGCTGTTGCGGAGTACTCTACAGGGCTATCAATGGGACAAACTGCAGAACAAATGGCAAAAACTCACGCCATTAGTCGTGAAGAACAAGATGCCCTTGCACACCGTTCCCATACCCTAGCAGCCCAAAGTTGGGAGTCGGGAAAACTGGATGGTGAAGTAATGACCGCTTACGCTGAACCTTTTAAAGGGGCTTTGGGCAAAGATAATAATGTGCGATTTGATTCAAAGCTTGAGGGATATGCAAAGTTACGCCCAGTATTTGATAGAAAATATGGCTCAGTGACAGCGGCAAATGCAACACCGCTGACTGACGGTGCATCGGCAATATTGTTAATGACTGAAAGCAAAGCAAAAGCACTAGGCTACACGCCATTAGGGTTTATAAAAAGTTATGCGTTCAGTGCGATAGATGTATGGGAAGACATGCTAATGGGACCGTCTTACGCAAGCCCCCTTGCGCTTGATAGAGCCGGAATGAATCTTAGCGACTTAACGCTAATTGAAATGCATGAAGCGTTTGCTGCGCAGACCTTAGCGAATGTGAAAATGTTTGCCAGCGATAAATTTGCGCAAGAAAAACTAGGGCGAGATAAAGCAACGGGCGAAATAGATATGGACAAATTCAATGTGATGGGCAGTTCTATTGCTTACGGCCATCCTTTTGCAGCGACGGGTACCCGAATGATCCCTCAAATGCTGAATGAGTTGCATCGTAGAGGAGGGGGGACCGGCTTAGTGACAGCGTGCGCCGCTGGTGGTTTAGGCGCAGCAATGATAGTTGAAACCGAATAATGGAGCATGCAATGACTGACACGTTCACCTTACACAAAAAAGATAACGGCATTGCCATACTCACAATAGATGTGCCTAACGAAAGTATGAACACATTGAAGGTGGAATTTGGCGAGCAAATCAACGCCATGCTTGATGATATCGACAAAGACACCACAATCAAAGGCGTAGTTTTAGTGAGTGGCAAGAGCAATTCCTTCGTTGCAGGTGCTGATATTTCAATGTTAGCTAACTGTACAACTGCTGAAGATGCGCAAGCGATTGCAAAAGGCGGCCAAGACGTATTTGATCGAATTGAAAATATGCGCGCTACGTTTGTAGCTGCAATACATGGTCCTGCGTTAGGTGGCGGCTTAGAGTTGGCACTAGCTTGCCACTATCGTATTTGTACAGATTCTGCCTCTACTCAGTTGGGTTTACCCGAAGTGCAATTAGGTTTACTTCCCGGTAGTGGTGGTACGCAGCGCTTACCACGACTTATTGGTATTCAGCCCGCAATGACAATGATGTTAACAGGCGCTGCAAAACGTCCGGCACAAGCAAAAAAGCTGGGGATTGTTGACGATGTCGTACCGCACAGTGTCTTACTGACTGTCGCTGAGCTATTTGCATTAAAAAAGAAGCCAACACGTAAGCCGCCTCAAAAGGGGGTCGTAAATAAAGCGCTTGAGCAAACCCGTTTTGGACGCGACTTTATGTTCAAAAAAGCACGCGAACAAACGCTAGCAAAAACCAAGGGTAACTATCCTGCGCCTCTTAACATTATCGACGTAATAGAAAAAGGCATAAATAGTGGTTTTGCTGCGGGTCTACGAGTTGAATCACAACGTTTTGGCGAATTGGTGATGACGCCAGAGTCAAACGCCTTACGACAAATATTCTTTGCTACTACCGAGATGAAAAAAGAGCAAGGTGTCGAAGGGGTAGCGCCTGATACTGTCAAAAAAGTGGGCATATTGGGTGGAGGGTTAATGGGCGGTGGCATCGCGTTTGTCTCTGCTACAAAAGCAGGCGTGCCAGTTAGAATAAAAGATATCCGTCCTGATGGCATAGCGAACGCAATGAAATACAGCTACGACTTGCTCAACGCCAAGGTGAAACGGCGTTTTATTAAGAAGTCAGAGATGCAAAAGCAATTAAACAGACTGACGGGTACACTCGATTATCGTGGTATGCAAGACGCTGACATCATTATTGAAGCGGTGTTTGAAGACTTAGACCTAAAGCAAAGCATGGTCAGCGATATAGAAACCCATTGCGCACAAACGACCATTTTTGCTTCCAATACCTCATCGATTCCAATTGGTGATATAGCGGCAAAAGCACAACGACCTGAAAATATCATTGGGCTACATTATTTTTCTCCCGTTGATAAAATGCCCCTGGCAGAAGTTATCGCTACAGATAAAACCGCCGACACAACCATTTCAACCACAGTGGCCTTTGCCAGAAAGCAGGGTAAGACCCCAATCGTGGTAAAAGACGGCGCAGGCTTTTACGTGAACCGTATTCTGGCACCGTATATGAACGAAGCTGCGTGTATTCTTTTAGAGGGTGAGCCCATTGAGCACATCGATAAGTCGCTTGTGAAATTTGGCTTTCCTGTTGGGCCTGTAAAACTGTTAGACGAAGTGGGTATTGATGTAGGAACCAAAATTATTCCTTTCTTGGTAGAGGAGTTTGGTGAGCGTTTCGAAGCACCTAGCGCTTTTGATAAAGTGTTGGAAGACGACAGAAAAGGTAAGAAGAACGGCCGAGGGTTTTATTTGTACGAAGGTAAAAAGCCGGGTAAAGAAGTAGACGAAAGTGTCTATTCTTTGTTATCACTCAATCCCGAAAAACGCATAGCATCTGAAACACTTGCAGAGCGTTGCGTGCTGATGATGCTGAACGAAGCAGCACGCTGCTTAGATGAAGGCGTCATTCGCAATGCTAGAGATGGCGATATTGGTGCTATTTTTGGCATTGGTTTCCCGCCTTTCCTTGGTGGTCCTTTTCGCTATATGGACACGCTTGGTATTGATAAGGTGGTCAGTAAGCTTAATCATTACGCTGACGCAGTGGATAAGAAATTTACCCCTGCTGAATGTTTGGTAGCGATGTCAGAACAAAACAAACGTTTTTATTAGCTCTTCTTATTGCACTCCTTTGCCGATGTGCTTAGGAGTGCATATTACTTGTTTTGAATACTCATTCCAAAACTTATAAGTTTTCCAAGCGATTGAAATCAAAATAGCCAAATTTTACCGGTTCGTTTTGAAGGTAATGCTCATGAAGCTGATCGCTAAACTGCCAAAACCTCTCTGATGACCGCCTAACGCCATATTTTTCGAATAGCACAGTTAAATCGGTCTCGCTCGACAACGCAGCAATATCCTGTACAAAACGTTCAAACTCGTCTAACCGGACGTTAAAAAACGCGTTGGGATGCGAGCTTAAAAAACCATGAGCAAAGGTGACTGTATCTTCTTCAGGTATTCGACGCGCTTTCTCGGCAACAATATGCGAAATATTTGTATAGGCATTATTTTTCGTTAAAGAATAAAAATGGCTTGTGTTATTTTTGTCAAACACTCGAACAAAACTTGCTTGTGGTAACTGGTTCGCTGCAATTCCTCTGACTTTATTCAAGGTCTGAGCTGCATTAAGGAAGTCATCGCTGTCAAAACCTCTTGCTGCTGAGTGTTCTTTATTGGCCGCTTTCTTTGTGTGTTCTTTGACCATCGCATAGAGTTCATTAAGCGGCGTGTCAGTTTTGTAAACAATACTGGTATCGCCATTATAGCGATTCGCAGATTGTACAAATTTTTCAACCGGACTCACAAACCCTCTATACCAATGATTCCATACCTGTGTTCGAGCTTGTTTAGGTAGTAAAGAAAGAAAATTACTTTCGCCTTCCATCCGCAAAAAATCCATGTACATTCTGCTATTGAGTTGATGGCCTATGTTTCCGTAAACATCGTATCCTGCTACTAATAAATAATGGATCCGCTCAAATAAAGGGTATGTAATTATCCATGCGGTTTGTGGTTTGTCACC
Source organism: uncultured Alteromonas sp. (assembly GCA_964429915.1). Taxonomy (GTDB): domain Bacteria; phylum Pseudomonadota; class Gammaproteobacteria; order Enterobacterales; family Alteromonadaceae; genus Alteromonas_F. Next base: position 21,403 of record CAYSDZ010000029.1, read on the forward strand.
GACTAGCCCCTTCACTACAGTCGCTGCGTCGTTATGTCTAAAAACGGTAAGAGCTAAATTATCGTTGTTTTTATCACCTTGCCAAATCATTGATAAATCTTTAGGGAAAGCACGTTCGGCGTTTTCCTTCAAAAAAGCATTACGAGCTTCAATGTAGTCGCGCTCTTGATCAGCATACGCAAGCCAATTGGTCGGGAGGGCGTTACTGTCAGCTTCCGCAGGCATGCTGATTTTTTCGCGAAAGCGGTCAAGAAAATCTGCTTCATGCTCTACGGCGTTCAGATTGGGATCCGCAAACACCACCCAAAAATGGTCATTAATAACATTTAATGCCATTTGGCCCCTACACACTGGCCCTTTTATAAATTGCATGATGGTATATTGGGCTTCATCTAATAGAAACTGATATCGCGATTTCACGGGTATGGCGCTAAACGTCGTAAACGGATTTGCCGCTTTTTCAGGTTCATAGCTTGGTAATGTGGTGACTTCATAGTCTGCTTCAATAAACCATTGGCTGTACTTTTTAAGTCTGTTGTCGTTGAGAGCAAATGGCATGTGTACTTTGTCTACAATGGTTTGACGAACAGGCTCGAACCGGTAATAAACGCGCTTCACTTTTGGATCGCTAAAAGGCCTTCGTGTGGCAATAATATCAATAGGCTCGCCTGGAGGAGAGTAAGAACGAAACAACCTAAAAAAGCGTGGGCGAGCCGTTTCTGACTGACTAAAATAAAAGTGGGCGATAAAAAAGTGCTCATAGAGATACCGAGCCATTAACTGACTTTTCATGTCATTGCTATTTAAAAACGTTTCCCACTTTTCTATTCCTTGACTATCTGCTTCACTGATAATCTGCTGAGGAGCTGCCGGACTACCCAAATCCAGCCAACGCTTTATTGTATTGTGTTCCGTTTCGTTTAACGCAGGTAAGCCATATGGCATGCCCCAAAGGGGATAGTCTTTTTGATAACCGGCATGCTCTTCATAGGTAGGGCATTGCAAATCGCGATTAATATCTAGCTTAAAACTTTTATCAAGCTTTGCGTTTGCCTGCATGGGGTGCGCTTGTTTTTGCGCCAACATGGCCATCAGAAGGCTTCCTCGTTCGCCTTCTTTTTTTCTGTTATCCTCGTTCATTACCGGATGAAATTCCTTTTCTCTCCACTCACTGGCAGAGTGAGCATCAATAAATAAGCGAGTTAAATTTGCAGCAATTAATCTATCTCCTTTATAAACGGGCTTTTTATTAGCACCGCGAGCCACCCCCTCGTATGAACCTAGTTTCAACTGACAAGGCGCGTCGTAACACGCATGGCAAACGACACAGCGTTTGTCCATAATGGGCTTTACCTGTGTGTCAAAATTAAACGAAGTATCGATTGGCGGCATATCGAATGGGCTTTTTTCATCTGCTTCGGGTGCTTTAGTACAGGCCGTTATGAATCCGCAACAAAGAAAAGCGAGAACGACAATCATGCTTTTTTTGTCTGGTAGAGTGTTTTGCTTATTATTTTTTGTTTTACCCATTTAGTATACTACCCATAGGGGACCTCAATGTATTGACACAGTAGTTACCGATTTTATTCGGCAAAGATCATTTGTTACTTACATATTGTGCATTAGCTTTAAAAGCATCTAAATCATTTATAGGTTTGCCCAATTCGTTGCTAATCGAGGAGTATTTACCCGGAGCGTACAGTAACATTTCACCAAAGTTTTCGCGTTGAATTACAGATTTACTTATGCTGACTAATTGCTCAAAAGAAAAAGACTCTATCGCCTTAATTAACTGCTGCTTGGGTGACTGTGTTGGGTTTCCAGACGCTAAATCAAGCCACATGCGTTGCGACTGCATTGCTAAGTTAGTGTCAGGATCAGACACTTGTTTAAGTAAGTTGTTGCGGATATTTGGCCAGAAGCTTTTATAAAGTGCTAAATTATTTATTTGTTCTTTCAGAAAAGACATCATCGCCAAAAAGAGCTCGTTAGCACTATAGGTCGGACTTTGCACATAAAATACAATGCCGGGGTGTTGGTTATGAGGTGCATACCCAGTGCCGACAACATAGCCTAGCTGCTGTTCTGTGCGTAAAGCATTAAAGTACGGGCCTGCAATCAGTTGATCTAACAACATGCAATATGCCGTGTATGTGGGCGTCGCCTTGGGGGCTTGAAGATAAAATACTACTGCCGCATCATCGTGTTCGCATTGAACCTCATTTACCCACATTTTACCTGCGCCTAAAGCAACGACATGTCTCGCAATGGGGGTATCGCTCCATTGCTGGTCGAGTGCGGAAATAGTGTTTGACCAGGTGTTGGCATCTTCCATACTCCAATTTCCGTTCAGCAACGATTCACTAAAAGCAGGGTTAAACCCCTGTGAAAGCCCGTGTTGAAAACTTTCATAGTGAGCGCTTTCTAAGGATTCTATTAATTTAGCTGGCGCGTATGTGTAGCGTTGAATAATCACGCCCAAGCGAGTGAGTAGACGATTAATGGGTTTGTTCAGCAAGCTATTGGCGAGTGCGCGTTTTTGAGCTTGACGTGCCTGCTCAAACTCGCTGAGACTGATTGAGTGATTGAGACATGTGTGAAGAACTTGCTTGGCAAGAGGTAAAAGGACATGCGTAAATCCTCGACAATGCAAAGTAAAGCCGCATTGGTGACCGTAAGTACGAAAATGAAGCCCTGCAATTTCAGCTTGATACAGTGACTCTTGTAAATGCGTATTGATGGCGTGCAGCCAAATACGTTTCACCGCACTGGAGTGGCTATCCATGCAAAGATTTTGCAGATCAAAGCTTGAATACAAATCCCCTTTGACCGTATTGAAAGTATGATCTTGACGAAACCAAACCTGTTTGCCTTTCTCCCCTAAAACATCAAGTGCTTTCCACAAGGGTTCTCTTGGTTTTAATGTAGGTGATGTACTTAAAAACGGATTGCGTTGAGGTAGATGAATTGAAGCAACAGGCTCAGGGTGTTGGCAGCGTTTAGATAGGTTATCGTCGAGAGAGGCGCAGTGATACTCTGCTTCGTAGTATTTGCAGGCTTTCGTCGTTTTCGCAGAAGGAGAGATCAGTTTCATTCGTATGTTGTTGACTGTCATCCAGCCCAATGCTGCTAAGAGTTCGGGACCACTACATCGCTGTTTACTTAAAAAATCCACATCTTCAAATAAGCGTTCGGCATAATCGCAAACGGTATCAATAGAGGGCGGAGACTCACTGAATTCTCTGGCTAAATAGTCGAGCTGAGCTTTTTCATCGCGCCGCCAAGACGCATCATCCCGCTTAACTAACAGTAAAGTGTAGAACAACGCGTTAAGAATGCCTGAAAGCGTCGTTTCTCCCAAAGCGGTAAGCTGTATGTTTAAATTAAAATCTTTAAAACGACTCCCTTCAATGCCACTGCCAGCGACCAAGTTAGTGGCCCAGCCTTTCATTCTCAAATAAGCAAGAAGACTTCCTTCACTCTCGTCACCTAAAATATGACTTAGATAAAATAACGCGTTTTCTAAGGGTTTAATGTCGGTTTGGAATGCAAAAGTGATGATGAGTCTGCGCGCCTCTTGCAAGGGTTTTATGGTAATGAGTGTTTTAAGATCTTGTTCGCGATACAAAGCAGGCCAATTTGGTTTTACAGGCTCACCTTCGGGTAAAGCTTCTAACGCATTTGTCAGTAGAGAAATAGTGTGTTCTGAGAACGTCGGTGCAGACAACGCAACTCGAATATTCGTTTTCGAATAATATCGTTGGTGGAAGGCAGATAATTGCGTTTTAAGTGTGTCAATATCCCAACGGCTAAATAACTCAGCATTGCCAACAGAAAATTTGCTAAACGGGTGAGCTGGATTACAGGTTTCTTTGTGTATTTGATAAAGCCGCCGTAATTCGTCTTTGCGTTTGAATTGAAATTCAGCGTCAATCGCGTTGATTTCTTTTTTTATCATGTTGGGTAAAAAAAGAGGTGAAAAAATAGCCCCGATAAATGCAGGAATAATAGTATCAATATATTGATGCGGACAGCTAAAATGATAATTTGCATATTCACCAGAAGTCCAAGCATTCACATTTCCGCCGTGTTGCTGGATAGTTTCAATAATTTCATTGGGGCCGGGATGCGTTTCACTGCCTAAAAACAGCAAGTGTTCTAAAAGATGCGCTAAACCTTGCATTTTCTCGGGATCAAAAAAATGTCCAGCTCTTACAGACACTGAGAAATGTACTGTAGCGCTATTAGTCACTTCTATACCGAGAAAAGGGTTAGCCCCTTTTACGGAATGAAAGGCTGTATGTTCATTCAACACGCATTTTATTTTCAATGGACGACTCTAGTTCGTTTTAATTGCGTTAGTCTCTTGCTAAGGCGGTCAAATTTGTTATCGTAACCAAAGTTAAAGTTTAAGCACAATATACATGTCTGGTCAAAGTAGTACGCATCAAAGTAAGGTAACATTTTATGTTATGCGTCATGGCATGGCGGAGTCTAATGCTAATACAGACGAACTCAGGCAGCTCAACGAATTTGGTGAGCGCCAAGTATTAGATACATCAATATGGTTTGAAGAGAAGGAAAAGCTTAGCCATGTTGATATGGCGTTTGTTAGTCCGTATCTTCGGGCACAGCAAACTTATGATGTGTTTAAACGTGATTTGTCGATTGAGCAATGGTTTAATTGCGATATGATCACGCCAGATAGCAGTCCAAACGTTTTTCATGATTACTTGCTTGGATTATTGCAAACTAAAGGTAATGATAATAAAAACCTTAGTATTTTAGTTGTGAGTCACATGCCGTTTGTTAGTTTGTTTTTGGGCGAGCTGCTTTACAGTGGGAAGGCAGAAATTTTCAATACCGGCTCTCTTGCAATTGTAAAATGCGACAGGTGTAGTTTAAAAGGCCAACTGGTTCAGCACTATCAAAGTTTGATTCAATAATTGCGTCTTTACGTAAATATCTCAAGAAATTTCCGCTATCACCGATACATCTTCTGAGAGGTCATTTGTCGCTAGTTGCGGCGAAATTTGAGGTTATGGAGTTTGGGATTATGAGATCAAATACTCTACCAGAACAGTTAAAAATTGCTTTGCAGCGACATTTGGAAGATTCAGATATTCGAGATGAGCCGGATACAGCAATACTCATGAACAAGCTGAGTGTTTTATCAGACAAAGTAAGTGAAGCAAAGCAGCGTGCCCTGGCACTGCGAAAACAAAAGAACTAAGTATCTTTCATTTGATTTTGCGGTGCTCGGTAATACTCTGGCATTACGCGCACTGTTTTTATCATATTTTCTGTGGTTTCTATGATTTCGAGAGGGTAACCGTCCAAACGCAAACTTACCTTGTTTTCAGGAATTTCTTCTAGATATTCAAGTATTAAACCATTGAGTGTTTTTGGTCCCTCGGTGGGTAACTGCCAATCCATTTCTTTATTCAGTTCTCTAATGTTAGCGCTGCCATCAATTAATACAGAGCCATCTTGCTGAACATTCGCTTCTTTACTGTGAGCAGGAAGTATACTGGTGGTAAAATCGCCAATGATTTCTTCTAGGATATCTTCTAGTGTAACTAAGCCCTGAATGTCGCCATATTCATCAACCACCAGTCCTATGCGTTCTTTTGCCGCTTGAAATTGATACATGAGCGTATGTAGCTGAGTTGTTTCTGGAGTAAAGTAAATTTCACGTACCGCTCTAAGCAGCGTGGCTTTGCTGAATTGGTCCTTAGAAAGCAAACGCAAGGCATCGCGTACATGCACAAAACCTACTGCATCATCTATGGTATCTCTGTATAGCAATACACGTGTATGTTGTGAGTTAACTAATTGTTTTTGTATATCTTTCCAATCATCGTTTACGTCAATCGCAACGATTTCGTTGCGAGGCACCATAATATCTTCGGCAGTGACATTTTCTAAATCTAAGATGCTGACTAACATTTCCCTGTGTCGCTTAGGGATCATGGCTCCAGCTTCGTAAACAACGGTACGAAGTTCATCGGGGCTTAGCGTTTGGTCATCGCCGTCGGTGGGTCTAATGTTAATAATGGCAAGCAATCCGTTTGTAATGCCGTTGATAAACCGAACAAAGGGCGACATAAAAAACATTAAAGGCAGTAAAATAAGTGAGCTAGGAAAAGCGATTTTTTCTGGATAAAGTGCAGCTAGTGTTTTAGGTGTGACTTCCGCAAATACCAATAGAATAAACGTCAACGCAATTGTGACAATGATTGGCCCCCAAAAATCACCAAACAAGCGCTCGCAAATAACCGTGGCGACCAAGGTGGCAGCTATATTTACAAGGTTGTTTCCAATAAGAATTAAACCGATAAGTCGATCGGGTCGGTCAAGTAACGCACTAACCCGTTTCGCCCCACCGTGGTCCTCATTGGTTAGATGCTTTAATTTGTATCGGTTAATAGAAAGCATCCCAGTTTCTGAACTCGAGAAATAGGCTGAACATAAAATTAAAGCAACGAGGGCAATACAAAGTGTAACGGTGTCTATAGCATCCAACTTACTTTCACCTGAGCGTGTTGATTAAAGAAGAATTTCGCGAACAAAACGACTGCCAAAATAAGATAGCGTTAACAAAACTAAACCAACAGAGGTAAGCACAACGACCTGCTTATTTCGCCAGCCCCATTTTTTTTGACCTGCGAGAAGTAGTATGTATACACATAAGGCGAGTGCTGAAAACACTGTTTTGTGGGCATATTGGCTCGACAGCATGTTTTCAATAAATACTAAACCACTCACCAAAGAGATCGCCAATAGAACCGAGCCAAAGGTAATAACGCGAAAAAGTAAGGACTCAACTAAAAGCAAAGGCGGCAAAGAATACCCAATTAAATGTTTGTTTTTTTGCTTTAGCCGACTGCGTATATAGGTCATTTGCAAGGCGTATAAGAATGCAATGCTTAAACAGGAATAGGCTAATAACGACAGAGTAATATGGGTGACAATACCGCTTGATACGGTTACCTTTATTAAATGATGTTCTGGAATAATGCCTGTTGCCAGTACCGCAGCACCCGAAAACGCGACTACGCCGGGCATTAGTAGGGTATGCGGCATCCATGACGCGCTAACTAACATTGAAAAAGTGGTAAGCCATGCTATCAGCGCTAATACGTTAGTCATGCTCATGTCCTGACCAACGCTAGTGGAAATGTCTGAATACAACACCCATAGATGACATATTAACGCTATCGATGTCAGCACATAGGCAGTAACACTCATTTTTTTACTATCAGAAACTTGACGAAAAATAAGCACCGACGCACTCAGATAAAGCAGTGTTGCTAATGCGACAAAAAATTCATTCATACTTATTTTGTTTTCAAACCCAGTCTATATGCGCCGGACGCACCTTGAATAGTATTCAATAGCATTTTAACTTGTTCATATTAAGGTATAATAACCACAACTCAGTCATTATGTAAGTATAACTATGTTTCAAAACCTAAGCGACCGCTTAAGTGCCACCTTGAAAAATGTCAGTGGGCGAGGGCGGCTTACCGAAGACAATATCAAAGATACTTTGCGAGAAGTACGCATGGCATTGCTTGAGGCAGATGTAGCCCTGCCTGTAGTAAAAGGCTTCGTCGCTCAAGTTAAAACGCGAGCCTTGGGAGCTGAAGTCAGCAAGAGCCTTAAGCCGGGACAAATGTTTATCAAAATTGTCCAGTCTGAACTCGAATCAGTCATGGGTGAGGCTAACGAAAGGCTTAATTTAGCCACTCAACCGCCTGCGGTGGTGTTAATGGCAGGCTTACAAGGTGCCGGTAAAACGACCAGTGTTGCAAAACTTGCCAAATACCTGACTGAGCGCGAAAAGAAAAAAGTGATGGTGGTAAGTGCTGATGTATATAGGCCTGCCGCTATTAAGCAGCTCGAAACGCTTGCTCAAGAAGTACAGGTAAGTTTTCACCCTTCCAATATTATGCAAAAGCCTGTCGCCATTGTTGAAGATGCGATAGAAGCAGCAAAGAAGCAGTTTTTCGACGTGCTATTGGTTGATACCGCAGGTCGTTTGCATGTCGACCAAAGTATGATGTCTGAGATTCAAGATATTCATCGTACCATCAATCCAGTCGAAACCTTATTTGTTGTAGACGCAATGACAGGGCAGGACGCGGCAAACACTGCAAAAGCTTTTGGTGAAGCACTGCCGTTAACAGGGGTTATCCTTACTAAAGCCGATGGTGATGCACGAGGCGGCGCTGCATTATCGGTGCGCCAAGTTACAGGTAAGCCGATCAAGTTTATTGGTATGGGTGAAAAAGTCGATGCTCTAGAGCCTTTTCATCCAGAGCGTATGGCATCTAGAATTTTGGGTATGGGTGACGTACTCAGTTTAATTGAAGAAGTCGAACGGAAAGTTGATAAAACAAAAGCCCAAAAGCTGGCTAAAAAAGTTCAAAAAGGCAAAGGCTTCGACCTCCAAGATTTTAAAGAGCAATTAGAACAAATGCGCGGTATGGGCGGTATGATGGGCCTGATGGACAAATTACCTGGCATGGGTAATATGACAGCGCAGTTAAAAGATAAAGCTAACGATAAACAGTTTACTCAGATGGAAGCCATCATCAATTCGATGACGCCTGCCGAACGTACCAAACCCGAAATAATTAAAGGTGGCAGAAAACGTCGCATTGCGGCGGGCTCAGGTACGCAAATTCAAGATGTTAACCGGCTTTTAAAACAATTTACCCAGATGCAGAAAATGATGAAAAAAATGTCTGGTGGCGGCATGAAAAAAATGATGCGCCAAATGAAAGGTATGATGCCTCCTGGCGGTGGTGCGGGCGGGCCGGGAGGATTCGGCGGTATGTTCCCTCCTAAATAAACGCGTGATGCCTTAGGCGAACCTTATGAGGTTCATCTTTCATTGTTCTGCCGTTGATTGACCCGCTGTTCATTAATAAGCTTCCCGAGTTCATCTACTGACATGGGCTTGCCGTATAACCACCCTTGTGCAAGACCGTCAGTTAAGTTTTTAAGTAGCTCTGCTTGTTGTTTCGTTTCTACCCCCTCAGCAACAAGGGTCACTCCTAATTGATGCGATAGCGAAACGATAGTGGGGATCAACGTCGATTTTACGTTATCTCCCTCCAGTGCCATTACAAAACTGCGATCTATTTTTAAAAAATCGAATTCGATATTCTGTAACTGGCTTAAATTTGCATACCCTGTTCCAAAATCATCAATCGCAATGGAAAATCCATTTTTTCTAAGCCGTAAAATATTTTTCAAAGCTTCTGGTGAATTAAACGTAGCATCTTCGGTAATTTCAAAACAAACCTTGAATGTCTTTTTTTCGCGCGCAGCAAACATGATTTCACTGATATTTTGATCAGTAAGGTCGGAAGGGTAAATGTTGAGATTAACTTTAAAATCGTTGGGTATCGCTGGGTTGTTATCCAATTGCTTTAATGCGCTACGGATAATTTTTATCGTAAAAGGCAAGCTTACATTCAACTTAGGAAGTAATGGGATAAACTCGTCTGGAAAAAGAGCCCCGTGTTTATCTTTGTATCTGGCGAGTACTTCACAGCCAACAATTTTTCCCGTCTGCAGATTCACCAATGGCTGAAAGCAAGGATAAAAATTTTTACAATTTAAGCTTCTGAGTATTCGTTTTTCAGTAGAGTTATAAGAAGCCACCAAACGACACGTAAGTAAATACCCAAATAGTCCAGACAAAAAGCCTATCGCTAGCAAAAGGGTAATCACTTTGTAGGTTAAATAATTGAGAGGGCGCGATGTGCCTAACATACAAAAAGGCAGTGAAACGGCGCACTGTTCGACAACTATATCGCTGAGTTTAGATTCGTTGAGTGCATATTGTGAATAAGTATTAAACGCGCCTTTTTCTCCTAGCACATGAAAATACTCTTCTTGCGTTTTATACACCAACTCATGGCCTTTCGCTTTCTTATCGTTAGAAAGTATTTCTCTAAATTCGGTTACTACAAAAAAATGCTTGTTTTTTATTCTAAATGCCGAATAGTCAGCATCGAAAAGTAGAAGAGGGCTTTCAATAATCACCTCTTGATCATCCTGAAAGGGGATGCCAGTTTCTTTTCTAATAATTGGCTGAGAAAGAACGCCTAAAGACGTCGTACAAACAACGCGATCGTTATTGTAATAGCCAATATCTTTAATGTATCGGGCTTGAAAGATAAGCTGCCGAAGAAACAACAAATAGCCCTCATCACACACTACATCATTGTTTTTGCTTAGGTAATTTAAGGTATCAGATACCTCAGTAGTCAAAGCTTCAACTTCCGTCAGCACACCTTGAATATTATTTTCTAATTGTTTTTTGATTAATACGATGCCAGTACTTGCAACAATAGCAGCACCCGCTAAGGCAAATAAAATGGTGGATACCAATATGATGATAAGGTCTTGACGGCGTTTTTTCATGTCGAGTTTGTTTATATAAACGTAAGAGGCATGACTCTGTGGGAAAAATTGTCTATTTTGACCATAGCACAAATTTAAATAAAAAATCGTAAATTTAAGGTTAAGAATAAAAGCGCGCAAACACTTTAATTTTCAAGCGGTGTTCGTTCAATTCCTGCTTTGTTAGCAAAAGTATTCATATTACACTCATCATTATTTTTTATCAGGGGCACACATGGGCGGTTTGCAACGCATCATTCTTATTAATTGCCATCTTCCCGGCTTTATCGAACTCAACTTTTCTTCTCATAGCAATATTTGCGGTACCAATGCGTCTGGAAAAACAACATTGCAACGTTTGCTGCCCGTTTTCTTTGGAGAGCTACCTAGCCGAGTCGTGCCAAAAACACGGAAAAAGTTCGATGAATTTTATTTACCCTATACCAATAGCTATTTGATTTATGAATATCAAAGAGAATCTGAACAAATTTGTCAGGTAGTGCTGACTCGAAAAGCTAGCGAAGGCGTGCAGTACCGATTTATTAACGCGCCTTATCAGCCAGAGCAAATACTGGTGACGATAGAAGAAAAAAACCAGCAGCATGCAAAGGCAATGAATAAAGAACAATGGTTGAAACAGCTTCGGCATCTTGGTATCGAATACTCACCGTCTTGGATTACCTCTACCAGTGAATTTCGCAGTGTGATTCAAAATGATGTGTCTTCATTAGGTGGAAGAGCAAATAACAAAGAATCTTTGCGATTACGTCAACTAGCAAGCCAATACAGTTTAGTCGCCTCTAAACATCGTATTAGACACATAGAAAAGTTGGTTAGCGCTGTTCATTCCAAGGAAGGTAAAATGGACACTTTGCGAAGTATGCTTGCGGCCATTTTTGAGGAAGATGGTTTAGTGCAACCGACTACTACCGTACGAAATACAAAGGCCAAGGAATGGATCACTCAAATGCGCCAAACTTTGAGATTGCAAAGCCTGCAAGCCGATTACGAGGGCATTGAGCATTTGGTGCAAACGCTCTCAGGCATCGAGTCACATTTATCTCAACTTAAGCCCGCGATTGTGCAAGACAAAACGAAAACGCTTGAGTTGCGAGCAGATGCTCAAGCAAAGCGGCAGGACGCAATAAAACAATTCAATATAGTGAAAGAAACGTTCAATGAGCGCGAGAGTCAATTGAATCGTGAACTCAGTATGGCGATTGAAGCGTTAAATGCAAAACAAGCCAGATTGGAAGCCTTAGAAGCTCAATACGAGGGTTATCTACATAGCGATATTGCACATTTGGAGCAAGATACTGAAGCGCTTCCCTCATTGAGACAAGAGTTGGAAGAACGCAAACAGCATTACCATTTACTGATTGAGCAACATCAAGACTTAGCGAGTCAACTTGAGCAGCAGAAACTAACGCTTGCAGAGTCTTTAAATAGCATGGTGGAGAAAGTCAGTCAGGAAATTAGAACCTTTGAACAAGAAAAGGATACCTTACGGCAGGTTCATGGCGATAAAGAAGACAGTATCCGTGCTGAATTCGATAGTCAAAAAGAGGCCACTAAAACCGAGTTTGATGAGCAGCTTTCTGCTTTGGACGAACAGTTAATTACTGCCAGAGTTCAGCTCGAAAATTCGCAATATTCATCAGAAGAACTAGAGCAAAAGCAGCTAGCTGATCTCAGAGTAGATAAAGCGCAAACACAATGGCAAGACGCACAAACCAAGTTAAATGAGCAAGAGCGTCGCTATCGCCAAACTCAAGTAAGCGTCAATGAGGCGGATAAAGCATTGAGTGATACGCGAACAGCGGTTGGGAAGTGGCGCGAAAAACTCGGCAATTTGGGTAATCAGCTTAGCCCTCAAAAAGATACCCTACGCGCATTTCTGAGAGAATCAGTGCCCAACTGGCAGCATAGCGTTGGAAAAGTCATAAATGGTGAATTGTTGGAACGAAAAGATTTGTTTCCGCGTTTGTCCGAACAGAATGCAGCTAACGCTGTTCACCCAATGGGAGCAATCGAACTTCAACTCGATGCCATTGCATTACCCGACTTTGCACAAGACGAAGAAAGCTTACAAATATTACTTACCGAAACTAAAGAAGCGCTTGTAAACGCTGAGGAGCAAAAAACGCTTGCAGAAAAGGCCTTGGATAATGAAGTAAAAGCGCAAAATCAAGCCAAGGAAACCGTGTCTAAACAAACGCAGTGGGTTAATGAGGCACATAACGAACTAGATTATGCGAAGCAAAGCAAGCAACGTCTGAATGAGCGTCATGCTCTTTCGCTTGCGGAGCGAAAAAATAAAGCAAAAAATGAAGCGAATCGACTGCTTAGCCAGAAAAAAAACTTAAGTCAGAACAAGCAAGCGATGTTAAGTCGATTGCAAGATCAACATCGCCAGCAACTTCAAGAGTACAAACTGGGCTGGCAAGATGAACTGGCGCATGTAGACGATAAAATTGAGCATTTGCACCAACGAGTCAATAAAAAGCGGCAATCGAACAAAGAGCAAATTGCTGAACTAGAAGCAGCATTCAACAATAAACTTGCCGACAATAACATCGACACGCAAAAACTCTCCGCGTTAAAACAGCAAAACACGGTACTTGCAGAAAAAATTCAGCATATTGTGGGGCGTAGCGATGAGTTGAGAGAATACAAAACTTTCATGGCAACAGACTGGCGCAAGGTGCGTCCGCAATTATTGGAAGAAGAGGGGCAATTAAAACGTCTTAAACAGCAGCATGAAACCAAACGCGATCTTTTACTACGAGAACACAAAACCACCAGCCATCAACACAATGAAAATATCAAAGCCCTAGAAAAGCAGATCAGTGAGGCAGGCAACCTGCTCGCTGAATTAACACCCTTGGTTGAACGATTAGAAAAAATAAGCGTTTCGCATATCAAGCCACAAAATATACGCGAACTGGGTGATCAAACAGAACGAATCATGCGCACCAGTGAAAACCTCGAAGCCAGTTTGCGTACACATAAGAAACTGAACGAGTCAGTGACACAATTCGAAAGTGCCTTATGTAAAGATGCTGGCAAAGACTTTCTCGATATTATTGAACAAAGCGTGAGCCACTTGTCAGATAGTGTAGATTGCCGCGAAAAACTGCCAGTACTTGAGCGTCTGCTGAGTATACTGGAAGCACGACAAAAACAAATTGTTGAACAAGGCGAAACGATTGGCGGCGATTTAAGTAAGTTCTTTACCGTATTTAGTGACATCAATCGCCGCATCGCGAACCAAAGCAAACGTTTAACCGATGAAGTACAGGACGATTTGTCTTTAGATGGCATTGCTAAATCTCAAGTGCGTATTATTTCGACCGTCGATGAATTGCAATTCTGGGAGCCGCTTAAGCGCTTTGCAAACGCCTTTGAACACTGGCAAACAACAGCAACATTTTTACCGACAACCGATTATCTTGAAGCGTTAAGTGCTGTAGTTGATGTACTGCCCAATCATTCTAGTTTCAATATAGAATCCTTGTTGCGTTTAGAGCTGCATTTAAACGAAGGAGGCAGTGATCTTGTCATTAGAAATGACAGGCAACTACTCGAATCTTCAAGTCACGGTATGGCTTACTTGATTCTGTGTAAGTTTTTACTGGCGTTTACGCGATTATTGAGAAACAAAGCGCAAGTGGTGGTGCATTGGCCCATTGATGAGATTGGTACGCTTGCTTATCGCAATGTCGAAAAGCTCTTTAAGGCGTGTGAAAAAAATCATATTCATATTGTTGGTGCGTTTCCGAACCCAGAATCCGATGTATTAATGCTGTTTAAGCATCGTTATTTAATAGATAAACAATCACAAAGCATAGAAAAAATTGAGCCCAAACTCAGCCGAATCACTCAACGTTTGCAAGAGGCGAAATCTTTGGAGAAGCAGGCATGATTGAATACGGCCCAATTATTGAAAAATTACTCGCTGGCGATTTTATTTGTGACACAACCGACCAACACAATTTCCATAAGCTGCAACAAGACGACATATTCAGTGCAGTAAATGATTACCTCAAGCCGCTTAACCGCAGAGTGGCCTGTAATGACGATAAAACGGTGTTTTTCTTGTCTTACGTGCACATTGATGAAAGTGCACGTAAGCATATTCAACATAGTTTTACACAAACAATGCAAGCATTGTTGCCAATGCTGGAATTTATGCAGTTGGTACAAGAAGCCGCTGGACAAGACGGAGCCTTAGATCAAGGCGATACGATAAAGCTACACGAATTTTCACTTAAAATAGAAGATAATCAATCTCTAAAAGTGCGCCTTGCACAGTTGGCCAGCACAACGCTTTTTAGGTCGCATAGCGACTCGATAGAACAGCAAATAAAGTTACTATTTAAGCGAGTAAAGGAACTGGGTTTTTTATATCAGCCTCATAGCGATAGACAGATCTATTATGTGACAGGGAAGATAGAACATTTGATCGAGCTAGTTCGGTTTATCAAAGATCAGGAAAATATTGAGTTTGAAGAACCTGAGCCGACGCAAGGAGATTTATTGTGAGCATGGCAAGTGAGCTAGCCATGCTAGGTCAGCACCGGCTTGAGCTAATCGGTAAGCATGCAGGTGTGTTAATTCAAGCCTATATTGACGGAAAGTTAGATGAATCAGGCTTATCGCTTTTGGCCTTAGAAAAATTAGAAGCGGCTCGGATTATCTGGCGGCCCGATGAACATTCAGCATTATGTTTGCGGCCTACCGTAAACGAATTAGTGGCAACGCTGACTCAAGATGAACGAAAACGTCAAATTCATGCTGATGTGGGGGATCATCTCGACTATATTAATACGCGAGTCAGGAGTATTCGAGCCGCGCGGAACAAGGGTGACTATGTTAGTAGCGAATACCATGTTCAACTTCTTACTGAACGCGTACATGACTTAATAGGACAATTCAGTGAAGCCATCGATAGTCTCTGGTATCGACTCAATTCTGAGTTCGGTTTTGTTAGCAGTTTAGACGATAAAATACGAGAAATAGAGCTCGCTCAGAAGCAACTGAGACGCTTACTGGATGGTTTCAAGCTAATCGATTTTACCGATCTCATTGAACTTGCCGGCTCTGACTCAGCACTACGTCGTTTGTTAGTCACTCAATTACAAGCCAAGTTGTCAGACCTTCATGGTTCGTTGTTAGAGGTGCAAAAACGTTTGGTTGATTTGATGTCGCGGTTTCGTAAGCAAGCCGAGCGGTCGTTGCTGGTGAATCGCATGGCTGCCTATTTAAAACAACACCCTGGTTTCATCGTTGGCGATTATGGCAACCGTAGTAAAGTACCGCAGCTCATTAACACCGCCGCACCTATTTTAGCAGCTGCTGCGCCGGCTTTGGATAGAGCTCAAGATGCATACTTAATGGCTAACATTGCCGCATCTGTAGGTGCTAAGCCCGAGCAGTCTGTAAAACACGATGAGCAGGACAACGGTTTTGAGCTTGCTGAACTTCATGTTGCGCAACATCAACAGCGTCAAATAAAACAGGATGTTGAAAATTATTTTATACAGGTTATCGAGGCCAGTGAGCCGGTCAGTGCCTTGTTTTTTCTACACAACAAAAAGCTAGAATGGGACAGCGAAGTTTGGCTTTTTCAGGTTATTGCAGAATTTGAAGGAATGCCAGCAAAAGACAAATCTAGCTTTAGTTGCACGAAGATAGGCGATGCTGTTAGCGCATTTAATCATTTGAAAATTATAAAAGACATTGAAGTAGCAACACGATTTTTTGATCCCGTTTAACGGTAAAACACCATGCAAAACTTTCAAGACTTGTCAGGAACAGCAAGAAGAATGCTTAGGCGGCAGGCTGAAAAAGCGAATGTTGTTCTTGTTGTTTCGCTTACCACCAAAAGCGGTAAAGAAATTCACCAGTATTGTGAGAACCAGTGCATCATAGGAAAGCAACTCGATTCCGGCCGTTCGTTTTCGCTAAGTCGCCAACAACTTCAAGAAATAGATCATCGTCTAGTGGAAGACGGTTATGCGTCCATTTACACTGATTTTTCAGCATTAGACAGAAAACAAGCCAGTGAATTAGATGTTGACGAAAAAAAAGCAGGCATTAAACCCACTGAATTTCATCTTTTGATCGTTTGTGATGACTTTGCTTCAAAGAACGCTTTAAATAACGGGCACTACAGTAGAAGCCTGCAGTGGCAGTTCAATGTTGAAGTCAATGCCATGTATTTGGACCTAAGCGCGTATAGGTATTTGGTCGTAGTAGAAAACAGAGACAGCTTTAACACTTGGTTCCAATACGATACGGACGACACTATGAGTCCATTGGTTGTGTATCGCGGTGATAACAGGCTTCATACTAAGGCAGTCGAGCTCATTATCAAAAGATGGCAGAACGAAAAGAGCGAGCAAAGCCTGCTGTATTTTGGTGATTTAGACATTAAAGGCTTATCCATCGCCATGGAAAAACCCTATGGAGGTTTGCTGCTACCTTCAATAGATTACATACAACGTTACGCAAGTTCGGCTCATTTTCCACCAGAGCAAGAAAAGTTTATCGCGTCAGTTGAACAGCAATGCCCCACTGAATGGTCAGACTTGCTAAATTTTTTAACACAAAAGAGAGCCGGATTACGGCAACAACGTATGTATGACACAAAATTAAGCATCTACTCTCGAAAGTAACATAAAAAGTAAAACAATTAGGTAAACAGAAATGGCACTTTTATTAAATGTTATTGTCGAAACAAAAATTTAACACTATTCGATTAAATTGTTATCTTTGCTGAGAGTAGAATAAGGATCCGTTATGCAATTATCGTCAAACCAGAAATTTAATCAGGCTTTAATACAAATGGCCGTTTTGTTGTATCAAGTTGACCGCAAAGTTACACTTACCGAACAAGAGGCCTTAGATGAAGTAATAAACAAGGTTGACTGGGAAAGCCCTATTTCAATTGAAGCATTTAAAACGGAAGCTATCTATCTGGCCAGACAAGCATTGGACCTTGGCGAAGGGCGCAGTTTTTTAAAAGCAATGAAAGAAGATTTACTGTTTAATGCTGACAAGGCACTTGAAACGGCTTGTTTTATTACTGGCGTTGACGGAGACAGAAGCGAAGAAGAAGTTGAGTATTTACACTTTCTTACTCATAAATTATTAGCAAAAGCCTTGGTATCCTCTGTGACAGGCTTAGCCGAAGCAAGCTAAAATACAAGCAAAAAAAGAACCCGCTTGCGCGGGCCCTGTAATTTTTATCGACAGTTAAAACTGATAACGACCTTGCAGATACCATGTGCTGCCGTTGAATCCAAATGGGCTATTCTCTGGGAATAGCTGCCCTGTATTGCCTGCAAATGGATTGCGGTCAGGGAAAGTATCGAACAAGTTATCGACACCTGCTGCTACTTCCCAATTATCACCGATAAAGTAGGACACTTGCACGTCTATCAATACCTCGGCACTGATGCCGTTTACACCATTGCCAGTATCATCCCAACCACCAAAGTAATTGGCTCTTAACAAGGTTCGAAAATTGCCTTGCTGATGAGTCCATGCCAAATTCCATTTTGTGTTCGGCAATAAATCTTCTATTGCAGCTACTCTGTCTGCATCGATAGGATTGACTGTGCCGACACTGTCCACAGAGGTTTCGTTATAGTTTCCTGTAAAAATAAGTTTTGAATCGCCGCCCATCAAGTCAAAAGAATAGTTCCCCACTACATCAAATCCCCACGTTGTCGTGTCAAAACTGTTTGAGAAAAAACGAAACTCGGTTAGGTCGTCAAGGCCGATAAAATCGCTGCGATTAATGATGCCTCTTGCATCGAGATCAATTAGGCCATCAGGAACGCTGCCGTATTCGACACCACCAACAAACTCAAGTGCTGCAAGAAAATCTACGTTAGCCCCTAAGGCAACCCTGTCTTCCAGTTTGATGTTGTAGTAATCGACTGTCCAGTTCATGCCAGCCACATCGAGAGAGAAGCCTAATGAGAAATTTTTGGCATCTTCAGGTCCAAGAGTAGGACGACCATTTCCGCTGCTTTCTACAAAGTCTGCCGCTAATTGACCTGCCGGTGACGACAATGGCAGCGTTCCTTGGTCGACTAGAGAGCCGTTAACAATAGCGGTGGTTACGTTGGTAATGCTTGCTTGTCCGGCAGTCGGTGCGTGGAAGCCCGTAGAATAGGCCGCTCTTATTCTGAACTCGTCAATGATTTTATAAATACCTGCAATCTTGAAGTTGGTTGTATCGCCAAAAGTACTGAAGTCTTCATAGCGCACTGCAGCTTGCAAGGTAAGGTTATCAATCACATCGGCTTCGACGTCAACGTAAAAGGCTACGCTGTCTTGTGATGAGGCGGTGTCAGCGGGGAAACCACCGAATCCATTAGAGCTAGAAGAAAAACCTTGGTCAGCCAATACACCAAGTTCAAACGACGCGTCATCACCTTGGAAAAGCTCAAAGGTTTCTTCTCTGTATTCCGTTCCAAAACCTATGTTGAGGTCGGAAGCAAAGCCTACATCAACTGCATAAACAAGATCCAAATTGGCAACGGTTTCTTCTTGTATTTGACCACCGGGCACAAAATCTCTCGGTGTAGCTGGGCCTAAAGACGCATTAATGGTGTTATTAATAAAAAAGATGGTTTCATTAGAGCCGTACTGAACACTGGCGTCATACAACAAACCTGTGCCTAGCTCTATTTCACCTCTCACGCCTAACGCGATGGAGCGATCAGTGTTATCCCCACCAAAACGCGGAGTGAAACCAAAGGGTATTGTTTCAACAAACGAGAAGCAATTCGCATCCGCAGTAACCTCTGCTAAGAAGTCAGGGTCGGGGGTTACATTACCCGTACCACCAATTGGAATGCCATCAATACATTCACCTCCAACGCCTAATCCATCTAAGTCGCCCACTAAAATTGAGTGAACGCCGTCTTCGCCATCGGCTACTTCAAGCCCAGTTAGTGGATCAACAATGGGACCTGCATAAACACCCCCACGCTGACTACCTTCAGTCACTGGGTTACGATAAAAAAAACCGCCTGCCACGTTTCGCTCGCCGTAGTTACCAAATAAGTACAGTTCTGCATTATCGTTTATGGAGTAGGCTGAGTTGATAAATATTTTAACATCGTCTTTTACGTCGGGTTGCCCCCAATATTGAGGCACCTCGTTTGTATAACTATTGATGTCGATAAAATTGTCTGTACTTAAATAGCCGGCTGCAACCAATCCGGCAACATCATCACGCACGACAGAGCGAACTGTTCCATCCACTTCCCTAAATTCGCCCGTGATATTAATAAAACCATCGTCACCCAGTGCAAATCCTGCATTCGCAGAAACAGTAATACTGTCTCCGTCTCCTTCTGTGGTCGATCCGGCTCTTGCGACTACTTCAAACCCTTCTGCGTCATCGCGCAAAATAAAATTGAGCACGCCTGCAATGGCATCAGAGCCGTATTGAGATGAAGCGCCATCACGTAACACCTCTACTTGCTTTAGCGCTAAAGAAGGAATAGAAGAAATATCGACACCTTGGGCACCGTCTGAAATGCCACCGCCTAAAAATGAAATGATCGATCCTCGGTGTCGACGTTTGCCATTTACTAAAACCAGGACATTGTCAGGTGAAAGGCCGCGAACATTAGCAGGTCTAACAATGGTAGCCGCGTCACTAATGGGTTGTGTGTTAACGTTAAAGGATGGCACCGCGGTTCGTAAAAGATCTTGCACGTCAGTTGAAGAATTTTGTCTAAAATCCTCACCAGAAATCACATCAACAGGAACAGGTGAATCAGCAGCAGAACGTCCAGATAATCGTGTACCCGTTACAATGATTTGTTCAGCTGCTTCGGTTTTCTCGGCTTTAGCGTCTTGAGCCAAAGCGGTGGGTGTTGCAAATGATGTTACAGTGGCAGAGGCAAGTAGCCCAAGACGTACTTTACCCGCAACTTTATTCAAAGCAGTTTTCATGTGTATTCCCCAAAAAGAGATGGTTGTTAAAATGTTGGCGTACGTTATTAATTGAGCTTGTTATTATAAAAAGTGATTTGCTCGCAACGTTTTGCCTATAAATCACGCGGGTTTATGATTTATATTCTTTTTTAACTGGTAAATTTAGAAAATTCAACCTATTTATTTTGTGGCTTCAATTTTTTTGTTGAGGTGGAACGGGTATGGGTGTGCCTCATAGAGGCTGCACCAAGTGAAATGACATTATGAAACCATACAAAATGCATTCAATTTGTTTCCGTCTAGATCTCGGAAGTATCCTGCGTAAAATCCAGTTGTGGCATCGTCAGGCCTAAACCCCGGTTTTCCTTCACACCTTGCTCCGAGTTCTAAGGCTTTGGCATAAAAAGCGTCTACGTCTTTTTGTGTCTGCAAGTATATGGCTACCATCGTACCGTTACCGACTGATGCAGGCTTTTTATCAAAAGGAACAGTGACAGACAAAGCCGGTTCTTCTTCCGATCTCGACCATGCAATAAAATAGTCGGGTTCTTCCATAAACCGACTGGCTCCAATGGTTGCTAGTAACGAATCGTAGAATGTGCTTGATTTGTTCAAATCGTTCGTACCTAAAGTTATGTAACCTATCATATTATTCTCCATTGACATGTGATTGACATCGCATTTATGGTAGAACACTTCTCCTGACACCTACTGTCAGTAATATTGGTGTTCGAATCATCTTTACGCAAATATATGGCAAAGGCAGACAGATTAAATCAGATCGTTCATTACCTTCGAAGAATGCATCATGCTGTTACAGCAGAGTGCTTGGCACAAACGCTAGATGTGTCGGTAAGAACCATATATAGAGATGTACAACATTTGGTCGATACTGGGGTGCCCATTATGGGTGAAGCAGGGGTGGGGTATGTCATAGACAAACATTATCACTTACCTCCGATTACGTTTGATACCGATGAAATAGAGGCAATTGCGTTGGGTGTGGGTATGGTCAGCAACTGGACCGACGAAACTTTCGCAAGAAAAGCACTTAGCGCATTTGAAAAAATTCAAGCAACATTGGCGGCAAATCGCTTAAACGAATTACAACAAATTTGTACTTTCTCTCAGCCAAGCCACTACAAAATACCGTGGGAAGTGAGTTTTTCAGACGTTCGCGAATGTATTCGCCGCAAACATAAAATAGAATTTGTGTATTGCGATTTAAGCGAAAAAACGTCAAAGCGAATAATTTGGCCGCTTGCTTTAGTGTCATTTAGTCCAGTCTGGCTTCTAGCGGGTTGGTGTGAATTAAGGTCTGATTTTCGCTCGTTTCGCTTAGATCGCATTGCTCACTTTAAGCAACTAGAAGCACGCTACCCCAATGATAAAAATAGAAATCTTGCCGCTTATCTCGTTTCTGTACGCAGCGAACAATGATATGTACACTCTTTACCTATTATTACTTCATCAACTGTAGTTCGGCATACTGACGATATAATTCGTTATTTTTAATGAGTTCTTCGTGACGCCCGATAGCCTGAATCGCGCCTTTATCTAATACTACTATTTTATCTACATCCTTCACGGTAGCTAGCCGATGAGCAATCACAATACTGGTTCTTGATTGCATGAGTTTGCTAAGGGCTTCTTGAATATGGGCTTCACTTTGCGCATCCAGTGCGCTTGTCGCTTCGTCTAATAACAATATAGGCCTCTCGGCTAGAATCGCTCTTGCAATTGCAATACGCTGCTTCTGACCACCTGATAAATTTACGCCTCTTTCACCAAGCAAACTATGGTAGCCGTCTGAGAGTTGGCTAATGAATTCATGTGCGTATGCTTGTTTAGCGGCTTGTTCCACCTGTGCTGTGGTTGCGTCTGGTTTGCCGTATCGAATGTTATTCAACACGGTGTCCGCAAAAACCACAGCGCTTTGATCAACCACCGAAAACTGGCGTCTCAACGAGTGCAAAGTCAGTGACGCTATGTCAATATTATTAATGAAAATCTGACCGTTAGATGGTTGCCAGAATCTAAGTAATAAATTGAATAGAGTCGACTTTCCGGCTCCGCTTGGACCCACAAGCGCAATATGTTCTCCAGGTGCTATGCTGAGATTAAAGTGTGAGAATAACTCGCGCTGCGTATCATAACGAAAACTAACATCAGAAAAACGCAATGAAGGGGCATCAGTAAGAGGCTTAATAGTAGCTGTACCCTGCTGAATATGGTTTTTCGTAAGCAATAAATCATGAAGGCGCTCGCTCGCACCTGCCGCTCGTTGAATATCACCAACCACTTCGCTGATTGTTGCAATACTGCCGCCAGCCATTACGGCATAAAATAAAAAAGCGGTGAGTTCACCGATTGAAATGGCTTGATTTTGTACTTCAGTGACACCTAACCAGCCAATCAGAATGATCGATGCCATACTACAGCCCATTACAATGGCAATGAGCCAAGCACGATACTTAATACGTTGCATGGCGGTATAGAGTGCGTCTTTTACTCGCTGTTGAAAAAATGCATCTTCTTGTCTTTCAGCAGTATACGCTTGCACTGTCGCAATTTCGTGTAAGCTTTGGTCGATATGCGCACCCAAGTCAGCCACTCTATCTTGACTGGCTTTTGCTAGCTTTCTGAGTTTTGGCGCAAAAAACCGTAGTGGCAATAAAATTACGGGCACACAAAGTAATACCGCCAGTGTTAGCGTTGTACTCGCCGTTAGCATTAGAAGAATAGCACCTGTAAACGTAACTAGGGACCGTACTCCCATAGAAAAACTCGATCCAATCACGGTTTGTAATATTGAAGTATCACTGGTGAACCGAGATATGACCTCGCCTGTACGTGTTTTTGCATAAAATGCAGGACCAAGAGTCAACATGTGGGAATACACTTGAGTACGAATATCAGCACTGACCTTTTCCCCTATCCACGTCATTAGGTAAAAACGCCAATAGGTGGCAAAACTAATTATAAGAGTTACAAACAATAACGCGATGCCGGCAATAATTGTTGCCTCACTATTCTCAGATATGAAACCTGAATCGATTCCATAGCGAAGCGCTTGGCCCATAGTAAGCCATCCACCTGAACCGATTAATAGCGCCAAAATGGCGGCTATTCCATGTTTCCAATAGGGAAGCAATAATTGTTGATACCAAGTGATTAAGGTCATATTGTCAGCTTTGTTCATTTCCGGTGGAATGCTTTTTTGTTGGTTTTGAGTAGTGCTACTTTCCCAATAACATTACCACAACTTTGATCTAAACAAATAAAGTTGTGTTTTGATACAGGTTGCGTATAATCTCGCGACCTTTTTCTGTATAGGCAGGAAAGGGCTTTGTTAACAGTAACGCTACAACGAGTTTGAGGCATTTATGGTTACTATTCGTTTACAGCGTGGT
>CAYSDZ010000030.1:0-37827 GCA_964429915.1 uncultured Alteromonas sp.
AAAAAGGCTGCTAAACAGCAACCTTTTCTAAAAAGACCGGTAGTTGGAAACTCTTAGCCTTTTTCTACTTGCCCAAATTCCAAGTCGACTGGTGTTGAGCGTCCGAAAATTAATACAGACACTTTCACTCGGCTCTTTTCATAATCAACTTCTTCAACGACACCGTTGAAGTCGGCAAACGGGCCATCAGTAACACGAACCACTTCGCCGGGTTCAAACAAGGTTTTAGGCTTAGGCTTATCGACATTTTCTTCGAGCCGATTCAATATTGCATCTGCCTCTCGCTGCGTGATCGGCATAGGTCTGTCTGAGGTTCCGCCAATAAAACCTAATACACGAGGTACACTTTTAACCAAATGCCAAGACTCTTCGTTCATCTCCATTTCAACTAATACATAGCCTGGATAAAACTTTCGTTCAGATTTGCGTTTTTGACCCGCTCTCATTTCGACTACTTCTTCGGTAGGAACGAGAATTTGGCCAAAGTGCTCCTCCATTGCATGCATTTTTATGTACTCTTCGAGCGTTTTTTTAACCCGTGATTCGTACTGAGAAAAAGCTTGAACAACATACCAGCGTTTACTCATATTAAGCTCCTATTCCCGTTATCCAACCCACTACTTTAACGATAACGCCATCTAAGCCCCAAAGCAGTAATCCAACCACGACAACAGCCGCCAATATAATTAAAGTAGTTTGAGTAGCTTCCTGTCTATTAGGCCAAACCACTTTACGCACTTCTGTACGAGAATCTTTTGCAAACGTTAGGAATTGCGAGCCTTTTGTTGTAGAAGCGGCAATAAACCCTGCAATGACCACAACAGCAACCGCTACTAACGCTCTATATAAAATAGAAATTTCACCGTAGACGTAATTAGCTGCAACCACTGCAACCAATAAACCAATGGCAAGCAGCCATTTAACTATGTCTAACGGATTAGACGCATTTTCAACCTTTTCACTCATTATCTTGCCTGGCCTTACTCAATATCTACATTAAAGTGTGGCAGGGGTGGAGGGACTCGAACCCCCAACCATCGGTTTTGGAGACCGCTGTTCTACCAATTCGAACTACACCCCTAATTTCATATTGCCCATTCACATGCTAGGCACTATGGCTTAAAAAGTTACACTTCCTTTGTGAAATCAATTAAAAAACATTGGGAAATCGCAAAGGAGGGACGCGTATTATACTTATGCTTGTGTTGCTGACAAGCGTTTTAGCTCAGCGCTCTACTCAAGACCCAAAAAGCCACCCGTTTGATGCTCCCACAATTTGGCATAAATACCGCCTTTAGCAAGCAATTCCCGATGCGAACCAGATTCAACAATCTGCCCCTTTTCAAGCACAATTAACCTATCCATTTGTGCAATCGTAGACAAGCGATGGGCTATCGCTAACACCGTTTTATTTTCCATTATTCGATTCAAACAACTTTGAATTGCCGCTTCTACTTCTGAATCTAAAGCTGATGTTGCTTCATCAAGAATTAAAATAGGCGCATCTTTGAGTAACACTCTGGCAATCGCGATTCTTTGTCTTTGTCCACCTGATAATTTAACGCCTCTTTCTCCAACATGCGCATCATAGCCGGTGCGGCCTTCTTTATCTGATAGTGCGAGGATAAATTCGTGCGCTTCCGCTTGTCTAGCGGCCCAAATCATCTGCTCTTCAGTGGCATTTTGCTTACCATAAATAATATTGTCGCGCACCGACCGATGCATAAGTGAGGTATCTTGTGTCACCATACTGATGTTTTGTCGCAAGCTTTCCTGAGCACCCTTGGCGATATTTTGTCCGTCGATGCAAATTTCACCGCCTTGAATATCATAAAAGCGCATTAATAAATTCACCAATGTGGACTTCCCAGCGCCAGAGCGGCCCACTATACCCACTTTTTCGCCTGCGGCTATTCGTAAAGACAAGGCTTCAAACACGTTAATCGGCTTGTTGGCTTGACTAGGGTAGACGAACCTTACCGACTTAAAATCAATCGCTCCCGCTTGTACCCTGAAAGGCTGTTTATTGGGAATATCAACCACATCAACAGGAGTAGCTAGCGTGTTCATTCCGTCTTGAACCGTACCCAAATTTTCAAACAAGGAAGACACTTCCCACATGATCCAGTGCGATATCCCATTCAATCTCAAACACAGGCTGATTGCGATGGCAATATCACCGGCAGATACCTTACCTTGCGACCAAAACAGCACCGATAATGCGCCTACAGAGAAAATAAGCAGAGCATTTGCCAGTTCTACGCAAGACTCAAGTACCGTAACTAACCGCATTTGCGGATACACCGATTGTAAAAACCCATCCATACTTTCTTTGGCGTAATCGGCTTCTCGTTGGCTATGAGAGAACAGCTTGACGGTCATGATATTGGTGTAACTGTCAACGATGCGTCCTGTCATTAATGAGCGCGCATCGGCTTGGCGCTGCGACACACTCTTTAGCCTCGGCACTAACACACGTAAAATACTGATATACACAAACAACCAAATAATGAGCGGCATGGCTAAGCGCCAATCAGCACTGAATATTAACGCTACTACGCTGAAAAAATACACACCGATATAGACCGCCAAATCGAGCAACTTAGAGACAGTTTCACGCACTGCTAGCGCAGTTTGCATGACTTTTGTCGCCACTCTTCCGGCAAATTCATTTTGAAAGAAAGCCAACGATTGACCTAATAGAAATCGATGTGCACGCCACCGTATCGCCATGGGGAAATTACCCATTAACGACTGGTGCTTCACCATGGAATGAAGAAAAACAGCCAAAGGAATAAATAATAAGATCACCGACCCCATAATAAATAAGGTTTGCTTTTCTTCTTGCAATAAAGTGGCAGGATCGCGGTCACTAAACCAATCAACCAGACGTCCCAAAAACCCATAAAGCGACACTTCCATTACTGCGACACAGGCGCTAAGTATGGAAACCAGTAATAGAGCCGGCCACATACCTTGCGAGTAATGACGACAGAATGCCCATAACCCATTTGGCGGCTGTTCAATTGATTCAGTGGGGAAAGGACGAGTCAAACGCTCAAAAAAACGGAACATAAAAATCAAGCACCTATTACAACAACGTAAAGCGATATAACCAGTACACTACCACAGCAACTTGGACCAAAAAGCACACGAATCTCAATTGAATTGCACTGTTAGAAGTAGAAATGAGATGGACCACAGACTGGCCGATTCGCGCCCCCAGTAATACCGAAGCCAAACCGTCTGTAATCGGCATGTTGTTAGTTGCTAATGAATACAGTAAGGCACCGCCAATAAATACAAAACTCTCCGAGCAATTCGCCTGAGCGCGAGTCAATCGCTCGCCAAAACCGTTTACATCGCTACCGTCGGAGGAAAATTTTAACGATTGCTTTTGTTTTCTCTGCACTAGCAGCGTGCGGTAAGCAGCGAGAATAACCAATAATACAATCGTCCATGAAATATAACCCAATAAAGCAATTCCAGTAGGCGTCACGTGAAATCCTTAATGTTTGAATGCTGTTAGTATATCAACAAAGTAAACTCAATTATGTGTTATTTAAACACACCTACCATTGAAGATTAGTGTTACAAGATATGTTTTACCTTGTTCTTTACGCGAAAGACATGATAATTGCGCTATAAGACAGAAAAGAGAAAATTGAATGAAAAAAGTACGATTTGCATGCAGCCTTGCGATAGCTTCAACGGTGCTATTGACCAGTGCATGTGCACCAACGTCAAAAAAACAAGCTGACATAAGCGACACTCTTCAAACACAGAGAGCAAAATCAGGCATCGTACTTGAAAATATGGATACTAGCGTACATCCTGGAGATGATTTGTTTAGTTATGTAAATGGCACGTGGTTTGAAAACTTTGAATTACCTGCCGACAAATCACGCTATGGTGCATTTACCAAGTTGAGAGATGAGTCTCAAGAGCATGTGCTGACGATTATTGAATCTACGGCTGAAGGAAGTTTTGCTAAAGGCAGTGATGAGCAAAAAGTGGGCGATTTTTATCAATCATTCATGGATATGGAAACACGGAATGCACTAGGCACCTCTCCTCTCAATGAAACGTTTGCAAAAATTGACGCTATACAAAATCGCGATGATTTAGGTCGCTACCTGGCTTATGCCAATCAATACAATTTGGGTGGCGTTTTTTCGTTGAGCCAATATGCCGATTTCAAACATCCTAACTATTATATGATGTTGCTGTGGCAAAGCGGCTTAGGTTTACCTGATAGGGAATATTATTTTAAGGAAGATGATAACTCTGTGGCGATAAGGTCTGCCTACATTGCACATATTACTCGCATTTTGGAATTAGCTGGCGAAGCAAAAGCCAACGAGAAAGCCCAGCAGATCATGGCATTCGAAACACAAATTGCCAATTTGCATATGAAGAAAGAAGAAACGCGTAATTGGGCACAAAATTATAATAAAATTCCGACTTCGGAACTTTCTACTGTGATGCCTAACTTTCCCTGGAATACCTACAAACCGGCGGCACAGATAGAAGACTTGGAGCATATTGTGTTGCTGCAAACCGATTACTTGAAGCAGGTAGACAGCCTTTTAGCCACTACTGAACTTGATAAATTGAAAGATTATTTAAGGTGGCAGATGTTAAACACCGCAGCCTCTTATTTAACACAAGAGTTTGCCGATGCTAATTTTAATTTCTTTGGTAAAACACTACGCGGCGTAGAAGAACAAGAGCCTATGTGGCGACGCGGTGTGAGTTTGGTCAATGCTTCTGTGGGAGAAATCATTGGCAAAGTGTATGTAAAGCAACATTTTTCACCGGAAGCGAAAGCGCACATGGAAACCATGGTAGATAATCTTTTGCTCGCTTATAAAGACAGTATTTCACAGTTAACATGGATGACAGAAGAAACGCGTCTTCAAGCCCTTGATAAATTATCAAAATTCACAGTGAAAATTGGCTATCCCGACCAATGGCGAGACTACTCTCAGATGTCAGTAAATGCCGATTCACTGATTGGTAATTTACGCAACCTCTCTGAAATACGCTACGCCGAAATGCTAGAGAAACAAAAAGGTAAAGTACGTAAATGGGAGTGGGCAATGACCCCACAAACAGTAAACGCTTACTATAACCCCACAGCCAATGAAATTGTTTTTCCAGCAGCTATTTTACAACCTCCTTTCTTTGATATGAACGCCGAGGATGCAGTGAATTACGGTGGAATTGGTGCTGTGATTGGGCATGAAATTGGTCATGGCTTCGACGATTCAGGAAGTACCTTTGATGGTGATGGTGTACTTAGGAACTGGTGGACAGACAAAGATCGCGCAGAGTTTGAAAAACGAACTCGTCAACTTGTCAATCAATATAACGAGTTTAAAGCCTTTGACGATTTAACCGTAAATGGCGCCTTTACATTGGGTGAAAATATCGGCGATTTGGGTGGGATCAGCATTGCACTAAAAGCCTACCAATTATCACTCAATGACAAACCCGCCCCTGTTCTAGACGGTTTCACCGGCAATCAGCGCGTATTTATTGGTTGGGCTCAAGTGTGGGCTGCCAAATACCGCGACGAAGCATTACGTAGCCTTATCGCTACCGACAGCCACTCTCCTCCTTGGTTTAGAGCAAATGGTGCGGTGCGTAACATGGACGAGTTTTATCAAGCCTTTCATGTAACAGAGG
This sequence comes from uncultured Alteromonas sp., assembly GCA_964429915.1. GTDB lineage: Bacteria > Pseudomonadota > Gammaproteobacteria > Enterobacterales > Alteromonadaceae > Alteromonas_F. The sequence goes on from CAYSDZ010000030.1 coordinate 5,692, forward strand.
AAAATGAGCTATTTTTACCTGAAGAGCAACGGGTAAAAATCTGGTAAGAGAACCAACAGGCATTCTTCGTTCGAGGAATGCCTTACTAAAATTTCATTGCCTGATACTTACGACCTTTAATTTTTCCCTCTCGAAACTGGGTTAACGCTCGCTTTACACTGCGTAGTTTTATTGCAATAAATGTATTTTTTGCATTCAACACAATGTCGCCTACGTCTTCGCCAGGAATACCCGCTTCTTTAATTAAAGCCCCAACAACATCGCCTTTGCGCAGCTTGTCTTTTTTCCCACCTCGTATTTCTAATGTTTGAAACTGAGCTGAAACCATTCGGTTGCTGTGAAATCTCAGATGCTGTACGCCCAGAACTTTTTGACTGTCTGTTTCTGCTAGTCGACTTTTCGCTATTTCAACTTCATTGTCAGACACTAACATGATGGCTTTGCCCGAAGCCCCTGCTCGCCCGGTTCGTCCAATTCGGTGCTTGTGTGTATCTGCATTTTCGCTTAAGTCAAAAGAGATCACGACATCGACCATGGGTAAATCTAAGCCACGAGCAGCCACATCTGTCGCTACTAATACATTAGCGGCTCCCATTTTAAATTTGGCAAGTGACCGTTCGCGTTGATATTGCTCTAGATCGCCGTGTAAGGTAATAGCTGAAAATCCTTTTTCTCTTAATTGTTCAAAAAGATGCTGTGTATCTTTTTTGGTCTGAACAAATATGATGGTTTTCTCGGCCTGCTCTTCTGTCAGCAGGGCAAACAAGGCGTGCGCTTTTTGTTTTTTCTCTGAGCAATAGATGTGCTGTGAGATATTCGGTGCCACCGTATGTAAGCCTCTTACATCAACCCGCACTGCACAGTGCAGCCAACGGTTACAAAGGTCATCTAAATCATCAGCAAACGTAGCTGAGAAGAAACCGCTCCTGCATTGCTTAGGCGTACCAGACAAGATAACCTCAACATCGTCTACCATGCCCATTTCAAGCATGCGGTCAGCTTCATCCAGTACTCTTGTGTGCACTTTTGACAAATTTAGTCGACGTTTTTCACAGTGCTCTCGAACACGGCCTGGTGTGCCAACTACAATATGACACGCCCCCTTCAATGCCTGAATTTGAGGGCCCATCGCATCGCCACCTATTAAACAAACTACGTGGATATTGGGTAAAATTTGGCAAGCTTTACGTATTTGCTCTGCCACCTGAGTGGCTAATTCTCTGGTCGGACACAACACTAAAAACTGTGTATAAAATTGCTCAATATCCAATTTATTCAGAGTGGGCAACGTAAAAGCCAATGTTTTACCGCTTCCAGTAGGAGAGAGACCAAGTACATCTTGATTATCGGTCCATTTCTCGATCACCTGTGTCTGAATTGGAGTTAATGAGGTAATGTTCAGGTGCTGCAAGACCTTTTCGGTGCGTGTCATACCTAGTTCGCCAACTTCCAATTCAGTGTTTCACCAGCAAAAAAGGGCACAATTGGGCTACCGTTGGGTAAGGTGATCTGCTCGGAAACAACCCATGACTCTCTATTTAACGTAATTGTATCTTCATTCATCGGCAAGCCATAAAAAGAGGGACCATGAACACTGGCAAAACCTTCGAGCTTGTCTAGCGCGTTTAGCTGTTCAAATACTTCAGCGTACAGCTCAATTGCACTCCAAGCGCTATAGCACCCAGCACATCCACAGGCATTTTCTTTCGCACTTTTTTCATGTGGTGCAGAATCGGTTCCCAAGAAAAACTTAGGCGAGCCAGATGCTACGGCTTCACGCAAGGCTTGTTGATGAATATTTCTCTTCAATACGGGTAGACAATAATTATGTGGCTTGATTCCCCCGACTAAGAGGTCGTTGCGGTTTAGCAAAAGGTGCTGCGGAGTAACTGTAGCCGCAACCTTATCAGAACTGGCAAGCACAAATTCAGCCGCATCTTTGGTGGTAATGTGTTCAAATACCACTTTCAGCGTTGGGAACGTTTCAACAATCTTATTTAAGTAGATATCAATGAACGCTTTTTCTCTATCGAAAATATCTACGTGTGAATCTGTCACCTCGCCATGTATAAGCAGTAACATGCCCACTTCAGCCATCGTTTCGAAAACAGGATACAAGGCTTCTATGCCTTTCACAGCATCAGCAGAGTTGGTGGTTGCACCAGCAGGGTACAGTTTAGACGCAACAATACCTACATTCTTAGCAAGGCGGATTTCTTCGCTAGTGGTACTGTTGGTTAAGTATAAAGTGACTAGCGGTTCAAAATCGCTGCCTTTGGGCCTCGCCTTTAGTATTCTTTGCTTGTAAGCTAGGGCCATCGACGTTGTGGTAACAGCTGGTACCAGATTTGGCATCGCGATCGCTCGTTTAAAACAACGTGCGGTTGCAGGAACGGTTTCTGGTAACATGTCATTATCACGAAAATGTAGGTGCCAATCGTCAGGGCGTTTGATAGTAATTGAGTGCATAAATAAAGAATAAAGTCGGCGATTGAAGTAAAGGTAAGTATGCCAGAAAACCCTCGATTACGCATTTTCTACGTGTATTTATTAAAAGAAAAAAGACTGAAAGCGCTAGTGAGCCGCATCGGTCCTCTATGAATTAAAAAAGAAGTTGTTAAAAATGTCTATATCTACTGAACCCTTCCTTTCTGCACCTAAGTTTGCTCCTGCTAGAAAAGTGCTTGCTGCGATATTAGATCGCGTGTTGGGCATAAAAAAAATGAGCAACATGTTTAACGCTTATGGGCTGCAACACACACAAGGTGATCAGTTTCTTGAGCAATCTATGCGCAAAATGAAGCTCGATTTACAGGGTGTAGACGCTCTTCGGCAACAAATACCTAAAACCGGCCCAATAGTGATTGCTGCCAACCATCCATTTGGAGGCTTAGAAGGGGTTATTTTACTGTATGCAATAACTGCCGTCAGACCCGACGTAAAAGTATTGGTTAATACTGCTCTTTCATTGATTCCACAAATGCAGGAATGGAGTATTTTTACCAATCCGCTAAAAGCAAACAATCCGAAAAACGCACCTTCGCTTCGTGCCTGCAAGCAACACCTGCAAGCAGGCAATGCCTTGCTTTTGTTTCCGGCAGGTCGAGTAGGCTATTATCATGCGGATAGAAATCGGATTGCCGATCATGATTGGAATCGGCTCATTGCAAAGTTCGCAAGTATGCCTGACGTACAATACTTTCCTGTTTATGTTCACGGACAAAACAGTAAGCTTTTTTATAAGTTAGGCCGTGTTTGGTATCGTTTCCGCTTGTTAATGCTCGCTAGAGAGCTTACTAATAAAGAAGAAGCAAGCGTTTCTTTGCATGCACAAAACGCTAGCGAATTAATGAAGCCCCTTGCAAAGATGAATGATGTAGAAGGGGCAAGTTTTTGTCGGGCTTTGAGTTACCTGAACCATCCCGATTATATTGAATCATGGCAGCCAACCATAGAAACACAATTCGAGACTTTAGCCGAGCCGGTTTCGCCACTTGTCATTCTAGAAGAAGCAAAGACCCTACCTATTGAGAATCAGCTTTTTACGCAAGGGACTCTCACCGCTTTTTTTGCAGCAGGTAGGCAAATCCCTCAGATCCTCAAAGAAATTACTCGCCGCCGAGAACTGGTGTTTAGAATGCACGACGAAGGCAGTGGAAAGCCTTTTGACGGTGACAAATTTGACATGACCTATACACATTTGTTCGTTGTCGATATGCAGAGCGGTGATGTGGCAGGGGCTTATCGTATGGGTCAAACTGATATCATTCAGAAAGCGCAAGGCAAAGACGGCTTATACCTTTCGCAGATGTTTGACTTTAAACCCCACTTTCTCAACCAGACAGGGCCGGCGTTAGAAATGGGTCGCTCTTTCCTCATGCCGCAGTACCAGAAATCTCGGTTGGGCTTATTTATGCTGTGGCGAGCGATTGGTGAATTTGTAGTACGGTTTCCTCAATATTCAACGCTCTACGGAACCGTTTCACTAAGCAAACTTTACGATAAACGCAGTGTAAAGTTGATTGAGGAACTTGCTATTACTAAAACAGACGCAGTATTACCTCATAATCACTTTGATTACACACTTTCACCAGAAGTGACTCGTCATCTTCGTCAATACCCCATTCACCCTGATAACTCGGTAGAGCGCTTAGACACGTGGCTTTCGTTTATAGAGCCCGATAAGAAAAAGTTACCCGTATTATTAAGGCAATATGCAAGTTTGGGTGCAAAGTTCCACTGCTTAGGGGTTGATAAGAATTTTGCTGATACGCCAGGACTACTGCTTAGCGTCGATTTAACTAAATCGCCCGAAAAACGCCAGAAGCAATTTCTCGGACCCAACTACAAAAAGATTATGGAATAAAAAGGAAGCGCGGGACAGGCTAGTTGTTAGCGGTTGTCTCGCGAATATTTTTTAAAGTGGCAGGAGCGACACCCACATCGTTAGAAAGGGAGATATTAAACTGCGATGAAAGTTGCTTCATGAACGCAAAATGATGAACTGCGTGGCTACTCACAAACGACAATTCTCGCCCCATCGAAGAGTGTACGCTACCGTGCTCAGTGATCACTTCGAACGTTTTCCTTAGTGAATCTTCTGAAAAGCTATTTAACCAGTCTTTCACTTGCAACCAACTCTCTTTGGCTAGGCCCATGTCAGTTTCTGTTGCTGATTCACGAGTGCGCTGATTATAATCAACGCGGCCTGCATCAATTCCCAACATAAGCGCATGGTAATGATCAAGAATATGCCGCATGTGTGCGCCGATACTACTTGAAAACGGGCCTTGTGATTTCGCTTGATATATTTCGCCAGTAAGTTTGTCTAAAAACTCCAACGCGTCGTTAATAGGATCAAAAAACAATCCCGATAATGTGTGGTTTTCAGTGCTTGTCACGCGCCACGTTTCCTCTAATTTTTGCTTTGTCTATATTTCGCTTTTTTACCAGACCGTGGAACAGCCGGTTAGGTTTCAACAAATCTTTGAATTCACAGACGATACACTGCCATACATTTTGAAAAATGTCATGTTTAACTCGTCTTACCAACTTAAGAGTATACCGTGCTTTAGCTTTATCGTCTAAAACTGTGACGATAGTTTCACAAAAGCGTCACGTTTATTAAGAAAAATGGCGAAAATCTCACGCTTTTGTATAAATTTAATTAATAAAATGTTGGATAATTGAATTCTTGATTAATTTGATACTAAACTCCAGTTAATTCGTAAAATAGTTTACTAAGTTAATACTGAGGTATTTGGCTTGAGGCATAAGACTTGAAGACAAATGAAGAAACATCAGAATCGAACTATTGTGAAGGTTATTTGTGCCCTCACTGCGGCAGAGAAAATCGCTTGTTTATTTTGAATAACCCAATAATCGAGGAAAAATTGGTTGATTGTAAACACTGCCACACCACTATAAATTTAACGACAGCTTATAATCCGATAGGAAAACTGAATATTATTGCTTTTGAGCACGACACAGATTCATTCGAGTCGATAAGTATTTAACGTGAAAAAAACTCACCTCGAAGTTGTGTATCAGTATTGAATCGGCCGCCTAGCGCTGAAGTTCTTGTATAGGACGAACTGTCTTTAATTCCCCTTGCTTTAACACAATAGTGTGTAGCATTAATGCTCACTGCCACATCGTCGCTCCCTGTTAAGGCCTGTATGGCAACCATCACTTGTTGAGTCAAGCGTTCCTGTACTTGAGGTCGTTGAGCAAAAAAACCGACTAAACGATTTATTTTCGACAAACCTAATACCGTTTTGTTAGGAATGTATGCGACGTCAGCAGTACCGTCGATCGTCACAAAGTGATGCTCGCAAGTACTGGTTAAACTGATCCCTGACACCTTAACAGGTTGAGAAAGCTGCATTTTATTTTCAATTTGTGTGATTTTTGGAAATTTAGTGTAGTCTAAACCTGAAAATATCTCGTTTACGTACATTTTAGCAATGCGCTTAGGTGTATCAAACAAACTGTCATCATTGAGATCTAAGCCTAATGTTTGCATGATATCTTGCATCGCTGATTCGATTCTTGAACGTTTTTGCTCGTCACTGAGTCGATTCTCTACCATCGGTGTCTCAAGACCTTGGCTGATTAATGCATTTCGCACGATAAGCGCTTCCTCAGACAGTAAATTGTCTGCTTGAGGGTGCATAACAATGGCTTCATTAGGTAACATTTACTTTCTCAATTTCTCACTTATGCGGATAAGTACGTGCCAAATATAAAATTGGGTTTAATCTAAATTTCGCAGAGTAAGCTATAAAACAAGCCTTTCAATTAAAATAAGAGACTGTTCACGTGTTAAACGACACTTTATCATCGCCGATATTAATAACAGGAGCTACACAACGCTTAGGTCTGGCGATTGCCAAATACCTCATAGCTCAAAAACAAAGCATTATAGTAACATATCGCACGCATAAACCTTCAGTGGATTATTTAATTGATCAAGGCGCCACACTTATCCAATGTGATTTTGAACATTCTTGTGAGCTTAACGCACTGATCGAACGAATAAAACAGGAAGTGCCCACTTTAAGAGGTATCATTCACAATGCCTCGGACTGGGACTGTGAGACGAACCATCAAGCCAATGAAGCACTGCTTACAAAAATGATGAAAGTGCATGTTCATGCGCCGTACCTATTAAACTGGGCTTTAAAAGATAAACTCGTAGGCATTGACGGTTTTGCTGACATTATCCATATGACCGATTATGTTCAGGAAACGGGTAGCGATAAACACGTTGCTTACGCGGCAAGTAAAGCCGCGCTGCACAATCTCACTTTATCGTTTGCCAAAAAATTTGCTCCACATATTAAAGTGAACAGTATCGCACCAGCACTGGTTATGTTTAACGAGGACGACGATGATGCGTACCGAGAACGGGCAAAAAATAAATCGTTACTTCAAGACGTCCCAGGAGCGCAAGAAGCGGTAAAAGCTGTGAGCTATTTGCTAGAAAGTGAATACATTACTGGCCAAACACTCCATTTAAACGGCGGGCGTCATTTAAAATAACGCGTTCGTGTAAACGGCACTATCGTTTTATCTTTAATGATAAATCCATGTTCATTGCGAGGTCGTTTGTCAGAGTCTGATAAAGGCCGCATTACATTGTCAAACACGGGATCATCAATCGTTAGGCCACCTGTGTATTGACCAAAAGCCGGCATAATTAAACGGGTTTCGTTATATAACAAACAAGGCCCATTTATTTTTAATTTTCGACTTTTATGTGTTGCTTTGGGGTGGAAATGACCAAAAATTTGAGGTGACACGCTATCACTGGGTTCATGGCAAAAACCTATTTTTTCCATCTCTAGGAACGTATGCTGCTCTTTTCCAAAGCTTAGCGGGAGCTTTGGATCATGATTTCCCAACACCCAATGCCATTGAGGCACTTTGTCGATAACGGCTTGCAGTAAATTTTTATTGGCTTGGGTGATACGAGAAAAAGCATGGGTATCGTGAATGCTATCACCCAGTGAAATGACCGAGTCGGGTTTATAGTCATCAATGAGCGACAACAAACGTTTAAGTGTAGCTAATGAGTCGTAGTTTGGAATAGGGTTAGCAAATTGAGAAAGATAACTGCCTTTTTCTAAGTGTAAATCTGAAACAATAAGCATGCGTTTAGAAACCCAGTACACTGCTAAGCGATAATCAATCAACATTAAATGGCCATTAAACTTAAATGGCAGAACGCGGCGTGATTTGACACACTCATCTAACCAACGTTTATCGAATGCCATACGCTATACCCAACCTTGTGCTAATTAAGCAAAGCTCGCACATCATCCATCATTGCTTCGGCCTCAGCATATAAGTTTGCTTGTTCGGCAAACGCCTCTGCTGTTGCGCCTTTTACTTGCTCACTGCGAACATCTAGTACGATTGGGATCGCCATCGGGGAAACTTTAGGCAATTCGATGAATTCTGTCTTTCCATAAAAACGAATTAAGGTATCCGCTAAGCGAGACAAATCCAACAATTCGCGCTCTGCTTCTGCTCTAGTGACGTTCAACAAAATATGATCCGGATCATGCTCTCTTAAAGTGTCATATATTAGGTCAGTTGAAAAGGTAACTTGCTTCATGGTTTTGGCTGCACTATTGTGCTTTTGCTCCGTCAAGCCGCTTACGACCGCGATTTGTCTGAATGCTCGCTTCAACATAGGCGATGATAGCATCCAGTCTTCCAGTTCATCGCCTAGCATATCGGGATTAAATAGTTGTTGTACTTTCTCGTTAGAAAGGGGCTTTAGCGCACAAATAGATAATCCATAATCCGTCACACTGAAACTTAAAGGTTTAAGTTTCATTTTTACCATTCGTTTGGTCATCAGCATGCCAAGCGTTTGATTCACTTTGCGACCTTCGAAGGTGTAAAACAAACTAAAGTATGATTTCCGGTGTGGAAAGTGCTCAATCAGTACCTTTTCTGTGCTTGGTATTTTAGAAAATGCTTGTTGAAGTGACAACCATTCGGTGACTTGTGGCGACAAGCTCGACCACCGTTCAGGACTATTCAACAGTGTTCTAACCCCATTCGCTAAAAACGTACTTAGGGGCATTTGTCCGCCCACATAGCTAGGGATTTTGGGATCTTTTGCAGCGCTGGGTCTTGCGTGTAACTGCATGTCTCGTATCGCTTCAAATTGCAATACTTCACCAGCAAAATAAAAGGTGTCACCGGGCACTAACTGCTGTGCAAAATATTCTTCCACTTCACCGATAACACGGCCTTGGTTGCCTTTCCTAATACGCTTAACTTTTAAGCGGCCAGCTTCCACAATGGTGCCGATATTTTGTCGGTGTCGACGAATAACTCGCTGTGAAATAGGCGTAAAAGAACCGTTGTCCATTGCTGTTAAACGATGATGTCGGTCGTATTGGTCTAAGGCGTAACCACCGTCAATAGTAAACTGTAGTAAAGCATCGAATAAATCCCTAGTTAAATGGCGATAGGGATAACTTGAAGTAACTTGAGCATAAAGCGCATCGCTGTGTATCGGCTGATGGCAGGCGCAGTTCATAATAAATTGTGGAATGATATCCAATGCACCTGCCTGCAACTCTTCGCCATCAAGCTGCCTGTCTTTAACCGCTTGAATAGCAGCCTGACATTCCAGTGCTTCAAAACGATTACTGGGCACAAGCAAAGCCTTACTTGATTCATCCAAATTATGATTACTGCGGCCAATACGTTGTAATAATCGACTGACGCCTTTAGGTGCTCCAATTTGAATGACTAAATCGACATTACCCCAATCAATGCCAAGTTCTAAAGCCGATGTAGCAACAATAGCTCGCAACAAACCTTGCGCCATCATATTTTCAGTTTTTCTGCGCTGCTCCTTACTCAATGAGCCATGATACAGAGCGATGGGAAGCGCCTGTTCATTCTCTGCCCAAAGCATCTGAAACACCAACTCAGCTTGGGCTCGGGTATTCACAAAGACTAGACTCGTGTTTGCAGCAATAATACGCTGATATACCTCTTTCATGGCATATTTTGCTAAAAACCCGCCAAAGGGCATCCGATTTTCTACAGTCAGTACAGATATACGAGGTGGATGTCGTGTCTCTACGCTTACCACTTTAGCTGACGTATCTGCCCCTCCTAACCACTCGGCCATACTGGTTTTGTTGGCGACGGTCGCCGATAAACCAAATCGGAAATGCGCTGGCGCAATGTAACTTAAACGCGATAAAGCTAATGCAGTAAAATCGCCGCGTTTATTCGTCACTAAGCTATGGATTTCATCAATCACGACTAGCTTTAGTTGATTAAATATTTTATCTGCATCCGCATAGGACAGCATCAGCATTAATGATTCCGGTGTTGTCAGTAATATATTGGGTGGTTTTTTACGCTGACGTTGTCGCTTATGGCTAGGAGTATCACCGGTTCTTGACTCCAAAGTAATAGACAAATTCATGTCATCGATAGGCATTGACAGATTACGATGTATATCATGAGTCAAAGCTTTCAAAGGTGAAATATACAGAGTATGTAAGCCTTTCTTGGGATTGCTATGTAAGTCTGCAAGCGCGGGTAAAAACCCCGCTAAGGTTTTTCCCGCCCCAGTTGGCGCAACCAAAAGGCTGGACTGATTTTTTTCGTACGATTGCAACATAGCTAACTGATGTTCGCGAATACACCACTGCTTTGATACAAACCAGTCTTCAAATTTTTTTGGAAATGCCACAGAACCCCTAATTTTGCCTGACAAGCTATACCTAACACACCTCAAGATACTCGAAACAGGCGCATATTGTTCACTTAAATATATACCGTACAAACTTGCTCTTAATCGATGCATGTTGCGTATGCTTAAATATGAAAGTATCAAGAAAAAACAACTTACACCCAAGCAAGTGGCTAAAAGTCACAGAAATTGGCTTGTTTTGTGTACCTGCTGATATTTATATCGACCCATTAGAGCCTGTTGAGCATGCAGTAATTACTCATGGACACGCCGATCACGCAAGAGCGGGGCATCATACGGTTTATGCTACAGAGGCGACACTCGACATTATGCGAGTTCGTTACGGGGTTAATATGGCCGATGAAACACAGCCCCTTCAATATCGTCAGTCAATACCACTCGGAGACCCTTTTGATCCCGTTATTATGACACTCTATCCTGCTGGGCACATTTTAGGCTCTAGCCAAGTATTGTTGGAATACCGAGGAACTCGTGTAGTGATATCAGGCGACTACAAACGCACTGCAGATCCAAGCTGTGAGGCCTTTGAAGTGGTTGCGTGCGATGTGTTTATTACCGAAGCCACGTTTGGACTTCCCGTTTTCGATCACCCTCCGATTATCCAAGAAGTTAAAAAGCTATTACACAGCCTAAACACCTTTCCAAAACAGTGTCATCTTGTAGGATGCTATGCGTTGGGAAAATGTCAGCGTGTGATCATGGCGCTTCGTTCTTTGGGGTACAACAAGCCCATTTATTTACATGGCGCACAAATTAACTTGTGTCAGTTGTACGAGCAACACGGATTTAATTTAGGTGAATGGATAGCTGTCAGTGAAGTGGCCGACAAGGCTGAGCTAGCAGGGGAAATTGTGCTCGCACCGCCATCAGCATTAAATGACCGATGGTCTCGTAATTTACCCAACGTAAAAACGGCTATGGCATCGGGCTGGATGCAAATTCGTGCGCGTAGCAAACAAAAAAGTGTTGAATTACCGTTAATCATCTCAGATCACAGCGACTGGCATGAGCTTATTCAAACTATCCAAGAGGTTGATCCTAGCGAAGTATGGGTGACACACGGTAGAGAGGAAGCCCTCGTATATCAAGCTCAGCAGATGGGATACAAGGCTAAGGCTCTGTCTATGGTTGAATATGACACATCGGGTGAAAGCGATTAATGCAAGCATTTAGCCAGCTATTGGATAACTTATACTTCACCGCGAGTACAAAAACTAAAGCGACATTGATTCAGGAATATCTTAAAACAACACCCGACCCCGATCGAGGCTGGGCCTTGGCAGCCATTGCAGGCACTTTATCGTTTGATTTTTTCAAACGCAGTACCGTGAAGCAGTTAATGCTACAACACATCGACCCAATACTATTTGAACTGAGCTACGACTACGTAGGTGAAATGAGCGAGACCGTCGCACACTTATGGCCCAATAACTTAAGCGGTATACAACACGAGCCGCAAGACCATACGAAAACGTCTTTGTCGTGTATTATCGAATCGTTTAAACAAGCAAAAAAACAACAGGTTCCCCAACTGCTTGCTGAATACTTATCTGGCATGACTCCCAGTTTACGCTGGGCATTGCTTAAACTGGGTACTCGAGGTCTACGAGTGGGTGTATCTGCGCGAGCACTTAAAAAGTGCTTAGCCGATTATGGCCATGTTGACGTTCAGGAATTAGAAACAGTTTGGCATGCACTTGAACCGCCCTATACCGATTTGCTAGCGTGGCTGGAAGGCAAAGGTGATAAACCGGATACGGGAAATGCGCTGACATATTTCCCCGTGATGTTGGCTCAGCCTCTAGACGAATCGAAATTGGCGTCGTTTTCTCCTGAGCAGTGGTTAACTGAATGGAAGTTCGACGGGATCCGCGTTCAATTTTACGGTAATCAAGAGGGCAAGGCTCTGTATAGCCGAACCGGTGATGATATCAGCCATAGCTTTCCCGATCTGCTCGATACGCTTAATGTGACTGGCCGGTTAGACGGCGAATTGTTAGCGATAGACGAGCAAGGAAATATTGCTTCTTTTAATCAGTTGCAACAACGATTGAACAAAAAGCGCCCTACAAAAAAGCTGATGGATTCAATTCCAGTCATCTTCATGGCCTACGATGCCATTGAACTGAATGGGAAAGCCTTGCATTCTCTTTCCCTGATTAAACGTCGGCAAATATTGGAGGAATGGTATGCCTCACTTCCCAGTCAAACCACACTTCGCCTTTCAACACTGTTATCCATTAGAACTCATGATGACTGGATAGCACATAGAAACAAAGCAAGCGACAATCTGTTGATTGAGGGTTTGATGTTAAAGCGCAAAAACAGTCACTATCAATCAGGCCGCCCTGCAAACCAATGGTTGAAATGGAAACGCGACCCATTAGTCGTTGACGCGGTGGTAATGTATGCGCAAAGAGGTCACGGAAAACGCTCATCTTATTTTTCTGACTTCACTTTTGGTGCTTGGCACGGTGACACTCTATTGCCCATAGGGAAAGCCTATTCTGGATTCACTGATGAAGAACTCAAACGTCTCGACAACTGGGTAAGAAAAAACACCATGGGCCGCTTTGGTCCCGTAAAAGAAGTGAAGAAATCCCTAGTGTTCGAAATTGCATTTGATGCTGTGCACCCTTCAAAACGACACAAATCAGGTATCGCGCTGCGTTTTCCCAGAATAAATCGCATACGCTGGGATAAACCTGCACAAGAGGCCGACACCGTAGATTCGGTTAAAACCTTAATAAGAAGTTGATGGCGAAGTTAATGGTATTGGTTCGATAACTTGGTACTATAAGTGATATAACAGCTAGTTAGTATTCACAAAAAAGGAAATAAGATGAAAAAGGTACTACTCATTCTTCTTGCGATTATTCTAATAGTCGTAGGTGTTGTCATTTATTCACTCAATAGCGCCAATGACTTCATTCGCGTTCAAATCGAAAAGCACGGCTCACAGTTTTTAGGGACGGAAGTGGATGTAGACAATGTGGAGCTGGCATTTTCTGAAGGAAAGATAAGCATTACAGGTACACGTATAAAAAATCCATCAGGTTTTAGTAACGAAAACGCATTTTCTCTTGATGAAATTTCTTTAGACATTGGCAACATAAGTGCTGAACCTTACACCATTCAAAATATATTGGTAGATACACCAGACGTGCTTTATGAAGTCGATGCATCCGGAAAAGGCAATTTGTTAGCCTTGAAAGACAACTTATCAGCGAACCTGCCGGAACAAGGCGAAACGACTACAAGCGAAACAGGCGCCACACCTGGACCTAAAATAATTGTTGAAAATGTCACCGTAAGTCAGGTTAAGTTACGCGTGAACTTTGAAGCGTTAAACACAGGCGACCTAAAATTAGAAAGAAAAGCCTATGATGTTGTACTACCGACGTTTAATGCAGGCCCGATTGGTCAGCCGAATGGGCTTCCCGCGGAACAAGTAGGTGGAGCGATTGCACAGGCAATGTTAGACAACATCATCGCCCGGGCAAAAGAAGAAGCGAAAAAAGCAGCTAAAGAAGCGGCTAAAGAAAGGCTTAACGAAGAAGCTGATAAATTAAAAGATAAAGCGAAAGAAAAACTCAAAGGCTTGTTTAATTAATCGCTTGGTTACGGTCCCAAAAAAAGGGTAGTGGTTACCAACTAACGGGTATAAGCCACTGCCAACCGGTTATTATTTCGAAAAGGAATACAAATTGTGAATAAGTTACTTTTGGGTGTGGCACTGCTTACGCTTGCACTAACAACGGCCTGTGATCAACGCTCAGCAGAAACTCCGCAAAATACGCTTCCTGCAAAGCAAAGTATCGCAATTGACTATCCCGTTACTCAAAAAGTCAATGTGATAGACACATATTTTGGCGAACAAGTGGTAGATCCCTATCGGTGGTTAGAAGACGACCGGAGCGAAGCGACGGCTCAGTGGGTGAAAGCACAAAATAAAGTTACCCAAACTTATCTAGCCAACATCCCCTATCGTGAAAAAATCACCGAGACACTCAGTAAGGTAATGAACTACGAGCGCGTTGGCACGCCATTTACTGAAGGGCAGTATGTTTACATTTACAAAAACGATGGTTTGCAAAATCAGTCTGTTCTTTATCGCCGAAAAGTCGATGCCGATGAAGATACTGAGCTTGAAGTTTTTCTCGATCCCAACACGTTTAGCGAGGATGGCACTACCTCAATGTCAGGAATATCCTTTTCTGAAGATGGCAGTAAAGTTGCTTATCAAACGTCCAAAGGGGGAAGTGATTGGCGAGAAATTGTTGTGCTTGACGTTGCAACAAAACAAGCCTTGGAATTGCCTTTACAAGACGTTAAATTTAGCGGGATAAGTTGGTTTAAAAATGAGGGTTTTTATTATTCAAGCTACGACAAACCCGCAGGCAGCGAACTTAGTGCTAAAACGGATCAGCACAAGGTATATTATCACAAAGTAGGCACACCACAGTCCGACGACCTTGCCGTTTACGGGCATACTGATGAGCAAAAACATCGCTATATTGGCGCCAGAGTCAGTGAAGACAATCGTTATCTTTTTATATCCGCTTCGGTGTCAACGTCCGGCAATAAACTTTACGTTAAAGACTTAACCCAGCCTAATGCTAGGTTTACTACTATACTCGACAATACCGACTCAGACACCTCGCCACTGCACACCTCAGACAGTACCTTGTTTTTAGTCACCAATTTAAACGCGCCCAACACAAAGGTCGTTAAAGTTGACGTAGCTAATCCGACACCGGCATTCTGGCAAGATGTTATCCCCGAAACAAACAATGTGTTACGAGCATCAACCGTAGGCAACACTATTTTCGCCAGTTACATGATTGATGCAATATCTCAAGTGAAGCAATACTCGCTAGATGGCAAATTGCTGCGTAATCTTGAGTTGCCA
The DNA here is from genome assembly GCA_964429915.1 of uncultured Alteromonas sp. Lineage (GTDB taxonomy): Bacteria > Pseudomonadota > Gammaproteobacteria > Enterobacterales > Alteromonadaceae > Alteromonas_F. The sequence continues at coordinate 20,862 of CAYSDZ010000030.1, forward strand.
GGCATTGGCACGGTAACGGGATTTGGTGGTAAGCAAGACGAAGATATGACTTTCTTTACGTTTACCAACTATAAAACCCCCAGTTCCAATTATGCTTTTAATATTGAAAGCGGTGAGATCACGCTATTCCACCAGCCACAAACCGCTTTTAAATCTGAAAACTATGTGTCGAATCAAGTTTTTTATACCTCAAAAGACGGTACTAAAATTCCAATGATCGTGACGCACCACAAAAACACTCAGTTAGATGGCACAAACCCGACGATTCTATATGGGTATGGCGGTTTCAATATCAGCCTCACACCTCGTTTTAGTTCAACCGTTGCTGCTTGGTTAGAATTGGGTGGTGTTTATGCTGTTGCAAACATTCGCGGTGGAGGGGAATACGGGAAAGCGTGGCACATTGCAGGCACACAAATGCAAAAACAAAATGTGTTTGATGACTTTATCGCTGCGGCTGAGTTTCTGATTGATCAAAAATATACCAGCCGAGATTATCTTGCCCTTCGCGGAGGCTCCAATGGTGGCCTTTTAGTTGGCGCAGTAATGACACAGCGTCCCGACTTATTCAAAGTGGCACTACCTGCTGTGGGTGTACTCGATATGTTGAGATACCATACTTTTACGGCAGGTGCTGGCTGGGCCTACGACTACGGCACATCGGAGCAAAGTAAAGCCATGTTCGAGTACCTGAAAGCTTACTCGCCGGTTCATAATGTCAAAAAAGGGACACGCTACTCTGCAACGCTCATCACTACGGCTGATCATGATGATCGCGTAGTCCCTGCACATTCGTTTAAATTTGCAGCAGAATTGCAGAGTAAACAAGCAGGCGATAATCCCACTCTGATCAGAATAGAAAGTAACGCAGGCCATGGCGCTGGTACTCCCACAGCGAAAACCATCGAACAATTTACCGATATCTACGGATTTACTTTATACAACATGGGCATAAAAACGCTTTGATGCAGACTTAAATCGCGGCTAAGCATTCGGCTAATTCAGACAAAATATCGTCGACTTTTTCACACCCTACGCTCAAGCGGATTAGTCCTGGGGATACCTCATCGGTTCCCCATCTTGCCCTGCGTTCTGCCATAGTGTGCACACCGCCAAAACTCGTTGCTTCAAAAATAGTGAGTGAAGCACTCAAAAACCGTTCGGCATGCACTTTTTCACCAAGATCAAACGACACAATAAAGCCCGAGTGGCTCATTTGTCGCTTTGCAATAGAATAAGACGGATCATTCGCCAGACCTGGGTAGCGTATTGCCTTCACCTTTTCGTGCTGCTCAAGAAATTCAGCCACCTGCTGTGCATTGTTTGTCATTCGCTCTAACCGCATATCGAGCGTAGCGAGCCCTCTGTGAACTAGCCACGTTTCCATCGGGCCCGGTATATTCCCAGCCAGCTTTCTCCATAAACGCACGCGTTCCATGTGCTTGCTATTGGTTCCTGACACGTGACCAAACACAACGTCACTATGCCCGTTTAACGCTTTTGTATCGGCTGACATTGAAAAGTCGGCACCTAGTGCAAGGGGTTGCTGACCTAATACCGTTGCGGTGGTGTTGTCTATCGCAAGCAGCCCTTTTGCAGCATGCACATGCTCAGCTAATTGATGAATATCAACCACATCTAATAATGGGTTACTGGGAGTTTCAACTAACACTAATTTCACACCAGTATAATTAAAATTCAGTAGCTCGCGCGTTTCGACCAATTGAATGATAACGCCATTGGGTTCAAGAAACTCATAGGCATACGCGCGCGTGGCAAAATAACCATCGGCTGGTAATACAAGCCTATCACCTGTTTGCAACATACTGCTTAGTATCGCTGCTGCCGCGGCCATTCCAGAAGGAAAAACGATGCTTTCCCCTCCTTCAAGCTCTGCCAGCGCATTTTCTAATGCTTGCCAAGAAGGATTATTGAATCGGCCATACTGATAGTCTGCACTATTGCAATCTCCCGACAAATGGAAGGTGCTGGCAAAAACCGGACTTTGACCAAACGGCATACCTTGTGATGCTTCCGGCAATCCAGCATGAATCGTTTTTGTACCCATGTGCGGTATTTTTTTATTTTTCATTTTTTTGTAATTCCTTTGTCATTTTAATTGGATGAACACCGACGGAAATTTTTTTCGTTAGGCTTTTGTGTTCTTTTCGTGACAATTTAATTGAGTCCTTGCAGGTCATGTACTACACAATGACAAAGTAAAGATTAACATTATGAGCAAGCATGTTGTTTTTCAGGCAGATAAGCATTCCAACCATCGTCATGCGTTTTTCACGCGCCTTTCAATAGTAGTGGCATTGTTATTAGGGGGCTGTGCATCCGCACAACACCGACACGCTGAAATCGCTTACCACCTTGAAAACCCAGTCAATTGTGACCATGCTGCCATGGATATTATGACATTAGAAGACGCCAAAGCTAGCGCAGCTGAAAAAGTTGCCAATGGCATAGCGACTATTTTGCCTACTTCGGCCCTGCTAAATCTGATGGTAGGCGAATGGGGTAGTAGGAAAGCGATTGCTTTTGGCCAATTTGATAGAAAAATCACCAAGAAAATTTCAGAAATCGAAATGAGTTGTTTTTCAGAACCAGAACCGCAGCAACTGGCTTCTGTTGCAAACAGTCGTTAAATACCCTTACACCTTTTGCTTCAGTCAATTCAGGGACTATTGCTTCCCTTTAGGCCCTGAATTGACTGAAGCAAAAGCTTTACACTCCAATTTGCCTTAAGTTAACCAAAACATTGCGATTTTGATAACTGTAGAGATATGCTTATCAGATTAATTTGGTAAGAGTGTAGAAAGTGGCAAACGAAGTAAATGTATACGGCAAACCCTTAATGTTGTGTTGTGGAAACACAGGTTTTACTCGAGAAGGGTTTTGTTATGTGCCTCAAGAGGATTTTGGCAACCATTCGGTGTGCGCGGTAATGACCCATGACTTTCTACAATATTCTTATGAACAGGGCAACGACCTGATCACCCCCATCCCAAAGTACTCATTCCCTGGATTAAAAGCTGGCGATAAGTGGTGTTTATGCGCGAACAGATGGCTAGAAGCGTACAACGCTGGTTTTGCTCCTCATGTTTTCTTACCTGCCACAAACAAAAAAGCGCTAGAACTTATTCCTCTAGCGCTTTTAGAATACTTTGATATTTCTAAACGAACACCCAACGCTGCCGATTAGTCTTTAATAGTAACGTAAAAACTAGGCCTTAGGGTTTCGAATGACCAAAAGACGGGTTTCAGTCATGTCTTCAATGGCGTACTTAATTCCTTCTCGACCCAAACCTGAATCTTTCACACCGCCATAAGGCATATTATCTACTCGCCAACTGGGTACGTCTCCAATGACAACTCCACCTACGTCAAGCACATCCCACGCTTTTTGAATTTTATAAATGTCGCGAGTGAAAATACCGGCTTGCAAGCCAAACTTACTACTATTGACTCGTTCCAATGCTTCGTCAAAATCTGAAAACTTACTGATGATTGATACGGGTCCAAAGGCTTCTTCTTCGACCACTGCCGAGTCCATTGGCGCATCTTCAAGGATCGTTGCCTGCAACATCGCACCGTCGCGTTCACCGCCGCATAACAGATTTGCACCTGCTGCTACCGCTTCGTCTATCCAGTCTTTCAAGCGCTTCGCCTCTGATTCAGCAATCATGGGACCAATGAAGGTTTCCCTGTCTTTTGGATCGCCTGATTTTAGCGCTTTCACTTTTTCAACAAACTGGGTTTTGAACGCGTCGTATAGCGACTCGTGAATTAAAATGCGCTGAACGCTTATGCAGCTTTGTCCTGATTGATAGTATGCGCCAAAAATAATCCGCGTTACTGCATCGTCTAAGTTCGTGTCTTCGTCTACGACACAAGCAGCGTTGCCACCTAGTTCCAGTATTACCGGCTTTTTATTGGCTTTCGCTTTTAATTCCCAACCTATTTCCGGAGAACCGGTAAAGCTGAGTAGTTTTAAGCGCTCGTCGACAGTGAACAAATCGGCTCCATCACGGCTGCAAGGCAAAATAGAAAACGCGCCTTTGGGCAAGCTAGTTTCAGCAAGAATTTCACCAATAATCAATGCGCCCACAGGAGTACGTGAAGCAGGTTTTAAAACAAAGGTACAACCTGCTGCAATGGCGGGTGCAACTTTATGCGCCGCCAGATTCAGCGGAAAGTTAAACGGAGAAATAAAAGAACATGGGCCTATAGGCACTTTTTTTGTCATGCCCTGATAGCCCTTTGCTCTTGGTGTAATTTCCAAGTTGAGCACTTCGCCATCAATTCTCACTGCTTCTTCAGCAGCAATCTTGAAGGTGTCAATGAGCCGAGTCACCTCTCCCTCAGCATCTTTTATCGGTTTACCTGCTTCTAAACATAATGCCATCGCGATTTCATCAAAACGTTCCTGGAACCGTTTTACACAATGTTCAAGTACTTGCTGACGTTCGTAAGCTGGCATCGCTGTCATGGCTGGCTGAGCGTCTTCCGCCGCTTGTATCGCTTTGTCGATAACATCCGCTTTAGCTTGCGCTACTCTTGTGGCGACCTCTCCACTGTATTTATCGACAACGTCTAGGTCTTGGTTGGCGTAGACCGCTTCATTTGCTAAATAGTAAGGATAAGCTTTTTTTAACATTATCGATTCCTTATAACTTTTCGCTGATTTCCCGAAGGTCGTGATTTAAGGTTTTATCGTTTAAGCTGTAATCAACGGGGCAGTCGATAAGATGCACACCGGGTTCGTTTAAACAGAATGTAATACGTTCGTGCAAGCCTTCAACCGACTCGATTCGCCAACCTTTCGCACCATAGCTTTCTGCGTATTTCACAAAGTCGGGATTGCCGTAATCTAACCCGAAGTTATCGAAATTCATATTCGACTGCTTCCATTTGATCATGCCATAAGCATCGTCTCGCATAATCACAACGACAATGTTCAAATTTAAGCGTACTGCGGTCTCTAATTCCTGACTGTTCATCATAAAACCACCGTCACCACACACGGTAAGTACAGCTCGTTCAGGGTATACTAACTTCGCTGCCATGGCAGAGGGTAAGCCAGCGCCCATTGTCGCTAGGGCGTTATCCAACAATAAGGTGTTGGGTGAATATGCAGGGTAATTTCTGGCAAACCAAATTTTGTACACACCATTATCCAGCGTAACAATACCGTCGTCAGGCATCGCACTGCGTACGTCTTTCACTAGACGTTCTGGCAAGATAGGGAAGCGGTCGTCTTGTTGTGCTTCTTCTCGATGTTGAGTAAAGGCTTCGTTGAGATCGTGAAACGCATTTTTTTGCCAATGACCCTGAGGCTGAATTTTTTCTTTCATCTGCCAGATACTGTTGGCGATATCGCCAACTACTTCTAACTGAGGGAAGTAAACAGGGTCAACCGAGGCAGAATCAAAATTAATATGAATCACTTTTTGTCCACCTTCTTCCATAAAGAAGGGCGGTTTTTCTACTACATCGTGCCCGACGTTAATAATAAGATCGGCGCGTTTAATTGCGCGGTGAACAAAATCACCATCTGATAACGCGGTATTGCCTAAGAATAAGGGATCGCTTTCGTTAAGCACCCCTTTACCCATCTGAGTAGTAGCAAAAGGGATACCTGTTTTATCTACAAACTCGCGTAACATTTTCGATGTTAGCTTACGATTTGAGCCCGCAGCGATCAGTAAAATAGGCGAATGTGCCGCTTCAATCATGTTGACTGCGCGATCAATCGCTTTGTATTCCGCAATGGGACGACGTGGCGACGTGGGAGTAAGAATACTCATCTTGCTGGTTTCAGCAGCAATATCTTCGGGAAGCTCAATGTGTACAGCACCCGGACGCTCCTCTTGAGCCAACCTGAATGCTTCTCTAACTGCGGAAGGAATACGATCCGCACTCACTACCTGTGTCGTATATTTAGTAATAGGTCGCATCATATCGACTACGTCGATGACCTGAAAACGTCCTTGCTTGCTGGTTTTAATGGGTTTTTGCCCTGTGATCATGAGCATTGGCATCGCACCTAATTGTGCGTAAGCAGCGGGTGTTACCAAGTTTGTTGCTCCCGGACCAAGCGTTGATAAGCACACGCCAACTTGACCAGTAAGGCGGCCATAAGTTGCGGCCATGAAGCCTGCACCTTGTTCGTGACGGGTCAGCACTAATTTTATATTTGATTTGCGAATAGACTCAAGCAAATCGAGGTTCTCTTCGCCGGGAATACCAAAGACATATTGTACTCCCTCCATTTCCAAGGCTTTGACAAATAAATCTGACGCTTTCATATTTCCTCGCTTAGTTGAGTATCGGGCTTAGGCATACTAAAGACAGCTGGTATATCTAATCAGTTTGCCTGCTCTCCCACTCTTTCAGTTGCTTATGGGTATAGGCATCGACGGCAGATTTATTTTCACTCAGCCACCATTGCTCCATTATCTTTACATTTTTTGTGTTTGCAGTAAAAAGAACATCGGCAATATCTCCCACTACCGGTATAAAACCGAGAACCATATCAAAGAGTGCATTACGCACCATTTTAAATATAAGCGCTTTAGGCATTCCCATTTTTTTGCCTAAATGAATAATGCGCAAAGACAGCAACATCATAAGCCCATCACCTAATACTGGCACTAAACCTAAGAAAAAATCCAAACCAAGCTTTATCTTGACCACCGGTAAGGTGATCGCTTGATCGAAAAACTTCGCTAGCTTTTGTGCTTTTAACAACTCTTTTGGTGCTTGCTGAGCAACTTCCTTTGACACTATTTAATAGCTCCCAATTTTTGGGCTAGGGTATTGCGCAAATGATTATCTGCATTAACGTTCCAATCTTTTATATTAGATTGTACTAGAGAAAATAACATATCAATGTGTTCGGCATCACTGTTCAATGCTTCGATATATTCATATCTTATTCCACCAGCTTGAATAAAGTAATCGCGGTTTTCTTCGCCGATTTCTTCAATCGTTTCCAAACAATCAGCGCTGAATCCAGGACACACGACTTGCACTGATTCAACGCCCTCTTTTGGCAACGCTTTTAAAGTTTCGTCCGTATAAGGTGTCAACCATTCTTCGCGCCCAAACCGCGACTGGAAGGTGGTCATATAGTCTTGTTTATCGATGTTTAAAGCATCAGCTATCAAGCGACTGGTTTTATGGCATTCACAATGGTATGGGTCGCCATTCAGCAAATATCGCTTTGGAATACCGTGGTAAGAAAACAGTAATTTATCTGCCTTTCCATGCTCAGCCCAGTGCTGTTTTATTTTGTTTGCTACGGCGTTTATGTATTGCTGATTATCTACATAATTTGAGATAAAACGCAGTTCAGGTAGCCAGCGCCTTTTGCTGAAATCGTTTGCTACCGCATCAAAGGTTGAGCCAGTCGTTGAAGCGCAGTATTGAGGATAAAGCGGTAACACGACTAATTTCCTGACTCCTGCGTTCAGCATCTTATCGATAGTCGAACGAATAGAAGGGTTCCCATATCGCATAGCAAATTCAACGATTACGTCGTCGCCATATTCACTGGCGCATTTTTTTGCTAACGCAGCAGCTTGATTTTGAGTATGCACTAACAATGGCGAACCTTCTTCCGTCCAGACCGTTGAGTACGCCTTCGCAGACCGAGCGGGTCGAATATTTAAAATAACAAGATTGAGTACGGCCCACCAAATCGGTCTCGGTACTTCCACGACCCTTGGATCCCACAAAAACTCCTTCAAATATCGTCGAAGCGCCGATTTTGTAGGGGCGTCGGGTGTCCCCAAATTGGTAATAAGCACACCAATTTTATCAGCTTGCTTGTGTGTGAATTGAGTTTGACTGCGGTATGGCATAATAATGATTCAATACCTAAAAAAATTTACAGAATGTTACGTTTTTTTTGCAAAAAAGGACTTGTTAAATTAAAACCTTTCTTTTTATCAATACAAAGTTTACTGCGCTTTTTCGATTAATACTGCATTATTATATCGTATTACTTAACTTAAGCACCAAGCAGTTAGATCTACGGTCTGCATTGACAGGGCAAGCGCATACTTTCATTTTACCGCAGTGTAAGCTTAATTATGCACTGGACATGCCTAATTCGCTCTCCGTATTTTTATAAAAGTATGCGCTTGCCCTATCTGCATTGGTCATACTGAGTAAAAATTTTTGGGTCTGATTATATGCTAGTAGGAGTTTGACATTATCCAACTTCCACTGATATGTTGATGTGGTTGGATGCATTATATTAAATGTTATGTCACTCACCTAATTTTGTTAAAACAAAAAGGAGAACCATATGAAAATAGGATGTTACAAGCTCTTAATTTTATTATTTATTCTCAGTACTTATCCATTTCTTGGAGTAACTTCAGAATGTACTATATTAAATCCTAACTCCGATATTGAGATACTCACTTCTGGTGATATGAAGTGTGTAATTTTTAAAAATGTAAGCATAGACAAATCTGCATTACTGGCAATACCAACATACCAGTCGGATGCTTCGTATCAAATAAAAGCTAAATTACCGTCAAAATCGGTGATTCTGGATGAAATCGTAGACCCAAATGACGGTGCTTTCGGTGATAATCTTGCTTTAGAACACAACACAGAAGTAAAGCTGTCTATTATACCACTTACTAAAAATCGTAGTTATAGGTTTTGGGTTGTTCACGACCACGACCCTGAAGAAGGTTACAGTAATGTGTTTTTAAGCGTTACAACGAAAGTGATAAGTGAAGATGGTATAGGGACTTTCCCAGATCCTCGGCCATGTGGCCCCGAAGGGTGCTTTATTCCAGAAAATACTTTAATTGACAGCCAAGTCTATTTTGAAAATCAAAACGTGAACACCGCTTCTGAAGCTGCGCAATGCACTGCACAAAATCGTCCTCCTGAACCCCCACCTAGAACACGGAGTGGCGGCGAGCAACTAAATGTGAACTCTGCTTTACGTGCAAGCAGAGGGCTCGCGAAAGCAGTTAATAATGTATTTAACCCATTTCAAGCGTTTTCAATGCGAATGATATTTTTTGCTTCAATGAGCAGGGCAGGTGGTGCATTAGACATGTCTCACGATGAAAACAGTAGATATATCGGAGGTCCATCTTTAGGAAATTTTTTATATGGAGCGCATGGAAGAGCTCTTGGTATACCTGAATCAATTATTCTTAGGGGGTCTTCAGGTTATCAGGCAATAACTAATCATGGCTGGGTTGGGCTTCCTTTAGGAGTCTTTAATTTTCTGACTAATTTAAATGATAACCTTGGCGACCAGTTAGAAGTACTGAGAGGTATTCGATATGAAAATGAAGTTGCAAAGCATAACACAACTGATAGAGCTTCATTTTCCTGTTTAGACGATTTAACACTCGACGCTATCGGTTCTAGTGGAGGCGGAGGTGGCGGCGGGCCAGGAGGAGGCTCAGATGGAGGCAGCAGCGGCGGGTCATCTGGCCCAATTGGCGGAGGTGGGTATATTCGTCCAGGCGGCGGAGGAGAGGAATGGTGCTTTGTCCAAGAGGGCTATCCGACGTATTGCTGGATCGAATAATCATTACTTTAATAGGGCTAATGTAAAAAGTTAACTTTCGTTACGTTAGCCAAATCATTATGTTATCAACGAGTGACGTTCAAAATGAGACTTATTGCTAGATTTTTTCATAAAAAAAATTTTTTTTGGTACGCTGTCGTTATGTTGCTTTCTGCTTGCTCAAAGCAGCCTACTTTCGAAGAAATGAAAACTAACTATGCACAAAATAAGACTGCGTTCGAGCAATTAGCTGTTTACGCTTGTGACCTTGGAAATCAAGGAAAATTAACCTTTCATAATATTGATAAATCTAAAGGTGAATTAGACGATAAATCCACTAAAATTCTAAATAACTTAGTGTCATCTATAAATGGTTATCAAATATACTATAGCAAAAACGAGGATGGCAGTTGCTATTTAACCGTGGGTGTTTATAAGAGGTGGTTTGGCGGCTCGGGACAATCATATTCTTACAACCTAAATAAAAAAACAATTAGGCCTTATGACAATTCGAATCATATCTACGGCAAAATTATCAAATCAGGTATAGCTACAGCATTTGACATGCCGTTATTTTCAAAGCCTGACGGTCCCAAGTGGTATTTTAGTTATGCATATGCTTAATGTTAGCATCACAAGATAAAGAATAAAGTTCTGTATTTGAATGCTATTTTAACTTCATCCATTTTCTCTTTAATTTAACGAAAAAAAGCCAGCGCAAGCTGGCTTTTTTATTCTTTAGGAATAATTACTTCCCTGACTGATTATTCATAAAGCGGAAAAATTCACCGTCGGGTTCGACCACCAACACATCATTTTTGCTATTAAAACTGTTTTTATACGCGTCCATACTGCGTAGAAAACTGTAAAATTCAGCGTTTTTAGAATACGCGTTTGCGTAAATCTTTGCTGCTGATGCATCGCCTTCACCGCGAAGCTGTCTAGCATTTCGCTCTGCATCTGCTAGCATGATGGTCACTTTCGCATCGATGTTAGCTTTGATAATGTCAGCTTGCTCTTGTCCCTCTGAACGGTGTTCTCTTGCCACCGCTGCGCGCTCTGCACGCATACGTTGGAAAATTGAGGTGCTGATTTCGGTAGGCAAATTGATTTGTTTTACTCGAACATCAACAATGGCGATCCCCAACTCGTCAGAGCTTGAAGACGCTTGCTCCATGGCTTGGTCCATTAACTCAGAGCGCTCACCAGAAACAATTTGTGAGATAGTTCGTGCACCAAATTCAGACCTTAGGCCGTTATTAACCTTTTGCTTTAACAACGCTTCCGCTTGAAGCTTGTTTCCGCCAGTGGATAGGTAATACCGCGCAAAGTCTTCAATTTTCCATTTTACATACGAATCAACGATAAGGTCTTTCTTTTCCGATGTGACAAAACGGTCTGGTGCATCATCTAAAGTTTGAATACGAGCATCTAACACTTTTACTGTGTCGATAAACGGCAATTTAAAATGTAAACCCGGTTCAAAAACATTTGTTTCCCCCGTTTGCGCATCTCGCTGTACCTTACCGAATTGGATCACGATAGCTTTGTCGCCTTCTTTAACAACAAACACCGAACCCGCTAACAAAACGCCAAGCAATACGAACACGGCAATAATCAGATTATTTCTCATCGCTTAGTTTCTCCCGTTGCTGAATCGATTTGGACGTAAATTATCGTTAGTCCGTATCGTTGGGTTGTTTGGATTTTGCTCAGAATTAGTGCTATTGCGAAGCCCCTCTAGCGTATTGCGTGTCGCTTCTGCGGCAGAGTGGAGGTTTTGCCTTTCGATAATCTTATCTAAGGGTAAATACATCATGCTACTACCATTGGAGCTATCAACCATAATTTTAGATGTGCTTCCAAACACCTGTTCCATCGTTTCCAAGTAAATACGTTGCCGTGTTACCGTGGGTGCGGCTTCGTATTGAGGAAGTAACTCTTCAAAACGTGCTACTTCACCTTGTGCTTCCAAGGTTACGCGCTGCTTATAAGCTGTGGCTTCTTCGTTCATTCGATTTACTTGGCCTCGTGCACGAGGTTCGATTTCTCTAGCATAGGCTTCCGCTTCACGAATAAAACGCTGTTCATCTTCTTGTGCAGCAATAGCATCATCAAACGCATCTTTCACTGCTTCGGGTGGGCGCGCGTCTTTAAAGTTCATATCGATGATCGATACGCCAATATTATAGGGCTCAATGACTTTTTGCAGCTCTTCCCATACGTTCTGACGTGTCACTTCACGGCCATCGGTTAATACGTCATCCATTCTTGAATGACCTACAACATAACGCACTGCACTGTCTAATGCCTGACTTAAGCTCGCTTGGGGGTCGGCTACAGCAAAGGTCCATCGATAAGGATCCACAACGCGATACTGCATTTCCATTTGCACGCTAACTACGTTTTCATCTTCAGTTAGCATTGAACCTGACGAAGACTGATCGCGAATTGATTGCACGTCTACAGGTACAACGGTATCGACAAATGTTGGTTTCCACCTTAATCCAGGCTCCACCTGTTTATTGTATTCACCGAATCGCAAAACGACGCCTCGTTCAGCTTCACGAATTGTATAAAAACCGCTCACAAACCAAACAACGACCAACAAACCGGCAATCAAACCAATACCGGCCGTTCCTAGGCTTTTCCCAGACCCGCCTTTGTTTCCACCTTTATTAAATTTAGCGAATAATTTTCTAAAAACGTCATCTAAATCGGGCGGACCTTGATCCTTACCACCGCGATTTTTCCAAGGGTCATTATTATTCCCACCCGGTTCATTCCAGGCCATGTTGTCACTCCAAAATGTTTAATTTGAAAAATACTATACTGAAAAAGAGGTGCTTCGGTTGTGTCATCAATGTTTCACAACAAAATCCGATAATCCAGTGTCGAGGTTTTTGTCTAGTCGTTTCCAGTCGGCCTGAAGCATTCTCACTTCTACCAACCAATCTCCATTATCTGAATATGACTCCGAATCGATACAATTCAAGTCATATAACACGCCACGTAGGCGACTAAATGCAGGTGGAATTCTCAAAGATTGCTGAACAATGGTTTTGCTTAATCGTTCAGTTAATGCCTGCGTTAACAAATCTAAGCCTAATTCCTGTTTGGCTGATATCCAAACTCTTATAGGGCGGTGTTCATCGTCGTAATCGATTTTTGGAGACACCCCTTCCATATTGTCTATTTTGTTACACACCAACAATTGTGGAATGTCGTCTGCATCAATCTCTTCAAGCACATTATTAACTTCATCTATCGTATCTTGATAGTTACTGTCGGAAAAATCGATCACATGAAGTAATAAGTCCGCTTCCTGCGTCTCTTGCAAGGTTGCTTTGAAAGCAGCCACTAAGTCATGAGGTAGATGGCGAATAAAGCCCACAGTGTCTGCAAGAATAACGTTACCCACATCCTTTAAACTCAATTTGCGTAAAGTGGGATCCAAAGTCGCAAAAAGTTGATCGGCGGCGTAAACGTCGGAATCGGTTATTGCATTGAATAAGGTTGACTTGCCTGCATTCGTATAGCCCACTAAAGAGAGCGTTGGCATTTCAGCGCGCTTTCTAGCTCTACGCCCTTGCTCTCTTTGCTTTTGGACTTTTTCTAAGCGTTTTAAAATGGTTTTAATTCGCCCTCTCAGCAAACGCCTGTCGGTTTCAAGTTGGGTTTCACCCGGCCCTCTTAAACCAATCCCACCTTTTTGCCTTTCCAAGTGAGTCCAACCTCGAATCAAGCGTGTGGAAATATGCCTTAGCTGTGCGAGTTCAACCTGCAATTTTCCTTCATGAGTTCGAGCGCGTTGAGCAAAAATATCGAGGATCAAACCTGTTCTGTCCAACACTCTACATTTACACAAAGCTTCTAGATTTCGCTCTTGAGACGGGCTAAGTGCATGGTTAAAAATTACCACATCTGCTTCACTTGCCTTTACGGCTGCTGCGATTTCTTCTGCTTTTCCAGACCCGACAAAATACTTGGGGTGTGGAGCACTACGAGAAGTAGTGACCACTTCTGTTGAATCCACATTCGCGGAGGAAACCAGCAAACTTAGCTCAAACAAATCTTCTTTGCTTGAGTCATCAGAGAAGTCGACGTGAACAAGTACTGCCCGTTCACCGCCTTCGTATCGTTCAAACAACCCATCACCTATGCTTATAAAGCGGTATTACTCTTCACTATTCTGTTTTACCGTTTTCGCCTTCACTACCAGAAGGCATAGTAAATGCGCGAGCCGGAACAACGGTAGAAATAGCATGCTTGTATACCATTTGACTCACTGTATTCTTCAGTAAAATGACAAACTGATCGAACGATTCCACTTGCCCTTGTAATTTTATTCCGTTTACTAGGTATATGGACACGGGAATACGTTCTTTCCTTAACGCATTCAAAAATGGGTCCTGTAATGATTGACCTTTTGCCATCATGTATCCTTCTTTGTTGTTATTATCGTTGAGTCACTATGTTTAGTAATCACGTTACCGTCTCTTAATACGTTATACCACACCTAATCGTTTAAAAGATTAATTTTGCCATCAATTTTGTTAATCTATTCTCGTCAAATGTATCTAGCCATGTCAATGATGACCAACTTCTAAGCCAAGTCAGTTGACGCTTTGCAAGCTGACGCGTGGCAATCACACCGCGCTCTATCATTTCGTCATGGCTAAGCTCACCATCCAAATAGTCCCAAACTTGCCTGTAACCGACAGAACGAATTGATGGCATATTTTTGTGTAAGTCGGGGCGGTGATAGAGTTTTTCAACCTCAGTAACTAAACCTTGTTGGAGCATGACGTCAAAGCGCTTTGCAATTCGTGCGTGTAAGTCTTCTCTGCGCTCGGGCGCTATTGCATAAGACTGTATAGCAAATGGCACTGTTTTGGCAGGTTGAGCCTGCCACCAACTTAAGGGTTTTCCCGTTGTTCTGTAAACTTCTAAAGCGCGAGTGATACGTTGAGAATCGTTAGGATGGATCCGTTTGGCACAGGTTTCATCTATTGTTAAAAGTTGTTGGTGAAGCTTACCCCATCCCTCAATCTTTGCTTCTGCTTCTAGTTGCAGCTTGGTTGGTACGTCGCCTTCGGGAAGGGGAGCGATACCTTTTGATAAAGCATTAAAGTACATCATTGTACCACCAGCTAGGATGGCGGCTTTGCCTCTTGAATGAAGATGACGCACTAACTCCACAGCATCGTCAAAAAATGCAGACACTGAGTACGACTGCGAGGGGTCATGGGTATCAATCAGCCAATGAGGAATACCGGCTTTTTCCTTGTTATTGGGTTTTGCAGTACCAATATCCATACCCTTATAAATCAGTGCAGAATCAACACTGATCACTTCTCCATTGAGTTTTTTCGCCAACTCAATCGCAAGCGACGTTTTCCCGGATGCTGTAGGACCCATAATAGCAACTACGGGCAAAGGCTGTTCGAGCGCAGAGGGTCTCATCGTTCTATCCAATCCACAAACTCTTCTATTGATTTTGTTGTTACTGCACAAGAAAGCGTCTCTGTTTGCTTATCATGGGGCAATGAAGCACACCAATTTAACGCCATTTGCACAGCATCATCGCTATGTTCGAATGCGTTTACCAATACATTTTTCATGTCGCCGCTGTTTTGCGAATCAAGCCGCTCTAAACTTGCCAATGCCGCAGGGAAAATTCGTCCCCATGCTAGTTGACGCAAAGCAGAGGGCACTTTCTTAAGAATACATTTACTGCCAATAAAGGTGATTTCAAAAAAGGGTTCGAAACATTTTTCAATCAAATTACGATGCAATTTACGCTTTAATTTAGGATCCAATGGATCATCGAACATAACGCTGACTGGCATCAAGAGCGGTTGAGAGACGCTAGCGCTTGTAAAGGTTTCGTTCAACCATTTGTGCAAGCAAAGTTTTGCGGGTATCCACTGTATTGATTGGTTTTCTATCTTAAGCAAGCCTTTACTACCCACAACTGAAAATCGTTGAGGTGACGGTAGCGAAGAAGACATGAGTGTTTGATAATGCTCAACGGCCTGTTTTGACGGGCTCCCTTCGGCTACATGACGATGAGTGGTAAAACGACTTCCTGATGCTTGGAACGCTGTTCCGGCCTTTTGCCCAGGCGCACTTGCTACAGATTCGAGGCCCGCACGAGCTTGCAAGGGTTGTATATAATCATGATTAGGTTGATGGCTAGCGGTAGCTATCTGAGTCGGTTGATCGCATTCGCGCAATGCATCCTGAATTGCTTTACACACCAAATCGTGAACATGCCTAGCGTGTTGAAATCTCACTTCATGCTTTGCTGGATGAACATTGACATCTACGTCATTCGGGTTCAGTTCTATAAACAAGACATAGGCAGGCTGCTCTATGCTTTCATATACGGTTTCGTACGCTTGTCGAATAGCATGTAATAGCAGTTTGTCGCGCATTGCTCGCCCGTTAACAAAGCAATACTGCATATCTGTAGCACTGCGCATCAAAGAAAGCCCCCCTACCCATGCTGTAAGAGTGATCCCCTCGTAGGTCAATTGAGTTTTGCTTGCTTCCTTTGAAAACTGTTGCCCGCATACTTGGGCAACACGCTGATTTTCACAATCGGCCTTGGCCATCGGCCATCGCTTAATCACTTTGCCATTATGCAAAAGAATAAATGACGCTTTTGGTCTGCTCAACGCAATGCGTTTTACTATGTCTTCTATGTGCTGAAATTCGGTTTTCTCAGCACGCAGAAATTTACGCCTTGCCGGCGTGTTATAGAAAATATCAACTACGTCGATCGTCGTGCCGTTAGGGTGAGCGGTGGGTAAAATTTCAAGCGCCATATCTCGTCCAGATACACGCGCCGCCCAAGCTTCTGTTTGTTTTTCCGGCTTGGAACTAATGGTTAACCGGCTTACTGAACTGATACTGGCTAAAGCCTCGCCTCTAAACCCCAGTGAAGCAATATTTTCCAAGTCGTCGAGCGTAAATATTTTACTGGTTGAATGGGGCGCTAAAGCTAAACCAAGTTCATCCTTAACTATCCCACAGCCATTGTCTTTAATGCGAATGCGTTTATGCCCGCCTTTTTCAATATCAATTTCGATATGATCAGCACCGGCATCTAGACTGTTTTCAACGAGTTCTTTAACGACTGATGAAGGGCGTTCTACCACCTCACCTGCGGCAATCTGATTCGCTAATTGTGTAGGCAACTGTTTTATTGCCAATGAAACCTCCAACTAATGATATACCCGTTCCACCTCAACATGCTCGTTTCAGAGCTATCACAGCGTTTTTATGACAAGGCATACTTGAGAAGGAATGTGGCTAACCTTTCGAACAAGTATAACGCAGTCATAAAGGCGCTGTGAAGCTCCCAAGGGCGAAGCCTAAAAGGATTTACCCTGCGTCAAATTG
>CAYSDZ010000031.1:0-33968 GCA_964429915.1 uncultured Alteromonas sp.
GCCTAAATATAAATTAATTTGGTTTTTTTGTTTGATTGCTCAATATGTATTCAAATAAACAACTAAAGTATCTTTTTAATGACCTTTTTCATCTCGCAGCGTTTTTTCATCGGCAGCCTTATCATCAGCGGGCTCTTCTGTTTTAAGTTCGCTGCCTGTTTTAAGTTCGCTGGGCTCCGCTGCTTCTTGATGATCGCCCACCACGTCTTCCAAAGTCACCTTATCAACCGTTCTAAAGGTGTTAATAGGACCTGCAAGTGCATAAAGAGAAAACACACTGAATAATACGAGAGCCGGATCGGTTGCAACAATTACAAAAACGAGCATCACGACTAAAATCGCCACGAAAGGGACTTTCCCATGCCAATTCACTTCTTTAAAGGAGTTGTATTTAAAATTACTTACCATCAGGAGGCCAACAGCACCCGTGAGTAGTGCACATAAGTAACCAATTGCTTCGCTCTCAATTTGATATTCAACACCTACCCAAACCATTCCAGAAACAACGGCTGCCGCAGCAGGACTTGCTAAGCCTTGAAAGTAACGTTTGTCTGCTATCCCTACCTGAGTATTAAAGCGAGCAAGCCGAAGCGCAGCTCCGGCCACATAAATAAACGCAGCCAACCAACCTAATTTACCCAAATGGGATAATCCCCAATTATAACTAACCAAGGCTGGTGCTACGCCAAATGAAACCATATCGGCCATTGAATCATATTCTGCGCCAAATTCACTTTGTGTATTTGTAATTCTCGCCACGCGACCATCGAGACCATCAAACACCATTGCCACAAAAACTGCGACGGCTGCTGCTTCAAATCGGCCGTTCATAGATGATACCACTGCAAAAAACCCACTAAACAAACCGCCCGTTGTTAATAAGTTAGGGAGTAAATATATACCTTTCTTTGACTGCATTTTATATACGCTATTAGTTAGACAGGATAAATTGTTTGTAGCATATCAATTTTGTTTAGTCTTTAAAGCTAAAAACGTTAAAAAACTGTCTGTATTTTTTACACATCAATAGAAATTTTTTACAAAAATGAAATTATGTTATTGATTTTAAAGCTTTTACCAAAAAGGCTTAAAAATTGCTTAAAGTAAATTACACACTCATCGTAATGGCGAACTCAATGAAAACATTAAATAACGTCAAGATTACTTTATTTACGCTTTTATTAATCTTATCTACTAGCGCGACTGCTAAAGTTCACGTTCTAGACTTTGATTCAGACAGTCAGGGAAATTCCATCCTTGAAGGACGAATCATTGATAATGAATATGCTAATTTGCATGCGGATGGCTTTGGCGTTTCGATCAGCAGCTGTAATTATAACCGTTCTTTTGCTTCATCTAAGAAGAAGATTGGTCGATGTGATGTTGGTCGCAGATTCGAAAACTCTCAGATAACCTTCAATACACTCAATAAAAGAGGCGTCACACCTGAGTTTGACTCGGACTTACAATTCGGCGATGACGATGGTGATGGTATATTTAGAAATCGCGTTTCAGGCCAAGCTTACGATACTACAGGCTTACCCCCTGAGTTCGCGAGTAGAACTAATCCTGGTAACATTTTAATTCTCAACGAGTATGCGCCAACGTCAGGAAATACTAGAATCGTAGATGGTGAAAAATTATTTAAGTCCAACAGAATTAATGACGAAGGTTCTCGCCCCGCTGGGTTCTTCGAGTTCACCTTTACTCAAGCTGTTGACCTTAAGTCAATCGACTTTTTCGATATTGAGGACAAGAAAAAAGGATTAGATGCCGCTTTCTTCGCTATTCAGTTTTTTGACGAAGATGGTGATGAAATATCTCGCACTCGAATTCCAACATTGGAGGATGGTCAATGGGTTCGTCAACAGTATGAAAATGTCATTGGTATTTTCGGTATTCGAATTAACTTGCCTGGCTCTGGTGGTATCGACAACTTAGCGTTTAAAAAGTCTGTTCCTAACGCTCCTTCAGAAGTCAGTGCGCCGGCTGTATTCAGTTTGCTACTGCTAAGCGGTATTTATACCGTAAGAAGAAAGCGTAGAAATTAAGCGAAAATAATTAATAAAATAAAAAGCGACGACCTCCGTCGCTTTTTTTTATTTGCACGTACGGCAATCAATCTTACTTTCACCCTACCTTTGTAAGATTCTTGAGGTGATTAGGGTATACAGTTATGATTAATTTCAAACATCAGGTTTAGCGAGAAGAAGTGTGTTTCGTTTAGTCAATATCATCGTTTTTTTAGGCCTTTTAAGCACAACCCCAAATATTGCTTTTGCACAATCAACTGAAAATTTCGAGAATGCGCTAAAAGCTTATAACCGTGGTGATGTAGATACGACTTATATTTATCTGCGCAATGCCTTGGAAGATAACCCTGCGCATTTACCTTCAAAAATTCTTATGGGCCGAATTTTAGTGATTCGAGGACGCTATGATGACGCTATGGTAGAATTAAATGAAGCAAAAGAGTTTGGCGCAGATGTAAATTTAGTCGTTCCTATTTTAGCCGAGGCCTTGCTGTATTCTCAACGCTATGAACAGCTTGCCGAGCTATCGACTGATAAATTAATTAAAGAAAGTCTGTTTGAAGTAAAACTATTAAAAGGTAGTGCGCATTTTAATCTCAACAAAACAGAACAAGCTTTCAAAGAATACCAACAAGCTTTAACGCTTTATCCGAGCAATGTTCGTGCATTAAATAGTTTAGCGGCATTAAATCTTCAAAACCGCAATTTTAAACAGGCAAAACAATTAATTGCGCAATCAATCGCTCAAAAGCCCAGCGATGCAAGAACTATTCATCTTCAAGGTCAATTTGCTAAGTTAAACGGAGATTTCGAAACTGCAAAACGCTTTTTTGAAAAAGCCTACTCTATTTCCCCTATTAACCCAGTAATAAAACGCTCGCTTGCAACGGCTTACGCTCAGGAAAATGATCCCAGAGCCTCATCTATTGTGAATGAAATTCTTGAGCAGTCTCCCAATGACCCTTTTGCGTTATTGCTAAAAGGCAGATTATTGTCTCAAAATGATAACTCTGAGGCGGCTCAAGAGGCTTATGATGATTTGATTCAACGCCTTACCGCAGTGCCTGAAGATGTATCGGTAAGACGTAAAGAGTTATACTTTGTTGCTGGTCTCGCTGCTTACCTTTCAGGTAATTATGAGTCGGCGATTATAGAGTTTGAGCGTTATATAGTAGACAACAAAAATAACGTGAATGCCTTGGGGCTGATGGCCGATACCTATACTCGCCTTAACCAACATAGAAAAGCACAACTTCTACTTGAAAATAATCTAGCGTTGGTAAAAAAAGATATTAACTTAAGCTTGTCTCTTTGCGAGCTGTTTATCCAAAGCGGAAAAATATTTAAATGCTCTTCGTTACTTGAACAAGTCCCCGCAGAAATAAGACAATCTGAACGTGCACAATTAATGCACGTAAGAACACTTCAACAATCAAATAAACCTAAAGAGGCGTTGGACTTATTTAGGCTTAGCTTTCCTAAACCTGATGCAGAGCCCTTCCGCTATACATTTATCACGCTCTTACTTGCTAATAATTTAATCGACGAAGCGTTAACTCAAACTGAGAAAGCATTAAATGAGACGCCCGATGAAATTGCATATACATTATTGAAATCACAAATCCTTTATCAGCAGGAGGCGTTTACTGCTTCACTAGAAGCCGCCCGTTCTGTGATGAATCGTCACCCGGAAAATAAGTACGGTTTATCCGCTACCATCCGAGCTTTACTCGCTTTGGAGGAGTATAAAGAAGCTGAGTCAATAGCGACAAATTTGCTAGAACGCTATCCTACCGATATTCAAACTGGGCTTTTTTTAGCACAAGCTTTATTTTTTCAAAATAAGCTAGAGCGTGCGCTAGATGTACTGTTAGGCGTTAAACCTATCGCAACAAACAATCCTCTTCCTTTAGAATTACTCGCACGAGTCTACGTACAACAAGGTGAATGGGAAAAAGCACGCAAAGAGTTAGAAGCACTGACTCGAAAATACCTATTGGTTCCTGAGTATCATTTAGCACTTGCCGATGTACATTTTAACGAGAACAACATTGAAGCGGCTAAAAAAGAACTATCAATTGTGTATGGAGTTTGGGTTGATAGTCCTTTAGATCTATATAATTTGAGTCAACAACATTACAGCATGAATGATGTTAAAGGGGCTCATAGGGCCTTACAACGAGCCTACGACTTGGATAAGGAAAACCTGCTTGTCGCGACAGAGTTAGTCCGCGCAAAATTGCGTATTGAAGAAAACGAGGCGGCTTTTGAATTAGCAAAAACCTTATTGGATGACAATCCAGAAAGTAGCGTGGTGAACGTAAGGTACGCTGAGTCTTTAAAAGCTAAAAACCGACTGGAACAAGCCCAACGATATTTTACTAAAGCGTTAGAGCTTGATAATTGGAACACTGATGCCGCAGCGCAGCTTTATCAAATGGCGCTCTCTGGTGTCTCCACAGACCAATTTAAACTAAGTGCAGCAAAAGTGATAAAGGCAGAACCTCAGCATCTATTTATGCGTAGACTCCTAGCAGATTTTTTGTTAGTTGCTGGCGAAAATGAAAACGCGCTTGAACATTATCTGATGCTATCAAAACAGGATTCAGTAAAGGATAAATCTGGAATTTATAATAACTTAGCCAATATTTATGCGAAATCTAATCCAGCGTTGGCATTGGAATACGCAACAAAAGCGGTAGATAACAATGATGCGGTTGCCGATTTTGTAGACACTAAAGGATGGCTATTAGCGAAACAAACTAAATTTAACGAGGCCCTTCCTTATTTACGCCAAGCCTTCGCGCTTAATGCTGATTCTCCTACCATCCGCTATCATTTAGCTTATGCGCTATTTAACCTTGACAGGAAAACAGAAGCAGCGGACGAGCTGAACGCTGCTTTGCGATCTGAAAAGCCATTTGACGAGCGAGATGAAGCAATAAGCCTATTAAATCAACTCTAAAGTATTTCGAGTGTCTTATCGACAACATCAATTCGAATGGTGTCTTGTGAACTTAGCTTGTCAGACAGTAAGGCTTCTGCCAACTTGTTTTCAATTTGAGTTTGAATCGCTCGCTTCAAAGGGCGTGCTCCATAGACAGGGTCAAAGCCTGCTTCTGCGATGACGTCTAAAGCGGCACCTGAAATTTCAAGCTTAAAGCCTTTTTCTATCAAACGGTTTCTTAACGATGCCAACTGAATCTTGGCAATCACTTTTATTTGTTCCTTGCCGAGAGGATGAAACACAACCAAATCGTCCACTCGGTTGATAAACTCCGGTTTAAAGTGCTGACTTACCACGTCCATTACTATCTGCTTCATGTGAGAATACTGAGCCTCATCATGCTTGTCTTGAATAACATCGGAACCAAGGTTTGATGTCATGATAATAACCGTATTTTTAAAATCTACCGTTCTACCCTGACCGTCGGTAAGGCGACCGTCGTCCAATACTTGCAGTAAAATATTAAACACGTCAGGGTGGGCTTTTTCTACTTCATCCAAAAGCACGACCGAGTATGGTTTACGTCTAACTGCTTCGGTCAGATAGCCGCCTTCTTCATACCCAACATAGCCAGGAGGCGCCCCAACCAATCGGCTAACTGAATGTTTTTCCATAAATTCTGACATGTCTATTCGTACAATGGCTTCTTCGGTATCAAACAAAAAACCAGCCAATGATTTACAAAGCTCTGTTTTTCCCACACCTGTTGGTCCTAGGAATAAAAACGAGCCAATAGGCTTATCTGGGTCACTAAGCCCCGCTCTACTGCGCCTGATTGCATTGGATACCGCGTTAACAGCTTCTGCCTGCCCTACAACGCGTTTGTGCAGCACTTCTTCCATTTTTAGTAGCTTATCGCGTTCCCCTTCTAGCATTTTTGCTATAGGAATACCCGTCCACCTTGAGAGAACATCGGCTATTTCACTGTCAGTGACTTTATTTTTAACCAATACAGTTTCTTTTGATTCATGCTCAGCGGCACGCTCTAACTTTTGCTCTAACTCAGGTATGCGACCATATTGTAGTTCTGACATTCTGCTTAAATCTGATGCACGTCGAGCTATGTCCAAATCGAGTTTAGCCTGCTCAAGTTCGCTTTTTATTGACTGTGTTCCCTGCATCGCCTCTTTTTCATCAAGCCATACACGCTCTAAAGACGCATATTTCTTCTCGGCTTGTTCGCGTTCAATTTCAATGACTTCTAAACGCTTTAAGCTGGCTTCATCCATTTCTTTTGCTAACGCTTGCTCTTCTAGTTTGAGCTGGATAATTCGACGTTCAAGCCTATCCATTTCTTCAGGTTTGGAATCCATTTGTAAGCGGATGCTTGAGGCTGCCTCATCAATCAAGTCGATGGCTTTATCAGGAAGTTGCCTGTCACTGATATAGCGATGACTTAAGCTTGCCGCAGCAACAATCGCTGGGTCTGTTATATCGACAGAATGATGCAATTCGTAACGCTCTTTTAAACCACGTAAAATCGCAATGGTGTCTTCAACGCTCGGCTGTTCCACCAATACTTTCTGAAAGCGCCTTTCAAGTGCAGCATCCTTCTCAATATATTGCCGATACTCGTCTAAGGTTGTCGCTCCAACACAATGAAGTTCGCCTCGTGCTAACGCAGGCTTTAGCATATTACCTGCGTCCATTGCTCCCTCTGTTTTTCCTGCGCCTACCATAGTGTGTAGTTCGTCGATAAACAAAATAACTCGACCTTCTTCTTTGGCAAGCTCGTTGAGCACCGCTTTAAGTCGCTCTTCGAACTCTCCACGGTATTTTGCACCAGCCACCAAAGCCCCCATATCAAGTGACAACACGCGTTTGTCTTGTAAGCCTTCTGGGACCTCTTTATTAATAATTCTTAATGCTAATCCTTCAACGATGGCTGTTTTCCCCACACCGGGCTCGCCAATCAGTACTGGGTTATTTTTGGTACGTCGCTGTAATACTTGAATAGTACGACGAATTTCCTCGTCTCTTCCTATCACGGGATCAAGCTTGCCTTGCTCTGCTCTCTCTGTCAGATCAGTCGTGTATTTCTCTAAAGCTTGAC
Organism: uncultured Alteromonas sp.; assembly: GCA_964429915.1. Taxonomy (GTDB): domain Bacteria; phylum Pseudomonadota; class Gammaproteobacteria; order Enterobacterales; family Alteromonadaceae; genus Alteromonas_F. The sequence continues at coordinate 7,094 of CAYSDZ010000031.1, forward strand.
GAACATCTTCTGCATTTGGATCTGTCACTTTCTGACCGCGACGAATTGCTTCAATCGCGTCATTCATTTTCTTCTCAGTGATACCCAAGGAATTGAAAATACTACCTAAGGTGCCCGAATCTCGAGTTGCAGCGAGAACAAAAATCTCTGATGTAATGTAATCGTCTTTTCTTTGCTGAGATATTTTGTCGCACAAGTTCAACAAGTTACCACTGGCTTTGGAAAGCTGTACATCGCCACCGATACCAGAGACTCTTGGCAACTTTTCTATTGCCTCAGACAGAGCTGAGCGTAAGCTATTTACATTTATATTTGCGTGATCGAGCAATGGCCGTACTGTACCGCCTTGCTGATTTAATAATGCAGACAATAAATGGACAGGTTCAATAAATTGATGGTCGCGTCCCAAAGCAATAGACTGTGCATCGGAAATGGCTACTTGAAACTTACTAGTGAATTTATCTAAACGCATCGCAAATGCTCTCCATTACTTACCTAACCAAATAATGGGTATTCGCTTATCGCTATTCAAGAGCCGCGAAATCCAATTACTGACACTTGCCTACCACACTGCTTTTCACCTTGATGAGTACTGCGTCTGTGAGAAAAAAATAAATGCTCATTAGAATACGTACAAAGGTCTGCTTTTGTTATTTGCTCAACACCGAGCGATCGCAGCTGCCGTTCAGCAACCAAGGCCAAGTCAAACGCATATTTAGCATTAGGCTTTACTGAAAACGCGTCTTCGTAGTCGCTAAATTGCTCCAATATAGCGTTATCGACTTCATAAAATGGCGCACTGATACAAGGACCAATCCAAGCCACAATATTGCACATTGCATCATCAAACTGTGCGAGTGTATTTTTTATCACTTCCAACTTAAGCCCTTTCCATCCGGCATGAACGGCAGCCACTTGCTCTCCCGCTTTATTTGTCAGCAAAATGGGAATGCAGTCAGCTGTCATTACCGCGCAAAAACAATTCGCGTATTCAGAATACAAACCGTCGCATACTAAGGGGTTAGCCGCCGTTGAGCTTACACGCGCAACATTACATCCATGTACCTGCTTCATCCAGTTTAAGTGCTTTGAATATGGCAGACGCTTGCGATTTTCGATGACCCGCCGTGCTTCGTCCCCTACATGATCACCCACATTCAGTGATGAATATGAGCCGCAACTTACTCCCCCTTCACGTACGGTACTGTAAGCAACCACCTGTTCAGGCACTCGCCAGTTAGGAGTAATAAGCCTAACATCAGTCGTGGTCATGTAAACCATGGGTTTTCGTGTCGTCTCTGACTGCCTGTAACAGCTGATAGAAATCACTGGGATAATCAGCGTGAAAGACCATTTCTTCGTTCGTTACAGGGTGAGTTAGGGTAAGTTGAATAGCGTGTAATGCTTGTCTATCGAACTGTCTTAAAATATGGATAAATTCATCACTTGCACCTTTAGGTAACCTTGGTCGACCTCCATAGGTTGGATCTCCCAAAAGAGGATGCTTGATGTATGCCATATGCACGCGAATTTGATGGGTTCTGCCCGTATCAAGCTTCAGACGCACATGCGTGAATGCTCTAAATTTTTCAATAACCCTATAGTGTGTAACAGCAGGTTTGCCGAGCTCTCGCACTGCCATTAGCGTGCGTTTAGTCGAGTGACGGCCCATTGGCGCATCAACAACGCCTCCAGCGACAAACGTTCCTTGACACAGCGCTTCATATTCTCTACCCATAGTACGGGTTTGTAGCTGTTCGACTAAATGAGTCTGAGCTGTCAGCGTTTTCGCTACCACCATCAAGCCGGTGGTGTCTTTATCAAGTCGATGAACAATGCCTGCACGGGGTACTTTATCTATTTTAGGATCGTGAGCGAGAAGTGCGTTTAACAAGGTGCCACTTGCATTCCCCGCGCCAGGATGAACAACCACGTCTCTTTGCTTGTCGATGACTAGGATATGTTCATCTTCAAAAACAATGTTTAAATCCATTTTTTCTGGTGCATGAGTGACTTCCGTAGCAAGTTCAGCACTAATGGCTATGACTTCATCCCCCTTTAATTTATGTCTAGGTACAATACACGCTGAACCATCGACGGTTACATTACCAGCCAAGATCCACGCTTTTAAACGCGACCTCGAATAGTCGCTAAATAACTCAGCAACAACTTGGTCTAATCGAGAGCCGTAATGTTTTGGGAGGGCTTGCGCTGTGAGTTCAACAGAAACAGTATCGATAGCCATGGAACCTTATTTCAATATTAAAATCGTAGTATATCAGTAAGCCAAGCACACCCCAATATTGAGGTTTGTATTCAGGTGCTTTGTATCGCTGTCAAATTAGCTTACAATAACACGACTTTGTAAGACCTGACTGATTTATACCTACAACAGGACATTTGAATGAAAAGACGCATTGCCTCCGTTTTCGGCATTGTTTTAACCACTGTTCTTATTGGCTGTAGTTCTTCAGATAAGAAAGAACAAGCAATTTCAGCTAATTTAGATGCACAAGAAATTTATCAATCGGCCAAAGATAAAATGGTTGCTGGGAATTTTTCAGCAGCCGTGCAGTTTTTAACTGCATTAGATTCTCGCTATCCTTTTGGGCCATTATCACATCAGGTTCAACTCGACTTGATATATGCTACCTATAAAAGTGGCGAAAAAGACCGTGCTCTTGCAACTATAGACCGATTTGTAAGATTAAACCCAAATCATTCCGACGTTGATTATGCACTTTACATGCGCGGTTTAACTAACATGGAATTTGACAGCAACTTATTTCAGGATTTAGTACGATTAGATCGATCAGATCGGGACCCAAGCAGTTCTAGAGAAGCTTTCGAAGATTTTCGTCAACTCATACAACAGTTTCCGAATAGTAAATATGCCGCAGATGCTCAAAAACGTATGTTGTTTATTAAAGATCGTTTGGCAAGATATGAAATAGCCGTGGCGCGTTTCTATATGCGAAGAGAAGCCTTCGTTGCAGCGGCAAACCGAGGGCGGTATGTTATTGAAAATTACCCCGATAGTAATCAAATTCAGCAGGCCTTAGAAATAATGGTGGAATCGTACGAACAGCTAGGCTTAGATGAACTCAAGAATAATGCGCTTAAAACATTAAAATTCAACTTTCCTGACAGTGCTTATATCAGTTAGGGATTGAGCGTTAAAATAACGAGATAATAAAAAAGCCGACTTACGTCGGCTTTTTTTCAATCGAATTGTTAGAAAAACAATTGGCTGAATGGGTTTAACAGCCGAGCTACACCTGACGTAAAATGCAGCGGCTGGTTAACGATACTGAACACCAAACACCCTTCTTCATCATCTGAAAAAGGAGCATGAGTGTGATTGCCATTCATTTCGATAAAATCGCCGTTTCGGTATTCACTAATGCCATCACTAAACCGACCATTTATCACTAAGGTCATTTCATTTCCCTTGTGAGTATGTTCAGGAACACTACCGCCTTTCTCCATATATATGAATGTGGCTTTACTATCGCCACCAATATCTACGGGTGCTTGCCATAATTTACCAACAAGCTTAGACCAGTTTCCTGTTGACTCCGCATAGCGTCTTAACGAGCGAGGAAGCCTGAACTGTTTGCCGTCTAGCTCTATATAAGTCGACTCTCTGACAGCAGAAATTTGAGTACTGGCAGGCAATCGAGTGATCATGTCTAACATTGACGAAAATGAATCGTTTTGCGGCTTTTCACTAATGTTTTGTAATTGATCTTTTGCGACTTTTTCTGTTAGCAGCTTCACTTTTTCAGCGCAACATGAACACATATCGCAATGAGCAGAAATAACTAACGCTTCCGCACCAACTAAAGAACCCTCGGCAAATGCGAGTAACTGCGCGTGGGTTGGATGGTTATTAATCATGGTCTTTCAACATCTCTTTTAGTCTTTGAAGTGCTAATCTAGTGCGCGACTTTACTGTTCCTAAAGGAATCACGAGCTCATCAGCCACTTCTTGTTGAGATTTGCCGTCTATGTAAATTGCCTCGATCACTACCTTCTGCTTTTCAGGTAATTCATCAAACAAACCACCGATCTGTTCCAAGGTGATCTGTTCATCCAACGACTTTTCATTAGCATCAGCAGTCTGTTCACACAGCACTGGCCATAAATCGTCTGAACAAACATCTTCTTTTCTATTCTGAACCTTTCTTAGCATATCGAACCGGATATTTCTGGCTATCGTAAATATCCACGTAGAAGGTGAACCTTTCTCAGCGTTAAATAAATGCGCTTTTTGCCAAACATTGGACATGGTATCTTGCACTAATTCCATTGCAAGCGCTTCGTTACCAATTTGTTTCAACGCATAAGACCGAACTCTAGGGGCGAAGTAACTAAATAACTTCGCAAAAGATTGCTTACATCTGTTGTTTGCAATTAGCACCAAGTACTCAGACATAACGACCGAGCATTCTTTAGGTTGTACTGAGCTATTAGTTTCTTCCACTGGTATTCCAACCAACATATTAGGTCTCGAATAACTGTAACATATAAACTGTTACGGCTCCTTGGATAATATAGTTCATTCTATGACTAATTGTTTTAAAAAACTAAGCACAGATTGACAATCTTGTTGACTGAGAAAGTGTTGTTTTTTGGCTGGGTCGACAGGAATGAGCTCTAGCCAGCGGTGAATAACCCAAATTGGGTCATCAAAGCTAGGCACTTTGTACAACTTATTTAGGTCGTCGTAGCGCTGAAAAATTTCTTGTAGTTGGTTTCGCATTGGTTGAATATCGGCTTCGTGAATATCACAACACCAAGGTTTTTTGGTTTCACATAAGCCAATTCTTAAACCGTCAGGGTCAGTTTTAATGGTACTAATAGATACAGCATGTTTACCTTCAACGGTAACGGAAAACATACCATCAGGCAGAGAATCAAAGTCTATTATTGTAGCGAACGTACCCACGCTAAAAATATGCGTATTTTCTTCTTTGTTGCCACTTGCATCAAGCATACAAATGACAAACCCTTGACCTTTCGCGCAAGACTCCTTCACTAGCCTTACATACCGAGGCTCGAAAATTCGAAGTGTCATTCTTCCACCGGGCATGAGATGCGCCGACAAGGGGAATAAAGGTAAGCTTTGTTTTTTCATAGTACACAAATTGAAATTAAACCAATCTAATTACGACCCCAATATAAAAAAAGTTTTATGACAATAATTTCATGATCTTTTCTTTTTCCATGGGTGTAAACTTTTCACATACACTTTAAAGTAAAGCCTTATGATTGTTTTAGAAAAATTTAGCGAACTCTATCAAGATTTGTCTTCGTTACAGGTAAGTGATTTAGAGGCTGTCTACCATGATAACGTGGTGTTTGATGACCCCATCACAACACATGTGGGCCTATCAAACGTAAAACTTTATTTTGAAAACTTACTACAGAATACAGAATCGTGTTTTTTTGTTATTCACGATATTAAATTGCTATCAAACAGTAGTGACTCAGATGAATTTAAAAAACAAAGTACGTCTTTTGATTACACCGTCTTATGGACAATGACCTTTGCGACTAAGCGGCTTAATAAAGGCAATCCCATCGACGTGGACGGAACGAGTTTCTTAAAAATAGAAGATAACAAGGTTATTCGTCACAAAGACTACTATGACATGGGCCAAATGGTATACGAGCATGTTCCTCTGTTAGGAAAAATCGTTAAAAAAATTAAACATAGGTTGATTAACCAATGATATCTAGAACTCTATTAGTTACCGGCGCAACTTCAGGAATTGGCGAAGCCTTAACTTATCTCGCTGCAGACAAAGGCTATAAGGTCATCGCGTGCGGACGAAATGAAAAAAAATTAAGTTCTTTGTCACAACACCCTAACATTCAAACTATTCAGTTTGATGTGAGTGACAAAACGCAGACCGAAAAAGCCCTAAAAGATCAACATTTCGATATTGCCGTTCTCAACGCCGGTATTTGTGAATATGTAGATATAGACAATTTTGATATCGCATTGTTTGAACGGGTATTTACTGCCAACTTTTATGGTGTCATAAATACCTACGCAGCATTGGCATCAGAACTTAAGCCGGGAAATCAATTAGTCATAGTGGATTCTCTAGCTCGTTTACTCCCATTTACTAAAAGCCAAGCTTATGGCGCAAGCAAAGCGGCAGTGCACTACTTTACGAAGTCTCTTGAAGTAGATTTATTCGCAAAAGGTATCATTGTACAAAGCGCATCACCGGGGTTTGTAGAAACCCCTCTCACAGACAAAAATGATTTCGAAATGCCGATGAAGATTTCGGTTGAAAAAGCCGCCAACTATTTATTAACTGGTATTGAAAAGAAACACCGTTCTATCTATTTCCCGCTGCGTTTCTCGATCATTCTTAGAATATTAGGCAGCTTGCCTGCTCGCGCGAAAAAAGCATTATCTTTAAAGCTCAAACAAGAAAGCGAAAACAATGACTAATCAACGCAAGCGCGTGGCCATTATTGGTAGCGGCATATCTGGCTTAACCGCTGCCCATTTTATCAGCAAGAATCATTCTATTTCAGTGTTCGAAGCCAACGACTACATTGGCGGACACACCGCAACAAAAGATGTCACTGTCGGTGAAGCCTCTTATGCAGTTGACACAGGTTTTATCGTTTTTAATGATTGGACCTACCCTAATTTCATCCGATTAATGGATGAAATTGGTGTTGAGAGACAGGCGACCGAAATGAGTTTTTCCGTTAAAAATGAAAAAGAAAATTTAGAGTACAATGGTCATAATTTAAACACCTTGTTTGCTCAAAGGCGAAACCTAGTTCGTCCAAAGTTTCTTCGGATCGTTGCTGATATTGTCCGATTCAATAAATTATGCAAAGCGGTACATGAGAGCGATGCACCTTGTCCGCCGATAACCTTATTTGAATTTATTCAACAAAACGCATTCAGTGACGACTTTACTCAAAATTACATTCTGCCAATGTGCGCAGCAATTTGGTCAAGCAGTTTAGAAGACGCCAAGTCGTTTCCTTTTGAGTTTTTCTTACAGTTTTTTACCAATCATGGTTTGCTTAACCTAACAGAGCGGCCCCAATGGTATACCATAAAAGGTGGCTCAAGAAGTTACATCGCACCTCTTACTCATTCATTTAAAGACCGCATCCACCTAAATTCTCCCGCGACCAATGTCAGAAGGCATGAAGCTCGAGATGCATGGTTGTTAGATGTCCATGATGAAACACACGAATTCGATAATGTAGTATTCGCCTGTCATAGTGACCAAGCACTAGCTATGCTTGCTCAACCATCGTCCCAACATCAGGCTATTCTAGGCAACATTCCTTACGCAAAAAACGAGGTTATTTTGCATACCGATGCGGCTGTGTTACCAAAGCGTAAGCTTGCTTGGGCTAGTTGGAACTATGACTTACTCGACGAAGAGATAAGTGATCGCCCTGCCTCAGTAACTTACAACATGAATATATTACAACGCTTGGAGTCTGAGCATACTTTTTGTGTCACTTTAAATAATACTCAAGCCGTTCAGGCAAATAAGGTACTGGGGCAGTATGATTATGCACACCCCCAATTCAGTGTTCCTATGGTGAGAGCACAGCGTAGGCGAAACGAGATCAATGGCGTTGATGGGCTCTATTTTTGTGGCGCTTATTGGTACAACGGCTTTCATGAAGACGGTGTTAAAAGTGCCATAGATGTATCAAAAGCTTTTGGTGATGTATGGAATTAGAAAGCAGTATTTACCAAGGCACGGTTAGCCACGAAAGGGTCTTCCCCACTCGTCATAAATTCGATTATTCGATGTATTTTTTTTGGTTAAAGTTAAATGAAATTGAACACGCACAATCGTCTATTCGCTATTTTTCGGTTAACAAAAAACAGTGGTATCAGTTTCTTACAACGGATTATTTTAAAGCCGAAAAACCACGTTCAGCGCTTGCCCTAGAAAACGCGGCAAAGCAGAAAATGTCTACGTTGGGCGCACCTGCTTTAAACGGAGACATCTATTTTATGGGCCAGATACGTGCTTTAGGCATATTTTTTAGCCCTGTTAATTTTTATTTTCACAAGAATAAGCAATCAAACCGTTTTGACTGGATGCTAGCAGAGGTCAGTAATACGCCTTGGAATGAACGTCATTATTATTTAGTAAACTTGCTCACTCAGGAGAATTCTGAGAAGGTCTTTCATGTATCGCCTTTTAACCCCATGGATATGCAATATCGATGGCAAATTGCACAACCGGGCGCTAGCTTCGACTTAGCATTAAGCTGTATAAAAGAAAAACGCCATTTTACTGCGTCCATGTCGATGAAAAAGTTACCTTTAAATTCGCAACAGATGCGTTCGCTACTTTTTCGTATGCCAAGCACCACCATTCGTACGCTTATCGGTATCTATTGGCAAGCACTTAAACTATTTGCAAAACGCACCCCTATTTATGGTCATCCTGGCCCATCAACGTCAACCATGAAGGAAAATAACCATGTCGCAAAGTGACTCTGTCATTGCATTAAATAAAACACTGACACTTTACGAACGCCTTTGTCGTCAAGTCTTTTTAAAAGCCTTGTCTTTTTTTGAGGATGGCAATATGACCATCATGGAACAAGGCCAAAAAATTGCTGAATTTGGAAAAAGTAGCGATTTGCACGCTGTCGTCAATATTTTATCGCCCAGTGCTTATCCTAAATTGCTTTTCGGGGGCAGTATTGGTGCCGGAGAAGCCTATATGGACGGCCTATGGAATTCTCCAGATTTAACTCATGTTATTCAAATGTTTGCCAGAAACTTGCCGACGCTAGACAAATGGGAAGATAAGTTAAAATGGTTGAAAATGCCATGGTGGAAAATACAGCACTTTTTAAACAACAACACCCCAATTCAAGCGAAACGAAACATCGAAGCTCACTATGATTTAGGAAACAAATTATACACCCAGTTTTTAGACGAAACTATGATGTATTCGGCTGCGATTTACCCAGACAGCAATACGTCTTTAAATCAAGCTCAAATTTACAAACTGGATACCATTTGTCAAAAACTAAAACTCTGCAAAGACGACCACCTGCTAGAAATTGGTACGGGATGGGGCGGGCTTGCGGTCCATGCCGCAAAACATTATGGCTGCAAGGTCACGACGACGACCATTTCAGAAGAACAGCATGATTGGGCGCGTGATTGGATAAACAAAGAGAACTTGAACGATAAAATTACATTGCTCAAAAAAGACTACCGTGACCTAAGGGGTGAATATTCAAAATTAGTTTCAATTGAAATGATTGAAGCGGTAGGAAAAAAATACTTGAGCAATTTTTTCACTAAATGCAATCAGCTGTTAAAAAAAGACGGTTTAATGCTAATTCAAGCCATTACTATTGACGATAGACGCTATGAAAGCTATTCACAAGGTGTTGATTTTATTCAAAAGTACATATTCCCTGGTGGATTTCTCCCATCTCAATTGGTGCTAAACGAGGAAATTAAGCGCAGCACCAATATGATGATCCGAGATTTACACGACATCGGGTACGACTATGCAAAAACGCTGCGTGACTGGTTTGACGCGTTTGAGCAAGCCAGAGAAAATCTCTTACAGCACGGATACGACAATCGGTTTATGCGAATGTGGGAATATTACCTGAAGTATTGCGAAGGCGGATTTTTGGAAAGAACCATCAGTACGGTTCAACTTACCCTCAGTAAACCGGGGTTCAGAGCAGATTTAGTCAGACCATAGCAACAGAACACTACTCGCTACCTGACGTCCCCTCTAAAACCGAGATGGGGTTAGAGTACATAGGCTGCCCTTGATTAATTGTTATTTCAACGCGCCTATTTCTAGCCCTCTCCTGAGCATTTTTTGGTTCTTCTATTAAGGGGGTAGTGTAAGCTTTGCCCACTACTCGCATTCTCGACTCATCAAAACCTGGCGCTGTGCGTAACTCTTCTGCCACCGCCACCGCTCGCTGCGAAGATAGATCCCAGTTTGAGCTGTACAACTCGTTAGAAATATTTTGCCTGTCGCTGTGCCCCGAAATTTCAACTTCCCCCGGTGTATCAGCCAAAATAACGCCAATTTCTCGAAGAATAGGCTTAAATTGAGGTTGTAAAAAAGCAGAGCCCGCTGAAAAGGAGCCATTTTCTCGGATACGTATGATAATTTGTTGCCCTAAGGCCTCTAGCTCTAACGCTCCGTCCAAGACTTGTTTTTGCAATTGTTGAGCAATTTTTTTGAGTTGCTCTTGCGTTTCTTGCTGACTTGCCGCGCTCTCTCTGGCCGAAGACGCGCTGTCACTTGCGGTTTGCTGGGCTTGCCCACCACGTTCATTTCCACGTTGTTTTTGGCGCCCACCCGAGGAATCTTCGTCACCCGCTTGAAATTCAAGTGCTTGTTGCGTCATCTCAATGGTCTGTTGCTGCAACACATCGATAGGGGTGGGATCGGGACGGCCCGGTCGAAATTCCATAGCAATAACACTGGTGCCTTTCGGTATGTCCTTAACTTCTATTTTATTTTGCACACCAAAAGCAAACTTCATCGAACCCGCTATTTGTTTAAATTTAAGCACATCCATTTCTGAAAATGCTAACAGAAGTACAAAAAAGCACATTAGGAGCGACATTAAATCTGCAAAGGTGCCCATCCAAGCGGGCAAACCTTCAGGAGGACATTTCGGGCAATCGTCTTGTGCGTCTGACACGAGTTATTCTTCTTCTGTACCAGTACCACGCTTTTTAGACGCGATATAGTTTTTCAGTATACCCTCGATAACCCGAGGATTTTGTCCATCAGCAATACCCACTATTCCATCGAGCACCAATTTTTGGTTGAGTTCTTCCTCCACCGCTCTATTCGCCAATTTAACCGCGATGGGCAAGCACACCACATTTGCTAAAAATGCACCGTACAGGGTAGTGAGTAACGCCACAGCCATGGCAGGCCCAATGGCTTTTGGATCATCCATATTCGACAACATCGCAACCAAACCAATTAAGGTGCCAATCATGCCCATTGCAGGAGCAACATCTCCCATAGATTTAAACAGCGTTGAACCAAATTCATGCCGTTCGGTAGTCATCTTGATATCTTTACCTAAGGTCTCGCGGACAACTTCAACATCGTGACCATCCACCAGCATATCGACCCCTTTCTGCATAAACGGGTTGTCGATTTCAGCTTCCTCTAAAGCCAAAAACCCCCCTTTTCTAGCTGCATCAGCCATTTCTACGACTTTTTCGATTAAACTTTCGGGCGTATCAATTTTAAACATGAAGGCTTTGCCTGCCACCTTGCCTACACCAAAAAACTGGCCCAGCGTGACTTGCGACAACACGACAAACAAAGTACCTCCAAATACGATGAGTATGGATGGCATATTGATAAACATTCCAATATCGCCACCTTGAATCATCGCCATAACGATGAAGCCGATTGCGCCTAATATACCGATGAGGGTTGCTAAATCCACTTAAGCGTCCTTTAACAGAAAATAAATCGCGACTGTATTAAGTGTATCGGCACTGAATTATTTTTCCACACACTTTATGCGATTAAACCATTTTATTATCCCCGATTTATGAGCCATATTTATTGACCCTGCCATGCGCGTCAGTTAATGTGCGGCTTTTACTTTCAATAACCTTACGACTACATTCTATGGCGGATGAAAAGCAAGCAACGGCGTCTTTCGAAGACTCAATAAAAGAGTTAGAGAACATCGTTGAACGACTAGAACAAGGCGACTTAAGCTTAGAAGAAGCACTCACTCATTTTGAGCGCGGTGTATCACTTACCAAAACCAGTCAGCAAGCGCTACATAACGCTGAACAAAAAGTGAAAATTTTGTTACAAAACAAAGACGAAGAATCACTTGTCGATTGGCAAACAGATAATAATGTCTCAGAGTAATCCTCGACAAAGCTTGTTAAACATTGCCGCTAGTGTCAAGTATGACGTTGATACCCAGCTAAGCAAACAAGTTGGTACATTGCCAGCTCATGCTTCGCAACTTTCCAATGCCATGGAATATGCACTACTTGGCGGTGGCAAACGAATTCGTCCCCTTCTATGCTGTTTGGTGGGCGATGCTGTGGGTGTCGAAAGAAAAGATAGCTTAATCATTGCCTGCGCGATTGAGTGCATTCATGCTTATTCATTGATCCACGACGACTTACCGGCAATGGATGATGATGATATTCGACGAGGAAAGCCTACCTGTCACATTGCATTTGGCGAAGCTCAAGCTATTTTAGCCGGCGATGCACTGCAATCCATGGCCTTTTCTATTTTGAGTGACCCCAGTTGGTTAACTGAACACCCTCATCTTCAACTCGCGTTAGTTAACACATTGTCTAAAGCCTCAGGATACAGCGGTATGTGCGGTGGACAAGCGATAGATTTGGCAGCAACGGGTAGCGATGCTTCAATCCCGCGCAACTTAGCTATGCTTACTCAACTACATAAACTGAAAACAGGGGCGCTTTTACAAGCTTGTGTTGAGATGCCATTGATTCTCAGTGAAAACGTTTCTCAAGAACACAAACAACAATTTGCTCAATTTGCGGATTGCGTAGGCTTGGCATTTCAAGTTCAAGACGATATTTTAGACGAAGTAGGCAATGAAGAGCAGATAGGCAAACCTAAAGGCAGTGATGCCAATGCAAACAAACTCACCTTTCCGTCTTTGTTAGGTATCGCAGGTGCTAAACAACAGCTTGAAGATTTAATTGAGCAGGCGCTTCAAGCTTTACACGCTTTGCCATACAATACCCAACTGTTAATGGCGTTTTGTGATTTGCTTGTAAAGCGCAATCATTAAACCTAATAAAACGAAAAATAAAAAAAGATAATAAGACAAACAATGACACTGGACTTATCAAGTTATCCTTTACTTTCTCTTGCGCCGAACCCAAAAGCGCTGAGACAGTTAGACCAAACACAACTTCGCCAACTGAGTGACGAACTTAGGGCGTATTTGTTAGCCAGTGTTAGCCAAAGCAGCGGTCATTTCGCGTCTGGTTTAGGCACCGTAGAATTAACCGTCGCTCTGCATTACGTTTACAACACGCCTTTCGACCGTGTGGTATGGGATGTGGGTCATCAAGCTTATCCGCATAAAATCCTAACTGAACGCGCTCATCGCATGTCGAGTATTCGCAAGCGCGATGGGTTACACCCTTTCCCATGGCCTCCTGAAAGTGAATACGATACCTTTGCTGTGGGTCATTCTTCCACTTCAATTAGTGCCGCATTGGGAATGGCGATTGCTGCTGAAAAAGAAGCTAAAAACCGTAAAACGGTTGCTGTGATCGGCGACGGTGCGCTGACCGCTGGTATGGCGTTTGAAGCGATGAATCATGCCGGTGATATCGGTACTGATATGGTAGTGGTACTGAACGATAATGAAATGTCGATCTCTGAAAATGTAGGCGCGCTGAATAGTCACCTCGCGCGTTTATTAACAGGCAACCTGTTTAATAGCATTCGCGACGGAAGCAAAAAGTTGCTATCGAATGTGCCTCCTATTAAGGCGTTCGCCAGCCGAGCTGAAGAACATATAAAGGGCATGGTCGTGCCTGGGACAATTTTCGAAGAACTAGGTTTCAACTACATTGGGCCCATAGATGGCCATGATGTAAACGCAGTGGTTGACACACTGCGCAACATGCGAAAATTTAAAGGCCCACAATTACTTCATGTAGTAACAAAAAAAGGCAAGGGTTATGAGCTTGCCGAGAAAGACCCAATAAAATTTCACGCTGTACCTAAATTCAACCCAGATGATTTGGACTTGCCTAAATCCAAGCCCGGCAAACCTAGCTTTTCAAGCATTTTTGGACAATGGCTGTGCGACATGGCAGAAAAAGATGAGAGGCTAATGGCTGTAACCCCTGCAATGCGGGAGGGCTCGGGCATGGTAGCGTTTTCTCAGCAGTATCCAAAACAATATTTTGACGTCGCCATTGCTGAACAGCATGCTGTGACGCTTGCCGCTGGTTTTGCAAAAGAAGGGCTGAATGCAGTAGTAGCAATTTATTCTACCTTTTTACAGCGCGCGTATGATCAATTGATCCATGATGTAGCCATTCAAAATCTGCCCGTTTTGTTTGCCATAGATAGAGCCGGTATCGTGGGTGCTGACGGTCCAACCCATCAAGGGGCATTTGATATTGCTTTCTTACGCTGTATTCCTAATCTTATCGTGATGACGCCCAGTGATGAACTGGAGTGTCGAAATATGTTGTACACTGGACATATTGCAAAGCAACCTGCGGCTGTTCGCTACCCTCGCGGTGCTGGAATGGGGGTAAGTACTGACTCTACAATGACCGACATACCAATAGGTAAAGCCCGCACTTTGCTTCAAGGTAATAAGGTCGCTTTGCTCAATTTTGGTACGTTACTACCTTATGCACTGAAAGTAGCAGAGCAAAATGACTATACACTTATCGACATGCGATTTGTAAAACCCATTGATGAATCTGCCATTGTCACTGCGGCAAAAGAGCATCAGCTTGTTGTGACACTCGAAGATGGCTGTAAAATGGGAGGGGCTGGCAGCGCAGTCAATGAAGTGTTGATGACCAAAGGCACACTGTGTCACTGTTTGAACATTGGCCTTCCTGATGACTTTATTGCACAAGGTACTCAGGAAGAAATGTACAGCGCACTTAATCTTGATGCAGAGGGCATTAATCGGCAGATTCAGTGCCATCTAACCCAAGCACCTTAATCAAATACAGTAGCAGTACCTAGGTAGTGATTTGCTGTGAAAACCAAAGTGCTAAAAAGCAATGACTGCTGAGATATAAAGAATATGTAAGCAAACACAAGCCATTGCGCCTGCTATGATATCGTCTAGCATTATCCCCAAGCCGCCTGAAATATGCTTATCGATAAACCCTATGGGCCATGGTTTTAATATGTCAAACAAACGAAACAAGACAAAGCCTATAACAGCCGTCTTCCAAGAAAAGGGGATCCATAAGAAGGTTATGGCGATACCTGCAATTTCATCCCATACGATACTACCATGATCGTGCACATTCATATCGTCTGCGGTTTTTGCACAAATCGGCACACCTGCAATACAAAATAGTATTGCCATGCTAGCGAGAATCCAATGATTAAAGTAAGCGGCAATAAACACAAATGGAAGTCCTGCCAAACTGCCCATCGTTCCCGGCATAAAGCCACTTAAGCCAGAGCCAAAGCCTAAAGCCAAAAAATGGCATGGATTTCGTAAAGATACCTTTTGTCTGAGTTGCTTATCCACTGAAGTGTTCGTAACCTAGATGCTCGGTAATTGCAAAAGGTGCATCGCCGAGACGCAAATCTATTTTATTGGGCTGCCCTGTCACTTGCCCTATACATGTCGCCTTTATCCCCGTACTTGCAATCACGGTTTCTAACTGCCCTTTTTGTTCTTCACTGACGGTAAACAACAGCTCATAGTCGTCACCGGCTGAAAGGGCATTTTGTACAGCATTATCTAGGCCAGAAAAAGCAACAAGCTCGTCCGATAAAGGCAATCTGTCAATTTGAATTCGTGCTCCAACATTAGATGCCTTCAAAATATGTTTCAAATCTGCCAGCGTACCATCGGATATATCAATACACGCATTCGCCACTCGTCGCAATGACTGCCCAAGCATCAATCGGGGCGTAGGAAAGAGATGCCGATTCAACAGGTATTGCTGTTCATCAGACAGCTTTTCTGCCTGCAAAGGAAGTGGTTGTGCTTGCATAATTTGCAGCCCCGCTCCGGCATCACCAAGGGTGCCAGATACGTATATCCAATCACCCGGTTTTGCCGAGGAGCGCTTAAGCTCATTTCCTTGTGGCACGAAACCTTGGGCCGTAATGGTTAAAGACAACGCACCTCTAACTGTATCGCCACCTACCAAATCAACAGAGTAATAATCCAACAGTTCAAACAATCCGTTTGAAAACGCTTCCATCCATTCTGCGTCTGTATGAGGTAGGGTTAACGACAAACTTATCCACGAAGGCTCTGCACCCATCGCAGCCAAATCGCTTAAATTTACGGCTACCGCTTTGTAAGCAACAGAACGCGCCGGAGATTTGGGTACGAAGTGTACGCCCTCAACCAGCGTGTCGGTAGTAATGGCTAATTGTTGTCCATCAGGTACTCGCAAAACAGCGCAATCGTCTCCGATCCCTACAATGACATCTTTTCGTTGCTTGATACGATGCGCAAAATAGCGCTCAATGAGGTCAAATTCTTTCATGCTATGAGCCTATATTACTGCTCATGCTCTCTGAACTTACGAACGGCTTTATCTAGCGCTCCGTTTATAAACTTATGCGAATCTTGTGCACCAAAAGTCTTCGCTAGCTCAACAGATTCATTAATGACAACACGATAAGGCACATCGATACAGTCGCGAAGTTCAAAGGTAGCAATGCGTAAAATCGCTTTTTCTATTGGGTCAAGCTCTTCAGGAAGTCTGCCTAAATACGGTTTAATCGCGTCGTCCAAACTGATTGCGTTAGCAGAAGCGCCTTTTAATAAGCGTTGGAATAATTCCATATCCACTTTTTTCATATCGTTGCTAGTAGCCAAAGCAAGTTCAACTTGCTCAATACGATTTCCACTCAGTTGCCACGAGTACATACCTTGAACAGCTAATTGCCTAGCCCGATGGCGATTGGATACCTTCACTATTTAAGCTCCAAACGCATCGTTTAGCGAGGACATAACGTTAACCATTTCCAAGGCTCCCAATGCCGCTTCAGAGCCTTTATTACCGGCTTTCGTGCCTGAGCGCTCAATGGCCTGCTCGATAGAATCGGTAGTAATAACACCAAACGCGACAGGAATATCGAAATCGAGGCTAACTTGCGCGAGTCCTTTATTACATTCGCCCGCAACAAAATCGAAATGGGGAGTGCCACCGCGGATAACTGCGCCCAATGCAATAATGGCATCGAATTTACCTGATGCGGCTATCTTCTTGGCCGCCACAGGTAATTCATACGCGCCAGGAACACGCACTAACGTGATATCTTGCTCGCTCACTTCACCATGACGTTCTAGGGTATCTAGTGCGCCTTCAAGTAAACTTTCAACAACAAAGCTATTAAACCGAGATACGACAATAGCGAACTTTTTACCCGTTGCTCTAATGTTGCCTTCTATTACGCGCATGATGATTTCTCCAATTTGCAAACGGCGCGAAGTATAGCGTAATGCCACTTTACTCGCTAGTGATGAAACACGTTGAATAGAAATGTTTTAGAGCGACTAAGGTTACATACCTTCACTCAGGAAAAACCGTTTCCACCACTTCTAGGCCATATCCTGACAATGCATGGTATTTAATAGGTTTACTGAGTAAACGCATTTTGGTTACACCTAAGCTTGCCAAAATCTGACTGCCTACGCCAATGGTACGAGATGAGCCTTTCCAATCGGCACCTTGCGGTTTTTCGCCTCTGTCTTCGGCTGCAAATTTCATTACCTGCTGAGGAATATCCTCTTGGTTACCCAGCACGACTAACACGCCTTTCTCACTTGCAATACGCTGCATGGCTTGCGGTAGGGTCATGGAACGACTAATAGAGCGTGTAGAGCCAAGTAAATCACTTAAGGTATTATGTAAGTGTACCCTAACCAATGTCGGTTCTTCAGTGATATCACCGCACTTTAGTGCGTAGTGTATTTGATTGTCGATAGTATCTTTGAACGTATGCAATTCAAACTCACCAAATTCGGTAGGCAACTTACATTGGGCCACTTTTTCGATAGTGGTTTCGTTTAGGTTTCGGTATTCAATCAGGTCGGCAATGGTGCCTATTTTTAAATCGTGTTTTTTTGCAAATTGCTCAAGTTCGGGCCGACGGGCCATAGTGCCGTCTTCATTTAAAATTTCAACAATTACACCGGCAGGTTCGCAGCCTGCTATTCTAGGTAAATCGACTCCAGCTTCTGTATGCCCAGCTCTATTTAGCACACCACCTTGCTTGGCAATCAACGGAAAAATATGCCCTGGCTGAACGATATCGGAAGCCACCGCGTTTGGATTAACCGCGGCGAGTATTGTGGTTGCTCTGTCAGCTGCAGAAATACCGGTTGTAACGCCTTTTGCCGCTTCAATCGACACAGTAAAATTGGTAGAAAATTGAGCGCCATTATTATCAACCATTAGCGGCAAATTGAGTTTACGTGCGTTTGATTCTGTCATTGGTAAGCACACTAGGCCCCTCGCGTGAGTGACCATGAAATTAATGGCTTCAGGCGTAACATGCTCGGCAGCCATTATTAAATCGCCTTCGTTTTCACGATCTTCGTCATCCATTAAGATAACCATCTTCCCTGCTCGAATATCGTCAATAATTTCTTCTATCGAATTTAGCGCCATGTGTGTAATACCTGTGTTTGCATACCTTGTTAGGTGTAGCCGTGCTCGGCTAGAAAAGCCTGCGTTATATTGGAAGATGAATGACTTATTGCAGCTTTTTCGCCCATTAATAAACGCTCTAAATACCGAGCGATAAGATCGACTTCTAAGTTTACACGAGTCCCTTTTTTGTAGGTGCCAATAACCGTTTCTTTAACCGTGTGAGGAATGATCCACAACATAAACCGTGCACCATCGATTTTGTTCACGGTTAAGCTTGTTCCGTCTACCGTAATGCTGCCTTTGTGAGCGATGTACTTAGCAAGTTCATCTGGAGCCTTTACCCAAATTTCTATGTAATCTGTGTGGTCAATAATAGTATCGACCTCTCCCACGCCATCAACGTGGCCAGACACAATATGCCCGCCCAGTCTACCACCCACCTGCATGGCTTTTTCAAGATTGACTTTACTACCCACTTGGTAATCAGCAAAGCCGGTTAAACGTATTGTTTCTTCTGACACATCAGCTTTATAGTATGTGCTCGACATCTCTACCACTGTTAAACACACACCGTTTGTAGCAATACTATCGCCCAACTTAACGTCAGACATATCTAAGTTGTTAGACAGTACAGTGATCCGACAATCTTTTTGCTTTCGCTCGATAGCCTGTAACGAGCCAACAGCTTCTATAATACCTGTAAACATAATTGAGCTCTAAGGGGTTAACGTATAGGTTAAGCGTACATCGTTACCGAAACTTGTACAGTTTTTTAGGTGAAATTCAGGTACTTGAATTAATGTATTGAATTCAGGCAGATTGACCAAAGGCAAAGCAGAATGCCCCATCAGTTTCCCTGCCAAATAAACAATCAACTCATCGCACAAACCTTGTTCAATAAATGCGCCGGCCAAAGTTGGACCAGCTTCTACCCAAATATCATTGCAGCCTTGTTGACCAAGTTGTTCGAGCAACATACTCAAGTCTGGCAAAGGGGAAACCGAATCTGGTTGGCTGATTTTTTTAACCAACACCGAAGTAGGCAAAGTTCGGTTGATGTGTTCGTTATTTTCAAGATCTGAGCTGCTGACTAACCAAACCGGATAACCGTCATTGAAAAGCTGATAACCAGTGTGCAAGGCTTGACGCCCTTCTAGCACTACTCTTAAAGGTTGACGAACAGCGTAGAGTGGATAGTCCCCAAACTGGGCCTGTTCAGTTCGCACTAACAAACTGGGATTGTCTTTTCTTACGGTGCCACTGCCTGTTAATACGGCACAGCTTGATGCTCTAAAATGTTGTACGTCTCGTCTTGAGTCTGGACCTGTTATCCATTGGCTTTCGCCATTGGCAAGCGCTGTTCTTCCGTCTAGTGACGCCGCCATTTTTACTCTTACCCATGGCATACCTGTCTGCATTCTTTTAAAGAAACCAAGATTGAGCTGCATCGCTTCGTTTTCAAGTAGCCCTGTTTGAACCTTGATGCCTGCGTTTTGAAGACGCTTCACACCATTGCCATTGACTTTGGGGTTTGGGTCAGTATTTGCAATCACCACTCGTGCAACGTTTGCACTTATAAGTGCATCAACACAGGGAGGCGTTTTACCGTAATGAGAACACGGCTCTAAGGTAACGTAAGCGGTGCCATTTGACGCTTTTTCAGCCGCTTGGCGAAGTGCATGAACTTCGGCATGAGGCTCGCCTGCTTTGAGATGGGCGCCCTCGCCGACTTTTCTTCCACTAGTATCAACAATGATACAGCCAACATTAGGATTAGGAGAGGTAGTGTATTTTCCTCTCCTTGCTAACTTAATGGCTTGCGCCATCCAATATTTGTCAATATTGTGGTTCAAGTGTTAGCCATAAACAGGGAACTGGTTACACAAACTAAGCACTTCACTTTTAACTCGTTGTTCAACCTGCTCGTCACCAAGGTTGTCAAGAACATCACAAATCCACGTGGCAACCTGCTTAGCTTCGGTTAAACCAAAACCTCGACGCGTGATCGCAGGGGTACCAATTCTTAAACCACTGGTAACAAACGGCGAGCGTGGGTCATTAGGCACAGAGTTTTTGTTTACGGTAATGTTCGAGCGACCCAAGGCTGCATCCGCATCTTTACCGGTGATATCTTTATCGATTAAATCGAGCAAAAACAAATGATTTTCTGTTCCGTTAGACACCACTTTATAACCGCGCTCCTGCATAACCGTAACCATGGCTTTTGCATTTGCCACTACATTTTGCTGGTACACCTTAAACTCGGGCGCAAGTGCTTCTTTAAATGCAACCGCTTTAGCAGCAACCACATGACACAACGGACCACCTTGGTTGCCAGGGAAAACAGAACTATTCAGCTTTTTATAGATGGTTTCATCGCCGCAAGACGACAAAATTAACCCACCACGAGGACCTGCTAAGGTTTTATGCGTCGTGGTAGTGACAACGTGTGCGTGTGGAAGTGGGCTGGGGTATACACCTGCCGCAATCAAACCGGCCACATGCGCCATATCCACTAACAAATACGCACCCACTTTATCAGCGATTTCACGAAAACGCTGCCAGTCTACAATCCCAGAATACGCAGAAAAACCGCCGATGATTAACTTTGGTTTGTGCTCAAGTGCAAGTGCTTCTACTTGATCGTAATCAATTTCACCGGTTTCTTCATTTAAGCCATACTGCACTGCTTTATAGGTTTTACCTGAAAAGTTTACGTGAGCGCCGTGCGTTAAATGACCACCGTGTGCTAAGCTCATCCCAAGGACAGTGTCACCTGCATCAATAAGGGCCATAAACACCGCAGTATTAGCTTGAGAGCCAGAATGAGGCTGAACATTGGCGTAATCGGCACCAAACAGTTGCTTAGCGCGTTCTATCGCCAGTTCTTCTGCAATATCAACATATTCACAACCACCGTAGTAACGCTTGCCGGGGTAGCCTTCTGCATATTTGTTGGTCAATTGCGAGCCTTGCGCCTCTAACACCCTAGGGCTACAGTAGTTTTCCGAAGCAATAAGCTCGATGTGCTCTTCTTGACGACGCGTCTCTGCGGCAATCGCTTGAGCTAGTTCCGGATCAAACTCAGCAATAGTTTGATTGCTATTGGGAATATTGGATGACATATTGACGACTCCTAACTGCGTTACACCGACCTAAGCACATAAACTTAAGTGCATTAAATCGAGTGGTAAAATAATGCGCGTATTTTAGCGATTTCGTGCTAGATGTATAGTCAGACGGTAAAATTAAGCGTAAAGTTTTTGCTATACATACCCGTTCCACCTCAAGATACTCACTGCAGTAAACGAATAAAAGGATTTAAACAAGGAAATTTGAATACAGGTATCCCATTCACTTTTGATGCTTTTCTAATTGCCTGACTTTGTCGAAAAGCGAGGGAAGTTGTCTACCGCGCACACTGACTTTTCGCCAATCTTTGTTACTCATTGCCGGTTGACCAGAAGAATAAACGCCAGGCTCGGTGATATCACTTATCACCATAGTAAAGCCCGTAAACTGCACGTTATCACATATACTTAAGTGTCCGCTTATCCCAACTCCGCCACCTGCTACTACATATTTTCCTAGTTTTGTACTTCCAGCAATACCCACCGTGCCGCAAATACAACTATGATCGCCGATTTCGCAGTTGTGACCAATTTGCACTTGATTATCAATAATACAATTTTTCCCGATAATGGTATTACCCAGTGCACCTCTATCTATACAGGTACTAGCTCCTATTGACGTATTATCCCCAATGATCACTGTGCCCATTTGCGGCACGGGTATCCAACTACCGTTCTCATTAGCGAACCCAAAGCCGTCTGCGCCAATCACAGTTTGACTGTGTATGGTTACGTTACATCCCACCACCACTTCATGGTACAAAGTCACATTGGGATGGATAATGCAACCGTCGCCTATTTTGACGCCATCTTGTATCACTGTGTTAGCACCGATAACCACATTGCTGCCTAGCTCTACCTTTTCGCCAAGCACCACATTAGCCGCAACGCTTACGTTTTCACCCATTTTAACCGATGTAGGAATGACCGCATTAGGTGCAATATCTTTAGCAAGCGTTTTGGGCTGATAAAACAGTTGAGCCACTTTAGCAAAAGTGGCGTGTGGATTTTTCGTGATCAATGCAGGGCCATCAAAATCCTCTGCCATATCTTCATGTAAAATAACGGCACCCGCTTGGGTTGATTTCAAATGATTCTTGTATTTCACATTGGTAAGAAACGAAATTTGACTTGGCGATGCATCAGGCAAAGTATTGACGCCATTAAAAAGAGAAGCATCGTCACGTTGGGCTTTTGCGCCAACCTTTACAGCGATTTCTTGCAGTGAATATTGCTGCGTCATAAATTTAATTACCATAATCAAATAAATTTAGGCGAAGGATAAACGACTTAGACAGTCAAACACAAGGTACACTAGTCTAGAGGGCAGCCGCATACGTTCAATATCAGAGCTAAAAAGCGAATGAGGTGCGTATGCGGCTGCCCCCCGACTTCAAAAAATCAATACACAACGCTAGCAGAAAAGCCTTTGCAACGGTTACAATATTACTATGGTTACATTATAAGACGCTCTTCGCAGTCCTCGTTGAACACAGTTTAGGTACCTCATGGCTCAATACGTATATAGTATGCACAGAGTTGGCAAAATCGTTCCTCCTAGCCGACACATTTTAAAAAATATCTCTTTAAGTTTTTTTCCTGGTGCCAAGATTGGTGTGCTCGGTTTGAACGGTGCAGGTAAATCAACCTTACTTCGTATTATGGCAGGCGTAGATACGGATATTGAAGGTGAAGCTCGTCCACAACCGGGTATTAACATTGGCTACCTTCCACAAGAGCCTAAGCTGGATGAAAGTAAAGATGTTCGAGGCAATATCGAAGAAGCAGTAGAAGATGTGGTGTATGCCCTTAAACGCCTCGACGAGGTGTACGCCGAATACGCCGCAGAAGATGCCGATTTTGATGCACTCGCTAAAGAACAAGGCGAATTGGAGGCCGTTATTCAAGCCAAAGATGGGCACAATTTAGATCAAGCATTAGAGCGCGCAGCAGATGCCTTGCGTTTACCTCCTTGGGATGCCGACGTATCTAAATTATCAGGCGGTGAGCGCCGACGTGTTGCTTTATGCCGATTATTGCTTGAAAAGCCCGATATGTTGTTACTGGACGAACCGACCAACCATTTGGATGCTGAATCGGTGGCGTGGTTAGAGCGTTTTTTACATGACTACGAAGGCACCGTTGTGGCGATTACCCACGACAGGTACTTTTTAGACAACGTTGCAGGGTGGATTTTAGAGCTAGATCGCGGTGAGGGTATTCCATGGGAAGGTAACTATTCTTCATGGCTAGAACAAAAAGAAAATCGCTTAGAACAAGAAGAAAAAACCGAATCAGCCCGCCAAAAATCCATTAAACAAGAATTGGAATGGGTGCGCACCAACCCCAAAGGACGCCAAGCAAAAAGCAAAGCCCGTATGGCGCGTTTTGAAGAACTCAACACATCAGATTATCAGCGTAGAAACGAAACCAGCGAATTATTTATTCCCCCCGGTGAGCGATTAGGTGATCAGGTTATTGAAGTCAACAACCTTAAAAAATCTTATGGCGACAGAGTACTGATCGACGATATGTCGTTCACTGTGCCCAAAGGCGCGATTGTCGGTATTATCGGGCCTAATGGTGCGGGTAAATCTACCTTGTTTAGAATGCTTACTGGACAAGAACAACCCGATGCGGGTGCCATCACAATCGGCGATACCGTAAGTATCGCCAGTGTCGACCAATTTAGAGATCACATGAATGGCGACAATACGGTTTGGAAAGAAGTGTCTGACGACCAAGACATCATCAAAATTGGTAATTTTGAAATAAACAGCCGCGCCTATTGCAGCCGTTTTAACTTTAAAGGCACCGATCAGCAAAAATTCATTAAAGATTTGTCGGGCGGTGAACGCAACCGTGTGCATTTAGCTAAATTATTAAAAGCGGGTGGCAATACATTGTTACTCGATGAGCCAACCAACGATTTAGACGTGGAAACACTGCGTGCACTGGAAAACGCCTTGTTAGAATTCCCTGGCTGCGCCATGGTTATTTCGCATGACCGTTGGTTTTTAGATCGCGTCGCCACGCATATTTTAGATTACCGCGATGAAGGAAAAATCAACTTCTACGAAGGAAATTATTCTGACTACGAGAGTTGGTTAAAAGACAATTTTGGTCAAGACGTAGTAGAGCCGCATCGCTTGAAGTATAAAAAAATCAGTAAATAAAGGTGTCGTTTTGCACTGCTAGTTCAGTTGCAAAACACACTGCCGTAGCCTTTTGAGTATAAGAAAGATCAAAGCTATTTAGTACCCTGTGCGACAGCTAGTTTTAGAACTTGTTTTGCATGCCACAAATTGAAGATTTGCAAACAGGTAAGGGATTAATAGTTGGCAGGATAGCTCAGTGGGCTGGACTTGAGAACAGAAAACGTGTGCGTGAAATGCCAAAGGCTCTGCCGCAACACATGCGTGTTCAAGCACTATTTTATGATGGGGCTTTTAGGCGCCAAAGTCGGGCGCACAAATCGAAACTCCGTGGGATAACATAGTCGCTCGCTGACGAGGTTTGTGTTGATGTATTTAGCGGCGGTGCTCTGAATGAGTTCGATGAGATTAGCCTTTTCTAGATATTCGGCAATCCTGTGACTAATGGAGGTAACGAGGGCCTCCATGTCTGCATGACTTGGGGTTTTGACACGCTTGAACTGTTATTCTCCTCGGTACACGAGTTATTCGCACCCCGATGTTTCATTTGTGGACAGGTTCGCGGAAGCACCTTTTGTTTATGTCTATCTGCAAAACCACGCCATTACTAGGATACTCACCCTAAACGGTCTCAAGGATAACTAAATGATCTCAAAGAACCAAACGAAGAAACGCAACCAAAGAAGAGGTGAGACGTTCTACAGAGAGAAAGAGTGTAAGCCCGAAGTCATTATCCTCAGACCTACTGGAGAGAACTTGAAGAAGGAGGTCTCAAAAGGACCAACTCTCGTTGAGTTATGACACTCTGGGTCTTGCCTTATCAAGTAACCCCTCGAGCGGATCGGTTACATATTCGAGGGTCTCGTCGTCCAAGAACGAGCGGTATTTTATCCTAACTCTACATTTATAAATGAGTTGATCCCCTACCTCACAATATTTAGCTAAAGCATGCGCGTAGCGGTCCTCAGACTCCCGAAGATGTTCCAGATTTCCAGGACTAAAAGATATAATATCAACTTTATCGTTAGCGGACATAGCGGACTGACCCGATAACTCTGATACAAATATCTTATAGTCAAACCCGATTTTCTCTTTGAGTTTATCTTCGAGTTCCACCCTCGTGATCGGCTCTCCGTCCCACTCCATAGAAAAGGATTCAAATATCGCGGGGCCTAAGCCTTTGTTTTGGATATAAAACGTAAACCTTAGGTCAGTCATATCTTGGTCGAGAAAATCGCAAATGAAAGGTCTAACGCTCGCGAGGTGGTTATTTTTGTTCCAGACGTGTTGTCTCCATGCGACCAGAAACGAGAATCCAGCCGCGAGAGCCGCGAATAACTCAGTCGACAAGGCTCCTTTGAGCCACTCATAAGCAGATATTAAGTATTCCAATCTAAGACCCCCATATCAACTAATCGGCGTCAATCGTGACTATTAAACCGTATTTCTTGGAGCCGACCCCGTTGACGTTCTTAACGACGACCGAGGCGTCCTTCCCTTTCTGCATCTTACCGGAAAGGAGGTCCAAAATATCCGCCGAGATTTAACCACGTTGTAACGCTCCGACGAGAACCAACCTTGAGCAGTTAACCATAAGCCAATGGCGTTCTCGTCATCCTTATTATACAGCTCGGGAATAGCCTCGAGAGGTTTTCCGGAGCGACAATACTTAGCGATAATAGCTTGTCTGTCTGTTCCATCGGAATCCTTGTAAATAAGAGTATAGGAAAGATTAACGCTATTTACTACTCTGTGTGACAACTGTATTTAAAGCTTGTTTTGCATGCCACAAATTGAAGATTTGCAAGCAGGTAAGGAATTAGGAGTTAGCAGGATAGCTTGGTGGGCTGGCCATGAGTACAGAAAACGTGTGCGTGAAATGCCAAAGGCTCTGCCGCAACACATGCGTGTTCAAGCACTATTTTATGATGGGGCTTTTAGGCGCCAAAGTCGGGCGCACAAATCGAAACTCCGTGGGATAACATAGTCGCTCGCTGACGAGGTTTGTGTTGATGTATTTAGCAACAGTTATTGAATATTGATCATATTCTATGTCGATAAATTAAATTGCTCTGCTATTGCAGGGTGGATGCAGCTCATCATAAATGCAAACATTTCCGTTTCATCATCATCAGCTGAGTTATAAAAGTTTAACATGCCCTGATTAAATTCTAATTCTCGTTTCTTGGGAACGTTGATAGCCGGTA
>CAYSDZ010000032.1:0-33683 GCA_964429915.1 uncultured Alteromonas sp.
GAGCATTTTGAGGTGGAACGGGTATAAACAAAACAAAGTGCCATTGAAATTGTTATACTTATCGACACGAAAACGTGGGTATACCGAAATAGAACCTTGATATGACGAATAAAAAAAACGCATCCCCTGAGAGCATTCCGGTAAAAGTTTATACACCTGACCCTTCGCCCTCCCCCAAACCAGTCAAAAAAGGCCCAATTTATGTACGCAAAACGTCAGGACTGATTACTCAATTCCGCCGATTCTTTGGTTTCGTCTTTCTTGCACTTTTTGCGCTTATTCCATGGATACCTTATAACGGAAATCAAGCTGTTTTATTAGATGTCGTGAGTCAGCGCTTTGCGATTTTTGGTCTTACCTTGTGGCCTCAAGATCTTACTTTACTCGCTTATGTTCTCATTGTCGCGGCCTTTGCCTTGTTTTTTGTTACTACATTTGCCGGACGAGTCTGGTGCGGATTTATGTGTCCTCAAACCACATGGACATTTTTGTTTATCTGGTTTGAAGAAAAAATAGAGGGCAGTCGAAATAAACGCATTCAGCTAGATAAACGCAAGCTCGATGTCGATAAAGTACTACGAAAAACGCTCAAACATGCTTGCTGGATTGCAGTGTCTTTAGTCACTGCTTTGACCTTTGTTGGATATTTTACGCCTGTCGCTGATTTATTTATCGATTTTTTCACATTTAACACTGGATTTTGGATCAGCTTTTGGGTGTTATTCTTTGCTGCCTGCACTTATGCCAATGCAGGCTGGATGCGAGAAATCATGTGCACTCATATTTGCCCGTATGCACGATTTCAGTCAGTTATGTTTGATAAAGACACTTATATCGTGGCCTATGACCCAATTCGAGGTGAAAAACGCGGGCCAAGATCGCGAAAAATCTCTCACGATCAGTTAGCAAATAAAGACCTCGGCGACTGCGTCGATTGCAAGTTATGCGTACAAGTATGCCCAACAGGCATTGATATACGCGACGGTTTACAATACGAGTGCATAAACTGCGGAGCCTGTGTGGATGCCTGTAACGGCGTAATGGACAACATGCGCTATCCCAAAGGCTTAATCAGCTTCACTTCTGAAACTCAACTAAAAGGTCAAAAGATCAAACTTTTCCGTCCTAAGCTGCTTGGTTACTTGAGTGTGTTACTCATTATGGTAGGTGCGTTAGTCGCTGATATTGTCTATCGCAAGCCATTAGAAGTAGATATTATTCGAGACAGGAATACCCTCTATCGAGAGACCGGTGATGGCTTAGTAGAAAATGTGTATACCCTAAAGATAATGAACAAATCGCAACAAACATTTACCTATAATATAGATGTAGAAGGCCTACGTGATTACACACTTATTGGTAGTAATAAAGTTATAGTGAAAGACGGTGAAGTACTCAATGTACCTATCTCTATTGCGACCAATCCTTATAACATCAGTGAACGTGTGACTGAAATTTTCATTCGGGTAAGCGTCGATGACGAAAATTATTCACTTAGCATCGCTGAACCCACTCGGTTTTTGTATAAATAATGACTTCAGATTTTACTTTTTCAGGGCTGACACCAGATACCATTTTAGATGCGCTAGAGAGCATTGGTATTTTCGCCTCTTCGGGCTTACTCGCCTTAAATAGTTATGAAAATCGCGTGTATCAATTTGTCAGTGAAGACAATAAACGCTTTGTCGTAAAGTTCTATCGGCCTGCCCGTTGGAGCGATGAGGCGATACAAGAAGAACATGATTTTTCAGTTGAACTAGTTACAGCAGACATTCCTATTTCTGCACCTTTGACAATAAACCGTGCATCTTTGCACCACTGGCAAGGCTATCGATTTGCATTGTTTGACTCGGTGGGAGGACGGCAATTTGAATTAGATAATCTCGACCATCTTGAATGGATGGGTCGATTTATTGGTCGAATCCATAAAGTAGCAAGTTCGGCTTCATTCATGCATCGCCAAACCTTAGATACTCAAACCTTACTTCACGCCCCAGCTAACATACTGGAACAGTGTGCATTAATACCGGATTCCCTTACCACTTCTTTTTGGGCAATCTTTCGCCCTGTTTTACAGCTTTCAGAGGCACGCTTTAAAGCAGTGGAAAATATCAACATAAGACTTCACGGAGACTGCCACCCAGGCAATATTCTATGGCGCGATGGTCCCACTTTCGTTGACCTCGACGATGCGAAAAGTGGGCCTGCAATTCAGGATATTTGGATGATGCTAAGTGGTGAGCGTAATCAAAAATTATTGCAGCTTGATACTATGCTTGAAGCCTATGAAGAGTTTAATGATTTTGATAAAAAAGAACTCGCACTGATCGAGCCCTTACGCGCCATGCGAATGATTCACCATATGGGCTGGTTAGCCAAGCGGTGGCAAGACCCAGCATTCCCTCGTGCTTTTCCTTGGTTTGGTCAAGATAAGTATTGGGAAAACCAAATTCTTGCATTAAAAGAACAACTTGCCGCCTTGGACGAACCTACACTTACACTTTAGTCAGGCTCTATTCATTTAGAACACTTTATGGTGTCGGACAAAGCAGCAGTTAGCTGCGATATCAAGCGATACAGCAAAACATTAACTGTGTTACTCTTAATAAATATGCTAGTAAGATATGTAATACGTAGTGTATAAAAATCTTTGGAATAAAACGGAAAAAACAATGAAAAAATTTGCGCTGTTAGTATTTTTAACGCTTATTTTACCCCTTCAAGCCTGCGCTCAAGAAGTATGGAAAGAGGGAGAGCACTTTATAGTATTAGACAAACCTGCCACCAAAACACCTGAAATTCGTGAATACTTTTCGTTCTGGTGTCCTCACTGTTACAGTTTTGAGCCGCTGATTGAACAGATTAAGCAAAAAAAATCAGACAACGTGAAGTTCACAAAAGTACACGTGAATTTTATGGGTTTCACAGGTCCAGAGGTGCAAGACGAAGCCACTAAAGCCATGATGATTGGTCAAGCGTTAAACCAAGGCGACCAACTGAATAAAGCCATTTTTGATTATATTCATCGTCAAAGAGGCGTGATCACAGGCTTGCAAGATCTTAAAAATATTTTTGTTGTTAACGATGTCGACCCTGCTGAATTCGATAAACTTGCTGGTAGTTTCGGTGTCAATCGGTTGGTAAAATCTAATAACAACAATATCGCCAATTACCGTCAACATTTAACGGGCGTGCCTAATTTTATTGTGAATGGAAAATATCAAGCCACGTTCACACGTAATATGAAACCCGATGAAATGGTAGATTTAATTGTCTGGTTAAGTACCCAACCTTAAACTTTTTTATTGATTACCCCAGCCTTAGCTGGGGTGAATTCACGCGAAATTTGCGCGAAATTTACGCAAAAACATGCAATCACTTAGCCTTGCTTTCAATGTCGTCAGCCCCATCATTTTGTTGCTTGCAATCGGTAAAGGTTTATTTCACTTTAAGCTAATCGATAGCTCATTCGTCAGCGCCGCAAATAAACTCGCATACCGCTTTTTTCTACCTTGCTTGTTATTTTCATCTGTCAGTCAAGCCGACATGGCTGCTTTATTCGATGGCAGTGTATTTCTAACTGGATTAATCAGCACTTGCATTGCATTTCTGCTTTTCTTGATGGCGGTAACTGCATGTAAGTTTCCAATAATGCAACGTGGCGTTATTGTACAAGCAAGTTTTCGAGCGAATATGGGCATTATTGGTTTGGCCCTTTGTGCCAACTTATTAGGAGATAGTGGTTTAGCTTTAGCTAGTGTTTTCTTAGGCATCATGGTACCCATTTTTAACGTATTATCAGTATGGGTACTGGTTAAATTTTCGGGTGCGGATAAAAGTCCCAAAGACATACTTTTTAAAGTCATCAAAAGCCCGTTAATTATCGCCATATCCATCGCCTTACCCTTTTCTATTTTTTCTGTGCCACCCCCCTCATTAATTTCCACAACCTGCGAACTTATCGGTCAAATCACTCTTCCTCTAGCGCTTATCTGTATTGGTGCAAGTTTGGTGTTCAAGGCGTTTTCTATGCGTCTTAAACCACTGCTTTTTGTCGTGATGGGTAAAGCGTTTGTTTATCCCTTGGTGGCTGTTACGCTGGCATGGTGTTTGGGCGTCACGGGAGACGCATTAACCGTGATTGTGATCATGTCTATGGCTCCCACCGCTACGGCTAGTTTTCCTGCCGCGCAGCAATTAGGTGGCGACAGTGCACTTGCTGCTGACGCTGTGGCTGTTACCACCACGCTTTCTCTACCCTTATATCTCATTGTGATTTGGCTATGGTAAGGCTAGCTGTCGTAATGCTAGTAGAAATCCTACATTTCTTTATTTTTCGCCGCCCATACAATTAGGCGAAGCCGCCACATTTCCTTGCCTTTTTTGCCACTCTTCTAAGGTAAAAGTATGTTGGGCTAAAGCATGAACCGGACCTTGAAGTGCTTCAGACAGTAAGCCATTGACCATACGCTGGCGTTGAATAAGTCGTTTTCCTTCAAAAGCAGCGCTGACTATTGTCACTTTAAAATGACTTTGCGCTCCCTCAGGTACATTGTGTTGATGGCTTTCATCTTCAACCATCAAATAATCGGGTTCTAACGCTGCATTAAGCGTATCAGTTATAAAGGTTTTTACGTTCATCATATTGAAAGTTGCCGTATAAAGTTGACTCTCCAATTATACCCAATTCGGTGTAATAAATATTGCCATTGGTTATTTTTAAAGTCTATCTCACAGGGCAATCCCATACTTTAAATTAACGTCTTCTTTTCAGAGACAGGAGTTACCTCAAATATTTCCTCTACTTTTACCTCAAAGAAGGCGGCTAAGTTTAATGCAATGATTACCGACGGCGTAAATCGTCCCGTTTCTATCGTACTTATGGTTTTTCTAGAAACACCTATTGCAGTGGCCAAAGCTTGTTGAGACATGCCTTTTTCTGCTCGTTTAAGAGCAATGACATTTTTTAGCCCATCGACCATGGCATTAATCCTCATCATATTGATTTAATTTAAGGAAAGTTACAAAGCCGTAGGATAAAAATGACAATGCCAGCATTCCTTTGCCAAAGGTTTTGATTGTGATTATTTCTGCAAAATAATTACCGAATACCATTGCAGCGAGCGCAGCAGCAGTAAGACTCATCGCAGTCAATTTGTGCGCCACTAAATTCACAGTATTTAGAAATTCATCATTGTATGTACTTGTCCAAATATTTTTGTATAGCGATAGGCCAGCAAACCTACTAGATTTAATTAAGAAATAGCCAGTCGCAAATACGCTGATAACAGCAACTGCGAAGAAGCTACCTGAGATCACAGTTGCTTTTTCGGACAATAAAAATACTTCATCGAGCGAAACTATAGACAAACACAATCCAAGCGCTATCGAGAGTTTACCGTTGTGTAGCATATAGTTATGTTCTACTTCAGGGCTAATTACTTTACTCATCATTTACCATTTCCCTATTGTTTATTTGACACCTTTAGGTACCATTTGTTGATGGAGAAAGTGCTTCGAACCCAATGTAAAACCCCTACCGAGTGCCGGGTGATATTTTCAAGATAATATCCTGATGATCCTGCGGCCACTTTTTGATGATGAGTTGTTGCCTTGATTCGTCCCATATCACATCGTCAGCGGAACCATGTACTCCACTCTTTATAATTTCTAGACCTGCTCCTCGCAAAGGATTGCGAGAAAGAATCAGCTTGTCGTCAATCGAAAGAGTGAAACCGTCAGGGTAGTGGCGGTTTGCCCCGATGAAGATGCGTGAGCTTCCTTTGCTATTGTCGGTAGTGATTTTTGTTGTCAACGTACGGGTAGCAAAATCAAATAGAAATGAATCGATATCTCCGGCTATAGATTGAGGAAAAGGGCGTGCGATGACATCAGTAATATATTTGCGTTCAGCGAATCCGTTAAACGCATTGTCAGTAAAGATGGCCCAAGTAGACGGTCCATGAGGGAGAAAATTACCGTACCGCTTCGACCCGAGAAACCACGCTTTGATTGCCCCAATACCAAGGCGGTCCATCTCTTGGGCGGTGTGTATATAAAATTCCATATACTTCAATTGCCCAATTTCTCCAAAAACCGAGTCGTCGGTGCCATTTTTAAAGGTGGGATAGCCCCACTCCCCTACGAACACAGGAGCCTCAAGAAGCGCCCCTTCCTTCTGAAAACGCTCTAACTCTGGAGTAATATAACCCATATTTTTCTGATAAATATGAGGTGCGAAAATGACGTTATCACGATCAATGGGATACTTGATTTCAGTGTATTGAATACCATCGGTTTTATGGCCTTTGTTTTGAAAAATGCTTTGCACAAGACACATTTTATGAGGGCTAATGCTGTTATGCTCGTCAATAAGGTGCTGGTAATACGGAATAAGATGTTTCTTCACCAAATCCTGATAAGTGATGTCCATAGTCAACTTGCGCGGCTCATTCAGAAGGTCGTACCCGAAGACTGACGATTCATCCTTGTATCGTTCCCACAGCACCTTCCACGCCTCAAGATAAATCTCTTGTTCATTGTTTTCGTTAGCCCAAAAACCTTCCCAAGAGAACGATTTAAGGCCGTAATTGGTCATTTTAAATACCGTCATCATACCCGCTTGCTTCCCGTGATTTACGAGTGCGTCGAGTCTGTTAAGATAATTAGCATCGACCGTATTGCCTTCAAACGTGCTGAGCTTCCCAAGTTCGAGCCGGATCACCTGCGAATTAGCACCGAGTCGAACCATACGGTGATAGTCCTCTGCATCGAAATCGATGTCTGCCCCACCGTAGCTCGTCACCACCACGAATCCTCGTGGGATCACGTGGCGCCCGTCATGGTCACGTAGGCCATTTATCATAGGTGATGCCCATAATGTTGAACTAAATAGAGACAGGACGATAAATATGCTCTTGGCATGTTTTATCGTGGAAATCATCAGGGAACGGGTTGTGCTGTTTTTTGTTTTCATCTTGTGCAGACCTTAATTTATATTGGATGGGAGCAATACCCAAAGGAAGCGGAAAGCAGGAATATTGTTCGGAATTGATGGTATTCTAGCACTCTATTTAGTAATTTCACGTGATTATAGCCAAACTATCTCATACATGAACACGACACTGTCTATTGGACCTAATAACACCACCTTACACCGGTTCCCTGCATCCTCAAAACGAGCAAACCTACAGGCTTGGGGATCAGAAGATGAACTTGTGCTCAATGAAGTATTCAACAACAAGGAAGTACTGGGCAATACATTGATTTTGAATGATGAATTTGGGGCGCTAGGATGTGTTCTTTGCCACTACTTAAATGAACACAGCATATGGCAATCAGATTCATATATTAGCCACTGTGCGTTACGCGATAACTTGTCGTTGAATAAACTAAATGCAGTGTTTACCACTCGCACTAGTATTGAAAGGCTAAGTGGCACATTCGATACTGTTTTATTGCGTCTTCCAAAAAACAACCCGTTTTTACAGCATACCTTGACACAACTGCAGCACGTGGTGACACCGCAAACAAACATCATTGCATTGGGTAAAGTAAAAGCGGTAACTTCTTCGGTACTGTCTTTATTTGAAACATACCTTGGTAAAACAAGAACATCATTAGCGGTAAAAAAAGCACGACTGATTTATTGCTCCCCCGACCCAAGCTGCCTAACAAAAAAGGTAAATAGGTTTGAAGAACATCGCTGGCAAGTAGACAAGGATTTCGCCAAGCAAACCATTGAGATGTGTAACTTGGCGAATGTATTTGCCTCCAAGCAATTGGATATCGGGGCTCGATTTATGCTCGACAACCTTCCCCCCTTTCATAATGAACAGCTATTGGACTTGGGCTGCGGCAACGGTGTATTAGGCTTAGCTAGCCTAATGCAATCAGAAAACGCAAGCGTGACTTTTGTTGACGAATCTTACATGGCAGTTGAATCCGCTAAGCGTTCAGTCGCGTTAAATGCACCTGAAAAACAAGCCAAGGCTGCGTTTGTAGTGGATAACTGTTTAGACTCATTTAAGCAAAACAAGCCATTAAGTGATCGTACTAAATTTGATCGCGTGCTGTGTAATCCGCCTTTTCATCAGCAAAATACCTTAACCGACCACATTGCTTGGCAAATGTTTAATGACGCAAAGACTTGTTTAAAAGTCGGCGGAAAATTATGGGTCGTTGGCAACCGGCACCTAGCGTATCACGATAAGCTAAAACGCGTATTTGGTGGAACGAAGGTACTTGCAAGTAATCGTAAATTCGTTATTTTAGAAGCCGTAAAACGATAGAGATCATTATATGTCGATTAAACATTTATATTTTATTATGCTTATTTGCCTAATCGCTTGTTGCAGCAGCGTTCACGCTGCAAAAAAAACCGACGGTTCTGAGATCCAACCGGACTCATTATTCCCTAAAGTAGAAATGCACACCAATAAAGGCATGATTGTTGTGGAACTTGACCGTTACAAAGCCCCTATAACGGTGAATAACTTTCTACGTTATGTAGACAAACGCATGTACGAAAACACGGTATTTCATAGAGTTGTACCTAATTTTGTGGTACAAGGCGGAGGATACAGTGTTGATTATGAGTCTAAACCAGATTTAGGTGATATTTTTAACGAATCTGGCAACGGCTTAAAAAACGATGCTTACACTATCGCAATGGCACGACAAGCCGACCCTCATACAGCCAACCGCCAGTTCTATTTTAACGTCGCTGATAACGAGAGCCTAAACCCCGGCAGGAATTGGGGCTACACTGTTTTTGGTATGGTGGTAGAGGGGCAAGAAGTTATCGACATAATGGGCGCAGTTGAAACTGAATACCTACCCTTACTGCGTTTACCCAATGCGCCTGTTGAAAAACTAATTTTGGAAAAAGTGGTGCTTTTGCCACCCAATTAACCCTACTCAGCGTTCAGAACTTCCATTAATTCCGTAAAGTAGTGATCGGTAAGTTCTGAACTGTCAAAACGCCGCGAAAACTCTTCACGCATATCCGTTAATTTTTTCATTACAAACCAACATTGTTTTTCAATTTCGCCAAGTTTAAGCTCGTGCTGAGCGATATCAATACACTCATCTTCTTCAAAAGGGGGCTTCAATGAATTTAACCAAGACAATTGATGTTCACTAATTAGTCCAGAGACTACCATGGTATTATCGAGAGTGTAGAGCAATGTAAATGGCTTAAAATCGGTGTTTTCTTTTAACTCTACTTTATGCAACTCCAACAACTCTTGTATAAATTTAAACCACTCATTCAATCGTGAATGTTTCACTTTAAGTCGATTGACGACTAAGGGGATTTCCTCAGGCGTATACTGCATTTTTTTGGGCACGTTTATTTTCATCAAGAAACGTAAAGCCGCATTCCTGAGTTCAGGCGCATGCGCTGAATTAGGTACGCGTATCGCGTCAACTACGCCATTCCAACTATGGGTTTTCTTGGTCACCAAGCGTTCATAGGCTTCTACCACATCGTTCGCCATCGCAATAACTTGACTTTCAATACCTAATTTATCAACTGTTTTGCCTTTAGGATATCCAAAGCCATCAGCTCGCTCTTTGTGGTCAAGTATAATCTTTCCTATCTGTTTTGATGAATGAGGAATTAAATCGGCAATATTTTTGGCAATGGCTATGTAGGCTTTAAGGAGTTGAATATCACTCAACGAATAAAATTCACGTTCGGGAGATAGCTGTTGCGGTAGGTGCAATATCCCTGCATTTGATAACAAAACAGCACTGACAATATTATTTTTCTGTTCTTCATCTAAGCCTAATTCACGACTTATACCCAAACTGAGTAAAGCGACGAGTAAATCAGCGTGAAACGTATCTGAAAAGCGAAAAAACATCACTGTTAATTTTTGCATCGCCAATGATGAAACACAGAACTCTTTAATTGCACGAGTAAAGTCTTCTTTGAGGGCTTTATCATTCTTGAACTTATCTAAACACACACGTTGACACGTTTTCTCTGCAAGCGTTAACAGTTTGCGCTCGTTCAATCCGTTGTCGAGTAAAATGTCGCGATCTAATGGCTTCGCAAGCTTGTGCTTAGCAATCGACCTTACTACTCGCGTATCAATAACGGTATTTTTTTTAGCGACCACCGCCCCACGTGTGTTTAAAATATCGCTTGCAAGCATGGCAGAGACGGATTTACTTGCATCGTTTATAGCACTGAGGTGAGAGGCGTAATAAGACTCATCCATAATTTTACGACAAAAAATAATGCTTCGGATGTTCAAAGTATAGCCAAGGTTTTCAACGCGTCCACTCGGTGAATTTTGGCTAAAACAGAAGTCACGTAAATAAACAGAAACAAAAAAAGAAAAAAAGCGGTCCGTATACGTTATCAAAGAGAGCCAAGACAGGGCTTTACTCTTTTTTCATTGGGATACGGTATGGTGATTCGAGCTCTATTAACTTCAATACCTTTGCTTTTTTTAAGCTGCACAACACATATTTGCGCTCAAGAGAATGATCGTGAACCACCAGCATCTTTACCCATGGGCAAGGATGTCATTAAGATGAATACGATCCAACGCGACGCGATATCAAGTATAGATGCAGACATTCCGCTTGCCCCTACCACGGTGGTAGAGCAAGTCGATATAGCCGTATTTTATCGAATCCAATATCGCTTTTATTTGGGAATTGATGAGGTAATTCGACGTATTGAAGACATGG
Source organism: uncultured Alteromonas sp. (assembly GCA_964429915.1). GTDB lineage: Bacteria > Pseudomonadota > Gammaproteobacteria > Enterobacterales > Alteromonadaceae > Alteromonas_F. The sequence continues at coordinate 10,708 of CAYSDZ010000032.1, forward strand.
TAAGCTATACCAATCAGGTTTTCGAAGATTCTGACATTAGTGTGCAATTGAATTTGGTATCCATTGCACCTGCTCTGAGTATTCCCGACACGCAAAACCGAGGCGACAGCGAATTTAACCCCGACACCAATATCCAAACTGCCTTTCAAGATGTGACGTTTGACACTTTTTTTGGACCTCAGAGCACGTTTGAAAGCCGTATCATCGAAAATGCAGGGGCGGATCTTTACGCACTTATCGATGTAGGGTTTGATACCGAATCTCCCGAATTTGCAGGGATTGCATTTTTAAACGGCCCGCTTTCTGTGTCGTTCGACTTTGGTGAACGAGCGCGAAGAACGATTTTTGCCCACGAGATTGGTCATAATTTCGGTGGCGGCCATGAAATCGAAGACGATCCTGAATCGACTCGAGATAATCACGCTACTCGCTGTAACAACCTACAAACGGTGTTGTTTTCATCAGTGAGCCCCGCAAGCACTGAAACATTTTCAAACCCTGATATCCAAAGAGGCAATGATTTTTGTGGTGAACTTAATGCTGCTGATAATGCGCGTAACATTAACGCCATGGCGCCAAGAGTCATGCGTTTTAGAAACGCACCCGAACCCACTTCAAGCGTGTCGTTAACGCAAGCGGCTTATGTCGTGAATGAAGCCGAAGGAGAATTGGTTGTGAACCTTTCACGGTCGGGTAATTTAGCTAGCAGTATGACAGTATCGGTTAGACTTTCTGGAGAATCTGCGCAAGCTGATATTGATTTTTTCGATGATTTTCAAACCATCACTTTCAACCCAAATCAAAATCTCGCTTCTGTTGTTTTTCCAATTGTCAGCGATGCCGTGCCTGAATCGACCGAAACAGCACGCATCGATTTGCTGTTCCCACTGGGTGGCGATGTTGCTCAATCTTCGGCCACTGTTACGATTAACAATGGCAGTAATGGCACATCGGGTAATGTTGAGTTATCGATTGATCGCAGCATAACTAACGAATCTGATCCGGCAAACGTTAGGCTAAATCGAGTGGGCGGCAGTGACGGAGAGTTATTGGTAAAACTGGAGTTAGTTCCTGCTGATACTGACCAACAAAATAATGACTTTCCGGCTGTACTGCCTGAAGAAATGAATCGAAGCTTGCTGTTTGTCCTATTTGAAGACGGTGAAACAGAAAAACAGTTTGCGCTTTCAGCCATAGACGATGAGCTTGAGGAACCTTCGGAATTGATGCAAGCTCGGTTATTTATAGGCACAACGCTAAATGCAAGGCGCACTGTTCTAGTAGCGGATAATGACACTATCAATGAGGGAAATAACGGTGCGCTGTCGATTGCTCCTTTGCAGGAAACCGAATTCAATAACACGCGAAGGAATCTGCCAGTAACGATTACGCGAGAATCGGGCTTAGCTTCTCGAGCGGTGGCCGTTTTAGCCGTAGAGGGAGATGGTGTTGCCGTTGTCGATAACACATTTTTTGCTACCTTCGCAGAGCAACAGTCAAGTGCCGTAATCACTATTCCAATAAATGACACCCCCATCAGCGAGAACCTGCGTATCGACCTGAGTTTGTCTTCTCCTGATTCGCCAATCGCACAAGCCAACGCGAGTTTTACTCTGTTAGCTGACGAACAAGCAAATACACCACCGGCACCTCCAGCGCCTCCACAACCTACCCCTCCCCCTCAAACACCACCGCCTCAAACACCACCTGAGACGGGAAATAATGACGCTGGAGGAGGAGCCTTAGACTTCGTGTTTTTTATTTTATTGCTGCCATTGCTTATCATTAGAACACAGAGGGAGTAATTATCTACTCGGGCAGCGCAACTCGATCTTGAATCAACAATAAATTTACTATATTTTAACTTTTTTAAAAAAAAGAGATATGAGCTGTGGTGAGTCGAAAAGCAAGCTTAAAGGCAATACTAGTTATCATTTTGGGGCTTTTGCTAAGTTGTCATCATACCGAATCACTCACCCAGCCTGCTGCAATAGACGGAACACGCTCGACTTACCCATTTACCGGCACCATTGACACCTCACTTCTGATTATGCAAGCCCCATGGTTAGCACAAAGTCTTACGCTTTATCGTGACGGCGAGCCTGTAATCGTAGAAGTGGTTAATAGGGTTCTCCAGCAAGCCGACCTTGCAATGTCAAAGCCTCTCTATAGCGTTATCAACAAAACAGCGATTCCTCCTAGTGGCGACAAACACGACTATATTAGTATTGGCCCTTATTGGTGGCCAAATTCCGATACCCCAACCGGTTTACCATGGGTGATGCGCGATGGTGAGACTAACCCATCAAGTAAAAAAGGCGGCACAGATAAACCTGAACTCAACGCGATGCTCAACGATATTTCATCGTTAGCGATGGCCTATACCTATACTCAGGATGACGATTACGCTAAAAAAGCGGTTGAATTTATTCGAACATGGTTCATCGACCCGAAAACACGAATGAACCCAAATTTACGTTTTGGTCAAGCAGTACCTGGGCTCAGTGAGGGTCGCCCTTATGGTGTTATTGAAACACGTTGGTTGGTTAGATTGATCGACGATATCGCTTTATTAAATCGCTCTCAGGCACTCAAGGATACGGATATTCTTACACTTAAACGTTGGTATCACGATTATTTACTGTGGTTAATCAACGACCCAATAGGAATAGAAGCATGCAACGCGCATAATAACCACGGTACGTATTGTGAAGCGCAAGTCGCCAGTTACGCATTATTTGTTGGCAAAGAAGCGTTGGCAACACACTATGTCAAAAGGTTATTTGAAACGCGCATGGCCCAACAAATTCGCGACAATGGCGCTCAACCTGATGAGCTTGCACGCACACGCCCCCTTCACTACTCGGTGTTTAATCTTGAGGCCTATTTCATAGGTGCTAGAGTGGCCGATGCCCTAGACATGGATTATTGGCACTTTGAGGCGAAGAACGGGGCAAGCTTGCAACGCGCGGTTGAGTTTTTATTACCTGCGCTCACTCAGGAAGCCTATTGGCAAAGCCATTCTTTTAGTAAAAAAATGCGCGTCGCAAGGTTATTTTATTTTTTCAGCTACGCCAAACTGAAATTTTCCGATAACGAAAGTGACGTCAATAAGTATGACAAATCCATTGAACGCCTTTATGCCTTTGCGGAACAGGAAGATCGCAACGAACTCGCGCAGTGTTTCTTAATGATGCCAAAACCAGATTCATACACTATCGATATTCTGAATAAAATAGACCCTGCCAGAGTAAAAACAAAATATCGATGCTATTACTAATGTAACCAACCGATTCGCTTTTTAAATGCTTTGCTTAGGTATTTTCACAATAGGTCAAAAAATTTGACCTATTTAGTCTAATTTTTTCGATATTTTTATTGGGAATGGTGGCTTATGCTTTTCAGCAAATCACTTTCATTCCCTTTTGGAGATATCTTATGACAAAGCAAATACTTCGTGTCGATTCAAGCATTTTTGGTAGTAACGGACATTCCTCACAATTAAGTGATGACCTTGTTGAAAAGCTAAAGCAAGACGGCCCTGTGAATATAGTGAAACGAGATTTAAACGCTGACCCTCTGCCTCACTTAAACTTAGAGATCGTAAACGCAATTGGCACTGCAGAGGGTGAAAGAGATACCCAGCAGCGAGAATGGGCCGGAAAAGCTGACCAAGTGATCGCAGAAGTTAAACAAGCCGACATTATTATTTTAACTGCGCCGATGTACAATTTTTCAGTGCCGTCTAGCGTTAAAGCATGGATGGACCATTTAGCTCGGGCTGGAGAAACCTTTCAGTACACCGAACACGGACCAGAAGGCTTGTTAACCAATAAAAAAGTGTTTGTTGTTTCTTCGCGTGGTGGACTTCATTATGGCAAAGCCAGCGATAGTCAGACCGATTTTGTGAATACCTTTTTAAATTTTGTTGGCTTGAGCGATGTTGAGTGGATTTACGCTGAAGGACTTGCAATGTCTGACCATAAAGATCAATCTCTCAGCGAAGCAAAACAGAAAATTCAAGCACTAAGTGTATAGCGATACATGAAGTTAAAAATAAAACAGCGCGTTAAGCAGGAAAACCTACATGGATGCATAACGTGCTGTTCCAAATTTAGCTAAAAATAAAAATTTTTCACATCATGGTGAATAATTTACCCGCACGCTTTTTCATACAAAATCGCGTTCTTTATATTTATAAAGTCGGTTTACATCATCATCGCTCATTTCGGAAAACGTTTTAAGTTCCGGCTTGTGATTTGAAATTTTATCGGCAATAAGATGGTTAACCTCACGGTGCATCATTTCGTCGGCCCGCACGACTCGAACCACGTCTACCAATGTCGCATCTTCGGGTAAAGACCAATAATCAATAGCGATGTCGGGTGCGTCAACATTGTCAACATCGCCTTTCTCTATCATTTTCAAATACTCTGAATAGCTCACTACAGCTTCTTCTTCCAAGTAACCCACTACTCGATGGGCAGACTTTGGAGAGCACAAATAGAGAAGTAAAAACCAAAGGTAAAAAACGCCTTGAGCGCTTATAACTAGCAGCCTCTCGAACTGGGTGGGTTTGGCAATTTCAATGAAGGTCATTAAATGCATGCGTTCGTTTTCTGCTTCGTCGAGTAAGGTTTTTATCCACCCATGATCGTCTTCCATTTTTCGTAAACTTTTCAAATGCAGCATTGCGCCCGACACCATTCCAGGTACAGCTGCAACCGTCTCCAATACAACCGCTCGGTGACCGTAGCGTTTAGCAAAAAACGCATCAGCAAAAACACGCAGAAACTTAACAAAATAAAGCGCCAGCTTATCGCCCAAAGTTTTAGGCTCATGATGACTAAAGGCATCTTCAGCATGCTGCTTAGACACATTACTTTCGTCTCTTTTTAGTGCGTTGGACATAACTGCGACTCCTATCGGCCTTGAGTAAAGGTTAAAAGACCTTCAAACAGCATGCCAAGACCTAAAACGGAGCTTTTTGTTGAGCTTATAGCCAAATTGCAAGTCTAGCCGCGCTCGCGAGTTAACTTGCCTGTCAACGTTACCGTTAAAGCTGCCTACACTAAACTCGGGGTCGATAATATCCGGTAACTCTTCATATCGAGCGGTTACGTTTAACTGCACGTTGTCTCGTCTTGAATCCAGAGCGCACGTGGTAATTTTTTATCAATGTATCCACCAATGCCCCCAGCAGGAAGGTCAGCAGTGGGCGCCTTGATAACAGTAGCGCCTCTAAAAATAGCCGCCTCAAACGCGCCAAACGGATTACTCACCCCTTGCGCAGTCGTCGACAAGCCCGTTGAAGCGAAGGGTAAACCACGCAGGTTTATTGTACTTGCTCTGTCTCCCCCGTCTGCATTTAACTGTACGCCAGGTATGGTTTGTAAGGCATCGCCTAAATCGAGAGCGGGCAATTGGCCAATATCTTCGGCTGAGAGATGATCAACAATTGAAGAAGCGCTGCGTTTAACTGATAAAGCATTCTCCAAAGCGCCACGAACCGAAGTAACTTGAATAACCTCAATATTTGGGTCGGTTTCTTGTGCAACACTTGTGTGAGTAAGTGCAAGTAAGACGCTTATTGCAACAGCGTTGCGTGGCGTAAATTTGATATTTCTTGCTTTTTTGCTTAGTTCCTTGTTCGGTCTACTGTGTGATATGAGTGATAACAAATTGAGTGTAATTTTTTGTTTACTGATACAAGATAGACGGTAAAAAAAGGTATGCAAAACATTCAACACGTATAAATTTGCAATTGTAGAGAACAAGGTTGAGATGATCTCAATGTCTCGATTCGGCGTTCAATTTATTATTTAAAATACTTCAAGGTAATAATGAAAAACGGTTTATATGCGCTGTGCGCACTGGTATTAACTGCCTGTACTGGCAAACCTGAGGGCGTAGAACCTGTTTCGCCATTTGTCTTAGAACGCTATCTTGGAGAGTGGTATGAAATTGCTCGCTTAGATCATCGATTCGAAAAAGGGTTAAGCGAAGTAACCGCAAAGTACACAATGCGAGACGACGGGGGCGTGAGAGTGATTAACCGAGGCTTTAATACCAAAGAGAACAGCTGGGAAGAAGCAGAGGGGAAAGCCTATTTTATTGACGATACTAATACTGGTGCGTTGAAGGTGTCTTTTTTTGGGCCTTTTTATGGTTCTTATAATATCGCTCGATTAAATGCTGACTACAGCATGGCGCTCGTTATTGGGCCCTCGTTGAAATACGCTTGGATACTCTCGCGTGATAAAACACCCGAGCAAACAAACTGCAAAGACTTTACGCAAACAGCTAAAGACTTGGGAATTGAGTTGGAACAATGGATCTGGATCCAAACCTGTTCATAAACACAGAGCACTGAATAATTTTGTGAAAATAATGCCATTGTTTTGAGACGAATTCCCGAATTGTATGGGGCATACTGTGCTTAATTATAGGCCCAATTGGTATATCGTATGCGCCTCTCCATTAGTTTTCTAACTTTATTTGTATTATGCGTGTTGAATTTATGGATGAGTTCGTCCAGCACTGCGAAGACGTTTACCAGCGGTACTCAGAAAGTTCAGCTCGTTGAGCTTTATTCCTCTCAAGGATGCAGTAGTTGCCCACCTGCACAAGAATGGTTAAATACGCTGACGAGTTCACCCGAATTATGGAAAGGTATTGTGCCTGTCGTTTTCCACGTCGATTACTGGGATTATTTAGGATGGAAAGACCCCTACTCGTCTGCCGATTTCTCCGCTCGTCAACGAGAATTTAAGCAAAAGGGCTTAGCGCGCTCTGTGTACACGCCAGGTTTTTTTGTTGACGGTTCAGAGTGGACAGGGTTTTTCAAGCGCAGCAATTTGCCTCAACAATTTGCAAAAGCAGCTGAGCTTATAGTCGACTTAAATCAAACATCGATGACTGCATCATACGCAGGCTCTGACACTGCAACATTGTCGCTTCATGTTGCGGTATTAGGCATGAATTTGTCGACTTACGTACCCGCAGGTGAAAACCGACGTCGCACCTTGAAAGAAAATTTTATTGTTCTGGAACACCATACATTTGATTCGGACAACGGTAAGTGGCAAGCTGAGATTAACATACCCACCAATGAAACAAATCTTGCGCTTGCGGCTTGGGTAACCCAAAAAGGAAACGTAAAGCCCTTGCAAAGTACAGGAGGAAGCCTAAACTAACCCATAGGTTGGTTAACTTAATGCGACTTTTGTGAAAGCAATAATCAAAACCTTTGTTTGGTTTATATTAATTTCCATTCACCTCATACCCAATTCCTCTGTTGCGAAAAATATAAAGGTGAGTGGCATTGCTCACGTTGCTTATCAAACTTCAAGCCTAGAGCGGTCTCGCGCATTTTATACCGCCTTCACTGGATATGAATTCTCTTTTGCTGTGAGCGAAAAACGAGAAGCTTGGTACTTTAAGGTTAACGACCAGCAATTCGTAAAGTTAATTTTCACGCCCGGCGAAACAAAAAATAACAAACTTGTAGAAATTGCATGGTTAGTGGATAGCGTGGAAGAAACGCATGTCATTTTACACGATAAAGGCTTATCGCCTTCAAAAATAAAACAGGGAATGGACGGCACCTTGGCAACCGCTATTCGCGATCCCGATAATCATCTTATCAAGTTCATCGAATACACTACCGATAGCATGCAAAAACAGGTGGCAGGAAAACATTTAGGCGCTAGGCGAATTGCTGAGCGCTTAATCAGCACCAGTTTTGCGGTGACTAACCTAACAAAATCTATTGCGTTTTATACCCAGCAACTAGGACTCCTTGAACATGCTAAGGGCAATTGGCCTCATGACCCTTTACACAAAATGTCCAAGCTCACGCTGTCAGATAACAATACCAGTTTTTTAGAGTTAATTGAGGTTAATAGTGTCCCTACGAACGAGCAATTTAATCACTTACATTACGCTACCTACCAAACTGATGACGTAAGCAAAGTGCATGAAGAAACCGGCAAATTTGGTCGTCCTCGACTAGAGGCTTATGCGATCCAGCAGGATCAACATGGCACGCCTTATTTTAGCTTGTACTGCACAGACGGTATACGGTTAAAATTCACTCAAACTTCTTTACCTTTGCTACCGGAATAAGAGGCATAATTTTTATTTATGAACATATTTCGTCATACTACATGGTTAATTATCACGTTAATTTTTTGGCAATGTATCAATGTTGTGCAAGCCACTCCTCGCTATTTTGGCGCAGAAAAAGCAAGTTTGAACACAACTAAGCACAAGATAAAAAGCAAAGACACAGCTGTTTATTCTGCGTATTTGGCGCTTATTGATGAAGCCAATGACGCTTTGAAAGCCAAACCTCCTACCGTGACCGATAAAACCTCTACGGCCATAAGTGGCGATGTTCACGATTATTACAGTACGGCTCCGTATCTCTGGCCAGACCCAACCAAACCCGACGGCCTCCCCTATGTGCCTCGCGATGGAAAGATAAACCCTGAAGCACGCAACCCGCTGCACACTGATCAAATGCGAATGGCGGAATTCGGCCATTTAGTAGAGACACTTGCCCTTGCCTATTATTTTTCTGACGATGAAAAATACGCTGAAAAAGCCGCCGAATGTTTACGAGTATGGTTTTTAAACAGCGATACCAAAATGAACCCAAACATGAATTACGGGCAAGCGGTACCTGGCTTAACGCCCGGTCGTGCTATTGGCATTATCGAAGGAGGAGCGATTATTTTTGCTGCTGATGCCGCCGCTTTGCTAGAAAGCTATCAAGGATGGACGCAAGCTGAACAAGCTGCCTTAAATAAATGGCTAAACAACTATCTTGAATGGCTATTGACCAGTGAACATGGCCGTTATGAGTCAGAAATGAAACAAAATCACGGTAGTATGTATGATGCTCGGGTGGCGCGCTTAGCATTGATTTTAGGTAAAATAGACTTAGCCCGAACCATTATCGAAAACGTAAAACATAAGCGAATATTATTACAAATTGAACCAGATGGCGCTCAGCCTATGGAACTTCGCCGCACGAAAGGCTTTAACTATTCGTTACTCAATCTTGAAGGCTTAGCGGAGCTGGCAGAATTAGGCAAGTGGTTGAATATTGATTTATGGCAATATCAAACCACAGATGGGCGCGGCATACTAAAAGCGATTGAGTTTTTAATGCCCTATGTTCAACAGCCACAGCCCGGTATTGCTCCGGCAGTCTGGCATTATGAACAAATTGTGCCTATTAAGCGAGAACGCGCTGTTCCTTTGTTTAGAAAAGCTGCGAATGCACTTCAATCGCAAGAATATGAAGCGGTCGCTTCCCAATTTCAGCAAATGCAGAGTAATAAACTACAATTACTCTACCCTGCAAAGGTGCATTAATTTAAACCCATACCTTTCGCTATTTGTTTGGCCAATGTTACGAATTAAAATTTCATCCATTGCGATTTCCTTTTTTGAGACTTTTGCAAATTTTGCCTCAAATTATGACAAGCCTAATTGTTGCTATACACTAGCACACTAATAACAGTGGTAGGTTTAACTTTTTATTGAAGGGTATTCACCGTTTATGTTGCGTTACGTAGATAAAACCGTGTTTCTTTTTTTGTGGCACTTTATACTATTTTTCGTCTCTAGTGTTGGCTCAAAACGCATTCTTATAAAATCTCCACACCCTGCTGATAAGCGTCGATTTTTATGGGGAGATTATCATTTAGCGAAAGATTTAGCGGCAGGCTTTCAACATAGCGATCAGTCCGTTCGTTGCTTTATTGTGCCTTTTGAATACTGGAATATGCCATTAGTGAATTATTTTGCGTATTGCTCAATTGTCGTAAGTGGAGTGAGTCGCTGTGAGGTATCTCGCTATCATCCTCATTATATTTACGTTATTTCTCATCCTGAGATTATTAATCCTGCCTATTTGAACGGTTTTCGTGCGGTCATGGTCGCGAGCCATCAATGTGTTGATAGATTAACGGAAAAGGGCATCAACGCGTTATTTGTGCCTCAATTTAGTAATAGCAATCGATTTGAAGAGAAAATAGAGGAAAATAGTCCGTTTAAAGGTCAAGTGGTATTTGTAGGCAATACCCGAGGTGAATACCGAGAAGCAGTGAAAGTTTGTGTAGAAAACAATATTCCAATTAGTGTTTACGGCTCCGGATGGGAAAAATATATTTCTCCCTCTTATATCAAAGCAAATTACCTAGATAACAATCAACTGCATGAATGTTATTCAAACGCTAGTATTGTGCTCAACGACCACTGGCCCGCTATGCGCAAACAAGGCTTTTTATCTAACCGCGTGTTTGATGTGGGTATGTGCGGCGGTTTTGTATTGTCAGATTCTGTAGCGGGTTTACCCGAAGAATTAACTCAGTGCTTTGAAGCTTATGAAAATGGCGAAGAACTGGTGCATAAAATTCAGTATTTTTTAAACCATCCTGAAGAACGCGAAAAACGGCGGCAACAAAGCAAATCGATCGTTCAGCAAAACTACAGTCACATTAACGTGGCAGAAACTATGTTGGCTATTATTCAGGAACACACGAAATAAATAAAAAGCAGGGCCGTGTTTTTTTACGATCTCTATATTGTTAAATTCGTTCTGACACAAGACCTACCTGATACCGAAATTTATTGAACAACACTCTGTCAGTAAAACGCCATAACATCACGAATATGCATAGCTCCGGTCATCAACATTTGAAGCCTATCTACCCCTATTGCCACGCCAGCACAATCGGGTAAACCCGCCTCTAAAGCGCTAAGAAACCGCTCATCAATGGGCATAGGTGGTTTACCCAACGCTAGGCGTTTTTGATTGTCTTGCTCAAAACGTTGTCGTTGTTCTTTCACATGGGTCAGCTCATGAAATCCGTTGGCGAGTTCAATCCCCTTGTAATACGCTTCAAAGCGATTCGCAACGCGCTTGTCGTCATTACACAGCGTTGCAAGTGCCGCTTGTGACGCAGGAAAATGGCTGACAATAACGGGATGTTGCTTGGCAAACTCTGGCTCTATAACTTCGCTGAATAAGAGTTGCAGCAAATCGTCTCTATCTAATGATTCGCTGTCGCCGTAAAAATCAATATTATTCGCCTTCGCCGCTACTAGTAACTCTTCTTTATTCGCGACTAAGGGATCAAACTTCAAAAAACGCAAGAATACTTGTTGATAGGTCACTTGCTCAACATGCTGAACCCGTAAGGTGGTTTGCAGTAACTCGCTGACTTCATCAATTAGGTTTTGCATTGAAAACCCTGTTCTGTACCATTCTAGAAGGGTAAATTCAGGACTGTGTAAGCGCCCACTTCCTTCGTGACGAAATACCGGCCCTATTTGGTAAATATGCTCGCATCCTGCTGCTAGCAAACGCTTCATCGCGTATTCTGGAGAGGTGTGTAAATATAAGGTGTGTGATGATGACGTATTGCCAAAGCCATAGTCGAGATGGAAGTTATCAATAAAAGGGTCAGTAACCCCTGCTTCAGCTAAAACGGGGGTGCTTACTTCAAGCACCTTGCGTTCATCAAAAAAATGGCGCAATTGCTTAAGTAATTGCGCGCGTGCTTTTATTTGCTCAATTGAAGCACTGGGTTGCCAACTATTTTTGGGCGCGGGAGGCATATTCTCCATTTCGCGTGTCCACCTTGATAACTTCACCGGTTTGAACAAATAAAGGAACACGTACCACTGCACCCGTGCTAAGCGTAGCAGGTTTACCACCAGTGCCTGCTGTGTCGCCTTTCAAACCAGGATCGGTTTCCGTGATTTCTAATTCAACAAAGTTAGGCGGTGTCACAGAAATAGGCGTGCCGTTCCACAAAGTGATCGTACAAACGTCATTTTCTACTAACCACTTAATGCTATCACCCACCGCTTTTTCGTCGGCAGCAATTTGTTCGAATGTTTCATTATTCATAAAGTGATAGAATTCACCATCGGTGTAAAGATAAGCAAGTTCCGTGTCTAGTACATCAGCACCTTCTACTGATTCACCAGACCGAAATGTTTTTTCTAACACTTTACCTGAAATGAGTTTACGAATTTTAACGCGGTTAAATGCTTGGCCTTTTCCCGGTTTAACATATTCATTTTCAAGAATATTGCACGGCTCGCCGTCAAGCATAATTTTCAATCCGGCTTTAAATTCGTTGGTGCTAAAGTTAGCCATAGTGCCTCAAGTAAAAGGTTAATCAATAAATTGGCGCAAATCATACCTAAAAATTTAATACAAGTAGAGTCTCACTGGCAAAAAGAGTTAGCAAACAGCTTCACAGACCCATTTAAACTGCTTGCCTATCTCAACATTGAGCCGGAAGATTATGAAAAAGACGCGTTAGCTCGCCGTCTTTTCCCCATGCGAGTGCCAAAAGCCTTTGCCCAGAAAATGCAAAAAGGCGACCGCAACGACCCGCTTTTACAACAAGTGTTACCACTCAGTGAAGAATTCGACCTCGCGCCTGGCTTCAGTGCTGACCCTCTTTTAGAACATAATACCGCGAGCAAAGGTTTACTGCATAAATACAAAAGCCGTGTTTTATTGATCGTGCGCGGAGGATGCGCGGTAAATTGTCGCTATTGCTTTCGCCGACATTTTCCATACCAAGATAACGCCGTGAGTAAACAAGAGTGGCTTGAAGCGATTGACTACATTGCTAAGCATCCACACATTGACGAAGTGATTTTGTCCGGTGGCGACCCACTTATGGCAAAAGACGACTTTCTAGCATGGTTAGCTGAACAATTAAGTACATTGCGACAAATTCGTCGTTTACGCATACATACGCGTTTACCGGTTGTCATGCCGTCACGCATTAACAAAGCGTTCATTGATTGGTTTTCGCGTATCAATATGCAAAAGGTAATGATACTGCACATTAATCACGCCAATGAAATTGATAAGGTATTAAAAGAAAAGTGCCAACAATTAAAAGCACAAGGGGTGATGTTATTCAACCAAGCGGTGTTGTTAGCAAAAGTGAATGATTCGCTGAATGCGCAGCTAACACTCAACGAAGCCTTATTCGACGCTGGTATTCAGCCATATTATCTTCATTTACTTGATAAAGTTCAGGGTGCTCAGCATTTTCTTGTAGACGACCAACGAGCGCGTGAAATAATGAAACAAGTCGTAGAGCGTCAAGCCGGATTCCTGGTGCCAAAACTCGTAAGAGAAATTGGTGGGGAAGCCGGAAAGACCCCCGTCGACTTGTTAATGCACCCCTAGGGATACGCAGACTAAGCAGCAGACTAAGCAAAGGTGTCGATATTACCGCCCCTGCTAATGTCTGATGCAGTTTCCGCCGTATTACCAGCCGACTCCAATAGCTCTAATGAAGCCTGCCCTTCTTGTTCTTGTTGGCCTTGCGCAAGTCGCAAACCAGCAATTTCAAGAGATGCGCTCGCACCGCCAACCGATTCTATAGCCATACATTTACCTCTATTGCTTGTAGCTCGGGTTAAAAGCAGGCAAAATCGCCCACATTAAACGTTATCGACAGATTCTAGATTAACTTTAGGTTTTTTAATGCAAAATGTGCATCAACATATTCAAGCGACTCTGAAAGATATTTATCGCAAAGCGATCGATGCTGACGCGCAGTTAGATACGCTGAACAAACAGGACAAAGGTAAATTTCAAGCCATTTTTAGAAAAGATCAGGGCTTTAGCACCCATGCCAAGCGTTTTTTGCCGTATGTAGAAGAGTTATCAGAAGACTTTGCCGCATTACAAGCACTGAGCGATGAGCAGTTTCAACACGCATTACCTGACTTTGTTGCAAAACTTAACGTAATGCTAAAAACACTGACTACATTCTCAGCGAGTTAGGTACTCACCAAAAAAAGTACTCGGCTTACTTTATCCAATTTTCAGGCAGTTTTTGTTGAATTAAACTTTGTAACAATTCAAGATCTTGTTTGAAATAGTGACTATAATCATTGGCCTTACTGGCTTGTTCTGTTTTAGCTTTTTTCTTGTTGATCAGCCCTTGCTTAAACTGCCTAAATGTTTCGGTTTTTTTAAAGGCGAGCAGTTTGCGCCCCCACAGTCGCGAACTCAGGTAATTTTGAACGTTAGTCAACAGCGTGTTGAGTGACGGGTTTTCAAACGCCACCGAAGAGGCATTAAAATTTCGGTTAATACTTTCCGGCACGAAGGTAGCATCTGCGCCAATAAATCTATAAACACGCTGAATCAACCTTATTGGATTGTTAACGACTTCATCATAAAAACAGACTAACACTTGTTCTTTGTCTATTTTTGAAAATAGATAATCGAGTTGTTTTCCGTACAAACTTTTTTGGTAGATATCGTGCTTCGATTCAAACAACGCCTCTAACGTGGTGTCTGGTGATATTTCGCCGCGCTCACGGTAGAGCTTAAACGAGCTTAAGGTGCGAGACACCGGTTCGCGTAAAATGACAATAAGTTTGGCCTTGGGACAATGCTCAGCAATTCTGTCGATAGCGCGTTTATCCGACAAGTAATCAGGCGTGAACTCACCTTGTTTTCGTTCAGGGCTATCAAATTTTGAAAAATAGTCGTCGAGCTGTATCTCGCCTTTTTTATTGAAAAATTGTAATTCTTTACCCGGCATATAAACGTCTGGATGCGCCCAAAAACACACCGCCATCCAACTTGTGCCAGAACGCTGTGCGCCTATGCCAATAAAATCAGGTGCTTGCCCTGTCATAACAATCCATTTTTTAAATAGTGAAGTTTAACGAAAACATAGCGAATAGCTTGGCGTATCGCACTTTCGGAGCGGTCTAACCTTAGGGTAGCGCGATAGTATTGTCGAAACAACTTAGCCTTCGGATGAGGGTCGAAATAAAACCAAGGCTTAATACCCGATGAATAGTGCATAATGGTAACGCGCTTATATGACGCTTTGACTTGTGCTTGCTTTTCGCTGGAAAAACGCTCAAACATACGAATAAAGAAGGTTTGAAAGTTGTAGCGCTCGCTAAGTGCAAGGTAATTGCCATCGACTAGATGATTAAATACATCTTGATCATGAAAAATCAACAGGCCCGGATTTTCCTGAATATAGGCATGGGCTTTGGCATGAAAGTCGGTTTCGCGCAGCTTTTTCAGATTCAGTAACAAAATGCCTGCATTGAAATAAACGGAATCAGGTTTCATACCTAACGCTTGATTGCGATCGGAAAAAGGGTTTTCGACCCCACCGAGGTAGTATTGCGATACATCACTTTGCCAAAGCGGCAGCAAATCATTTAAAACGATAATATCACCATCTAAATACAGCACTTTATCGAGGTGCGATAACACCTTAATAATTTCAAACTTAACAAACGTCGCATTAGATACGTGGTTGCTTGGCCCGACGCCATCAACAATGATTTCGGTGGGCTTAAAAAACAATGCCACATTGTTAGATTCAAGCTGTTTTAATTGTGCTTGGCTTGCAGAGGATAGATTGTTAAATACGAGATAAATATCGAATTGATTAGCTTGATTCGTCGCTTGAATAGAGCGTATCACCGCCGATACTTGTTCCACGTAATTATCGTCTAAACAAAACGCCAATGAAATGATAGATGACATAGAGTACTTCGCTGTTTCGTTTAGGTTAGGGATAAGGTGCGCTAAAAGTCAGTTTCTTGTAGGCGTGATACAAAAAACTGAAAAACAGTATTTTCACACTGGGTGCTAAACTTGTTAAGAAACCCGATGGTTTAACTTTGGCATATTCTTTTTTGGTATAGTTTCTTTCAATACCCAGTTTAGCTGCTTTCACATCCCACGTTCTCATACGCTCTTCAAAACTGACTGCGGTGTCGATTTCGCGTACTCCGCCTTTCGCGATTTGGTCTCTTGGGTTGCAGCACGGGATATTGTCAAAAATTGCTATTTTATTGTGCTCAGTGTCTTGCTTTGAGAGCCTATCTGAGTACCAGTAATCCACACCAATACCGACCACTTCAGCATCGTATTCTTGTAAAAAGCGAAGCAGTGACGCTTTATCAAATAAAGGTGAATTAACTTCTACGAAATTGGTATAGCGCATATAACTGAAAGGCTGCGCTTCATTAATTTTATGATTCACCTTGCCACGACGATGAAACGCCAACTGCGACAGCCAAAGCTGCTCTTTTTTGTGCATCTCAAAGTGACGATTGAAGTCGGATGCACTAAGTGTGAGGTCATCATCAATGACCAAAATGTAGTCGTAACGCTCAATAATTTCCGGCCATTGCTGATAAACCCACAGCAAATTAGGAAATTTAGCGCCTTTGTGTCTAACAAAATAATCACAAAGGGGGGAAAGTACCTGCTCCTGACCAGAGGCATAGTACACACAAAACAAATCAAAGCGTTTATCGCCTTTCACCCACCCCGGTAATGCCGATTTATTCCCTGCAGAAGTAAAAACCAGATACGGGCTATTTTTTCGGTCGAGTGTTTTAGACAAAGTCGTCAAATTGAAGCTCTCACACTATGCTTTTTTACTGCTGAAAAACGATGACAAGAGTCTACACCATTGGTGTGGGTTGGCAAGAGTGGTTGAATAGCATAGAAAAGTAACCACAAAAATCACAATATAGAAACCAATTTTCATTTCGTTCAACGCCATTATAAAATTAAGCAACTGACAGGTGTACTTCTACCCGCTGCGGCAGCTTTTCTGTAGAAAACAAAAGCAATTTCTGACCTGCACGAGTCATAGCAACATAGAGCTTTCTTGTTGATTCTTCGTGAGCTATTGATTTTTCCTCTTCGTTCAAATCTAAGTTATTTTCAGCGTCCAATAATGCTCCAACACCCAAGACGAATATCACTCCGGCTTCCATACCAGTGCAACTATTTATACTCATTACGCGGATTTTTTCACCTAAATTATTGGACTCTTGTGATGCATTGCAATTTACAACAGTATTCCGACCTAATCTTTTCTCAACTAAGTCCTTGAGCCTCCACGGACTTACCGATGCGCTGCACAGAACGATAATTTGCTCTAGTGGAATATCATGCGTATTTATCGCCAATTCCAATTCATTCAAAAAACGCAGCTCTTCATCCTGAGGAGTATCGCTATATATCACTTGTGGTTTAAGACCGTGAGTCATTTTTTGTAAATCAGGTTGAATAAACTCTTCGGTATCTTCGTTTAGATAACTGATTAAAGCATTGGCAGCAACCATAATTTCGTAGGTAGTTCGATAGGAATAACTTAGCTTTTTAGTTCTACCACGCACATTTAAACCAACACTTTTCCAACTCAACCTGCTTTTTAAGAAACCTTGATTCGGATCTGCACACATGAATAAATGCCCTCCATCTTTAATAGACTTCTTAACCAGCTCCAACCACGAAGGAAAAAAGAATTGAGCTTCATCAATAAGGATTTGGTCATACATATCGACCGTCACCTCACCTTCTCCAGCCAAGCAAAGGTTTCGAATATACAGACTAGGAAGGTATCCTGATGTAGGCGATGACATTTCGACACTTGCCAATTCATACAAAGCCCAAATATTTTCTCGCTGCAATTTTGACAAAGCAAATCCACGTCCATGACGCTCGTAATCTAAATACTCAGCTTTGTCTTTGATCAGGAATTCGTTAATATATTCGATCTCTGTACAAATTTGAGTGTCCGAAATAGTTAAACTTGAATATGCAGCAGCACCAATAGCAAATACTCTATCCCAGAAAGGTTTTTTATCCTTATCAGAAAAAAGGATTTTTATTGATGGCGTACGCTTTACCTGCTGCAAGCGCGCATATTTGTGAAAGGTTTGAATAGTTAAGTTTTTAGGCGTTCCGCCTAGGTACTTTTTAAACTTATACTGTATATCACTCGTGACAGGTCTGTTGTGAATAAGTAATAACACTTTCCGGTTTGGATACTTTTTGCAATACAGAATAGCTCGATTAACCAAAATAAGAGTCTTACCGCAACCTGCGACGCCATTTACAAGACGAATCGAAAAGGAATCATCGAAACTCTCTGAACTTGTAGAACCCCACATATCATACTTTGTGGCCAATTCTTGATCATAATCTAAGAAAAAGCCTTCTAATTTAGCCGTATTGTCTCGACTGAACGCTTGTCTCCGAGTAGTACACGCTGTATTCACAATAGATTCGGAGATTAAATTCCTTTTCAACCATATGTGATTCCTATCATCGACAGCGCATAAATATTTTTCAATTAATTTATCGCCAATTTCCCAAAACTCATTTTTTTGAAAAACACTCACTCCGAATTCGCTGTAGTTAATGTCAGAAAAAAGTGACCCTGTTTCTTTACACACGGCTAAGTAGCTTACTTTTAAAAAGCCTCGCGATATTAAGGCTTCATTAAGCAACAGAAATGCATTTAAGGCATTCAGCTCTGGTGGCAAAGTATGGTTACCAATCAGCAACCATGATTGTCTAGGCCCTTCTATGATTAAGTCAGCAACAGCCTCGTCGTCAATTACAGGTGTACGAACTCTGTAATCGTGATTCAGTCGTTCGAAGACGTTTTTATATTTGCGCCTTACACGGTGGTCGAGACGGTCAAGCGAGTCTAGTATTTGTGCCACACTTTTCCCCATCAAGCATGCAGTGTTTTGCACTTTGCACCAAGCTTTTGTAAGCCTCAATATTTAAATTTATTTTCTTGAGGCGTTCATCTACCTGAAAGTTCTCTGTTAGTTGTGGTCCAATAAGGATCAATTTGACCATTGGTCGGGTTATAGCGACGTTTAAACGCTCAGGTTGAAAAAGAAAGCTCGCCACTGACTGAATAAACTGGGAGTCAGTTGAACACAAAGAGATAATGATCACTTCGCGTTCTTGGCCCTGCATTCGCTCCACAGTATCGGTAACGATAGCTTTTGCCGTATACGTTCCCAGCCTATTAGTGAGCTTATTCCTAATAATCTTTCCATGATTTCGATACGGAGTAACAATACCAATTTCATTTGATTCTATCCCAGCATCAACAGCACTTTGAACGAGGTCAACGACTAATTCAGCTTCTTCTATACTGTGGGTTCGACTGTTAATTCCTGGGCTAGGAACGAATACGAAAGAGTGATCGTTTGCCAAAATATGACAATATTTTTTTGGTTTTTTTTGCAAAGCTAGCTTGCGCTGTTTGTTGTCACCAACGGAGCTCAAACATCCATTGTAATATTGCTTACTTGGCCATTCACTCAACCAGCGATTCATTCGATAAGTTTGCTCAAGCAAAACCGACACACTAGGATTCCCTACCACCAGCTTCGAAAAAATAGAATACGACTCGATATCTAACACTGATTTAGATAGTACCACTGGAGGCAACTGTTTATGGTCACCAACGAACACAAACCTCTTCCCTTTGCGCATTGCCATTATTGCTAGAGGTACAGTAATCTGGCTTGCTTCATCAAATATAATTGTGTCGAAACAAAAATTTTCTAGACGAGAGGAGCATGTCGCAAAAGGAGTTGAACCAATAACATAGCCAGCATCAGGTCGCGCTTCCCAATCGCTGCCGTTTTCAAAGCGAGGCACACATTTGTCCAAGCCTTTAAAATTGCTACAAGAACCGATCTTGGCAACAGGGACTTTTTCTTTCGCAACCTTGTTTAAAGCATTGTTAATCGCCATGTGTGTGTGCGATGTGATCAATATACGCTGCCCCTCGGCTGCCAGCAACCTAGCAATTAGACCAATTACTTTAGTTTTGCCTGTGCCCGGTGGGCCTTGGATACAGGCCAAGTATTGTGCGGCTACACCCAGACCTACCGCGTGAACTTGCTGTTCATTCAAGCCTGCTATTTCGGCGATATCAGCGGCGTCATCATAGTTATCATTATGAATTGCCGTCGTATCTAATGCCTCACTTAATAAGGGTATAAGAACTTTTCGTCCGGCCGAGGAGCTCGCTATATCATCCAAGGCCGTATCAAAAAAAGGCTTTAAATTCATCGCATCCAAGTCGGCATAAAACTGGCCGCTCAACTCTACAACAGCGCTTTTTTCAAAGTCTGCTCTGAGCAGCCATTCTCCGTCATTTTCTGCCTCGATTGTGGCCTGTCGCACAAAAGACTCATTACGCGCATCTCCCCTATGCAAGCAAATCATATCGCCCTCACGAAAACGAGAGTCATTCCCTACAAGACTAACTATTAGCTGCTTATTACCTTCAATTGTCAATGATGCCAATACTTGGCTCTCGCCGCTTTCTAATTTAGCGCTAAGTGGCTTATCCCACACTTCATATAGTTTGGCAAAATTGGCCTCTTGCTCATTTGCAACGAAGAATCTTAATTCATCCAATATTGTTTTTTGGTTCAATGTACGTCCCTTTTTCGTAATTAAACTCTTACCTAATCATATTCCTTTTCTCAAACCACCTCAGCCAAATTCCCTTTACTTTCCAACCACTCTTTCCTATCACTCGCCCGTTTTTTGGCAAGCAACATGTCCATTAATTCCAACATATCCACAGTATCATCAATGGTGAGTTGGACTAAACGCCGGGTATTGGGGTCCATGGTGGTTTCGCGTAATTGCAAGGGGTTCATTTCACCCAAGCCTTTGAAGCGCTGCACGTTCACTTTTCCTCGTTTTTTCTCTGCCTCAATGCGGTCTAAAATGCCTTGCTTCTCGCCCTCATCAAGTGCATAAAACACTTCTTTACCTACATCGATGCGAAACAAAGGCGGCATTGCAACGTACACGTGCCCCGCTTCAACTAAAGCCCTAAAATGCTTTACGAATAAAGCGCACAACAAAGTGGCAATGTGTAGACCGTCGGAATCAGCATCCGCCAGAATACAAATTTTACCGTAGCGCAAACCCGACAAGTCGCTTGAGTCGGGGTCTATACCCAAGGCAACCGAAATATCGTGAATTTCTTGCGATGCAAGCACCTGAGAGGACTCGACTTCCCAACTATTTAAAATTTTCCCCCGAAGCGGCATGATAGCTTGAAACTCGCGATCTCTGGCTTGTTTAGCAGAACCACCTGCTGAATCACCTTCAACCAAAAAAAGTTCTGAACGGCTTAGGTCTTGTGAAGAACAATCGGCTAGTTTGCCCGGTAAAGCAGGGCCTTGGGTAATTTTCTTCCGTGCGACCTTTTTATTTTGACGCATGCGTCGTTGTGCATTACTTATACACATTTCCGCTAGCGCTTCTGCTACGTCTGTGTGCTGATTCAACCATAAGCTAAACGCATCTTTCACCACACCGGAAATAAATACCGCAGCTTGGCGAGACGATAAACGTTCTTTGGTTTGCCCTGCAAATTGCGGGTCTTGCATTTTGGTCGAAAGAATATAGGCACATCGGTCCCAAATATCATCTGGGCCAAGCTTTACACCACGCGGTAATAAATTTCTGAACTCACAAAATTCGCGCATCGATTCCAACAAACCTTGGCGTAAGCCATTTACATGCGTGCCGCCTTGTGCTGTTGGAATAAGGTTAACGTAACTTTCAGTAACAAGTTCACCGCCTTCCGGCAACCAGATTACCGCCCAATCAGCCGCTTCTTCGTTCCCCGACAAGCTTCCTACAAAAGGCGTATCATCTGGCAAGGTAACGAACTCTTTGACTGATTGATGCAAATAGTCGCGAATCCCGTCTTCAAAATACCATTCGGTCGACTCCTTGGTATTTTTATTGTCAAATCGAATACGCAGCCCCGGACACAACACCGCTTTTGCACGAAGAATATGTAGCAGTTTGGAAACCGAGAACTTAGCTGAATCGAAATATTGTGGATCGGGCCAAAAACGCACTGTGGTACCTGTATTTCGTTTTCCACAAGTATCAACCACGGAAAGATCAGACACTTTATCGCCATTGGCAAAAGCAATATTAAAAACTTGACCATCCCGACGAATGTTCACCTCAACACGCGTCGATAAGGCATTAACTACACTAATCCCTACCCCGTGCAAACCACCAGAGAAATTATAGTTTTTGTTCGAAAACTTCCCCCCTGCATGAAGTTTAGTCATAATTAATTCTACCCCTGAAATACCTTCCTCGGGATGAATATCGACAGGCATACCACGCCCATCGTCAGTCACTTCTATCGACTGGTCTTCATACAGCACGACTTTTATATTTTTTGCATGGCCTGCAAGTGCTTCGTCGACGCTATTATCGATGACTTCTTGGCTTAGGTGGTTGGGTCTAGTGGTATCGGTATACATACCCGGTCGGCGTTTAACCGGATCGAGTCCATTTAAAACTTCAATTGCTTCAGCGTTGTACTGTTGAGACATAAGGAATTAACACAAGCCTTTTAATTTGCTTTTTGAACCTATCTTTCGATAGTAGCAGTGTGCCATTAGCCAAGCAAAAATTTTGCAATAGCCGGTAGGTGCGCGGCATAGTCTTGGAAGCTGTGATCGCCGCCTTGCTCAATCACCACATCGCCACCTGCATATTTTTTCTCTGCCTGACGATAATCTAAAGTTTTATCCCCCGTTTGCAGCAGCACTTTGTAGCCTTTTGCAACACGAATATTGGGAGTATCGAGTTCAGCAATCGTCGCCATGTCTTGCTGACGAAGTGAAAAACGCTCTTGGGTGTAAGGGTTGATATGGTCGCCTAAATAATCTTGAAGTAAAATAAAAGGCGTCACAGCCGGATTAATGAGCACAGCTTTTCCCCCACAGGTTTCGACTAGCCAACTCGCCAAATACCCTCCCATAGAACTGCCGATCACCTTCACACCCTCACCAATAGCAAGCTGATGGTCTGTTATCAAGCGCTCAATCACCGGACGAAGTTGGTCTGGCGTATTAGGTAATGCTGGCACCACTAATTTTATTTCAGGATAGTGCGCCTTAAAGTAACTTACCGTTAACTGCGCCTTTTCAGATTGGGGTGAACTCAAAAACCCGTGAAGATAAATAATACAGCTCACTATTTTTTTCCTATGTTGGTTAGATAGACGCGGAGGTTGAGATTGACCTTTGGGAGGGAATATACCTATTTAAAG
>CAYSDZ010000033.1:0-30900 GCA_964429915.1 uncultured Alteromonas sp.
CATTATTTAGTGTTTACCTACAGTCACTTGTTCAAACTACAGCTTACACGTATTAGGCATAGATAATAAGTGAAAATAAACATAGCTCACTTTTCTTTACACTGAGCAATCAATTTTAAAATTTGCCGGGTAATGCGAGTCTTTACTCTTTTTTGATTCCTGTTACATTGATGTTTCGGTTCAGGCTAATACTTAAGGAGGTGATCATATGTCTAGTGTTTCGAATTTAGGTGGATTGACTATGGGTGAGGGTAAAACTAGCTAATCCTTATTTTACAATCACTCTGACTGGTCGATGTACCGGTTCTAACACGGAAGCCGCACGCATGTGCGGCTTTTTCTTTTGATTTACAAAGCTTATTTGGCTGCGTATCAAAGATCGCTTTTCTGAATTAAACAGTAAAACAACTAGGTAAAGGAGGAATTAATGACTCAATATTTATTAACGGGGGCCTTGGCGCTGATGTTTGGAGGTATGGTGGCGTTTCAATTGCTGTTTGCCCCACTTTTATTTACCAGGCTAGAGATGGGCATAGCGCGTAAATTTATCCGCAATTTTTTCCCTTTTTACTATCTGTATTTCGGAGTATTAAGCGTTATAGCTTGCTTACTTTCGTTCATTAATCAAGCAACGTTTGCTACTTGGCTTTTAGGCGTTTGTTCGCTTGGTTTTTTAATTTCTCGCCAAATCCTCATGCCGAAAGCCAATAAAGCGTCGGATTCAGGTAATAAAAAACAGTTCGACACCTATCACCGATTCACCGTAATCATTAATACCATTCAACTCATCTTGATCGCTTATGTGACCACAGTGAACGGGTATAATCCTACATGAACCATTATGGCCATTTGATTGAGCGATATCGGTATCTTACAAAAACAGTTATGCCTAAGCTCTCTCGCGAACGCAATAACCATTGGCCTGTTGGCATGATCATTGTTTTCAACGGATAGTATTAAGCCCAGAAAAAAAGATAAATTGATGCCAAAACGCACTTCGCCAAAAGATGCTTATTGTGTCGATGACGCAAATGATATAGACAACCTAGTAGAAGACAAAAGGTCGAGTTGGCGAGCGTCTCCTGCAAAAGCAAGGCGTCGTCAGCGGAGGTATAAAAAACAGCTTGTTATCGAAGTAGCAGAACGGTATCAAAACAAAAATGTGTAAGGTACTGGGTGGTATTTAGTCTCAATTACTTTCTTTGTATAGCGGTATCTACTCTCAAACTTTATCTATTGAAGCCTTTTGAAACTTACCTAATAAAATCTCACCTACTGGAGACTACGTAGCTTATCGAGACACATCAAAAGGTGATGACGTTGTTGTCATTGTTGATATGAAGAAAAAGAAGTTTCATCAATTACTTACTCTAGGCGACGGTATTTATTCTGGTCAAACTAATTACGCTTCGGTAAAGCATTGGCTGGCGCTGCTTTTACGCCAGACTTATACACTTGTGTGGTCTCAGTAAATGGTGTGTCAGACATACCTGCAATTCTATCTGATATTGAGGACGATGCTGGAGAGGGCCACTGGGTGGTCGCTTATTGGGACCGCGTCATTTCCGATGGTAATTTTGATAAGAACCATTTAGAAGCAATTTCGCCTATTAATTATGTCGAGGCTATCCAAGCACCCAATTTACTCCTACATGCGGAATACGACAAGATCGTCCCTCAATCGCAGTCAAAGAGCATGTATAAAGTGATGAAAAGTGCAAACAAAGACGTTATCTACAAGGGACTCAGGTTTGGCGACCATAGTTTGACAAGTGCACAGAATAGAATGGACGCAATGAAAGCCATTGAAGAATTTGTTAAGAAAAATGTTTAACATTTTTTGTTAGCGGAATAGTGTGGGTTTTCAGATACGCTTGTTTGGCTGCGCCTTTTTAAACGAAGGCGACAACTGCTTATCTCTCTCAAGTTAGGCTTTTATCTGACTGAGAAGCTGTTGAAGGCAGAATGTTTGTGCGGAAACGGGGGTGATCAAACCATTTTAAGATGGCCTCAGAGGACCATACAGATCGTGTCATATCGCTTTTCTGCGTAAGTCTAACTCAGGATAAATTTGGCAAAGAGTGTAAAAGGGTTACCAAGTACTTTTTTCATTTTTTTTGAAAAAAGTCTTGACTCGCTGAATTGGTACTTATACTTTTATCGAAGTCATTTTAGGAATCATTTTGACGAGATTAGTTAAACCGGTCTTTTTAAATTATTGGTTGTCTATTTTTATGTTGGTTACATATTGCTTTTACAAGCTGTCAATTAATACCTAATTACAAGTATAAAGTTTGTAATGGTGGAATAATTTAAAATGAGGAGGAAATGGTTTGTATTCAGTAATGCAAATCGTTCATAAATGTCTTTGGCAGCGTCTAAAATTTTCGTGAATTTGTTATCAAAATATTTACTGCAAAATAGGAAATTTGTTTAGTTGAGAAAAATTTATGGTCAAATGCAAAGTTATAAGCTTTTTAAAATATTTTTCAGCTATCACTATCTTTTTTCTTATTGGTGTATCTACAGCAACAGTAGTTCAGCTCAAAACATCAATTAAAGCTCATCACCACTCAAGTGTTGACTTTTTGATGGTAAACGAAACTCTGCATCCATCTGTAACCGATTCGGACCGTAAAGCTGTTTTAAATGTATATGTAGATCGTCACAAGCAGTTGTCGAAAATAAAATACGACGGTATGAAAACAAATGATAAGGCTAAAAATTAACACAACTTCGCTAATAACTGCAATAATTTCTTTTATTCTTGGATTTTTTCTCACAATTAATCAAAAACCTACATTGATGAAAAGCGAGTTCAACTTAACCCTAGAGCAGATGGAAAATATTAAGAAATTGGTTGAACAGGATAGGTTAGAAGACGCGCAACATGCGGTATTCATAAATTTATCAAGCCGAAATGATGTATTTCAAATTAATAAATTTTTTGAAACAAAAGAGGAAAAAAATATGAGGGAAACTTTAGAACTCTTTATTGCGGGAAAAAATGAGAAATAAATTTTATTTACAATTCGCTTTGATATTGCTTCTGTTTATGACTTCATCGCTTGCGTTTCTAGCAAACGCATCAAATGAACGAGAATATTTAGCTTGCAACAGTTGCTCCATAGGTGAGACTCGGTCGGTCGCCATGGCTGCTGGTGAAGCAACGGGTGGTTTCCACATAAGTAACAAAGTTTTTGTTGTTTCTGACCAAGTCAACTAGGTGTTGACAACGTTTAGTTATTCCCGTTCATATGAACCTGAAGAAGGAATGACATACAGAATACTCCAAATAATAAGTAATCACCCCGATGATACTGATGCCTTTATTGAATATCTTGCGCTTCGAGAGTTTAGCTTTACCAAATCTGTAGTTTCGTCAAATGACAACTCAATTGATATTTTCTCTTCTCTTTCTGCCGATGGAGAACCAGAGCTAGTTCTTACTTCCTCACAATTTTTCGAGAAAGCGTCAGTTGCAGTTATTCAGTCAGATTTTCCATCGTTTGATTGGTATCAGGAAAGTCCAGCTGTTCGCGAGCTAGAAATTAGCAATTTCTTACGTGACGAACTGAGAATTCAGGGCCTAAGAGCGCTTAGACTAGGTGTGCGCACAGCCTTGAGAGGCTTAATTGGAATCAATCCGTTACAATATACAATACGTTTCGAAAACGGCGATACGTTAACGTTTAGTTTTATCAGTCCATTTAGGTCTTTAGCATTTTCAGCTGTTTTAGAAACTGCAATGGACAAAGAGGGAAATCGTTTGACTCAGAGTTCTGGAAGCGGTAGAAGCAGTGGCGGAGGATCAGATTCTGGTGGAGGTGCGTCATTTGGATCTGGAATCCAGCGAGAAATAACAACTGTATGTGTCAGAGGCTTTACTGGAACGAGTCCTAACCTTGTCAATCAGGGTACCTTCTGCTTCTTAGTTTTTTTATAGTCTTTATGCAAAGTGTACATAAGTGCGGTCTTTACTGTAATGCAAACAAAGTTGAAAAGAGCGCATTTATATGGAAATATACTTTGGTTAGGAACCACATGATACATTTCAGACTAGTTCGGCAGTTTTCAATTTTGCGTCTACGTTTAATCGCTAGTAATCAAGTGGTTAGCGTTATTTGAATTCAATTTGAATCGCACTTTTTTTCTCATTTAACGCGAAATTTTTTATTTACTCTTTAAGCAGTTCCACTTGTTCAGATGAGCGCTTACCCGTATTATTCGCGTCTTATCGGTGGAAATAAGTAGAGCAAATCACATTGAACGCGCAAGTGCCTAGCTATATCGCTTTTCGCTATAGCAAGGCTAAACAATCGACAAGCTTTATCGCGTTTATTAATCGGGTATCGGTAGTAGGTATTACGCTTGGGTTGATGGCGCTCATTACTGTAGTGTCGATAATGAACGGCTTTGAATCTCAACTTAAGCAGCGTGTGCTAGGGGTTGTTCCACATGTTGTTTTGCCATCAATGGGCACGGAGGTGCCTTTGATTCATAGGCATATTCAAGTGGCAATGAATTATGAGGAAACTGAGGCCATCGTTCAGTCTACCTCATCATTAAAAGCGCTAGACATTCAGGGAGTCGATCCCGATGTTATGCAAGCACATTCAGTATTTAGTGAAAACATGCTGTTCGGCACCTTAGAACTAGCACCGGGTTCTTTTAATGTGGTAATTGGTCGGGCACTTGCGGCTCAGATGAGAATAGAAGTGGGTGACTCGTTACGCGTAACCTTGGCCGGGAAGACGCTATACACGCCTTTTGGTCGCATTCCTAGTCGGAAACTAGTTAGGGTCGTTGGAATTTTTGATCTTAGTTCACAAGCTGATGACAGTGTTATTTTAATGCATTGGCAAGATCTTAAACGGCTACAGCGCCAGAAAACTGATCAAGCATCGTTAACACGCCTATTTCTTTTTGATGCCTTTAAATACCAAGAAGTGCAAGACTGGCTTAAACAAAAAGGGCTAGAGTCATACAGTTGGCGAAGCAAGCAAGGAACTTTGTTTGATGCAGTAAAAATGGAAAAAAACCTGATGTTTACCATGCTCCTTCTGATTATCGCAGTAGCCGCATTTAATATGGTTTCATCATTGGTAATGGTGGTGACAGAAAAACAGTCCGACATTGCCATTTTACAAACGCAGGGGATGACACCAAAATCGATTTTGGCTATTTTCCTTATCAATGGCGGTTTAAATGGAATTAAAGGTGCGCTCTTTGGTACGGTATTAGGTTTTGCATTAATTTATTCTCTCAATCCTTTGTTAGACTTGATGGGTTTTTCGTTGGCCTTGTCTTTTGACGGCAAATCGGTGCCTTTTGTGATAGACTTCACACAGATTATGGTTGTTATTGCTGCGGCAATTCTGATGTGTATTGCAGCGAGTTTATACCCCGCTTATCGTGCAATGAACATTAAACCTGCCGTAGTCTTACACAACAGTTAATCATCTATGAGCGATAAACAGGCTCTAGTGAAACACGCGTAAATTGTCTATACTCGCCATCTTTTAATATTTGTGGGTTTTACCTCATGGACAAAGTCTACCTTACCGCTCAATCTTTACTAGAAGATTCTTTTCGCCTTGCTGCGAAAGTATACGAAGATGGGTTCAGACCCCAATTTATTGTCGGTATTTGGCGCGGCGGTGCCCCTATCGGAATCGCCGTTCAAGAGTTTTTTGAGTTTAAAAAAGCCCATGCTGATCATATTGCAGTGCGGACTTCTTCTTATTATGGCATCAATAAGCAATCTCGTGAGATACGCGTTCACGGGTTGCACTATCTAATCGAAAACGCTAATGCAGATGATAAGTTGTTGATTGTCGATGATGTATTTGATTCAGGAAGGAGTGTCGATGCGTTAATTAATCAGGTTCGTAAACTCATGCGCCTGAATACGCCCAAGGATATACGTGTTGCTACACCTTGGTACAAGCCTGCAAATAATAAAACAAATATCATTCCCGACTATTATGTGCAACAAACCGATGAGTGGTTAGTTTTTCCTCATGAATTGGCGGGATTATCAGAGCAAGAAATTCGACAGGGAAAAACCGAGCTGTCTGGAGTGGTGGATTTACTGTTCAAATAGGAGCGAGCAGGGTTTATTGGTCAAGATAAAACTTATCGTGAAAAGTATAAATCCACTGAGGTTTGTAGATAGTTAGCAGTGTCATTGTCATACCATTGAGCATGGCCTCAGGAAATAGCATCAACGGGGTAAGAATGACGTAATTGTCATAGACTTCTCGCCAAGAATAAATATCAGCAAGGCTGTAGTAACTTGCTAGAAGCATCATTTTAAATGCAATAGTTAAAGCGCCTGGGAAAAAGGCGCAAACAAAAATATAAACAAATAAGTGTCTTGGTAATTTGTGAAATACGATCGTAAAAATGAGATAAGAAAAACAAAGCGGTAATACCACACCAAGTAATCCGTTAACACCAATCATCGACCAACTTTCAAGCCCTATAAGGGTTACACCGAGTAACGCGACGGTAGCACTGAATATGGCCCAGCGTAGTCCTAACGTTAACCCCAAAGCAGTAAGCCATAAAAGATGGACGGATAATCCATCGTGAATACCCGTGCGAAAAAGCCAGAGTACAAAAAGCGCTGCAGTTGAGCCAAATATAACGTGTTGGATGTGTTTTTCTTTGGCCAAAACGCTAAATGACAGCTGTTTAATAACGAACACCACAACCGCGACAAAGGCGATAGCGAAAATGATTTGTAGCTGTGTCATTGCTGTGATACTGAAAATTCAGTCCAAATTGGGGCGTGATCAGAAGGTTTTTCAATGCCTCTCAACACATAATCAATTTGCGACTCAGTCGCTTGTTTCGCTAGTGAGGGAGTCGCTAAAATGACGTCTATTCTTAATCCGCGGTTATCATCAAAGCCTTTTGAACGATAGTCAAACCAACTATACTTCTCGCCAAGATCGGGATAAAGAGATCGAAAAGTATCGACTAACCCCCAGTCCAATAGGGTTTGCAACCATTCGCGCTCTTCAGGTAAAAAGCTGCATTTTCCCGTTTTTAACCAGCGTTTTCTATTTTGCTCGCCAATACCAATATCTAAATCGGTGGGGGAGATATTCACATCGCCCATAACAATAAGCTTATCATCGGGTGTGTGAAAGGTATTGAGATGATGCATTAAGTCGGCATAAAACTTCTGTTTTGCTGGAAATTTAACTTCATGGTCGCGATTTTCACCTTGCGGGAAATAGCCATTCATCACAGTAAGGGTTTCGCCGTTTGCGAGAAGGTGCTGAGTCGTTATCATTCTGCGCTGAGCATCGTCGGTATCAGTAGAATAGCCATAACGCACTTCAACAGCAGGTTGTTTGCATAGCATAGCAACCCCGTAATGGCCTTTCTGTCCGTGAAAATACACGTGATAACCCATCGCTGTTATATCATCAACTGGAAACATATCATTATGCACTTTAATTTCTTGCAATCCGATAATGTCAGGGGAATGTGTGTCTATGAGCGCTTGAAGTTGATGGAGGCGGGCTCGAATACCATTTATATTAAAAGAAACAACCTTCATAAGATGGGTTTACTCAAAACTTAACGTACAATAGGCGAATGGTATCAAATGCACAAGAGGAGTGTAAATGGCACTGACATTAACCGAAGAGCTAGCAAACGAGTGGGTAACACTTGATGCAGAATTAAGGCAAAGCAGTTTTTTCGATTATTTACCGAGTACCTTGGCGGTGTGGGGCGCAGAAAATGAAAACGGCTGGGTAATGTCTATTCATAAGAATGTGGAGTGTTTGCCTTTATGGTCACACGAAGTGTTGGCAAAAAAATGGCTTGCCACCTATCACCTTACTGCTAATCCTAGCGAGATCAGTCTCCATACATTAAAAACTCATTGGTTGCCGGGTTTGCAAAAAAATAATGTCCACATAATGGTCGGTGCGAGCCCTGTTTTGAATGAAGCGGTTGTGATGTCTGCACAAGAGTTCAGCGATGCACTTAGCTAAGTGGGGTAGTCGTTATTATCAAGCAAGAACGTGGGATGAATCGACTCGAGTCCTCATGTTATCCGGTAAACATTTAGCTACTTTACCCACTGAGCAAAGAAAGGCTGAATACCAATTAAAAGGTTGCGAGTCGCCTGTCTGGGTAAAATATACCTTAGAAAATAATCTTGTATCAGTAAAAGCACACAGCGATGGAAAGATCATTCGGGGCTTAATTTATTTAATTGTGGAGCCTATACAAGGAAAGACAAAGGCCGAATTTTGTTGCTTTGATTTTGGTGCCTATTTAACTCAGCTAGGGTTAACAAAATACCTCAGCCCAACTCGAGTTCACGGTATTTCCGCACTGATAGATACACTGAAATCCTACCAATAATGTTAAATACAGATTTCATAGCAACTGCGTATTTTTTAAATCGACTCCAGAGCGAATGAGGTGCGGGTATTCAGTACAAAAAGCGTCAAAAAACAGGAAGTTTTTTGCCAAGCGACACAGGGATGTGCTTGCAGCGTCTTTTTTTACTGAATACCCGCACCTCATTAAGCCTACACAGAAGTAAATTGTAAGTACGCGGTTGCTATGAAATCATATAAAAAAGCCCCGAAATTTCGGGGCTTTGATTTTTTTAACGTCTATTTACTGAGTGTTTTCTTCGTTGGCTTGTAATGAATATGCACCATTTAACAATCCATTCAGGTTATTAACTTCTCCAGTTGCTGAGAAGAACCCGTTGCTTTCATCATTGAGTGGAGTGAAAACAGTATTGTTATCGCCACCAATATTTAAAGATACAAAGCTAGGTAATGGGTCAAAATCAAATACCTGAACATTGGTATTGAATGTCTCAGACTCTAGGTTGACCGTGATAAAGCCAACACCCGTTGCTGATGTAACGTTCGATGTTGGTGGAACAACACCCGCAGTGTTCAGCTCTGCACGAAGTGCTCTTACCTCGTCAACAAGAATTTGACCTCTGATTTCACCAGCAGGATTCTGCGCAGAATGTGCGTTAAAGTAGTAAGCACCGGCTAATAATCCGTTAAGGCTAAATATCGTCGAATCTTCGCCAAAAGCCGTAAAGCGTGTTCCTGGCGCATCTGCTTCGCTTATATCAATAAGTGGTATTTGAACAGGCCCAGCAACACCTGCAACGCCCCCACGATGAACATGCACTGCCGTTGCTTCAAAACCCGTTACGCTTACGTTTGCGATGGGTGAGAATGTGGCGTCTTGATTATCGAAAGTGAAATAACCAACGCCAGCGACAGAATCAGAAGCAGGGGTTGTTACCGCAGGTACTTCTTGTTCAGTTTGAAGCTCAGTACGCACAACTTCAATGTTATCTCTCAATACTTGACCACGTACTTCTCCGCCTGCGTTTGCAGCAGAGTGCACATTTATGTAGGTGCCACCTTGTGCAATACGTTCGAAATCAATGGTGTCGATTGCATCAGCCTCTGTACCGCTAAATGAGGTTTCAGAATCACCTACTGGGAATAAAGGTAAGAATACACCGCCATTTTCGCCAGCAAAACCGTTATGTAAGTGAACTGGGCCGATAGGTACGTCTAAGAAAGGCACAAAACCCTCTACTGAAACATTGGCAACAATCGTTTCATTTACCGCGTCAACAGTAACATACCCCACGCCAGAAACCCCTTCTTCGTTAATAACAGCAGGGTTTTCTTGCTGGCCTTGCAATTCTGTACGAGCAACATTTACATCACCAATAGCCACTTGACCGCGAACTTCTCCACCTGGGTTTGCCGCAGAATGAACGTTGATGTAGGTGCCGCCTTGAGCAATTCGATCGAAATCAATTGCATCAATGGCATCAGCTTCTGTGCCTCTGAATGCCGTTTCAGAATCGCCGACTGGAAACAGGGGTAAGAAAACGCCACCGTTTTCACCTGCAAAGCCATTGTGTAAATGAACAGGGCCAATAGGGGCATCTAAGAAAGGGATAAAACCTTCTACTGATACGTTAGCAACAATCGCTTGATTGCCTGCATCTACCGTTACATAACCCACTCCTGAGATACCTTCTTCGTTAACAATAGCAGGGTTCTCTTGTTGGCCTTGAAGCTCTGTTCGAGCAACACTGATACCTAACGGTGCTATTTGTCCCCTTACTTCACCGCTTGCATTAGCGGCAGAGTGAACGTTGATGTAGGTACCGCCTCGTGCAATTTGGTCAAAATCGATATCAGCAATGGCATCGGTTTCAGTGCCTCTGAATACCGTTTCAGAATCGCCTACTGGGAAAAGTGGTAAGAAAACAGGACCATTTTCGCCAGCAAACGCAGAATGCAAATGAACAGGGCCGATAGGTGCGTCAAGGAAAGGAACAAAACCTTCTACAGACACATTTGCTACGATGGATTCGTTTACTGCATCAACCGTAACGTACCCAACGCCAGAGATACCTTCTTCGTTTACAATAGCCGGGTTTTCTTGTTGGCCTTGTAGCTGGGTTCGAGTAACCATTACGTCATTGGTGAATACCTGACCACGTAAATGACCTGCTGGATTTTGTTCAGTATGTAAATTGATGTACCAACCGCCGGCTAAGAACGTCGCAAGGTCGTTACCTGCAATGTCTGCTAAATCAGAAATATTGCTTGAAAGTTCAAAAACAGCTGGATTCGTTTCACTTTGCTCGAAACCCACTAACACGCCTCCATTTTCACCGGCAAAACCAGAGTGAATATGAACCATTGTGATCGTGTCGTTCGCTTCAACATTCGTTGCCGTGACCGTAGCATTAATATTACCTGAAATTTCATCAATAGTGATTTCAGCGCTGGCCATTAATGGCAAACCTTCATCAGTCACATCGCTTCCCACTTCTTGCGTGGGTTCAAGTGTTACTTGAAGCGTGCGTAGGCTTAAAATAGAAGGAGATTCGTCTAATTCAGTGGACGGTAAAGAGGCAGAGGGCAACTCAATAGCAGGCAGTGAACCAGCAGGCAAAGAGGCCGAGGGAAGTTCAGTATCTAATACGCCACGAATGACCGTCGGTGGAGGTGTTGGCTCGTCAGTGGCTTCATCGACTACCGAATCGCTACCACACGCTGAAAGGAGTGCAATAGAAACACCTAATGCAGCGGATAATTTTAATTTTTTAAAGGGGAGTTCGTTCATTTTTTAAGTCCAATAGTATTAAGTTTAAGTTTCGTACTGCCCTTTGAGATACGCTAGTTATCAATAGAGGTTCAGATTATTATAAAAAGAACATTACAAGATTTTAATTTTTCAAACGATTTTTAGCCTCGATCCATTGAGCCATATACTGGTGACTTTTTAGGGTGTGATGATTTAAAACTTGAGTCAATAAGTGCTGGTTTCTAAAAGTATTGAGTTGCTTGCCAAGTATTAAAGATTCACATTTTTGATAAAATGCTGGGTGATATGTGGTGTCTGAATTCAAGTGTTCGTATAGACGCGATGCTTTTTCACTACAGTGTGTCCACAGTGATTCGTTTGTATATAGAGAAATGACAGCATTGACAAACGCCTTGTCGTCTTTCGCGACCAGACCAGGCCATGACTGTTCATCGCTAATTCCCTGTATAGCTAGTGATGACACCACTGAGGGCACGCCGTTGGCAATAGCCCGAATTAATTTACCTTTTATTCCTGCGCCAAACTGCAAGGGTGCCACACTTAATCGATAACTCGAAAATGCGTGATTAGCATCATCTATCCACCCCTTGACTAGAAACCCAAGTTTAGTATTTTGCAAATCAGTTGCTTTTTTGGGAGGGTAGGCACCATAAATATGACATTCAGCGCCGGGTAACTGCTTACGTATTTGTGGCCAAATTTTGCGCAGGTACAACACGGCATGCCAATTTGGCGCATGTTTAAAGTTACCAATAAAACTAAGGTGTTGTCGGTCGTTAAAATGAAGCGAGTTTTGTGAGCACGCTACCATAATTGGTAAAAGCGGAAAATAAATGAGTTGCGAGGGTTTTATGGAGGCATTTTTCATTAACCAGTCTATTTCGTCTTGAGAGATAACCAAGGTGAGATCGCAGCGTAAAATCGCTGACACTTCTCGAAGTATTACGTCGTTGAAAGCAGACTGACTTGATTTTTTGTCCTGAAAATTCAATTGCGTTTGCATTCTTAGCCCGTGTAAATCCTCTGTGTTGAGCACTCTTAAGGTGTTAGGAAGGATCTTATTCACTCTCCAACCGAATTGTTCTTCGGTCATAAAACGGTCAAAAATAACCATATCGGGATTTAAAGTCTGAACAAAATGGTCGAATGACGAGTTGTTAAGTAGGATCGTTTTTTGTTCTATACCCAGTTCTAGTAAGTTTTCTGCGTGAATACTCGGTTGTGCAGCGCTTGCGAATGTCACTTTCCATCCTTGTTGCAGCGCGCCCTGCAAAAGCGTCATCATGTTTTCACCCGCGGCGGACGATTTGGGTTCTGGCCAAACACAACCAATCACTAAACAATTCAACATAAGATTCCTTTAAAAATACCAATATCAAGCTATATCAATCCGCACTAAGGCATAACATAAATAGCCTTGTTTGTTATGGGGGTACAGTATCAATAGAGTTAAAATGAATGAAAGTTTTTTGTTCTGCTTCCTGTAAAAAAGGGTAAGTTAAATCTGGCATTTACTTCATTTATAGTCTATTTAAACCTTGAGGTTTGAAAAAGGATGCACCCATGAAGATAAATGAATACGCGAGCAAGGCTGAGACTCTATTTGTATTACCTGACTCTGTAATACAGCTTAAGGCATGTATGGACGACCAGATAGCAAGCATGGATGATGTCGGTGCAATCTTACTTACCGACTCAGGATTGACTGCACATATACTGAGAATTGCAAATAGCGCTTTGTACCGCTTCCCTAGAAAAATTGATACCGTGACTAAAGCTATTCAAGTCATTGGAACTCGAGCCACTTATGATCTTTCTTTGGCCTACGGCGTGTCGTTTGCGTTTAAAGATGCAAGCAATGATGTCATTGATATCGACAAGTATTGGGAACAGAGTATTTGCTGTGGTTTACTCGCGAAACATATCGCTGACTTTAACAATCACAGAGAGCCAGAACGGTTTTTTGTGTCGGGTTTACTGAATAATATTGGTGAGCTAGTGGTTTCAACGATGACGCCAGATTTAGCCAGAAAATGCTTACATATCAGTAAGGACTTGACGCCTCCAAATCTACAACTGGCCGTATTGGGTTTTGATTACGCTTCTCTGTCAGCCGAATTAATGAAAAACTGGGGATTGCCTACTTCAATATGGCAACCGCTAACAAGCATTCATACGCTAGACGACCGGAGCTTATCTGATGACGCGAGCGTGTTACGCTTGGCGTATTATTTAACACTAGATAACGTGAACAATGACATATACACAGCGTTTGATAATACGACTGACAATATGTATCAAGGCCTTAATATGGAAAGTGATGACCTTGAAGACGCTTTAGATACGACTAATTTAAAATGTATAAGCATGATGTCGCTGTTTAGCCCTAGCTCATTTATGCCTTATTAATTTTATTTAAGCAATTTCTTAAGCAAAGACAGCAATGGTTTGCCTTGAAAGAGCGATGACTTTTTTGTCTGCGTTGTAAACCATTGCCTCTGTATGAGCATAACCTTCGCTTGCTTGTTTAGTTTGCGCCTCGTAGGCGAGCCAGTCTGCGCCCTTTAAACAATCTTCTGTGCCAAGCATATCGATATGCCAACTTACTGAGCTTGAAGGGGAGGGTTTATTCAGCATTTGTAACACCGTGGGTGGCCACGAGTCGATAATTGCGATTAGATGCGCTATGGAGAATTGTGAGGGCGCTTCTTTGTAGCGCATCCACCCTCCATAAGAGTGCGTAGAACTGTGAGTGAAAGGAATGCTTCCCTGTTCAATACTTAACTCAAAGTTGCTCAAATAATGCGGTGTAATGTTGGGTATATTGGGAAGACGCTGGCCGGATTCTGGCGAAGTTAAATGGTGTGTCCCACTATTATTGACCTTGACTTCTGACGGCCTTGATACACCAAAAACACCTTGGCAGAGTACGCAAGTCTTTTGATTTTGAATGACACGACCCAAAATTTGAGTGACGTTTGTTCCTCTTCTTAATACCTCAATGTTTATTTGCACTGCTTCGTCTGGGGTTACTGGACCCACAAAATTAGTTGTATAAGCACGCAGTCCATCCTTATTACTGATTAGCTTTTGCATTGCAGCGTATAGTACACCGGCTGTTACTCCACCAAAAGCAGTGCGTCCTTGAGACCATATTTTCGGAAAAACCTTATCTTTATACACCCACTCATTGTCAGAAAGTTGAACCGCAGAATGTAAAGATAACAATTCATCAATTAGCATACATTCCCTTATTCGAAAGCGTGATGAGCGACTTCGCTTAGAGGCTGACCCAGCATTTCACGCGTGACTAGCACCACGCCTTTGTCAGATACCCTAAATCCTCTGGCTCTGTCTTCGTCGTGATTGTATCCAATTACGGTGCCTTCTGGAATCACACATCCTCTGTCTATAATCACTTTACGTAACTTACAATGCCGCTTAATTTCTACGTTGGGTAATATAACCGCTTCTTCGATGAGTCCGTACGAATGTACTCGTACATTCGAAAAGCACAAACTTCGTCTAAGCGTAGAGCCTGAAATAATACAACCTCCTGAAACAACGGAATTTATTGCCTCGCCACGACGATCCTGATGCTCCCACACAAATTTTGCAGGGGGTAACTGTTCTTGGTATGTCCATATTGGCCAGTTGTTGTCGTAAAGGTTCAATGCTGGTACCGGCTCAACTAGCTCCATATTGGCTTCCCAGAAAGAATCTATTGTGCCTACATCGCGCCAATAATGAGCATGCCCAGAGTCAGTTTGAAAATTATAGGCATAAACAGGGTGGTCTTTTATAATGGAGGGAATGATATCTTTTCCAAAGTCTCGTTCAGACCCAATATTTCTTGCATCACGAGCCAAGGTTTCAAACAGAAAGTCAGTGTCGAATACGTAATTGCCCATCGAAGCTAAACATAAGCTATCATCGCCGGGTAACGAAGAGGGATTTTCTGGTTTTTCTTCGAACCCTAAAATTCGGTTCTGTTCATCGACTTTCATCACCCCAAATGCGCCGGCCGCTTCTTCTTTAGGCACTGCCATACAACTCACCGTCATTTTTGCACCCGTTTCAACGTGGTGAGCGATGATATTTCCGTAATCCATACGATATATATGGTCTCCAGACAATACCATCACATATTTAGGCAGCTCTTCACGGATAATATCTATATTTTGGAATACTGCATCAGCGGTGCCTTCGTACCAATTCTCGGAAAATCGTTGAGATGCAGGTAGAATTTCGATGGATTCACCTAATTCTTTCTTAAAATGCCCCCAACCACGCACAAGATGGCGAATAAGTGAATGTGATTTGTATTGGGTAATAACACCGACTCTACGAATGCCTGAATTGATACAGTTAGATAAAGGAAAGTCAATAATTCTGAATTTACCGCCAAAATAGAGGGCAGGTTTGGCTCGCCAAGTTGTTAATTCATGAAGGCGAGAGCCTCTCCCTCCTGCTAATATCAATGCATAAGTATCTTTAGTTAAATTACTGATATAACGAGAGGGATTCTCTTTCATTTGTAGTTTCCTTTACCGATGACTACACCGGAGTTACTAGCTATCAAATTTTTTATGTAACGTGAATGTTAAACCTAGTGTTAACTTTTATCATTCATGAACCTAAAATACTGACATTAATCGTAAAAATAAACAATGCTGTAACAAATAAATACAACATTTTATTTAACTTTTGTCGTTGCATTGATGTTTTACTGTGATGCGGCCATACTCGTCCTATCGCAAATTTTTTTCTCGTGATTGTGTCAAATACTTCATTTTTATCGCTTTTCGTTTTTATAAGTTCTGGTTTTGGTGTTTTTAATATTCACGCATCCGACAACAACATTGTAAAGCATCATTTAACCTATTGTATCGATCCAAACTGGAAGCCTTATGAAGCTATTGTTGACGGCAAACATGTAGGTATTTCAAAAGATTTTTTAGATCATTTTGCCCAACATACTCAGACTACTTTCTCATTAGTTGAAACTCAAACCTGGGAGCAAACATTAGAGTATGTAAACCAAGGTAGGTGTGATGTTATTCCTATGCTTGCCTCTACAACAGAATTAAAGCAGGTTTTATCGTTTTCCATGCCTTATTTTGATGTTCCCAACGTATTACTGACACGTTTGGAAGATGATGGTATTCCAGGGTTAACAGCGGTGGGTGAGAAAACATTAGGAATAGCAAAAAGCTACCGCCATGCCGATTATATTACCGAGCATTATCCAGAAATTTCTGTGGTATGGTTCGACGATGAAGAAGCAGCAATACGCAGCCTTTCAAAAGGTGAAACTGATGTAATAGTCAGTTCTTTGTTTGGGGCCTATTCGGTCATCAAAGATAGAGGTTTGTATAATGTAAGCATCAGTGGGTACGCCGACATACACGATGCGCTAGCCTTAGGCGTAGTTAAATCAAAACAAGATATTTTGACAGCCATTGACGGTTCTATTGATGTGTTACCACAAGGTAAGAGAGCCGACATTTATCAACGTTGGTTTAGAGTCAAGCCGGTAGCTAATGTTACCAATGAGTGGTTGTACGTGACTTTTTTACTGTTTTTGGTAGCACTAAGT
The DNA here is from genome assembly GCA_964429915.1 of uncultured Alteromonas sp. Classification (GTDB taxonomy): domain Bacteria; phylum Pseudomonadota; class Gammaproteobacteria; order Enterobacterales; family Alteromonadaceae; genus Alteromonas_F. The sequence goes on from CAYSDZ010000033.1 coordinate 16,745, forward strand.
TTAACTATCTGGTTAAACGTAAAACGACAAAAAGTTATCGTAGCATTGAAAGAAAAAGAGCAGGAGTTAGAAAGGACTCAAGCCTTGTTACTAGAAAAAAAACGCACTGTAGAATTTCTGACAACTCAAGATGAGTTGACCAAGCTGAATAATCGAAATTTCATGCTACAAAAGGTGGAAGAGGAAATTTCGAGGTTTAACCGTTTTCGGTCTTCCGTTACATTAATTCTGGTTCAATTGTATAAATTTACAAATACTGAGCACAAACCTAATAGTGATAGCGAACCGTTACCTTCTGATCTCATTATTCACCTCGCTGAAATTGTCATTCAGAAAACACGTGATGTTGATACTGCATCTAGGTGGAGTGACGATGAAATTATGATACTTTGCCCACAAACCACCTTAGTATCTGCGCAAATTTTAGCCGAAAGAATACTAACCGAAGTAGAAATACAGTCGATTGAGCGCTTTAAAAATGCTCGGATAGCAATTGGAATAGGCTCTCTTAATAATGAGGAAGATTTTTCTGCGTGGCTTGAAAAGACCTTTGTCGCAGTTCAGTCAGCAAAAAAACAAAACACCAATGCCCTTGAGATTGCGCCATTCTAGACACTCATTCATATACTGGTGTTCAGTTGACGAGGGGTTCGTAACTCCATTCATGCTCTTTGTACATCACCATTGCGCGATCATATTCGCGTTCTGAGCGCCAACTTCGGTTATTTAATTTTACGCTTACCCCAGAATACAGTTTTTTATTAGCGACAATTTTAATGTCTTTTTGATATTGGATTTTTGATTCTTTTACGTTGGCTGCTTTAAGTTCAAGCCAATGGAGTAGGGCGGTTTCGTTTTGAAACATTTCCTGAGCTGCGTTAACTTTAGAAAGTAATGATTTTGGGATTTTTTTGCTTTCAATAAGGTCAAATTTCTCTTTGTGCCGAGAATTGTTTTCTCTGAGTTGTTTTAATAAATCTTCCATGTTATCGAGCCGTTCATTCAATAAATTTAGTCCTTCACTAAAGTCGATTCTAAGTGTACTACCCGAAACCGCGCCTAATGTGCCTGCGATAACACTGTTTTGTGGTTGAATATCGCAGGCAAACAAATTTCCTTTTGGATTATCAATTTGCCCTACCGTCAATTTGCCCCCACAAACGAGCTTGCTATACGCCAGTTGTCTTCCTATTGAAACGTCTCCCGTACAGCGAATATCTAGACCCTGACCATGTTGAACGTGAATACTGCCAGAAGATTTTAAAATGCAGGTGTGGTCATCACTGCCCGTGACCTCTTTTCCCATAGCGCCTTCCGTAATAATAATGTCGCCACCTGCTTCAATATAGGCAGATTCAACAAAACCATTAATTGTCACATCGCCTGTGGCTTCTATGCGCATTTTTTCAGCAACATCACCATTCACCAAAACAGCGCCATCATACTTAACGTGACCGGTGCCTACATTTACGCCTTTACAAATAAAGGTATCGTCAACGCTCATGGTTAGATCTCTAAATTTTGGCATGCCGGAGATGCTTGCTAAAATTAGATTTTCATCTTGTTCGCTAGCCACTGTGCCTTCGCCCATTTTTATAGGTAGCCATTTACCAGAGCCAGCATCTATTTTATTGTTAGTAACGGTATATCCGTGACGGCCTTTTGTAGGAGGCATACGCCTAACCACCGGCGTATTGGCTTTTACGCAAATGACTTCCCCTAAATTACGTAAATCAGTTTTTCCGTTTTCATCTGTCTGCGGACTTAAAACACGCTCTAAGGCATTAGGCACCAAGGGTTTCATATACGAACTACGACCGTCTTTAGCGGGAAGCCCTTTAGCAATAATGCCGTCAACGACCTCCCCAGGACCGACGTTTTTTAACTCCTCCAACAAGCGCGATATACGTTTGTGGCTTATACCTCTTTCGATACCCGTTTTTTTAGCAAGGGTTTGTACCGCTTTTTTACTAGGGAAATGCCCACCATAAGGCGCGGTAAGCGAAAGCGAAGCGCTCATTTCGTCATCAGAAACCTGAAACGCCACTTCAGCATTACGCCTTTCACCCACTTCCTCTGTAACTATGCTGGGATCGTTTGTCTTGAAAAGATGATTTGCTTTATCGCAACATGCTTTGACGGCAGATTGAGACAAATACACTTCATCAAAACCCGCTTCTTTCAGTGCCGCAAGCACCACAGTAGCGCTTATTTCCGACTCCATTTGCTTTGGAGCTAAAGTGAGCAATACGTTTTGTGAATTTTCATCAAAGTTAAACGATACGCCGTTCATAGATATCTACCACTGATTGCTGTAAAGAGGTTATCGACAATTTGTCTGATTTCTCTAAATGTAGTTGGAAATTCATGCGTTTTCAAAGGTTTTGTACATAGCGATGAAGTGCTTTTAAGATTTGCATTGCTTCAGGATTTCGAGAGTGAAGTTGTACTAAACGGTCTATTTCTGCTGAAAAGGAAGTGATGGTTAATCCTGTTTTTCCTTCTGTTAACTGTTGATGACGATGCTGTTGCCACTCCACTAATTCATCATGGGCTAAAGTGGAGGGGAAATTTCTTCCTCTATATCGTTTAAATAAGCTTTTTAATGTACTTGTACTGAAAGCCTCGCCTAAATTTGCCAAATGTTCTGGTGTCGACGTGTGTATTCGTTGACAGACCTCGCGATCTTGATTCGACATGAATCCTTCACAGTAGAGCCTTTGCTCAACAGGTAGAGTTTCAAATTCGGGTGTGTCATTAAATAGCTCAATAATTTTAGAGAAACACTGCGTGTTGTTAGATAACATTTTATAGTTGTCTAAACATTGCTTTCTGTTCAAACCAATTTGCTCTGCACGTTCTTCAGACAGCGCTTTGGCCGAAGTAATAAAGGGGCTCTTATTTAAGTGTAACAGCTTTATTCCTGGTCTCATATCTGCGTGACTAAGCGCTTCTTTTTTTGCGTAAAGCTTGTGTTTAAGTTCTTCAATGGATTGATCTAGCAAAACATCAACCGGCTTGCTTAAATCAATACAAATCACTGCATTTTTTTGAGACGGGTGCGCTGCAATAGGTAAAATCCAAGTGCAACAAGCCTGAGATGAGGGGATCTTAGCCGAAATATGCAGTAGCGGAGTCAGTGTTTGAAAATTGATGAGTGACCACAGAAATTGTTTATTCCGAAGTGACAGTGCGTAGTCAAAAAGTTTAGGTTGCTTTTCTTTGATAAGTTTAGCGAATGCAATTGTTGCTCTTACGTCAGCCAGTGCATCATGTGCGCCTGAATGTTCGATATTGTTTGCCGCAGTAAGATTCTCGAGTTTAAACGAAGGAGCACCCTCTTCGTTAGAAGGCCAGCTTATGCCATCGGGCCGGAGTGCATAGCAGGCTCTAGCAACATCAATCAAATCCCAACGAGAATTTCCGTTTTGCCATTCTCTGGCATAAGGGTCGAGAAAATTACGATAAAATAAAAATCGCGTCACTTCATCGTCGAAACGCATGCTGTTGTAACCCAAACTGCAGGTATTAGGCACGCTCATGTGCGCGAAAACCTTTTGTGCAAAATCGCTCTCTAGCATGCCTTGCCGAAGAGACTTTTGGGGCGTAATCCCCGTTACTAAACAGGCGGCAGGGTGAGGTAGGTAGTCATTGGGAATTTGCGACATAATATCGATGGGCGGCTCGATTGGATTGAGCGCCATATCAGTTCTTATTGCTGCAAATTGACAAGGGAAATCTTGTTTTGGGTTCACTCCCCAGGTTTCGTAGTCGTGAAAAAGAAAACTCGGCGTTTGACTCATAAATAAGCATTTGGTCTTGAACTGAGCAAAGTATATTTCAAAGTGCTTGCAGATGCAGTTTAAATATCATACACCTATATAATAAGTCTGGGTAATTGGCTGTTTTTTGCCGAGCGCCATAGGGATATGCTTGCAGCGTCTTTCTATTGCTTATTAAGTTTGCCTCATAGAGGCTCGCACCTAATTCGAAACACGACTAAATGGTTCATTATGTTTAATACACGTAAAATTTTAATCAGCGTCTTTTTTTGTTTTCTTTCTTTTTTAGCTTCAGCCGAACAACAGGTTGCCATCGCGATACACGGAGGAGCAGGCACTTTGTCTAAAACTGCAATGACTAAAGAAAAACAGTTGCAGTATGAAGCAGAGTTAGAGCGCGCTGTGAAAGCAGGTTACGCATTATTGAAGTCGGGAGCGAGCGGAGAGCAGGCAGTTATTAAAACCTTGCAAATTTTAGAAAGGTCGCCGCTGTTTAATGCAGGAATAGGCGCTGTATACAACTTTGATGAAGAGCATGAGTTAGATGCATCCATTATGCTTGGTCAAACTAGAAAAGCAGGCGCAGTCGCTGGCGTAAAACGTATCAAAAGTCCCATCGAAGCGGCGGCAGCGGTGATGAATCAGTCCGAACACGTTATGTTAAGTGGTGTGGGAGCAGAACAGTTTGCTGAAAAAATCGGATTGGCGTTGGTAGATAATGATTTCTTTGACACGCTAGAGAGAAAAGAAGCGTTGATGAAAGTGAAAGAGAAGATGGCAGGTCAAATTAGTAAACGTGTCGAGTCTAATGCCCAATCGTTTGTACCTGAGCTCAAACGAACAGCAGCTGAAAAAATGGGCACAGTAGGCGCGGTGGTATTAGATAGCTACGGCAACCTAGCAGCGGGGACATCGACAGGCGGCATGACCGCAAAGCGGTTTGGCAGAGTGGGAGATTCACCGATTATCGGAGCGGGTACCTTTGCTGATAACTCAAGTTGCGCGGTGTCTGCAACGGGGCATGGGGAGTATTTCATTCGATACAATGTAGCGGCTGATATATGTGCGCGTGTGAAATACGAAAAACGTCCGATTCAGGAGGCAGCCAATATTGTGGTGAACGAAGTGCTTGTTGAAGCGGGAGGGAGTGGCGGTGTTATTGCTATCGATAATAAAGGAAATATTGCCATGCCATTTAATACTTCTGGTATGTATCGCGCCAGTATTGATGTGGAAGGAAATGTAGAGATAGCTATATTTAAATAGACCATTCAAATAGACCAATCAAAAAATGGGGTATGCGCGATGGAATCATTACAAATAAAAGATTACATGACAGCTCGGCCGGTAGCGTTGTCTGCAACGATGACGGTTGCAGAGGCTGTGGAACTACTGCTTGAGAAAAAACAAACTGGCGGCCCCGTACTTGGTATCGATAAAAAAGTCGTTGGCTTTTTGTCAGAGCAAGATTGCATACGGCAAATGATCGAAAGTAGTTACTACCGAGAACGGGTCTGCAAAGTATCGGAAATCATGAAAACAGAAGTACTCAGTGTTAAGCCCTACGATTCCATCATTGAACTTGCCCAACTTATGACTAAACAAAAGCCAAAAATTTACCCTGTTGTTGATGATGATGGTTATTTGGTGGGTGCAATTGATCGTTCATCGGTATTAAAAGCCTTAGATATGCAATTACATTCAGGATACGAACAACACGGTTAGTTTTTAGTAAAAATAAACTCCCTCTAGTATTCTCGCGTAGCTTCTTTTACCATTTCGAGCTTTTAATTGCGAGAGCGTTACGTGAGCGAAGTCAACAAATCTAAACCTATTGCTGATCCTGAGGCATGGGTGAAGTCTTGCCATTTTTCAGGTTTATCTCGCTTTGTTGAACATCACATTGCGTTTTGTTTGGCAAAAGACAAGCATCAAATCACGACTTCACTGAAGCGTTTAAAACTAAGCTTTACATCTAAAGAGCTTTCAAAAGAAGATGCGCAAAAACTAGAGCAAAAGATACTTGTGCTACTGGCAAAAATAGAGCGCTCCTCTCAGCAGCTTTACCATAGAAAACAGCATTTACCCACGATCACTTATCCAGATTTACCCGTAAGCGCACGCAAAGACGATATCCTCAATGCAATTAAAGAAAACCAAGTCGTGATCATTGCGGGTGAAACGGGTTCAGGAAAAACGACTCAGTTACCCAAAATCTGTTTGGAAGCCGGCTTGGGTGTTAAAGGTTTAATTGCACATACACAGCCACGGCGTCTTGCAGCAAGAAGTGTCGCATCGAGAATAGCGGAAGAGCTGAACACCCCACTAGGAGAAAAGGTGGGTTTTAAAATCCGATTTAGCGATCAAGTGAGTGATCAAACCTATATAAAGTTAATGACTGATGGCATGTTGTTAGCAGAAATGCAGCAAGATAGGTTCTTGAATGCCTACGATACGATCATCATTGACGAGGCCCACGAACGTAGCCTCAATATTGATTTCTTGCTTGGATACTTAAAGCGGCTTTTACCCAAACGGCCTGAATTAAAAGTAATTATTACTTCTGCCACCATTGACCCAGAACGATTTTCACAACACTTTTTTGATGCGCCTATTATAGAAGTCAGTGGTCGAACATATCCCGTGGAAATACGCTACCACGAACAGGCAGACGACAATGAAAGTGATCAAATAGACAATATCATTACTGCTGTCGATGAGCTGATGTTAGAGCCAAAAGGCGATATTCTAGTTTTTCTGAGCGGTGAACGCGACATTCGCGACACTCAGCACGCGCTGGAAAAACAACAATACCGACACACAGACATTGTGCCCTTGTTTGCACGGCTGTCAGCAAGCGAACAAAACAAAATTTTTCAATCACATACGGGCCGCCGTATAGTGCTTGCTACTAATGTCGCTGAAACGTCGCTGACTGTACCAGGAATCAAATACGTGATTGACCCAGGTATGGCAAGAATATCGCGCTACAGCACAAGGTTGAAAGTACAACGCTTACCCATTGAGCCTATTTCTCAAGCCTCTGCCAATCAAAGGGCAGGGCGCTGTGGGCGAGTATCTAACGGTATCTGCATACGCTTATATAGTGAACAAGACTATCAATCGCGTCCTTTATTTACCGACCCTGAAATCCTTCGAACCCACTTAGCATCAGTCATATTGCAAATGATGGCACTTGGGTTAGGTGATATTAACCAATTCCCTTTTGTTCAACCGCCAGACAGCCGCAATATTAGCGATGGGTTTAGATTGCTTGACGAATTACAAGCAACAGAAATGAAACAAGGACGCGTTTCGTTGAGCGAAATGGGAAGGCAGCTTTCACGGCTACCGGTCGATCCTCGCTTCGCCAGAATGATCATTGAATCAGAAAAAAACAATGCCTTATTCGAGGTTATTGTCATTGCTTCGGGCTTGAGTATTCAAGATCCGCGAGAAAGGCCGCAAGACAAAAAGCAAAAAGCCGACGAAGCCCATCAGCAATTTTCTGACAAGCAGTCTGATTTCATAGCACTACTAAAGTTATGGGGCGCGTTTAAAGAGCAACAAAATGCGCTGACCAATAATCAGTTAAGAAAATGGTGCAAAGCACATTTTGTCAATTACCTGCGTATGCGTGAATGGCAAGATATCGTTAGTCAGGTTAAAAAGTCATTGCCAAATATTCAGCTAGGCGTAAGGGCAAATAATGACCAAAGCGAAGAGGCAAAATTCCAAGCTATTCACCAGTCTTTACTGGCGGGTTTGCTTTCACATATTGGAATGAAAGATAAAGAGGGCCATTACCTAGGAGCAAGAAATAGTCAGTTTTTATTATTTCCCGCTTCTTATCTTGCCAAGAAACCACCCAAGTGGGTAATGAGTGCAGAGTTAGTTGAAACGTCTCGCTTGTTTGCAAGAGTGAATGCCAGCATCGATCCTGCGTGGGTGGAGCCTCTTGCCAAGCATATGACCAAATCGAGTTACAGCGAACCTCATTGGTCTAAAAAGCGCGGTGCAGTTATGGCTTACGAAAAGGTGATGTTATTGGGTATCCCTATTGTTGCCAAACGGTCAGTGAATTACTCCTCTATTGATAAGGCATTGTGTCAGGAGCTCTTCATTCGGGATGCATTGGTTAACGGTGACACGAAGTTAAATATTAGCGTGTTGAAAGAAAACCAAATGTTGTTAGCAGAAGCCGAAGCGATTGAACAAAAAACACGGCAACGCGATTGGCTTGTTTCTGAGGATGTTCTTCTGTCCTTTTATCAATCTCGTCTACCTGAGCATGTCGTTTCGGAAGCGAGTTTTTTAAAATGGTGGAAACACAGTGCGAAGCAAGACAGCTTAAGGTTTACCGAGCAAGATGTCTTCCAAAAAAGCCCAACACAAGGTGTTGCTAACGCGTTTCCCGAAACTTGGCAGCAAGGCCGTTTGCACTTACACGTGCACTATGAGTTTGAACCTAATGCAGAAAACGATGGCGTGACGATTCAAGTTCCTCTGCCTATTTTGAATCAGCTTAGCAGCGATGGGTTTGACTGGTCGGTACCCGGTCTACGGCAAGAAAAAGTAACGGCATTAATTAAATCGTTACCCAAACGTTTACGGAAAAATTTTGTGCCCGCCCCTCAATTTGCCGAAGCCGCGCTGAGCGACATGAAAATGGTTAACAAGCAAGGCAAGCCGATTTCCTTAGTTGACGCTCTGACAGAAAAATTGTTTCGGATGACAGGCGTTAAAATCGCCTTTGAAGATTGGCAAGTTGATACACTACCCAAGCATTTGATTACGCACTTTTCAATTGTAGATGAACAATCCAAGCAACTCGCATTTGGAAACGATCTAACCTTGCTCCAACAAAAAATGCGAGGTCAAGTTCAGCAAACGTTTGAACAAGCCGTTACACCGGAACTAGAACGTAAAGGGCTGACTTCATGGGACTTTGACTCGTTACCCGAAACCTTTGTTCAGCGCCATGGTGGGTTTGAAGTTAAAGCGTTTCCGGCTTTGCAAAAGAAGGGCAATTCGGTCGATATTGTTTTGCTTGATAGTGAGGAACAAGCGAAAAAAGCGCACGTTGAGGGTGTGGTTACATTACTTCGCTTGGCCATGCCGTCGCCAGTAAAATACCTTCAAGAAAAACTACCTAATAAATCTAAATTGGGGCTATATTTCAATCCCTTCGGGAAAATCCAAGCACTTATCGACGACTGCATTATTGCAGCCATTTATGCGCTTGTTGAGCGCTATGAAAATAAAGGCTTAGATAAAGGCGGTCACAACTTGCGCGACAAGCACACGTTTAAGGCGGTCGAAGAATATGTTAGGGGTCGGCTCAATGACGAAACCCTAGAGATTGCCCTTGAGGTTGAAAAGGGGCTGACTTTGGCGCACAAGATTCAAAAACAGATGAAAGGAAATGTTCCGCTTACGCTGATTCAGCCAATTGGCAATATTAAAGCGCATTTAGACAGTTTAGTATTTCCGGGCTTTGTGTCCTTTATCGGTAAAAACAAATTAAAAGACTGGTGCCGCTATTTAACGGCTTTAGAGAAGCGCTTAGAAAAGGCAAAAATTGACCCTCAGCGCGATAAGCTAAATCAAATGTCTCTTGATAAAATTGATGATGTCGTCACCCGTGTAAACAGTAAGTTGGCAGAAAACCAATTTGAACGCTTACAGCAGCAAGTAAGATGGATGACAGAAGAGTTACGCGTCTCGTTATTTGCGCAGCAATTGGGTACGTCGTATCCGATTTCGGAGAAACGGATTATGCATTTCATTGAAGAAAATAGTGTTTAAATAAATCTCCAACCTTGTTCTTTGTTGACATTTTGCAGTATGCCACCTATATATTTATTTATAGTGTTGTAGATCATTTTATTAACGAATCAATACGGAGTAGTGGGCATGTTAGGGTACGACGATAAGCGTAATTTTTTTCGCATGATGGTTAACTCTCCCTGTCAAATAACTGTGCATGACGCTGAGTCGAGCCGAAATTTGCAGGCGATCTGTCGTGATATAAGTGCGACGGGTATGTCATTGGAAGTAGAAGAACCGTCCATCGAACTGGGCACTCAGCTCACTGTTCAAATAGAGTCAACCAGTTCTCAGATCCCATCATTATCAGCATCAGCTAAAGTTGTTCGCTGTGAAGCGGCTTCTGACAATAGCTGCATTGTAGGCGTAGAAATTTCGGAAATGCGGTAAAACCAAAAGCTTCGCCCAGTCTAATCGAAGACTCTACAAACAAGGCCTTTTAAATAGTGGCCTTGAGGATAAGAACTAAGTACTGGGTGGTCGCTATCTTGAGATAAATAGTGAATTATCTGTACGTTTCTTTTTGCGTCTAATGCGGCATCCGCCACAATTTTTTGGAAGAGCTCCTGCGGCATCAAGCCCGAACAAGTGAAGGTCATCAATAGGCCGCCATGTTTAACCGCATGAATGCCAAATAAATTTATGTCTTTATACCCTCTCGCCGCACGTTGCAGCCCTGCTTTACTGTCAACAAACTTTGGAGGATCGAGGATCACAAGGTCAAATTGTTTACCCGATTGGTGATATGCCCTTAGGGCTTCAAATACGTCATCTTGTTGTTGACTAAAATTGGCGTGCGAAAAACCGTTAGTAAGCAAGTTTTCTATGCCAATATCTAAGGCGTCCCGAGATACATCTATATTGGTTACATGGCTCGCACCGCCTGCTAATGCGGCACAAGCAAACGTACAAGTGTAGCTAAAACAGTTAAGCACAGTTTTATTTTTACTTAAACGCTTTGCCATTAACCGAGAGGCGCGTTGGTCGAGATAAAAACCCGTTTTATGGCCTTTTTTGATATCTACTTTGAGTGTCAAACCATGTTCAGTGATTGTATTGAAAGCATCGGGATTTCCGGCAAGTACTCCCGTTACCTGCTGAAGTCCTTCTTTTTCTCTTACGGCTACATCACTACGCTCATATATCGCAACGTCTGGAAAAAGCGTTTGCATGCCATCGACAATTTTTTCTCTGTGTTTGTCAGCCCCCGCACTGAGTAACTGCACAACTGCAACACGATCAAACAAGTCAATGGTCACACCGGGAAGACCATCTGACTCACCCGCAACTAGACGATAGGCCGTTGAGTCCAGCTGTAATGACTCACGCAAGGCTTTGGCCTGTTTAAGACGATTGAGGAAAAATACGTGATCGATGGTTTGATTCTTATCAAAAGTCCAAAATCTGACTCGAATTTGAGAATCGGGTGAATACGCGCCTCGCCCCAGCCATTCTCCATCATCACTCAATACATCAACCGTATCGCCGCGACCGATCCGACCTTTTACTTGCGCTACGGCTTTTGAGAAAATCCAAGGATGGCGTTGTTTGGCTGATTTTTCCCGAGTTGGGTGCAATATAATTGATGATGGCATAAGCAAAAATAACGTTCCGAAATATTTTTAGCGACGAGTACAGCAATGTGCGACTTTAAGTGGTATAGCCTTTGTCTACATCTAGGTTCTTACTTTGAGCAGCGGACCTCGCCAGTTCATCACACAACTCGTTTTCCGGTTGACCACTATGGCCTTTCACCCATTTCCATGTTACGTCATGCTTAGCGCAAGCTGTGTCTAAGCGTTTCCATAAATCGGCATTTTTAACTGACTTTTTGTCTTTTGTACGCCAACCGTTTTTTTTCCAATTTAAAATCCATTGATTAATTCCATTTTTAACATATTGGCTGTCAGTGGTTACGACAACGTGACAAGGCTCTGTGAGTGCCTCAAGCGCCACTGCCGGAGCAAGTAATTCCATGCGGTTATTGGTGGTCATTGCAAACCCTCCGGAGAGATTTTTTCGGTGCTCATTAAATATTAACACTGCACCATAACCACCCGGGCCAGGATTGCCCAAACATGAACCATCAGTATAAATGTGTACGTCTTTTTTTTGCATTAGCCAATGATATACTAGCCCTAGACGAAATAACACCACGCTTTGTTCAAGCTCTTAAGGAACCGTTAATGCGCCAAATTGTATTAGACACAGAAACAACAGGAATTGACCCCAAAGAGGGGCATCGTATCATTGAAATTGGCTGTGTCGAATTGGTCAATCGGCGTCTGACCGGAAATCACTTCCATGTCTATATTAATCCTCAGCGCGTAGTAGAAGACGAAGCCATAGCCGTTCATGGTATTACTAACGAATACCTTGCTGATAAACCTAAGTTTGAAGACGTAGCCGATGACTTTATTCAATTCATCAAAGGCGCCCAGCTCGTTATTCATAATGCGCCATTCGATGTTGGCTTTATGAATCATGAATTTACGTTGAGTCAGTGTGCAAAAACCGTTGTGACTGACGAAATATGTGACGTGTTTGATACGCTCGCATTTGCGAAAAAGCTGCATCCCGGACAAAAAAACAACCTTGATGCTTTGTGTAAACGCTACGGTATTGATAACAGCCACAGGGAACTTCACGGTGCACTGCTTGACGCCGAAATTCTAGCTGACGTTTATTTGTTGATGTCGGGCGGACAAACCGATTTAAATCTTATGACTACTTTAAACGGTGGCTCGGGAAATGAAGCTGACATTATTAGATTGGCGCCCAGAAAAAAACCGCTAAAGATAATAAAAGCCAGTGCCGATGAATTAGTTGAACACGAAAACAGGTTAAATATTGTTGAAAAAGCGGGTGGACAATGTATTTGGAGAAAACAATAAAGTGATCAGCAGGGTTTACGCCGGTATGGTAATGCTTAGCGTAGCCTTGTCTTTACCGCTTTTTGCGCAAACGTCTTCGGAGGTAAAAGAAACCTCTCCCATAACAACCTTAGGTTCGGCTTATCAAAATAGTATTGAGCTACTGAGAAACCGATTCCGCATCGACCATAATGTTAACGAAGTGACGATGGTGTTTTTCCGCGAATTCGGGTCTTCACCTATCGTATTAGTTCGTCCAGACGGGTCGAAAATATTTCAGTCTCAAGCCGATGGTGAACGCATCGCGTGGTACGATTCTGAAACGTACGACATGATCCACATTAAAAATCCGGTGCCAGGTCCTTGGCAAGCAGTAGGACAAATTTTAAAAGATAGCCGTGTGATGGTGCTGTCAGACATAAAACTTCACGCTCAGTCACTCCCTCCTATTATATTTTCTGGTGAAATTTTAAAACAAACAGCCCGTCTATCTAACGGAGGCGAACAGATTGATTACGGCCCGTTCAGAGACATCGTACAACTGACGATTGAACTGGTTAGTACAAACAATCCAAATTTTGATAATTTTGGCGCACCAACAGAAGAAATTGCTCGTTATGAAGATGATGGCAGGGGAATGGATGAGCGCCCTTTAGACGGTGAATTTACTGGGCAGTTTAACTTGTCTATTGCTGCAGGAGAGTGGCAGCCTATTTTTAGGGTAACGACGCCTATGTTTACACGGGAGCAGGTTGACCCTGTCGTGCAGTTATTCCCAACGCCTATTATTGTTAAAGAAGAATTAAACGGTGGCGGCGAAAATTACCACAAGCTGGTGATTGACGCGAACCGTGAACTCGTTGATATAGACAGCTTATTAATAGACGGAAAGATACGGTTTCCCAATGGGGATATACAAAATTTTTCGCTAACTGAACCGAGTGATGAAGCCAGAGAGCACATGATAGTGGCTTTCGAAGATGGTATTTTCAGAGTGAAGCTCACCGCATACGGCAAGACCGTAAACGGTCGAGATTTTATTATCGATGTTCCTGAATATACTTTTCTTGCGAAAACTGAACAACAGCAACAAGACGAAACCGGAACCTCACAATTAGACGAGCAAACTGAAGGTGCAGCTAACTCGACAAAAGACGAATTCACAGAGCAAGGCGAAGATTCAGGAATGCAGACTCTGCCAGCGCCAGAAGAAGAGCCGTTTCCGCTTAGTCTGATTATTTGGATAAATATTGCTATCTTATTGGTTGGTGCTTTTACCATTGTTGTTATTTTGATGATACGCAATGGTTTGCCATCATGGCTTTTGAAGCCTTTGGCATTGTTCAATAAAAAGCCTAAATCGCTTGAAGGCGATTAAAAAACATGCGAACGAACGCAATGTCGCACTTTATGATAAAAAAACATTGACTGCGGTAGGGCAAGCTCGTATCATCTGCGCCGCAGTTGAGGCACAGTAATTAAAAGCTTGGCTTTAACTGTTTGAAAAGAAAGAGATTTGTGGAGCGGTAGTTCAGTTGGTTAGAATACCGGCCTGTCACGCCGGGGGTCGCGGGTTCGAGTCCCGTCCGCTCCGCCACTTCTTTTTTAGTTTCACTCTGGAGCGGTAGTTCAGTTGGTTAGAATACCGGCCTGTCACGCCGGGGGTCGCGGG
>CAYSDZ010000034.1:0-8691 GCA_964429915.1 uncultured Alteromonas sp.
GCTCATATTGCTGGATTATTGACACAATGGAAGCGTTAATGTGCTGACACGCACCCATAGCAATAACGATAAATCTTTAAGAGTCTGCTCTCTTGCTTGCGAAGGAGTGCCACAAGCCAGTTCAGCTATTATCAGAAGATGACAGTAAACGTTATTTGTTTTCAGCCATCGCTAACAAATGGAAAGTCTCTTATCGAGTTATTTATTTAAGGCGCTTCTCCAGCATCAACGGGGGTAGCGCTGTAACAAGCCTTGATAAATTAACTCAGAGTAATTGTCTGCATTAATATCAAGCAGAGCGAGTACGTCTACCAAGTGCTCGTTATCTTCTTTTCCTTGCCATGTTTTTATATAGGTGCCGTCTTTGTAGCCTTTGTCTTGCCTGAAAAAATTAAGTACGTTTTTTCCCACGTATTGCTTATACAAGCTTTCACTTGAAAGCTCACACTGCACGGCAATAGTCATAAATAACCCAGTATGAAAACGATTAGCGGCGCAAAGCCCTGTCATTAGCTGCAAATTTTGCAGTAAATCGGACTGTGTATAGTGATAATCCTCACCATCAAACATTACACTGGCTTTCTCTTCGAGAGAGTGAAAAATTGCCTCACTGGCTTGTTCAATATTTCCTTGGTGTTTAATAAGGTGATCCGACAGCGCAAAATGCCAGATATCAATCATTTCCATTTGCAATTGAGGAAGATCTTTATGCTGTGCCTTCCACCATTTCCAACCATGGTGATCAATCGCCTCAACCGACTCAATCATTGCAGCGCGAAGGTATGCGTAGCCTGCCTTAAGCCAAGCAGGGTTCACTTTTTCATTCATACTATTTTGTAGTGATAACATGGTTGAAATTTGTTGTTTTGTAAGCATATCGACGTCTTTTTTCGTTATTTTTGGTTGAATTGAGGAGACTCATTGTTGCTTTGCCTGTCTGCATTATGTCGAACAGCTGCGTGATATCGGTCAGCCAATATCTCAATAAGCAAAGGGTGCTCACCCATCAGTGGTGTGCATGTTAACGATGAAATATGGGTTTGTGCAACTAAGCTTTGACAAATTTCTGCGATGTCACCGCCTTCACCGGCGTGGCGTCCGGGTAATAGAAAAAACAGTGCAACAATCCAATGCTGTTCTTTTTCTTCGCAATTCTCGCCAAATTGTGTGGCCAAATTTTCAAGCAAAGGGTCGTTAAAGGCATATTCATCGCCCTCGCGTCGTTCCATGGAGCAGGCTACGACATGGTTAACTGCAATAAGCTTGTCTTTGCCTAACTTGTCCGAACACTGTGCAGCAATTTGCTGTGCCACCGCATTGCGTAAACTGTTTACAGGCTTATGTGGTGTGCCATGGTCTACAAAGGCAACGTTAAATAGCCTTGAAGGTTGGGCCTCTGCAATGTGAGCGATATGGTCTACCGCAATGGACGTTAAGCGTGAGTCTGGATGATCGACATTAGGTCCGGCTAACGACTCAGCAATCGTTACATTTACCTTAGGGTATTGGGATATACATTCAGCGATGACTTTGGGTAAATAGTCGGTGATAGCTAAGCTAGGTCCCAAAAACAAAGGAATCATGGTGAATTGCGTCGCGCCTGCGTCGATGTCTTCTAAGAGCGCCTCTTTCACCACTCTTGCTTTTATTCCCTTTAGCTTATCTGGCGTGATTTTGTGCGAATGTAATACGCTGACAGGCTGTACGTCTTGATGAATCTGTTTTGATAATGTAAGTGCTATGTCGCGTAAAGCGAAGACTGCTTGAGGTCGTAATGAGCCATTATCAATCAGATAGATTTTGCTAGCCGCCGTCATAATTATATTTTGTGTTTGAGTCTATAATGCACGTGTGTTTTATTTTACCGTTAAATGAATATTTTTTTCTATTGTTGTGAGCAAATTCAGTGCGTTATGCACCAAAACCGAAAGTTTACAGTCAATATGGCAATGTTTGAATATTGGTAAGCATATGATTATTATGGTTTTTTTAAAGTTGGCACCATGAATGCTAAGTTTAATTTGTTGAGTATCACCTCTGATGAATTATATAGCTGCGATTCGGGTGCGCGGCTTCATTAGAAGTGTTGGCTTCCCTGTATCAGTGTCTTGTGTCCTGACACTGATACAGGTTTCTTTCTTCCTCTGAGTTGTTTTACACTATTCATCAAACAAACATTTACTGAGTTCGCTTTTGTTTTCAGTTTATCCTTCCAATAAATTAGAGCATTTAAGTGCTTTACTGAATGGATTATTACAGGCTCAGCCCCTTCCTCCATTACAGCAAGAAACCATTTTGGTAGAAAGTCCGGGAATGCAACACTGGTTGCATTTAAACTTGGCTGAGCAAAATGGCATCAGCATGAATTTGGACTTTCCGCTTACCTCACGGTTTGTTTGGGATGTCGCCAGAGCCGTATTAGGTAAAGACAGCATTCCAAAGCACTCAATGTACCGACGAGAAGTGCTGCGTTTTCGTATCCTGAATTTGTTTAACAATAAAACGTTTATGCAAAAAGCCGTGTTTGCACCTGTCACGCAATTTTGGCAAGCCCAATTCGGGCAAAGTAATACAGACCAAGCACTTCAGGCGTCAAGAAAGTTATCATTGGCAATTGAAGTCGCCGATGCGTTTGAGCAATATCTGCTTTTTCGGCCAAATTGGTTGATGCAATGGGAAAATAATACGCTTCCACAAGAAATGGATGACAAAATAACGGGCCGTTGGCAAGCCGAATTATGGCGAAAGCTAGTAGAAGAGCAGCCGTGGCATCCTGCCAACTTGTTACAGGAAACGACACGTAGATTGAACGGTAAGGCAGAGGATGCGTTGTCTTTTTCAGCTTTCCCTTCGCGTATTCTAGTGTTCGCTGTTAACGCGATTGCGCCTTCGTTATTGGATTTTTTCAACAGTTTCGCCAAGCACTGCGATATTCACTTTTTTTACTTAAACCCAAGCGTGAGCTATTGGGGAGACATGAAAAGCGATACTCAAACTGCGTTTGCAATGCGACGTGCACAGTTTCAGCAAAGTTTAGAACTAGAACAGCCCAATCGTTTGCTGGCTAATTTGGGTCAGCATGGACGAGACTTATTGAATCGTCTGGCTGAAATGGAAACCTTTGAGGTCAGTGCTTTTGATTCACCTGTTATTGAACAAAAACCAATACCTTTGTGCCTTCAACAGTTACAACAAGGTATTTACAGTGGGGTGGCGACTAATACCGAAGCCAATAACGAGGACGCCATAAATACGGACATAGCAAGCGCAGAGAATGATGAAAGCATACGTATTGTGTCATGCCATACAGCGCTGCGAGAAGTGCAGGTGTTGCACGATTATCTACTGCATAAACTCGCTAGTAATAAACAGCTGTCAGCGCGTGATATTATTGTGTTGTGCCCTGCAATAGAGGATTACGCGCCTTATGTTCACAGCGTATTTGCCAAGCCGGGTGAAACCGTTACCAATAAACTGACATGCTCTATTTCTGACCGCAATTTGCTGAGTACAGACCCCCATGTTATTGCGTTTATGTCGTTACTCGCGTTGCCAGATAGTCGTTTCAGCGTATCGTCGGTACTCACCTTTTTGGATAACCCCGACATTGCAAATCAGTTTAATCTCGACGAGCAGAGCATTGAACTTATTGCAATGTGGCTGAATGAAGCCGCAGTGCGTTGGGGGTTAAATGCTGAACATAAACAATCGGTAGCGAATATTGAACAAGCCAGTGAGCAAAATAGCTGGGAGTGGGGCTTGCAACGCTTAATAGTGGGCATATCAAGTCGCGATAGTGCCGACATTATTGATGGAATGCTAACGATACCTGATGTAGAAGGCAGCAATACGCTAGTGCTCGGTAACTTGCTGCGCTTTTTACTGTTTTTACAGCGAACCAAAGAGCGATTATCACAACAACATACATTGGCTGACTGGACAGGTATTCTGGATGAATTTTGCAAGCATTTATTTGAAAAAGACGGAGTGGAAAACGGCGCGAGCCAAGCCGGAGGAATACACGCCATAAAGCGCGCCTTGTTTGATTTGCAGATGCACACGCAACAAGCAAACTTCGAACACGCTATGACCTTTTCAGAGGTAAAGGAATTACTCACTATGGCGTTTGCGTCGCCAGATGTACGCAACCAATTTCTTACTGGTCATGTTACGTTTTGTTCAATGATGCCGATGCGTAGCGTGCCATTTAACACGGTTGCTGTGCTTGGCTTAAACGATGGTCAGTTTCCACGAAAAGCGCAACAGCAAAGTATCAATATTATATCGATGTTGTCCCCTGAGTCTGGTGATCGCTCAAGAGCAAAAGAAGACAGATATCTGTTTTTAGAAGCCATACTTTCTGCAAGAGAGTCGCTGTATCTCAGTTACCAAGGTGTCAGTGCGAAAGACAACACCGAGCGCCAACCGAGTACTGTATTGCGTTTGTTTCAACAAGAGTTAGGCAAAATAAATCAACAGGCGGCAACGGCCATTCACTATCCCTTGCATCATTTTAGTGTGAAAAACTATCAAGCGCCTTTACGCTCGGCCAATGCGGGTGGCTATCGTTTGGTACAAGGTATCATCGGTCAAAAAACTGCTCTCGACACACCCCATTGTTTATTGGCTGAGCAAAACTTACCTGCATTAGCCACCACAAAAGGAATGCATTGGAACATAGCAACAATGGCCTTGTGTTTTCAAAATCCACTGGCATTTTTGGCTAATCAGCGACTGGGTGTTAGTTTTGGCAAAGAGCAACACAGTTACGAAGACGATGAACCCTTTGATACCGATCCCTTGGTTCAATATCAAACCTTAGACAATGCTATGGGAGCAGGCCAAAAACCTGAATTTGATGCGGTAATACAGCGCGTGCGTTTAAGTGGCACGATGCCAGATACCGTTATTGCAGAGCAAGTGTATCAAACTTGGGAAGGAGCCATAAAAAGACTCAGTGAGGCGTTGCCGCCAGAAATAGAAAGCACCGCTTCGTGTGAATACAGTGCACAAGTCAATGGCTTTATTATCGGTGCTGAGGCAAGACGAGTCGGTGAAAATATTGTGGACTTTCATATTGGCGCGCAGTCAGCCAAGCGCAAAGTCGCGCAGTGGCTACGCCACTTGGTCGTCAACGCTCAAGAGGAAGCGCCGCTTACTTCACACACTTACTACATCGACTGGAAAAAAAGCGAGCAAAAAGGCGAACAGAAAGAGGAACAAAAGGGCGCCATTATTTGCAGTGTGTTGAAAGGACTCAGCAAACAGGAATCACAGGAATACTTGGCTGCTTTCGTCAATGCGTTTTTAAACTGTTTGAATCAACCCATGTTGTTGCACGCTAGACTGGGAGAGGCGATGTGCCGAGCAAAAACAAACCCCGAAAACACATGGAAAACGCATTTCGAAGGGACTCAACATATGGAAGGTTTGTATCAAGACCCGTATTTTAAATGGTTAATGCCAAGTGTCCCCCTTTGGCAAGATTGGGAAACGTCCATTCGCGAGCTATATCAACCTATGGTAACGGCGATGAAAAATATGACGGTAAAACATGACTAGCATCAAGAGTGAAGAAAAAGCCGCGCCAATAGAGCAAGGTTTACTTAATCCAGTCACCTTGCCTTGGCATGGAAAACACTTGATCGAAGCCAGCGCAGGCACGGGCAAAACCTTCAATATTACGCGTTTGTACCTAAGGGCATTACTCGAAAAGGCGTTGCCCATCGAGCAAATCTTGGTGATGACGTTCAGCAATGCAGCGACGCAAGAAATAAGAGGGCGTATTGCAGAAACCTTAAATGAAGCCATTGAATATTGGCAATGTCGATTGTCCGAGCAAGAAACCGAGCAAGATACCGAGGTCTCCGATCCCGTCTACCAAGCGCTTTTTGAGCAACACAATACTCATCGTGCCCTCACTCAACTTCAAACTGCGGCTTTGCTTATTGATGAAGCGTCTATTTATACGATCCACGGATTTTGTCAGCAAGTGCTTAGCACCTATAGTTTTGATTCGGGTGAAAGTTTACAGACTGAGCTAAAAACCGATAACGCCACTTGGTTGGATACATTTACCAAAGACTGGCTAAGAAGTTTACGCACAAAACCCGATGCGCTAGCAGAATTATCCCGATTTAATTGGCATACCCCAAGTGGATTTTTAAAGACCTTTGGCAAAGCCATAACCAGTCCTATTCTGCTGAACGTAAGAGATAGCGAATCGCTGGCACAACAAAGTGAAATCATTGAAAACACGTTGAATGAACACTTTAAGCCCTTATTTCAAGATACGCTTTCGCACGTTGTTAAACACACCGATTTACTTTACGAACAACTGGTGACACACAAAAAGCCTGATATGCAGGCACAACGAGAATTAGAGTGGCAGGCATTACTGAATTGGCTAGAACGTGCCGCCCCCGTTGTGCCAACCAGTGAAGTGAATAAAATTCTCAATGGGAATCGCTATCGAAACAACGATGCGGTTAAGGCAGTAATGGAAACGGTAAAAGCCTTAAAAAATGAATTAACAGACACGCTTAATACCTCGCAAAAAACACTCACACGGCAGAATGAACAACAGCAGGCACTCACCATTGCTTACGAGGGCATAAAGTACATTCAAGCTGCTATTGAAGCCTATAAGCGCACGTTTTCTTTTGTTGAATTTGACGATTTGGTGCTGAGTGTCGCCAATGCGGTGACACAGTATCCATCATTGGCTCGCGAGCTAGAAAACCACTATCCCATCGCATTGGTCGATGAGTTTCAAGACACCGATTCAGCGCAATATCAGATGCTTAGTCGTATTTATCAACGAAGCGATTTTAGTACATTGTTAATGATTGGTGACCCTAAACAAGCGATCTACGGATTCCGCGGGGGAGATATTTTTACTTATCTTGCCGCTGGTAAAGAGGCACATTATCAATGGTTTATGGATACTAACTGGCGCAGCACTGCGGCAATGGTGAGTGCATATAATGGCCTGTTCGAACGCGCAGAGTTCGATTTTGACATTCATTACCACAACGTTAAGGCTTCGGCTCATGCAAAGGTGAACCAAGCATTGTTGAATGATGCAGTCAGTCAGTCACAGGCCTTGCAGTTTGTTTATTGCGATAATCAGTCGGATCATGCGAACAAAGATGAGTGGCGTCAGCTTCAAGCCAACTACCTTGCTAATGAAGTAGTACGCTTGTTAAGTGAAGGAGAAATTGGTGACAAGCCTATTGAGAGCAAAGATATCGCAATTTTAGTTCGTAGTGTTTCGGAAGCCAAAGTGGTATCTCAATCCCTACAGCGCGTTAATGTGACGCATGTGTATTTGAGTAACCAACAAAGTGTGTTTGCAAGTGCTGAAGCTAGCGAACTTTTGGTTGTATTAACTGGCATTTATCATTACCGCGAACATCGGCGATTAAATGTTGCATTAACCAGTCCGTTATTGGGTCAAACTCACGAGCAACAATATAGCCTGTTCGTTGAACAGCAAGATGTGGCGTGGGATACAGCCATTGCAAAGGTGCAAAGTTTGCGAAAACTGTGGCTACAAAATGGCATTCTTGCAGTGATCCAAAGTCTTATTGACGACCACTTGTTACTAAATCATAGTTTAAGCCCTGTTGATGGCCTAGAGAGAAGTATAACCAACTACCAGCAATTAGCTGAGTTGCTACAAACCCACAGTGTGCAGAACGGATTGTTGAAACCAGAGGCCTTGCTTACATGGTTGTCAGAGCAGATTGATAACCCAAGCTCAGCCGGAGATGCGAGTATTCAACGGCTGGAAAAAGACGAAAACGCCGTTCAGATTGTCACTCAGCATAAATCGAAAGGTTTAGAATACCAAATTGTGTTTATTCCCTTTGCCAGTGATTATAAAGACCCATCTAAAATCGGCAATACGGCCAGTATCTTGTGTCAGTATTATGATGAAAATGAAAACGGCTTAGTACTGCAACTAGGCGATACTGCTGAGGTGCATCAACAAATGATACGCGAGGGAGAGGCGGAAGCGATGCGCTTGTTGTATGTCGCAGTGACTCGCGCGATGCAGCGCTGTTATATACTGGTTTCGCCTTTTGAACACTCACCGCGAAGTGCACTCGGTAGAGCGCTCAGTGTGGAAAGTGAGCATCAGTGGATGGAGAGTTTGAATGCGTTTGCTGAACAGAATATTCATTGTTCTGTTATTTTGGCAGAGTCCAGTCAATCCATCACTCCACGCGCACATAAGACATCACCCGTAGAGAAGACGCCCAATGACGATTTGATTGCTCCTCTTGCTGTTTCAATTACTCCACCGCAATGGCGACTTAAATCATTCAGTTCTTTGGTCTCATCAAAGACGGGGTGGGCGCGAATGCGTGCAGGTGAAGAAAAAAGCGTTGAGGCAGAGCTCCAAACTATCTTGCAAGTGCCTTTTAAAGCCAGCACAGACATGCGATTTGTTTTTCCAAAAGGCGCTGGCCCTGGCAACGTATTGCATGACACGCTAGAACACAAAGATTTCACCTCCACCGAATGGCAAGACGATTTTGCAGCACAGGTTGCTAGTCTCGATAACACATTAAATGCGGATGCGGTTAAAGATTGGTTAAATGATGTTCTCGCTATGCCCATCACGCTTCGCGAAAAAGATAGGCTGCGACTTCGAGATATCAACATTACGTCTAGCTTACGAGA
>CAYSDZ010000034.1:8791-19224 GCA_964429915.1 uncultured Alteromonas sp.
GCGAAAAAGATAGGCTGCGACTTCGAGATATCAACATTACGTCTAGCTTACGAGAGGCGGAATTTTACTTCACCTTAGATAAGGTAAATACCGAAGCGTTTACATCTTTGGTGCAAGCGTTTAGAACGCAAATTGCGAGCACTTTTCAGCTTTCTTTAGCCCCTAAAACAATTCAAGTGGGGCAGGATGCATTAACAGGAATGATGCATGGATTTATTGATTTAATCATAGAACACAAGGGTCGTTATTTTGTCGCCGATTACAAATCAAACTTCTTAGGTGATTCCTTAGCGCACTATATGCCATCGCATCTTGTGCATAACATGATTGAACATAACTATGATATTCAGGCTTTGATATACAGCGTCGCGCTGCATCGCTATTTAACAAAAAAAATACCCAATTACCGCATTGATGAGCACTTTGGGGGGGCGCTGTACCTTTACTTACGAGGCATGAGTTCGCTCAGTGAACACAATGAGGGGGTTGCCCATTTAGACACCCTTGTCGATTGGGTTGAGCCTTTAGATGTTTTATTTAACGGAGGCAATAAACCATGAGTTGGTTGCAATCGGCTTATTCCTTTTATGAGCGTCGGCGTAAACAGTGCGACGACTTGCCTACGATAGACGGTATGCTAGCAGCACATTTTGCGATCAAACTCCCTGAAATCATCGATGCTCAGACACGTTTACTTTTTTTTGACTTAATTGCAGTGCTTAGTGCCTCGGCTCGGCAAGGACATAGCTGTTTAGAAATAGAGAAAATAGCAAATACTTGTTGGTTTCAGTCGGCAGAATGTCAAGGTATTACCCTACCACAGGAAAGTGAAATGATGGCGGTATTACAGAGCTGCATGCCTCATGTCCCTAGCGCATGTTTGGTACTTGAACGTAAACGGCTTTACATGCAACGCTATCGTCAGTTTGAAGTCGATATTGCTGAATGTATCCGTCATCGGTTAGCGCAATCTAAAGCCAGCGCAGCTTTATCGCAAAGACAATGTGACAAACTTCGGGCGTTATGGCCTAAAATTTTTGTTAACCAGACACTTGAAATGCCACCTCTTGACGAGCATCGCGACGCCCAAGAACGTGCTGTTTATCAGTCGCTTATCCAATCAACCTTAGTCATTAATGGCGGGCCGGGTACAGGTAAAACGTATACCGCAGCGCGAGTGGTATGTGCATTGGGGGCGATATTTGGAGAAGACGCGCCTTTACATATCAAGCTGATTGCGCCCACAGGAAAAGCGGCACAACGACTGTCTGAATCTTTTGTTGAGGCAAGTCAGTCTTTACCTATGGACGGGGTGGCAATCGACAACGCCAGCACGATTCATCGGTTTTTAGGTTTGCGAAAAGGACGCGTACAGACAAGCGGCTTATTTGCGGATAAACAAACCAATACAAACTGTGACGTGTTAATAGTTGATGAAGCTTCAATGCTCGACACTGCCTTATTTGCTCGTCTTTGTCGCGCTGTTTCTCCCCATACGCGCTTAGTGTTACTGGGTGATGCCGACCAACTACCGTCAGTCGAAGCGGGAAACGTATTAGCCGATTTGATCGCAGGTATCGGGCAATCAGAATTTAAAAAAAGCATGGTTACTTTAACGCAAAGTCGCCGTTTTTCGGGCGCCTTAAGGATATGTGCAAAAGCCTGTTTAGATAGTAACGTTAAAGAATTCCTTGACGTATTAAAGGCGACCACCGAATTTCAATGGCACGACGATAATCCATCTTTTAGCGTGTTAAAAAAGCTAGCCTTAGACGATTTTTCTGCGCTGCGTAATGCAAATAGCCTGCAACAGGCTTTTCATGCAATAAAGCAACGTCGATGGCTTACTCCCTTCCGCCAGAGTGAGTATGGGGTTGAGCCGCTCAATGCGCTAATTGAAAACTGGGTCTTTGCTCGAAAAAATACCAAAGAGGGCGGCTCTTTTTTTAAAGGACAAGTGATTATGGTGATGGAAAACCATACGCTCAGCGACCTTTACAACGGCGATGTTGGTTTGATTTGGCCCGATGAAACCGGCCGATTAAGCGCGTATTTTGAAGTGGGCAAGGAGCAATACAGAGCGGTTGCGTTGTCTCGCTTACCTAAAATTGAGTCGGCGTTCGCAATGACCATTCACAAATCGCAAGGGTCTGAATTTGCTTTTCCTCGACTTATTTTAGCCGATGTCGAAAATACTAGCGAGCAAGCATGGCGAATCGTCAATCGCTCACTCATTTACACAGCAATAACGCGTGCAAGGGAAGGTTTGGGTGTGGTGGCTACCGAAGTGTCCATTAAACAAGCACTATCGACCTGTGAGACACGTATGTCAGGGCTGGTTGGTAGATTAAGTCAAGCACTCCTCACATAAATAAACTATCTGTGGTATACCATTTACTACACGAGCAGAAAAAAGAGAAAGCGATGCAAACAAAACAAGCGTTAGTCAGCCAATGGTTTCTTTTAGTGATGGGTTTTACAGCGTATTGTTTGTCGTTTACGCTACTTGCTGATGAAGACAGTGTGTCCATGTACATTCAAGATACAGAAGTTCATAAGGGATTAATAAATACGTATTATTCCGAGCAAACTGGCAACATTATGCTGCGTATACCGAAAACATCGGCTGATTATCTTTTTCAAACCAGTTTGCCACGAGGGGTCGGTTCAAATGATATAGGTTTGGATAGAGGACAGTTGGGAGAAACGCGGCTGGTTACATTCAAACGCTTGGGCAATAAGGTGTTGCTTACACAAAAGAATACTTTGTACCGAGCCAGTGCGAATAACCGCGCCGAAAAGCAGAGTATCGACGAAGCCTTTGCTGATTCGGTGTTAGCAGGCTTTGAATTGCTTGCCGAAGATGAGCAAAGCTTACTGATTGACTATACTCCTTACTTGCTTAGTGATGTACACGGTGTACAAGGGCGGTTACAGCAAACCCAGCAAGGCAGCTTTTCTGTCGACACCTCGCGCAGTGCGGTGTTTGCTGAACGAACAAAAAGCTTTCCTTTAAATACCGAGCTCGAAGCAGTGATTACCTTCACAGGAAGTTCGCCGGGGCAGTATGTTCGCCAAGTTGTGCCCGACCCAAACAGTATTACTGTGCATTTGCATCACTCATTTATTGCATTGCCTGACAACAACTATACCCCTAGAGCGTTTCATCCTATGTCGGGCTTCTGGGAGCATAGCTTTTACGATTACAGCGTGCCAATTACAGATAACATTGAACAACAACTGATTGTTCGTCATCGCTTAAACAAAAAAGATCCCAAAGCGGCCATCAGCGAAGCGGTGGAGCCAATTATTTATTATCTCGATCCGGGCATTCCAGAGCCGGTATTTTCGGCTTTAAAAGAAGGGGCGTTATGGTGGGACCAAGCGTTTCAAGCCATCGGTTATAACAATGCCTTTCAGGTGAAAGTATTACCTGAAGATGCGGACCCCATGGACGTTCGCTATAACGTTATTCAATGGGTACATCGAGCCACGAGAGGATGGTCTTATGGCACATCGGTAGTCGACCCACGCACGGGTGAATTAATTAAGGGGCACGTGACCTTAGGCTCGCTGCGAGTACGGCAAGATTATTTAATTGCTCTGGGGCTTACGAGCCCGTTTAAAAAGCCGCCCTATGACACGTCTAAACAATCGCAGATGGCCCTAGATCGCATTAAACAATTGTCTGCTCACGAAGTGGGGCATACCTTAGGTTTAGCCCACAATTTTGCTGCGAGCGAATCGGGTAGAGCATCAGTAATGGATTACCCCCACCCAAAAATCAGTATTAAAAAAGGCAAAATTGTGTTGGATGATGCGTATGATAAAGGCATTGGAGCATGGGATAAGCTGACTATTGCTTATGGTTATCAAGATTTCGGCCCTAATGGCAATGAAGCACTTGGTTTAGCAAAAAGTATAAATGCCATTTTGGGATCAGGTATTGGATATAAGTCCGACCCAGACAGTCGGCAAGGGCGTCACGCAAGCGCAGACGGACACCTTTGGGATAACGGCGCTGATCCGATAAAAGAGTTCGATCATTTATCGGACGTTAGACAACTGGCTTTAAGCAATATGGGTGAAGATACCATAGCTGTAGCAGAAAACCTGTCGTCATTAAGTCATAAGCTAGTGCCGATTTATTTGTTACACCGCTATCAAATTAACGCGCTTGCTAAGCAGCTTGGTGGCATACACTACACTTACGAACAAAAAAGAGTGGATGAAAAGCTCATTGGCACGCGCATTGTCGAACCTGACCGACAAGCGCAAGCATTGGATAGATTGGTAATGGCATCAACGCCTGAATTTTTGCGCTTACCCTCCAAGCTAACTCAGCTTATTCCGCCGTTGGCTTATGGCGATCAACCTTCACGCGAAGATTTTCCATCCCGAATGGGGCGTGTCTTTGACCCCATAAGTGCAGCAGAAGCCGCAGCCTATACAAGTTTGTCCGCCGCACTGCATCCTGAGCGCTTAGCACGATTGAACGCTCAACAAGCGATTAGCAGTAAGGTACCCAAGCCTTATGATGTGGTTAAGTCAATACTATTTACTCATTGGCAAGCAGCTAATTATTCATTTGACCCATTAGCAGAGCGCTTGAGGCAGGTGGCTTTGCAGGTCGTGTTTAAAGCTGTAGATAGCGAAAATATGGCACCAGAAATAACACAACAAATACTCTCTGTACTCTCAGAATTTGAGCTTTGGTTAAGCGAATCAGCCAGCAATCAAGGTTATCCGGAACACGAAACAAAGGTGTTATTACATCACTTTAATACGTTTTGGAAACAGGGAACATGGCCGATTAAATATCAGCAACCAGCTATGCCACCGGGTTCACCTATTTGATTTGTCGCGAAGCCGATGCTGTCGTTGCTCAATGGATTGTTGATACATTTCTAGGTGGCTTTTACGCGTGTATGGGCGTTGATAATCAAAAAGAGACGCTTTGTTTGATAAAAAGTGTTCCACATCCGCAGGCAATAAAGGTGGGGATAGATAAAATCCCTGCCCGTAATCGCATTTTAGGTCGACTAAAGATAGCCATTGGTCTCGCGTTTCTATCCCTTCTGCGGTAATGCGTTTTTGTAAGCTTTGACCTAATGACACCATTGCACTGACAATTTCGAGTGCATCGCTGTTTATTTTACCGTCTGCCGTATCATCAATTGCACTGACGAATTTACGGTCCATTTTCATTTGTTGAACGTTTAATTCAGATAAATAAGATAATGATGAATAGCCCGTCCCAAAATCATCAATTGCTAGATCAATATTACGCTGAGTGAAAGCCTCAATGAGCTGTGTTATTTTATCGTTGACTTCTATCAGAACTGACTCAGTCAGCTCCAATATCAAGTATTTAGATAGCAAGCCGCTCTGGGCTAAGGCGTCGTCGACGATTGAAAGAAATTCTCTATGATGTAATTGGCTAGACGAGATATTTACCGATATTTTCGGCTTTATATCGATATCTTTATCGTGCCACGTTTTCATTTGACTACAGGCTTCAAGCAGCAACCATTTACCCAAATCATGAATAATTCCGGATTCTTCGGCAATGGGAATAAAAACACTAGGGGGGATTACGCCCTTTTGTGGGTGAGTCCATCGCATTAAGGCCTCAAAACTGGAAACCTTTCCTTGCTTGAGGTCGACAATAGGTTGATAAACAAGGTGAAACTCTTTGTTGATAAGTGCATTGCGTAAGCTGGCTTCAAGTTCAACTCCTTCTAAGAAGGTGTCTCGCATTTCTTTGTCGAATAAGCGAAACGTGCCACGTCCTGATTCTTTTGCTCGATACATGGCGATATCAGCGTCACGAAGCACATTAGGCACTGACTGATAACTACAGTCGCATTTCAATATACCTACGCTTGCATTAAAGTGGATCGTATTCTTTTGTAGAAAGAAAGGTTGTTGAAATGCGTCGATAATACGTTTTGCAAGTACCTCTAAAGCATTCACATCGCTAACAGAATCAATGATAACAGTGAATTCATCGCCGCCAAGACGAGTGGCATATTGCCCTTCAGATAACAAATTAGATAGGCGCTCCGCTGAGGCGATAAGTAATTGGTCGCCAATATTATGTCCGTGAGTATCATTGATCTGTTTAAACTTATCGCCGTCGAGAAACATCAGCCCAAACTGTAGCATTGGGTTTGTTTGGGTCGCCTTCACAAGTTTTTCAATATGGCTAATGGTCCATTGGCGATTAGGTAAACCAGTTAATTCATCGTGGAAGGCCATGTGAAACAGTTTCGATTCAGCTAATTTCCTTTCACTGATCTCAATTTTCAATTCTTGCGTTCGCTGCTCTACGCGATCCTCTAATTCGGTATTCAGCAGTGATAATGAATCACTGGCTTCTTTTAAGTCTTTAGCATAGTCGTTAAGCTGCTCAGTTTTTTCCTCTACTTTTTTTGCAAGTTGCTTTTCTCTACCTGCAATAATGGATAATCGCCAGCGCATTATCGTATAAATAAAGAGCAAACCACATGAAATGAACAAGATAATTGCCCACCAAGTCTGATACCAAGGCTTTAGTATGAAGAAGGTAAACGTATCAGGTTGCTTTCCCCACGCACCTTCTCGAACGGCACCCCATACTTCAAACATATACTTACCTGGAGGAAGGTTGGTATAGACGGCAAAGCGAGATGATGAATTGGTTTCAGTGAAGTCAGATTGCCATCCGTTTAAACGATACTTAAATTGATTTCCTTCAGGAAAAATAAAATTCAGTAGAGAAAAATCAAAACGTAAGTTATTAGATTGATAGGGGAGTATGAACGGTTCATTATTGTTAACGTGGGTGGCTAGAAGGTTTTGTTCATTTTGTCCGCTTGAAAAATAGGTGACACTTTCAATGTATACTGGTGGCGTGTTGCTTCTTTGGGGAAGATCATCCGGATTGGCAATCGTGACACCTAAATTACCCGTTAAATAAATTTCATCTTCTACATTAAATGCCTCACCATGAACGCTCATTCTGTTGCCATTTAAGCCATCTTCTTCATGGTAATTATTGAAGATCTGGGTGACGTTATCGTAAATCGATACCCCGTTATTTGTTCCAATCCAAAGTTTGTTGTTTTTGTCTTGATACACATAAAAAACTTCATTGGAAACCATGCCATCTTTGGTGGTGAAAATGCGATGTTCTGCCGTGTTGTGATTGTATTGAATTAAGCCTCTGCGCGTCGCGATATAAATTTCGTCTAGAGAGTTGAGCCATACATGAGAAAAACCTGAATCAACACCATCAAACAAGTAGCTGAATTGCTCTGTTTTTATATCCAAAACTTCCAGTCCCGATTCTCCAGCAATCCAAAGCATGTCATTGTACAACTCCAAATGTGCAACATCGGTTGAGCGTAGCGATGTTGGGTCGCTACTGTCGTGATAAAAATTTTTAAAGCTACCCTCCTCAGGACGGAAATATTGTATTCCTCGACCAAAAATACTTAACCATAACCCGCCTTTTTGGTCTGATTCGACTGAGAAAACATTGTTACCGCCTAAGGTTTCTGATTCCAGTGCAAGTGGGTCGTGGCGGTAGTGGGTAAAGCTTAATGTTTGCGGATCAATTCGCGATATTCCACCTGCCCACATACTGGCCCAAATAAACCCTTTTTCATCTTTGGTTAGTGAAATGACTGAATTGGACGGCAAAGAATTCAAATTAGATGGGTCATGCTTTATGTTGCGAAACTGACCGCTTTCATGGTTAAAAATATTGATACCACCGCCATCTGTCGCGAACCAGATATCTTTGTTTTCTAATACTATGGCGTCGTAGGAATGAGGAAAATAATCTTGCCCATTTTGGGCAAATTGGTCACTCATTATTTTAAATTTTTCCAAGTCCGGCGTAATACGTATCACGCCGGAATTATTCATGGATAGCCACAAATTTCCGCTATTATCTTCAAAAATATCTTCTACAGTGGTAAAAGGAATTTTGTTTTTTGTATTAAACGAAGATTCAATACAAATAAAATCGTCATGCTGATATCGATGAACACATAGCCCCTCTTTTTCTAATCCCACCCATACGTTTCCGGCTGAATCTACATAAGTGACAGTGATATCTTGAATAGGCAAAGAGTTGGGGTTGTCATTAGGCTCATACAGTGTAACTTCATGCGTATGGGTATCGATACTGAGTAGTCCATCTCGTGTCCCCACCCAGAGGCGATGCTTTAATGGATCTAATGCCGTATCGCGTTGAATGTACGTCGACATGAGGGCATCCAAGGGGGTAGGGATAAAAGTGAATTTTTCCGCCACAACGCTATACTTAAATATCCCTTGATGGCTGGTTAACCATAGTGCTTGCTCTTCATCGTCAAACGCCAAACTATTGATAGCCGAGGAAAATGAGGCGTTGTCTGGCAAAGAAAATTTATGGTCAAGTTGTAATGTGTTTTTATTAAATCGTTTGAGTCCATTCTCTTCTGTGCCTAACCACAAATAGTCTTTTCCATAGTCCGCTATTGCGCGTATAGACAACATTTCTGTGCCTGCGATCAATTCTAACGATTGTTTGCGATCGTCAAACCGAAATAGCCCACGATTTCCTACCCATAGTTGACCGTCTTTACTGTTGTGTAAAAAAGACAAAAATTGACTTTCTGTTTTCGATAAACCGTTTAACACATATCGCTTTACTTTGTATCCATCGTAACGCAATACTCCGTTGCCAGCTGAAATCCACAGAAAGCCGTGTTTGTCTTGAGATACGTGACGTGCGTAACTGACGTCGCTTCCTTCTTCCAAATAGAGAGGCATGGCTCGAAAACTGGATAAAGAGCTTGTTGTTTCAGCGCTAAACTGAATGTTAGCAAAGGTCAATGATGAGTTCAGAAAGCCTAGGTTTAGCAATAATAAAAAAATTAAGCGTACATAAGCGTTGTGAATAAATTTACAATGTCTTGGCATTATACAAAAGAGTATGAGGGAGCCGAGTAAGTGTAAGTTATACACCAAAAATCTCTATTTAGCCTTTTTTCTTGTCAGAATATGTACAGGACCGACCAAACCCGAGCGAAGCAATAGGTCGTCTTTATCCCAATGTTTCCAAGTGGCAAACGTCGAGCGGTTACCTGGTTGCTGAGGAGTCGCCCCTTTTAGCCATTCAGGAAATGCTTCAAGCTGCCAGCCTTGGTATCCGTTTTTTTTCCATTTGGCTGAATCGGGATATTGGCGTTCGTCACCAATTAAGCGGTTTGGCCAGAGATTAGTGACTTCTAGGGTTAACTGGTTATTACCTTGTTTCAGAACCCTGCTGATATCGAACTGATAAGGCGACCACATTTTAAGTCCTACATTCTGCCCATTAAGATAAACACGCACAAATTGATGGGCTTCTCCTGCATCTAGCACATACTCCTGCTTTGCATTTACCGCGTCTTTAAACTCAAATTCAGTTTGATAACGCACTGTCCCAGAAAAATATTTTATGTCGTCGTTTTCATGCAGACTTAAGTCAATGAGTGCGTTGACTTGTACCGAGTTGGGTTGATCGGCGCCTTTTATAAAATCGAGCTGCCATGGTGTGTTGATGGTTTTCACACTATTGAAAGGGGCTGTATTGACCCACTCTGTGGTTGATGGCGAGTCTGACAGTACCAAGAAAAACGATTGAGCTTGTTCAAAATTCAGCTTTATATGGGTTCTGCCATTTTGTGTACTAAAATCAGAGACTCTTTTACGTAAGCCTGACATAGGATCCCACAGTTCAAGCACGTTACCCGTGCCCCTTAAACTGACTTCAGCCTTTGTTGCCTCATGTTCCAAGTTGCTGAAAAAATAAAATTGATTGCCCTCATCAGCTAGACTGTTCTGTTGGGTTCAGTGAACGAAACGCACTATTTGCATAAATAATGTCGGCTTGGCCAAGCGCGTACAAATTGTCTATAAACGGTTTCATAGATTGAGTAGAAAATTGGATCCCTAACGCCTTTGCGTATCTGGCCATTCCACCGTAAAAGCGCTCAGCGATTAAATCAGCCATGGTTTTACGCATATCCCATAAAAAGCGTTCGCTGATATCATCGCCTTGCTTATTGCTGATTTCATACCCTAAGGTGGCGGGTAGGTAGAGAATCGGGGAATAACCTTGTTTTTGTTGGAATTCACTAGCAAAGCGTTGTGTCCAGTTTTGTCTTCCTACTTCCCAACTGTCGGCATGGGTACTGGCAAATGCCTTACCTACCTCGTCGCCAGTTATCTGCATTGTTAGCCGTACCGTTAGCCGCACCATTAGCCGTAGAGTCAGGCGGTACCCAATTGAGTACTCCGTCTTCGCTGAGATATTCACTTACATCAATAATAGAATCTAATGCGATGCGACTGTCTTTCATTGCTAGGTGGGCTGTGCGTTCAGCCTCTTCCATAAAAAATGGAAACGTATGCGC
>CAYSDZ010000034.1:19324-28982 GCA_964429915.1 uncultured Alteromonas sp.
GCATTGCGGTATATAAAAGCTTGTTATCGGTAGGTTTGAATACAAACTTAGCGTGACGAGTGGTAATGGGGGCAAACTGAAAACAACTGATATCGTCATAAATTTGTCCACGTTTAACGAATGCCACTTCTTGATAGTTTTCACCGTCGTCTGACACCATAAGATAATTTCTACCCATCATTCCATAGGCAGCGAATTTGATAAAAGCGTTGCTGAACGTGCGTTTCTGTTTGAAATCCAAGGCAATGCTAATTTCCCCCGTTTCACTATCGGGAGTCGGGTAAACCTGTGTATTCCAATCGCCGTCAATTACCTTGGCTTCGTTGCTTTTTTGGTTTGAATGGCTTGAATGTTGGCCTGAAACAGTCACCTTTGCGACGTTATTTGAGGAAGGAGATTCAACAAACGAAGTAGGGGGGGAATGCCAATGTGGCAATATCTTTATAGAAACCCAGTGGAGCATGAGGCTTTGGGAACTGAATCAATTTATCTTGCTTGTTAATCTGAACTTCGCTCCACGCGAGTTCTTTCATACCAAGTTCTGGAGTTATCCACGGTCCGCCCGCCACCGACCAGCCTTCGCCATTGTATAAATTAACTTGCAGACCCAGTTCAGCAGCGGTTTTGAACGTTAAGCCTAACAAGGCTTTGTATTCGTCGGATAAAAAACGCACAGGGCCAGCCGGGATCACCTCATGTTCATTAATGTGCATCAGCAGTACACCGCCCAAGCCAGCCTCTGCCATGGCGTTTAAATCTGCCTTTATTCCTTCTTCAGTAATATTGCCGTTGATCCAATACCAAAACGCCCAGGGTTTATGCTGATCGTCGGGGTGATCAAAGTGATGCTGTAACGTGTTATTTTCTGCTGATGCTTGCCAAGCAATGATGAAGATTAACGCGCACAAACATGCAAAGTGAGACAACTGCTTTTTTATTGGCACAATAACTCCGATTGGACTGTTGTTTCAGGCGGTCAAATCGGCCCAAAAAGCGTAAGTTAAGGTTTTATTTTTACTGCTGTTTTTGCTTCTAGTTCCATTTTCCAGCGTTGGCTCGAAACGTGGGTTTTTACCAGTTCAAGGCATTCGTTTACAACGACTAACATTTCTTTTTCTAAGGCTTCATCTTCGGGTGTGAAGTCAGTCATACCGTTGCGTAGAAATAAATCGATACGCTCAGCGTCGATGTCGCTGAGCAGGTTAATGATTGAGGCAGTAACAATATCCGTTACCGCAGATTCCAAGGTGTTTTCTATGGTAGCGCCAACTACAGGGATCATTGAAAATGTGGCGACCTTGCTGTTATTTTTTACTGCTTTACCGACACTTTTTTGAACATGAGAGCGGATGATTTCGCCATGTTCAGTATCTAAAATGGACTCGCCTAAATGATTAAAGATACCTGCCGCGTAACGACTCACAATAGGCAGGCGTGGGGCCAATACTTGCTTTTGAATGTCATCGATTAATGGCGAGCCTGCTGCAATGTCTTTTTGTGCATCTGATAGCACTTTTACTACGATGCGATCGCTCAACTCTTCTACAAATACATCGGCATAAAAGGTAATAAAGCGGTAAATCGCAGTGCGATTTAAATCTATGATTTTAAACTTGTGCAAGCGATACAGAATAGACACAACGCGCAACAATCGGAACAAGCGAAAGGCTGGGGTAGGGATACAACCTAAAATATCGTACCAGTGTAAAAAGGGGAAAAAGTACCAACGTACATGATCTTTTCTGACAACCGCTACAATCCAACGGAAAAAGAATTCAACGAGAAACACAACAACAAACGCCATGTCGACTAATAAAAAATTATTGTGAACGGGTTGATAAGCACTGACGAAACCCGGGGAGTAGGTGTCGAGCAGCCCATGAATCAATTTAGTTGCAAATAGGCTATCAAACACTATCCATAACAAATTAAAAAGCAAAATACCCAGCATAACCAAATCTAATAAAAGCCACGGTGTTTCGTGGCTCTTTTTTAGATTGTCATTGCTGAATCCTAGCATAGTTTAACTAGCTTAACTGGCTGAGCGAGTAACGTCGATGTGCAGAATAAGTGTTTGTCCCGGCTGAAGATACCGTTTTGGGTTCAAACTGTTCCATTTCACGATGTCTTTTGTTTTTACATTGAACTTAGATGCAATACGAGAAAGGGAATCGCCTTTTCTTACCTGATAAGAAACCTTTCGTATTATTGCATCTTCACGTGTTGAATCGCTCGCTTTGTCGACCCATACAACTAACTCTTGACCCAGTTTTAAGGTATCTCTAGGGGCTAATCCATTCCATTTTGCCAACGATTTCACGCTAACATCGTACTTGCGACTGATATCCCAGAGTGTATCGCCACTCACAACGGTGTGATCAAATTTATAATCCCCTCTTTTTCTGTTTTGTTTTGCGGCCAAGCGTTCTTCGTTTGATAAGGCATACGCAGACAGGGATTTTAACGCGACGGGGACCATCAAATGATCACCTGCTATGATCACGTTACTATTAAGTTCATTGACTTGCTTAATGATGTCGGCCGTTGTGTGGTATTGATTGGCTAATTTTAATAAGCTATCCCCTGATTTAATGGTATGTCTTATCCAATTAAGCCGATCTTGCGCAGACGTTTGGGCTAAATTGTCACTGAATACCGATGCTTGCGAAACAGGTAATAACAATCGATGTGGTCCGTCAGGGTCCGTTGCCCAGCGATTAAACCCGGGGTTTAGCGCATGTAAAGCGTTAACGTCAAGTTCTGATAATTCAGCTGCTAGTGCAAGGTCAATTTGTGAACCAATTTCAACGATTTCCACAACTTGTTCGTTCTTAATCTCAGGCCAGTCAAATTTATAGGCGTCATGGTTTTTAACAATGTCGGCAAGCGCCAATAATTTGGGCACATAAGCGCGTGTTTCACGAGGCAGATCCAAAGACCAAAAATCGGTACTTTTTCCTTTTTTCTCATTGAGCTGAATTGCTTTCCTTACTCTTCCCTCACCGCTGTTATAGGCCGCAAGAGCATGCAACCAATTACCATCAAAAAAGCGATGTAAGTAGTTAAGATAATCCAATGCGCCTTGAGTTGATGCAATGACATCTCGACGCCCGTCATACCACCATGTTTGCTTCATGCCAAAGCGTGTTGCTGTTCCTGGTATAAATTGCCACATACCCGCAGCGCGACCATGAGAATAAGCAAAAGGGTCGAAAGCACTCTCTACGATGGGTAAAAGAGCAAGTTCTAAAGGCATTTCCCTTTTTTCTATTTCTTCCACAATAAAATAAACAAAGGGACTTGCACGCTTCATTACCCGTTTCATATATTCAGGGTGTTTTAAATACCAATTTTTCTGATTGGTGATGCGACGCTGCTCAGGAATATCAAACGCAAATTGGCGACTCACCCTTTGCCAAAGATCGTTTGGATTGCTTTGTAGTGTTGTTTCCAATGGCGTGTTGTCTATTTCTTCCTTGCTAGGCAACACCAGTGTTACTTCATTTTCAGGATGAGCAATAGGAATTACACCTTCATTAGGCGCTTCATCTTCGCTTAGCGTTTCTTCCGGCGTAATGGCAGTAAGTTCACTTACTTCTTCAGTAGGCTCCGTGCTGACACAGGCGCATAAGCCCACTAAAAGCAAACCGCTGCAAAAGCCGTTGGTTAAACGCATAAAACAAACCACTTCTTTTCTAAATGTAAAAACAAAGAAACAGTGTAATAAATTTATGGCTATTTTGCATGTTTTAGTGATTTTATAAAAAGTGGGGCAATCACATACTTTTATAAACTGTGTCGGAGGCGATTGAGATAGTCCTATTGAGTAAAATAAAGCGTCAAAAACAGGACGTTTTTTGCCGAGCGACATAGGGATATGCTTGCAGCGTCTTTATTTTACTCAATAGGACTATCTCATTAAGCCCACACCAAAAATCAGGAAGTATGTGATTGCCCTGCTGGCAGCAAACTAAAAACTATCTTTCCACTTTCTAACCGCAGCAAAAGCCGATTCTTCATCGTTAATGGCCGTGTTTGTTTTATTTGCAATATGCGCCCAGTGCGGTTTTATGTGGCTTCGTAAAAATGGGTTAATTTGTTTTTCTAACTCTAAGTTGCTTGGGAGTGAGGGTAAATCGGCTTCGCGTAATTTGGAAACGGATTCAATGAGGGCTTTTATTTGCTGGTTATCAGGTTCCACCGCTTCTGCGAATGCTAAGTTGGCTAAGGTATATTCGTGTGTGCAGTAAACGGGGGTAGAGTCGGGTAGAGAGGTCAACTTTTTTAGGGATGATAGCATTTGTGCGGGAGTACCTTCGAATAATCGACCACAGCCGGCACAAAATAAAGTGTCACCACAAAACAGCATGTCGGTATTGTAAAACGCAATGTGATCGAGCGTATGTCCGGGCACATCTAAGACCGATAAGCTTAAGTCAATATTATCAAATCTTATCTCATCGCCTTCTTTCACCATTCTGTTGAGTTCGGGAATATTGTGATTGCTTGGTCCTACAACCTGTACGTTAGGAAAGGTCTTTTTGAGGGCGGCAATACCTCCCACATGATCATAGTGGTGGTGAGTGATAAGGATAGAACCGAGCCGTAAACCATGTTTTTCTAATGCGTTTATCACTGGCGCTGCTTCGCCTGGATCAACAACAATCGCATAGCAGCCATCGTGAATACACCAAATGTAATTATCAGACAGAGCGGGAATAGGAAAAATGTCGACCTTACTTGCCATGCTTTACAATCTCGTTTAGTGTTTTTATTACAGTGTAAACGAAGCGGTAAAGTAATGCGATCAGCTCGTCTCGACAAACAATTGCCTCAACCCGAGGGATGGCGAGGTTTTGCCCAAAGCGAGCGCATAAAACAATTGTGTAGCGATGTATGCAACGATATGGCGAGTCGTATGTTTGGTTATCACTTGGTGAAGTTGGGGCCTTTATCAAGCGAAATTGAATTGAGTGATTGTCCTATTCGTCATAAAGTGAATTTGCATTCAAAAGGCCATTCTGCACAAGTTAAAGGCTTGAGTACCGAATTACCCTTGCAAAGTAATGCCGTTGATGCGTTTTTTCTAAGTTTGGAGTTAGACTTTGCTTCAGACCCACATCGTATTCTCAGGGAGATTGATCATAGTATCACCACCAATGGCTATTTATTATTGTGCTGCTTAAACCCGTTTAGCTTATCGGGTTTGGTTAGGATGTTGCCATTGTATCGAAATCATCCCTTGAAACACGGCCGATTTTTTACTCCGATGCGTACCAAAGACTGGTTGCACTTATTGCATTATGAAATTTTAGATGAACGCTATTTTTATCATCGTTCTTTGTTTTCAAAACGCGATTACTCTGCAAAGGGAATGAGTGAAAACTGGGCTGTTAGGCATCTTTTGCCTTACTTTCAGTGGTCGGGCGCGTTTTATTGTATTCTGGCTCGAAAGCAAACCATCCCGATGACCAAAGTGAGAACGCAGTGGGCCAAAAAGCCTAACTTTGTTGCAGTTGGAGCCGCAAATAGAGCGGCTCGTTCTTCTGAAGTGGAACGGGTATACGAGTAATTTATTTTACTTTCATTCCGGGTTTTGCGCCGGCATGAGGTTCAAGAATAAATAAATCTTTACCGCCCGGTCCGGCTGCGAGCACCATGCCTTCCGACATCCCGAAGCGCATTTTTCTTGGTGCTAAATTGGCGACCATTACAGTGTGCTTGCCGACCAGTGCTTCTGGTTCGTAAGCCGACTTTATACCTGCAAACACTTGTCGTGTCTCACCACCTAAATCTAACTCTAAGCGCAGTAGTTTGTCAGCTTTTTCCACTCGTTCAGCCACCACAATTTTCGCTACACGCAAATCGACCTTAGCAAAGTCATCAAAATTAATCGTCTCAGCAATCGGGTCCGATGCCAAAGGACTGGCTTCGCTTACTGCATCATCAGTTGAAGCCCTCTCCTGCTGAGCTGCTTTTAAATCTTCTTTTGATGCAGCAATAATGTTGTCGATAGTTGATTGCTCTATGCGCTGCATCATGGCCTTAAATTTATTTATTTTGTGACCTGTCAACACCGTATTTATGCCTGACCAAGAATAACGGTCATTTAAAAACGACTCTGCTTTATTAGCTAGTGAGGGCAACACAGGTT
The DNA here is from genome assembly GCA_964429915.1 of uncultured Alteromonas sp. GTDB lineage: Bacteria > Pseudomonadota > Gammaproteobacteria > Enterobacterales > Alteromonadaceae > Alteromonas_F. The sequence goes on from CAYSDZ010000034.1 coordinate 25,479, forward strand.
GCAAATAAATGGTCAGTATTCGGAAAAGATGAATCCCCAATGAACAGACATCATGGGTGAAGGCTTCTTTACCCTCTTCTTTAATGCTTACCCACGGGGCGTTAGCATCAATAAATTGGTTGGCTTTGTCAGCTAGGGCCATGATCTCTCGAATCGCGGTGCTGTATTTTCTTGTTTCATAACAAATAGCAATGCGCTTTTCGGCTTGCTGAAATTCTTCAAGTAAAGCCGGTTCGATGATGTTCTCAGACAAAGTGGCGTCGAAACGCTTACTGATAAAGCTTGCACAGCGACTTGCAATATTCACGACTTTCCCGACCAAATCTGAATTGGCTTTTTGTATAAAGTCTCCAAAATTCAAGTCGATATCGGTGACGCCGTCGCTGAGTTTAGACGCAAAGTAATAACGTAAGTATTCAGGTTGTAAATGGTCTAAATACGTACGGCCTTTAATAAATGTGCCTTTCGATTTCGACATTTTTGCGCCATTTACCGTCACAAACCCATGTACATTTACACCTGTCGGTTTGCGATATCCTGCCCCCTCTAGCATGGCAGGCCAGAATAGGCAGTGAAAATAGGTAATATCTTTACCAATAAAATGATACAGCTCGGTACTTTTTGCTGCATCTTTACTCCAAAAATCGTCAAAATTTACGTTGTTCTTATTACAGAAGTTTAGGAAGCTTGCCATGTATCCAACTGGCGCATCGACCCAAACATAGAAAAATTTGTTTGGTGCATCGGGAATTTCAAAACCAAAGTAAGGCGCATCGCGACTGATATCCCATTGCTGAAGTCCCGCATCAAACCATTCTTTGAGTTTGTTTGCCATTTCGCTCTGAATTGCATCGCTTTCAAGCCAGCCTTTTAACATGCCTTCAAACTGAGGTAAGTCGAAAAAAAAGTGTTCCGATTCCTTTAAAATTGGCGTGGCGCCTGAAACGGCACTTTTAGGATTGATCAGTTCGGTGGGGTCGTAGGTTGCGCCGCAAGCATCGCAACTGTCGCCATTTTGATTTTCACTTTTACAGTTAGGGCATGTACCCGTTACGAATCTGTCGGGCAAGAACATTGCTTTTTCTGGGTCGAATAGCTGATTAATCGTGCGTTTGCTAATGTAACCTGCATCATCCAATTTACGATAAATGCTTTCACAAAGTACCTTGTTTTCTTCAGAATGAGTCACATAATAGTTGTCGTAATCGATCAGAAAATCTTTTAAGTCTTGATGATGTTCAGCGCGTGTTTGTTCTACCATTTGTTCAGGGCTAATGCCTAACTGTTGCGCCTTAAGCATCACTGGCGTGCCGTGAGCATCGTCGGCACAAACAGCATAACACTCATGGCCCCTTAGGCGCTGAAACCGCGCCCATATGTCGGTCTGTATGTGTTCGAGCAGGTGCCCTAAATGAATAGAACCGTTTGCGTAGGGAAGGGCACTGGTAACAAGAATGCGACGTTGGTGATTCATAAGCCTTAATAAAACATGATTGCGATTTTTTAAAGCGCGAATGGTAACGGATCCACGGTAAATTTGCACTCTTAAACAGGCTTCTATTTAGAATAAGGACCTTGATGTTTTTTTCAAAAAATAGCAACAAAACCGAATCGGGTATTCAGCCATTTCTTCAAACCTTCAGCGCAAGCGTTGCAAGCTTATTGGAGTTGGCTGATGAATCTCTGCCTCTTGGTTGGTGTGATCTTGAGGGATCACTATTAACATTATCACTTCCTTTTGCTTGTACATCGCTTCATGAAACCATTGAACAATTGGCGGTTTCTTTAGGAACGGAACATGATGTTGAGATAACAACTGTATCCATCGTCACAAAAATTAAAAGCCGAGCAACGGCCATAGCGCCTGTGACTAACGTTCGCAATATCATTGCTGTTTCTTCTGGAAAAGGCGGCGTAGGAAAAAGCGCCACAGCGGTAAATGTGGCGTTTGCGTTGATGCAGGAGGGCGCAAGCGTGGGTATTTTAGACGCTGACATTTACGGCCCTTCGTTACCTACTATGTTAGGGACAAAAGACGAACATCCAGAATCGCCAGATAATAAGCATATGCTGCCGATTATGAAAGACGGTGTCGCCACAAATTCTATTGGGTATTTGGTGCCGGAAGAGGATGCAGCTGTGTGGCGCGGTCCGATGGCAAGCAAAGCCTTGATGCAATTATTAAACGAGACGCAGTGGCCGGTATTAGATTACCTGATTGTCGATATGCCGCCGGGCACGGGAGATGTGCAATTAACCATGGCTCAGCAAGTGCCGCTAACTGGAGCCATTGTCGTCACCACGCCTCAAGATTTAGCTTTGGCCGATGCGCAAAAGGGCATTAACATGTTCGAAAAAGTGGGCATTCCGGTGCTAGGGCTTATTGAAAATATGAGTTCCTATGCCTGTTCAAATTGTGGTCATACTGAATTTATTTTCTCGCAAAATGGAGGAACTAAACTCAGCGAACGTTATAACTTGCCTTTGCTGGGTTCTTTGCCCTTGTCGCTTTCCATTCGTGAATATGCAGATGCGGGAACGCCATTGTTAATTCACTCACCCGACAGTTTGTTGGCGAATCAATACCGCGAAATTGCAAGAACAATGTCAATTAGGCTCGCGATGGTTGCGACTCGTAACGAAAACAAAGAGAAACATATCGTCGGTGAGTCGATTCCCGTGCATCAAGATTGATTGCTTGAGCGTTGCGCTTCATAATACCGCCGCAGCTTTTATCAATAAGGAAACGCTATGCGCTTGTGCGACCGAGATATTTACGAGCATATTCAAAGGGGCAAAATAGTGATCAGCCCTAGTCCTGACTATGCGCAAATTTCAGGTGTTACTGTAGACATGCGCTTGGGCAATAAATTTCGTGTGTTTGAAGACCATGCCGCGCCCTATATCGATTTAAGTGGCCCGAAAGCGCAGGTGCAAGAAGCCTTAAATTCGGTAATGAGCGATGAAATTGTTTTACCGGAAGATAAGGCGTTTTTTTTACACCCCGGTGAACTGGCTTTGGCGATCACCTATGAATCGATTACGTTGCCAGACGACATTGTGGGTTGGCTAGATGGTCGTAGTTCCTTGGCTCGATTAGGTTTAATGGTGCACGTTACTGCACATCGAATAGACCCAGGTTGGTCTGGAAATATCGTTTTAGAGTTTTTCAACTCCGGTAAATTGCCGTTGGCACTTAAGCCAATGATGAAAATTGGTGCATTGAGCTTTGAACAACTTTCAAGCCCTGCTGAAAAACCCTATAACGCGCGACTCGATGCAAAATACAAGGGGCAGGACGGTGCCGTTGCCAGTAGAATAAGTGGTGACGGCGGTGACTAATTAAGCAAACGCACGAAAACTTCCATAAAAGAGTAGATTTTCCTCTTTAAATTCCTATAATGCTCGCTCTACGGTCGGTGTGTGGCGCAGCTTGGTAGCGCACTGTCATGGGGTGTCAGGGGTCGGAGGTTCAAATCCTCTCACACCGACCAACTTCCTCAC
>CAYSDZ010000035.1:0-28731 GCA_964429915.1 uncultured Alteromonas sp.
CAATGCCCAGTCAAACCAGAATATGTTGCTCATACATTCTAGATGTGCTGCCTACTCAGTCAAATATATTCTCGGCTTAGTTGCTGGTCTGCTTGTCTAGTTCTATTCAATTTTTTAATTAGCCATTTTAAGCCATGTTTGGAGTTTGGGATGGCATATTTGTTTTGGTAAAACGCGTCTGCCATTTCTTTTACGATTAATCTGCTATCGCCTTTATGTTTCCAGTAAATGAATTTTCGGGTTTCTTCACGGGTAGATATAAGACTGATATCTTCTGCCAACATGATATTTTTATTATTTATGCTAATTCGAATGCCGATTTCGTTTTGTGTTAATGACCAAGGCGTACTTCGGAGTAGTCTAAATTGATGGTTGTCGCTCACGAATATGTAATCAACTAGGAACTGATATAGCTCTTCTATATGATGAAAAAAAGGCGCTTCACCAATTATCCAAAAAATGAGATTGAACACGGTTGTTTCAATAGCGTCATATTCGAACGGACTTTCATCTTCAATACTCTCTCGCAGCAGCGCAATCAGGCAAGCCAGGGCATCCAAGGTGCCAATTTTAAATAGTTTATTAAGGACGATCCGCTTTTTACTTTTAATCTTTAAAAAATCACCGGCATTGTAAGATTTAAATCGGTAACACAATCTCTGTAGCTCTGAGTCACACGACAAATAAAACTCGCTCCAGTAGTATTTAGATTGATGACCACATTGAAGTGTTGTCCATATCTTAGACTCATAGAGTGCATAAGCCCATGGGTACTCTTTTTCAATGCTTTTTAAAACGCTTGACGATGGTGTTGTGCCCTTTTTTCTGTAGTGATCCCATTTGCCACTGCGCTTTGTTTCACCATCTATATACGTTAAACGCTCAGGGTTGAAATAGCGCTCTAACTGATAACCGGTTTTTAAACTTTGATTTTGCATGTTGATTGCAGTCATCAAAATTTTGACCCGTATTCTTTCAACAGGATTTGTTGGCGGTCGTCCAATTCTCATCTTTTTCTTCATCTTTTCCATAACAGACCATCGGCAGGGTAAGCATTGTTACTGGCAATACACACAATACAAGCTTGCTATGGTGAAAGAAAGTCTGACTTTCTTTCACTTTGAAATGGTTGTTTCGACTGAGTATTTTAAGAGAATGTGTTTACAAGCAACTAGGCAGTATTGATATGACTGGGAAGATCGAGACCGATCCAGCCGTGACCTTGGCAAAAGAGTTAGAGCAAGACATGTTGGCGTTGTATGGACCAACATTGTTTGGTAAGCATTTAATCAACGCGCTTGGTTATGGAAGTGCAGATGCTTTTCGTCAAGCGGTTAGCCGAAAAACAGTTCCTGTAACCGTATTTCCAATAGAAAAACGCAAGGGAAAGTTCGCGTTAACCAAAGATGTCGCCAAGTGGTTAGCAAAACAGAGAACAGCTAACACTTAATAGTTTTTAATCACCATTACAGGAGGTGCCTATGTAAACATGTAAAAACCAAATCCCGATAAAAATTAAACATTTATACAAGGCCAGAAAGCAAAAAAGCTCAAGAGCGGTAACTCTTAAGCTTTTTCAGTGTTTGTTGATTTTGAAGCCAACAAACACATCATAGTCTTTCCGCACAAAATTTCAAGTATTTGATTATCAGGTATGCGTGCGCGTGTCTTGAATTGACTCAATTGGCTTACCTATCACTTATCAAAAGAGATAGATAAGCATAACCTTCGAAAGGTTTTACAATGAAAATTCAAACCAGAAAAGAAATGGTTAGGCAGTTATTAACCACTGATTATTCTAACCACCATATTGCTAGAAATACAGATTTAGCGCCCAATACTGTTCGCAGGCATAAGATAATTCTTAGCGAAACACAGCTAGATTGGCAACAACTCTCACATATGCGCGACGAAGTATTTAATGCGGTTTTTAGTAAGCAAAAGCAACCAGATAAAGACAAACGATTACCTGATTGGGTGCTTGTTCATAAGCAGATGCAAGCACATAAACATCAAACCTTGGTGCAATTGTGGGAGGAGTATTGCACCATTGAACCAAGTACTGCTTACGGCCAGTCTCAATTTAACTTTTATTACAACCAGTACCTCAAAAGCATGGGGCTATCAATGCGTCAGATACACTATGCTGGCGAGTGTGTATATGTGGATTATGCCGGAAAAACCATACCATGGACGAACAGCGATACCGGTGAGCAGTGTTTTGCGCAAGTGTTTGTGGGCGTACTCGGATGCTCTCAATACACCTTTGCTTTTGCATCAAAAAGTCAGAAGTTGGAAGACTTTATAGAAGCTCATAACCAGATGTTTATGTTTTTTGGCGGTGTGCCGCAAGTTGTTGTGCCAGACAATCTCAAATCGGCTGTCACCACACCAGGTAAATTTCCAGTGATTAATCGGACCTACCTTGAGCAATCACGCCATTACAACTGCGTGATTGAGCCCGCACGAGTTAGACGACCACAAGATAAATCGTTAGCTGAAATTGGTGTGCTTCTGGTTACCCGCTGGATAACCGTAGTGTTGAGGCGTCGTCAGTTTTTCAGCGTACATGAAATCAATCAGGCGATAATGGAGTTATTGCCAAAGCTTAATCAACGCAAGTTTAAGCGCATGGAAGGCTCTCGTTTTTCAAGGTTTGAAGAGTTGGATAAGCCTAAATTGCAAACTTTACCTAGACAACCTTTTGAATATGCGCAGTGGATAACGGCGCAAAAGGCGAATTCTGATTATCATGTCAATGTATTGAAGCACTATTATTCTGTCCCGCATCGATATAGAAGTAAAAATGTTGAAGCCAGAGTGACGCTGAATATGGTGGAGCTTTTACACAATGGTAAGCGCATCGCGTCTCATGTTAGAAACGATTCCGTAGGCGGTGCAACAACCGACATGGCGCATATGCCTGAGCGCCACCGAGCGTATGCTGAACAAAATGATGTTTACTATACACAATGGGCTGAGCCTATTGGTGAGCATGCAGTCGCGCTGGTTAACTCCCAGTTTAAGGGGAAACCGAGTTATTCAATGGAAGCAAACAATGCGTGCTCTCAACTGCAATCTTTAGCCCGCCTTTACGGCAATGACCGATTTGAAGCGGCCTGCCAATGTGCCGTGAATATTGAATCACCGACAGTGAAAAGTGTGCGTTCAATTTTGCAATGTAAAATCGATATGCGAAGTGATGATGCGCCTCAGCAAAGTCAGTTGCCGCTGCACCACAATGTGCGTGGCGCTGATTACTATCAGGGAGGACTATAGTATGTTGCAACAACAAACACTCACAGATTTAAAATCCTTGGGGTGCCATGGTATGGCAAATGAGCTTGAGCGACAGCAACAAAGCCCAAACGTGCTGCAACTGCCATTTGATGAAAGACTGGCATTGCTTATCGCGGCAGATACTCAAGAAAGAAATCAACGCAAGTTTTTGAGGATGCTCAAGGCGGCCAAGTTAAAACTCCCAAATGCATGTATTGAAGACATTGATTATCGTCAATCAAGAGGGCTAGATAAAGCATATATACAGTCATTTTTAAGTTGTCATTGGTTGGCGCAAAATCAATATATCGTTATCACAGGCTCAACCGGTGGCGGTAAAAGTTACATTGCTAATGCCTTAGCACAACTGGCTATCCGCAACGGCTATTCTGCTTTGTTTTATCGTTTTCCCAGGCTATTAGAAGATATGGAGATTAGCCGTTTGGACGGCTCGCTGCCAAAACTGAGGACGCGACTATCGAAATTTAAATTATTGATATTGGATGACTGGGCGTTATCCCCACTTTCTGCTAATCGTCAGCAGGATTTGTTAGAAATCATTGAGGACAGAGCAGGCAGTGGCTCAATGGTCATCACCTCACAGCTACCGCTTGATAAATGGCATGAATACATTGGAGAGCCAACCTATGCAGATGCGATTATGGATAGAATTATTCATCGTTCCCACCGCTTAGAATTGCACGGTGATTCTATGCGCAAAGTGTATGGCCTTAAAAAGGAGGACACGTCATGTTAGATGATGTTGATGTGTCTGAATTCGACGTCATGATTGTTGACGTAAGTGTAGATGATATCTTTCTGCATCAACTGTTTGATTATTACCATCAACAGCTTGTGGTTAATAAGAGAGTTTACGAGCAGTTGCTAGCTTTAGGTTTGACTGAAACGGTAATTAACCAGGGTAAGTTCGGTTATTGCGATCGTACACTCAACCGCCATATCAAACGCTCTGTGACTACTGATGGCGGAGCTTTTAGAGGCTGTATGCGAAGACTAGGCTTAATCAAAGAAACGGGGCATGAATTGCTTCGGGGTTGTATGGTTGAGCCAGTGTTTAATGATAAAGGCGAGATTATATCAGCTTGCGGGGTAAAGCTTGGCAAGCGAGTCAGGCGAAATGCACCAAATGCCATTTACTGGTATCGACAAGATGTATACACCGAATTGATGCAGTTTACGTTGTCAGAGCTAGGAGGCTTGTATGTTGATTAAACCTGATTCCCACTCGATTGACAGTTGCGTTGCCTATTATCTTCAATATTGCAGGGCCAAAGACCAAAGTGAACTAACGGTTAAAGGAAAAGCATTCAACTTAGCCTTATTTGAGCAGTGGTGCTGCCTAATAAAAATCGACAATGTGCTAAACATCAATATTGATGTATTGGATAGCTATCAGCAATATCTCAATCAGTACCGTAAACCAAGTAGTCATGAGCCTTTGAGTAAAGGCACACGCAGGAACCGCCTAACGGCGGTACGCGTGTTTTTGCGTGCTTTGTTCATCAAAGATATTATCTTCAATAATCACTTTGAAAAATTTGAGTTACCTAAACTAGGTAGGCGATTGCCCAAACCTGTTTTGAGTGAAAAAGAAGTGCAAAAGGTACTCAATCAAGCTTCTCTTTATGGTCAAACAGGTATTCGTGACAGGGCAATTATGGAAACGTATTATGCTTCTGGTATTCGGCGCTTTGAACTGGGAGAGCTCACCATAGACGATATCGATTTTGAGCAATATCAATTACGGGTATATCAAGGTAAAGGCAACAAAGACCGATATGTGCCCTTTGCAAAACAAGCCTGCTTTTTGATTTATCGCTACCTGAAAACGGTTAGGCCGACGTTAGCCAATAATTACTCTGGCAAAGTATTGTTCTTGGCGAACAGCGGTAAACCATTTAGACCCACGCAATTGTCTGAATTAGTCGCTAAATATATAAAACTAGCTGATATACGTAAAGGCGGCTCATGCAATCAATATCGTCATGCTGCCGCCACCCATATGGTTGATAGAGGCGCAGATATTCGTCATGTTCAAGAATTCCTTGGGCATGCCGATTTATCAACTACGCAGGTTTATGTGCATGTGAGTATGGTGAAGTTGAGAGAGGTTTATAGCCAAACCCACCCATCAGCAACACCGTTCGATAGGTAAATATACTTGACTATTGCAACAGATAAGTTCAGTATTCTATACATAGCGTGTACTTAATTGTGGCGTTTAGGATGCAGCAGACATGCGAAAGCATGACATTCCATTACCTATATGGTCGAGGCGGTGCCGGTAAAGATGTTCTGAATACCAAGTTAATTCTTGGCGAAGGCTCCCTTAAGGGGGCCTTTGTTACATCTGGAGTTTGCTAATTGGCCGGTTTAGGTAGTTTTCTGTTCTTCAACAATGCCCAAGCGATTTTCTCAAACTTCACTTTCTTGATTTTACCTAACCCTTTTTCCAGCAAATAAGCGCTTTCAACGTGCAGCCTTAGTTTCTTTTGACTACGAAAAACTGAAAATACAATCTGATAAACAATTTCATTGCCTTGCGCGTCTTTAAACGTTGCACTGCAATAATTGTCATAGCCACCGTGATATACAAATTGCTCTGGCAACGTTCTAATTATTTGCGGCAAACTTTTAGATAAATTGTAGCGCCCAATATGAAATGCCCGCCGGTCTTTTGGTGAAGGATATTGTACAGCTGTATTAGAAGCATTGTTACCGGACGGCTCATCTTTAGTAAAGCAATGATGCGAATAAGTAATATAGAACTTATAAATAACATTCGTTTGTTTACTGTCTTGGTAAGTCACTAATTCAGCATCAAGATGAGCTAAGCAAAATACCTCGCCAGTGACATGAGTGAATGGTGACCACGACTGCACTTCATTGTCTGCTAAATTAAATTTTTTCTTTATTGTCATACTGCTTAAATCATCGTTTTGGTAAACGTATTGTTCCGTCAATAGAGGTATACTACACAAGGCTTTGCAGAGTTGATATAGTAATCCTGACTTAGTGGAATTTAGCCAGATTAATACATATGAACGGTCGGATCTACGATCCAACCTTGGGTAGGTTCTTGCAGGCTGATCCGTTTATTCAGGCTCCGCAAAACAGTCAAAGTTACAACAGATATAGCTATGTGCTAAATAATCCGTTGAGCTATACCGATCCTTCAGGTTACTTCTTCAAGTCTTTATTCAAAAAGCTAAACAAAGCGCTAGGTAATTTTGCGCCAGTGTTTGGTCTTGCACTAATGTTCATACCCGGAATGCAAGCGTTTGCAGCTCAGAGCATTTGGCACGCTGCGGCTGTTGGCTTTGGAATAGGGGGGATTTCGACAGGGAGCTTGAAAGGGGCTTTGATAGGAGCATTCACGGGAGCTGCTTTCCACCAAATTGGAAGCCACTTTAATAACTTGCATGGTGATAATCTAAGAGCTGCTATAGGAGGCTCTTCGGATAAGTTGTACAACTTTGGTGGCAACCTACTGACATCAGGACAAGTAACACAACAAATTGCCGCTCATGCAGTCGTGGGTGGTGTAGCTGCTGAACTTGCAGGAGGTAAATTTGGACATGGCTTTATTAGTGCTGGTGTTACCAAGGGAGCTGGCGGAGCTTTCTTGAAAGGTGGAACTAATTTGAGTTCTGGAGATATTGCCAAAGGAACCGTTATTTCGGCAGCTATTGGAGGTACTGTATCCAAATTAACTGGTGGAAAATTTGCAAATGGTGCAAGCACTGGAGCCTTCCAATATCTGTTTAACCAAGCAAAAGAGGGTTGGCTACAGAAAACCAGAGAATGGAACATAAACCGTCGTGAACACATATATGGGAATGAATTCTTAGTATGCGGAAATGGCGAACCTTCATGCACCGAAGCACAAGCCGCAGAAGCACTTAGGCTTTATCCTGCGCCGGGTGCTAATGGGAAAACACCTATTCAAGATGGCGACTCTAGTCATATTGACGGGTTTGGCACAGTAGACCATCGAGTAGACCCAGATGGAAAAGGCATATGGAACTTTACGCGAAGCAACCACACTTTGCACAATGGGTGGGTTCATAGACGAGTTGTGAGTCACAGCGGAGGAATTTATATTCGTACCTACGGTGCTGGTGATGGAAACTTAGCTTGGATTAACGAAAATCTTGATGATATGGTCTGGGGAGTTTCCAACAATAAGATTTGGACTCATATTCATTATCCACCAAGTAATTAAGGATTTCGATTATGATAAAATTTTTAATTGCGATTTTGATCGGATGTGCTGTCTATCTGTCAATATCGCCAACATGGAATTTAACAATTGGAAGTTATGTTTTCATATCGATTTTACTTGGTTTTTTCCTTGCATTGATAGGAATGCCAACGTACTTAATTTTAAATAGGTGGCTTGCGAAAGACAGTTTGGCGTACTATTCGCTGAAGATACTAATCAGCGTGGTCTTAGCATTTTTGCTCCCTGTGGCTTTAATTCGCTGGTTCCGAATTTACATGGCCAAATCAAGTAACTTAACTCAACTTGGTGAAATGGCGATGTTTAAAAATGGTGAGTTAACTGAGAGCGGTAGAATGATTGTATTGCAAGACTTTATGGCACTTTCAGTAGCAGCATTAGTCGTTACGCTAATTGTTTCTGCGACTTGGTATTTTCAAAAAAAGTAGTTCTGTTGTTAAGCATGAAGCCTTTTTATTTTGAAACCAAACCCGCTCCGGCGGGTTGTGTCTGAGATTTGTTTGATATCTCGAATTGGAGGCCTCACCTCTAAACTAGTCCGAAATAGAAAGCGCTTAGTCGACTTTGATTTATGAATTTAGGGAGTTCAATGTTCGAATTTAACGGAAAGAAGATAAATGCAACGGACTTAACATCAAGATTCCTCGACAACGCGACCCAACAGGTTAAACAGGAGTTTGGTGAACGATTTCGTTCCAATCGTCACCCAAAGTCCGGCGAGTTTCCCACAGTAGTGGTCTACGGTAATTCCTTATCTGACCTATCGCTAAAAATCGAAGGCTCTGAAGAGCTTATCGAACATATCAAGAGTAAGTTGCCCGAAGAAGAAACAACACATGTAAATTTTGTCGCAAGGAGAAAGATTTTGACGCCTAAAGTATTTTTAAGTTTTGGTTGGGAGGACCATGACCTTGCAGGCAAAATTGCAAATGAGCTTATGAGACAGGGGATAGATACCTGGTGGGCCGACTGGGAAATTAAAGCTGGTGATAGCATTAGGCGACGTATCGACGAAGGCTTGGGCAGATGCACCCATTTCCTTGTCTTGTTGTCACCCAACTCAATTAATAAGCCTTGGGTAAAAGAGGAGATGGACGCTGGCTTTACCAGGATGCTTGATGATTCATGTACCTTCTTGCCACTTCGTTACAACCTTTCGCATGAACAGTTACCACCGCTGCTCAAAGGCCGTCTTAGTCCTGAAGTATCAGACGATTTAAAACTCACTCAAGTAATTAACGACATTCACGGAATATCGCGGAAACCTCCATTAGGGAAGTCGCCAATAGATCAAAATCTTCCCGACACGGGCTTTAGCGTTGCGGCAACGACGATCGCAAAAGTCTTTTGTGCTGAATCGGAGCATGGCTCAAGCAATGATCCCAGCTTCTCTATGGAAGAACTGATGGAAAAGACGGGATTAAATAAAGATGATGCAGTAGATGCCTTATATGAGCTGAGAAATTTTATCAAAGATGATCATTACAGTGTTATCCCTGACAAAGAGCTTTTCGTTGAGTTCGACAAAGCCTTTATGGAATGGGACCCTGAAAAGGATGCACTTCGAATTACATCCTCGCTAATTAATGACACAAGCTTTCCTACGAGTGTCCCTCAAATGGCCGAAAAATTTGGATGGTCAAGTAGACGAATGAATCCCGCTCTGAATTACCTAACAGGCCGTGAGATATGCCGAGATACTGAAATTTGCGGTTGTTACCCTTGGGAACAACCTTATCTTCAGGAAAGTAAGACCGGTAGCATCCGTCGATTTGTCAAAAGCCGGTCTTGAAGAAAAGCAGCTGCGTCCATAGGCTAGATCAATGCTTCGCGTTGTAGAAAGAGTAAGGGAAAGTCAGTCTTACAGGATGAAATATGTCAATTATTCGCCACATCGCAATCAGAAACTTTAGAACTATAGAAACACTAGATTGGCAGCCAACTGAAGGCGTTAATTGCATTATCGGCCCTGGTGACAGTGGAAAATCGACTGTTTTGGATGCAATAGATTACTGCCTGGGAGCCAGACGAACCGTTAATTTTACAGATGCCGACTTTTATAATTCCAATGTTGAAAACCCTATTGAAATATATGTGACGTTGGGAAATTTGAGCGATGAACTTCTTAATATTGAGCGATATGGAAGCTTCCTACGCGCTTTCAATGCTAATCTAAGTCAGTTTTATGATGAGCCACAGCATGGTATCGAAACAGTTATCACAGTTAGGTTATACGTCGATAAAGGGTTAGATCCTGATTGGACCTTATATTCTGATCGAGCTAGCGCAGAGGGGTTAGAAAAAAGACTTCCTTGGAATCATAGAGAGCTTATAGCCCCTACCAGACTAGGCGAAGGCTCTAACCGACATTTTACTTGGGGTCGAAACTCTTTACTTAACAAATTAATTGAAGATGACTTCGACGTCAGCGATGTGCTTACGGAAGTGTCCCGCAATGCGAGGCAAGCATTTGCTCAACAACAAGTTGCAGGGATCAATAATGCGTTAACAAGTGTACAAAGCATAGCATCGACACTTGGCGTTAACGTTGGTCAGTTAAAAGCGCTGCTTGATGTATCCAGTGTGTCGGTTTCTCATGGGGCGGTCAGCCTTCATGATGGCAATGACACACCAATAAGACAGATGGGTACTGGCTCTACCCGTTTGCTTTTAGCTGGATTACAGAAGCTTGTTTCAAAATCAAAACTTCTTTTAATTGATGAGGTTGAATTTGGCTTAGAGCCATTCCGTATTAGCCGACTGTTAAAAGAAATTGGTGCGAAAGATCATCAGCCGACACAACAAGTATTTATTACCACGCACTCACCTTATGTTTTAAGAGAGCTCAAATCGTCACAACTGCATGTGTTGAGAAAGTGTTTTAGCCAAGGGCAACCTCAAATAAGACATTGCGTTTTTTCGATGAATGATAGTGATGATCATCAATCAACATTGCGAGTATGTGCAGAGGCATTCTTGAGCAATAAAGTGGTTGTCTGCGAGGGCAAAACAGAGATTGGTCTATTAAAAGGTGTTGACTCGGTAGAACAATCAGAAGGTCGAGACAGTATTCAGGCGCTTGGCGTAATGCACGCTGATGGAAGTGGAAGCCAAATGTTTAAACGGGCGAAAGTTTTCCATGAATTGGGATACCCTGTTTCGATATTCAAAGATTCAGACATTAATGACCAGCAGCAAGTAGCTATAAACGAAGCAGTGCAGCTCAGAATTCCAATGTACGAATGGGGTGCTAACCAAGCAACTGAACAGGCGATTTTTAATAATTGCCAACTTAATCTAATTCCTCAATTGCTAAACATTGCCGTTGCTCGAAAAGGACATGATGCTATCAATGCACACATCAGCAATGCAACAGGAAATCAGGTGAATTTAGCGAGTTGCACGCAATCACCACAAGATGTTCATAGGCAACTACTTGGCCAAACAGCAAAAAATAAGGAATGGTATAAAGATATTGAGCCTATGGAATCGGTAGCTCAATATGTACTGTGGCCAAACAGGCAGTTTCTTTCTCAACCGTTTACACAGGTGATAGAGAGTCTTTTAGCTTGGGCAAGAAGCTGAGATTAACTCTATGTCAGCAGAACTAATATTAGGAAATCTCAGAGGTGCAATAGAAGCCCCTGCGGGTTGCGGAAAAACACAAACTATAGTGGACGCTTTGGCGTTTTCTACTTCAAAGCCTTATCTTGTACTTACTCATACGACAGCCGGGGTGGCTGCTCTGAGGAAAAGGCTAACCAGAGCAAATGTGCCAGCAAAGAATTATGTTTTATCCACGATTGATGGCTGGTCAGTAAGAATAGCAAGCAGTTTTTCTCAAAATTGCCAAATCACTTCTCCCGTTGAAAATTCAAGAGCTTATTATCCTGAACTTCGAAACGTTGTCAGTCATTATCTTGCGTCGGGCAGTTTGCATGAAGCTATAAGAGCATCATACTCGCGATTGATTGTTGACGAATACCAAGATTGTAATCAAGAGCAACACAGTATTGTAAGTTCAATAGCAGAATGTATTCCAACTATTGTGTTGGGTGATCCTATGCAATTGATCTTTAATTTCAGAGGGTCAATAATTCCCGATTGGCAAAGTCAGGTCCTGAATACTTTTCCGCTTATAACAACACTTAATACCCCGTGGCGGTGGCTAAACGCACAAAACCAAGAGCTAGGTGAATGGATATTGGACTGCCGAAGGAGGTTGTTAGCAGGTCAAAATATAGAACTTTTAAATAGTCCTGATTCAGTTACACATATTCAACTTACCCAAAATCACCAACAAAACATGCGACTGAAAAGTAATGCTCAATATCAGTTAAGAAACACCTATCCTCAGGATAGTTTATTGGTTATTGGGGACGCAATAAATGCCGCCTCTCGACACTTATATGCGAGTCAAAATAACGGGATTGATGTTGTTGAGCCTGTTGATTTGAGAGACCTAGTTGCTTTCGCTGGGCGATTAGATTTAGAAGAAGGTAATGATCTAGCGAGTAGTATCATTGATGCTTTTGGATCAATGGTTACCGGTATGGGAGCGTCAACATGGGGGCCTCGACTGAGATCGATTATTGCTGGCTCTAACCGAAATGCACCTAGTCCAACGGAATATGCGCTAGTCGTATTTATCCGTTCAAAGTCTGCAAATGCCTTAATCAGATTCATGAGAGCTGTTGAAGAAGACAATGATATCCGTGTATATCGGCGTGCGGCTTTTAACGCACTAAATAATGCAGTTAACAGTGTAAGTTGTTCAGGCGCATTAAGCTTTAAAGAAGCAATGGAACGTTCGCGAGAGAATTTACGTCAACGGGGCGACTCTCGCGTACCGAATCTTGCGATAGGTAGTACATTACTGCTTAAAGGTTTGGAAGCCGATCACTGTTTAATTATCGATACCAACAACATGAATAGTCAGAATTTATACGTTGCTCTGTCTCGTGGAGCAAAGACTATCTCGATTGCCAGTCAATCCAATATCCTTCCCTGAGTATTTTTTCTTTTTCTTACAGAATGTTCTTTTTTACGTTTGTTGGTCCATTGACATAGTGCTGGTCCACAGAGAATAGAATACCGGCCGTAAAAATCAGAATTGCGGTCCAAATCCCGCATAATTTGCATTTGCATATTCTTCTAAAATCACCCATTGATTCCGAATGTAGTGAGCCACAATCCCAAAAGTTTTGGAACACTGTTATTGAGAATGCGCCAAATGTTGATTAATGGAATATCGAATTGTTTGTTTCAACGAATGATAAGTGGGCAGAGTTTTGATGCTGAGCAGTAAACTTTTTTTCTGAAAGCTCTATACAGAGAAAGGTTTTGTCTAATTCAACACCAGCTAATTTTTCTATTCGGTTTATCTTTGCAAGCAGTATGCAGCGAAGTCGCCAAGCGGTTTTTGAGTATCTTAACTTTGAGATAATATTCAAATAGTGATATTTAGTGTTTAAAAGTGCGATTGTCATTCTGTCGCGCTGTTCCAATCGAGCAGCTTCGTAAAACATCATCAGAGCTTTAGTCAGTTCGGTTAATTCGTCATTTTCAAACAGCAGTGATTTGTTTTCTGGATAGGCATAACTTGATTTTGTCATATCAAGGTACTGGCTTTTTTTCTTTCTAAGAAAATGTAGGGGTATTTCATAGTATCTTGCCGCTGGGTGACAGAGTGCTGAACTTGATATAGACATGACAAACCAAAATGGGTGTTGAAGTAATTGACTGGCGCATGATGAGAAACCTTCAATTTCATTAAATTTAACCTGATTTCGTAATGGTGTTCCAGATAGCCCTCTGTACAAAAATCTGAGCTGTTTGCGTTCAAAACCATCCGTTAGTTTTCGCTTGCTTTCTAATTCACGTTGCCAAATTCTTACCAGCGCCGCACAACTATCTGCATGCTTTGACGCCAGCACTTCATGGATACACAACATCGTAAACAGCTCTTTTATCGGGCGTGGATACGCTTTATATGCTTTTAAGTTTATCTGAACAAGCATGTTTTAAGCTACTGATATAAATGTGGTTTTTATCATTTTGAAATGAAAATATGTGGTTTTACAGTACGGTGTTCTGAGTATAGCTTTAATAGATTCAATTGGTGAATTAGAGCAATAAGAAAGTGTCAGAAGGTTTTGAAGTGCGTTTGTTGGCGTTAGAAATACAAGTACGACTCTATAAACACTATGGAGCGCCTGCGCTTAGCGGGGATAATCTAAGAGCAGCGCTGGGTTATGACAGTCTTGCTGCTATGCGTAATGCTATTTCTCGTGACACTTTTCCAGTTCCACTTTTCTCCATTAAACACCGAAGGCAGAAATTTGCCCTCGTCAAAGACATAGCGGATTGGCTTGCAACAGAATATTTCGCCTCGAAACCCGTTGATGACAGCACGTTAGAGGAGGATACGTCATGAAATAACTATCGCAGAAGTAAACGTTTAACAGAGGCTATAGAGCCTCAAAAACACCTGGCGCAAGACACAAAAAAGCCCAGAGCACTAACTCTAGGCTAATTCATTTAGGTCGTTGTTGATTGATACCCGACGCTGACTTAATTTTTGTTGTTAAGTGGTCATTTGTCAAGTTTTTACGTTGAAGTAAAAACAATGACTGCGTGCGTCCAGTTTTAATTAAATAACTGGAGAAATACAATGAAATTACGAGAAAGGGTGCGCGAGCTGTCGCGAATCAAATCTATTACGAATTTCAGTAATCGGAAAATAGCCAAAATCATTGGCTGCGGCCATCAAACAATTGGGCGGGACTTAGCTTTGCTGAAAAGCCGAGAATTAGATTTTGAGCAGGTCATGCGGCTAGATGATGATGAGTTGACAATCAGGCTCGTACCAGGTGCTCCTCTTGCGATGAACAATAAGCGGTTACCTGATTTTGCTGAGTGGGTAACTACACTTACTAAAAAGCATCAAACCATACGAAATTTATGGTTCGCTTATTATTTGGAAGCACCAGAGATAAGCTATGAGCTGAGTACCATATACCAAAAATTTAAAGATTATTGTAAAGACAAGAAGCTAGAAACATTACTAGAGCACCGCCCAGGTGAAGAGGCACAATTTGATTATTGTGGTCAGACAGTGCCGTTAACGCCATTAGGCACTAAAACAAGTAAACCGGTATACGTTTTTATCGGAACGTTATGCCATTCAAAGTACTTTCTGGCCTATGCGACCTATGGGCAAACAACAAATGACTGGTTGTTCGGGCAACAAGCATTTTTTGAATACATTGGCGGTGTGCCAAAAGTGGGGATACCCGATAATCCTAAGGCCGTTGTCACTAAACCCAGACCGAACTTGCAGCTCAACCCGATATACGCAGCATTTGCCGAGCACTATGGTTTTGTCATAATGCCTACTCGCCCTGGTGAACCCAGAGACAAAGCCATTGTTGAAGGCACTGTAAAGTTTGTTACAGAACGCATTCTTATCAACATGCAAAGCAAAATTTTCAGAACGTTGAATGAAATTAACGCATATCTGAAACGAGAATGTGACAAGCTTAACGCGTTGCAATTTCAAAAACGCTCTACATCACGCTACGAGCTTTTCAATTTGTCAGATAAACCTAATCTGAATCCTTTGCCTGAAAAGCCTTTTAAGCGAATTGAACATGCGTTTACATGCACTGTACCCAGTAATTATCGCATTGTTCATGAGGAGCATTGCTATTCTGTTCCTTGGCGATGGGCGAATAAAAAGGCAGATGTGGTGATAACGCATGATGAGATAAGCATCTCCTATGCGCACAAGCCGCCCATTGTTCATAAGCGCTCATTTGTAAAAGGAAAAGAAACGGTAGTTAAAAGCCACTTACATCCCAAGCATGAAGCCATGGTATTGCTGCCCTTATCTGAATTTATAGATTGGGCTGAAGACTATGGTGAACGCACTAAACAGTTCATTACAAAACTTTGTGCTGGAAAGCCTGATGTTGAAGCAAACCAAGTTTGTAAAGGTGTCCAGTCAATTGCGAGTAAATATCAGCCCGAAGAAGTTGAAGCTGCTACTGATTTTTGCATGCGTTTTGGCAAGTATTCTCCGACTGCGCTAAAGCATGTTCTGGCGTCCGGTGTACATGTGGATGATCCAGAGCTGGATGTGCCAACGGTTGGTTTGCATTCAAATGTGCGTGGCTCTCAGCACTATCAGCAAATGGGGAGACAAGCATGAATATCTCAAGCGTTGCAAAAAAGTTTGCAGATTTGAAATGGATGGGTGCAGTACAAGCTGTCGAACAGATGACAATAGGTGAGCAGGTAACCAAAGAACAGCTTATTAACATTCTCAATGATATTGCTATTTCCCAAGAAAACTACGTGTTGGCTAATCGTCAAAAGCGTCTAAAACATGCCGCTAAATTACGCTGGCCAGATGCAATGATTGAACAGTTTGATTATCGCTGTGAAACCAAAGATGTGCAGTATGTTATTGATAAAGCGTGTGTGATCAGTTGGATTGAAGAGTACCTTAATATTGTTATCACCGGCAGCACGGGCACGGGTAAAACGTCTTTAGCGTGTGCGATTGCCAACAAACTATTGATGAGTGGTATCAGCGTTAGGATGATACGTTTCAACGATCTTATGTTTGAGTTTGCTGTGAACGAAAAAGAAGGTACATACCAAAAGTTTATACAGCGATTATGCAAGTTCCGTGTACTTGTTTTGGACGACTGGGCACTTTTTCCTATCAACAGTAAGCAGCGCCAGATGCTTTACGAGCTTATTGAACGACGAGAGAGAGTTGGCTCGTTGATCATTACTAGCCAATATAGTTTTGACAAATGGCATGAAGCAATCGGTGATCCCACCATTGCTGATGCCGTGTTAGATCGCATTGCGTCCATGTCAGATGTGATTGAATTGCGCGGTGATCCAAAACGTGTATCGCATAGAACGAAAGGAGGTAAGTCATGAAAACACCTTACCCGCCTTGTATTTATGCAGAAACGTTACTTGAACTGCCTAGCCTCACGGATACCGATGTTCAGGTTGCCGAGCAATATCTACCGATGGTTGCAAACTATTATCATCAGAGCTTGTTATTAAAGCCTGAAGCATTAGATTACCTTGCAACGAATTACGGCATTTCCCAGTCAATTGCCGCCCAATATAATATCGGTTTCGCAAACCGTTCGTTGGGATTGGAATTACCTGATCGTAAGGAAAGTTCGGGGCAAATTCTAAGAGGCTCTCTTGGAAGGTTAAGGTTATTCAAAGGCTCAGGCCATGAAGCGTTTTGCGGCTGTATTGTGATACCCATAATGACTGACGATATTATCGTTGGTTTTTATGCAGAGCGCATTGGTAGGCCAAGACGTGGTGCCAAGTCTTGTTACTGGGTACCGTTGAGTCCGCCTTGTTTATTTCAGTCTGAATGCTGTTTAGATCGCGCTTCCATCTATCTATGCAGTAGTCCGTTGCTTGCCATACAAATATCGCAGGTGACGCAATGGGCGACTCTAGCTGCTAACCTCAATTTTCATCTTTATGACGCTGATTACCAATATTTGGTGGATGCAGGTGTAAAAGAAGTGATTGTCGTCATGCAACCTGATACAGCGGCAGAAGACCTGAGAAAGCTTGGGCATAAATTGAAGATGTTCGGTCTTAGATATCAAAAAATAAATAGCATGGCTGAGGTCGCATATGGAACCGCATGAAACCTTGTCTTTCATTGCCGCACTGAAAGTGTATGAGAAACATTGCTTAGCGGATGGACTGTCCATAAGTACGGTACTCAATAAACGCTGTAATCTTGAGCTTTTCTTTAAGTGGGCATTAGCGAACGGCGTAGACAGACCAAGCGACGTCACAAGGCGGGTTGGTGAAGATTACAAGGCTTACTTGGTAGAATATGTTTCACCTCATACTGGCAAAACATTAAAAAAATCGACGCGCAGGAAGCGCGTCTCTGATGTGAGGGTATTTTTTGCGGAGCTGGCGTATTTGGATGTCTTTGAAGTCAGTCCACTACAACAGCTGAGGTTGCCCAAATCCCCCAGACCAATGGTAACCGCCTTGTTGTCTGAGCGAGAAGTGGAACGTGTAATGCTTGAAACCAAGCAAATGGGATTGAGAGGCCTTAGGGATAGAGCTATTCTGGAGTGTTACTACGCCACGGCTGGTCGTCGCAATGAAATTGGCAACTTGCAGCTTTGTGATATTAAGTTTGAGCGAGAACAAGTACTTATTAAAAATGGCAAAGGTGACAAAACCAGGTATGTACCGTTGGCTCCAAGGACGGCCTGTTGGCTTAAAGCCTACTATGAGCATGTTCGTCCTAAAGTTATGAACCTCAAATCGGGAACGGTATTTTTTCTGGATAATCAAGGTCTCGCTTTCAGGCCACATCAATTGACGGCGTTGGTGAAAAAGTATTTACTAAAAGCAGGAATTGATGTGGGGGCGGCATGTAATGCCTTTCGGCATAGTGCAGCGACACACATGTTGGAGCATGGTGCTGATATTAGAGAGATCCAGGAGTATTTGGGGCATGCAGATTTATCGACCACTCAAGTTTACGTGCATGTCACTCAAAATCAGTTGAAGAAAACATACGCTAAGACCCATCCCGCAGCTTTACAGGACAATAATATTAAGGTGTCAGAAGTTAATGCGTATTTGATAAATAGCTAGCCTAGATTGTTAATAATAGTGATTTTACAGTAAAGCCTAATTATCAATAACACTGAAACCTATAAATCAATGGCATTTTGTTTATTATTCACAAAACATTTACGTGCCTTAAGTGCAATATATTAATGTTTCTTAAATGCAATTTATTTGCGTTTCTTAACTGCAATGTTAAAGTGTTGCTTTGATGCAATATTTATTCATGTACGAACACTGAATCTCTTGTATATATTGCCGTCAAGTGCGTTCAAATAAAATAAAGAGGTTGTTGTGTTATGGCTCAAATAGCAAATGAAAAGCTCGCGGTAGCATTAGAGAAAGCCTCTAGCCTTGCTATCAACAACATTGTTCAAGCTAAAATGCTCACAGAAAGGCATCGAAACCTACTGGTCAAACAAGGGTTTCTTAAACCCGTGATACGCGGCTGGTATATGCTTGATGCTGATGTTACGACGACAGATGCTGGTGAATCAGCGCTATGGTTTGATTCGATCTGGGGATTTGTTGGCCAATATTTAACAGAACTCTTTGGTGATGATTATTGGTTAAGCCCTGAGTCTTCATTGGATTTATTGACTTCCAGCAATGCATTGCCTCAACAGATTATCGTGTATGCTAAAAGCACAACACGTATTGTTAACCTGCCTCACAACATGAGTTTGATGGTGATGAATAGCACCAGAACACCCTATAAAATAGAGACGATTACAGGTGTTAGGGTCGCCTCAGTTGAAAGCGTATTAGCGAGTATTAGCCCTTCTGCTTATACCCGAAGCCCCATTTCTCTGCAAATTGCCTTAGGTCTGGCTGACATCAGCGAATTAGCTGGCGCATTTGAACATACTCGCAATGCATCAGCGGTAGGTCGAACACTAGGCGCACTCAAAGCCTTGGAGCAGGAAGAAGACTATCTAAGGTTAAAACGTATTGTTGATGGAATCGGCTTTGTGGAGTTAAACGAAACTAATCCATTTGAGCAACCTGTTACTCAAATAGGGGTCTCAAAAAATGAAAACCCTGCGGCTATGCGAGTGCGTGCATTGTGGCAGTCATTGCGCGATGACATTGAGCAGGTTTTCAGTGATATTAAACCGAGCTTTGATTTTATGTCCCGTCCACTGAAAGATACCTTCAAAGAGATGGAAGAGTTATATGTACAAGATGCCTACCATTCCTTGTCAATTGAGGGTTATCGGGTCACGCCTGCATTGATTGAAAAAGTGCGTGATGGAAACTGGCACCCTGAGCTGATTGAAAAAGACAAGGAAGCAAAGGATGCATTAGCCGCCAGAGGATACTTTGAAGCGTTCAACGCTGTTAAGTCCTCCTTAAAGGCCATACATGAAAAAAAAATAGGTACGCTATCCTCGGCCATTTCAATTGGCATCACAGATTGGTACACCTATTTATTTCAACCCTGTGTTGCGGTTGGACTTATAGCCGCAAAAGATATTGCAGGCTATCGTAAAGGACCCGTTTATATTCGTACATCAAGACATGCGCCACCTGCTGATATCTATTTACGAGATTGTATGGATGCGCTCAAAATGCTAATTGAAGATGAGCCTAGCTACATTGTTAAAGCGATTCTAGGGCACCTCTGTTTAGGTTATATCCACCCCTTTCCCGATGGCAATGGGCGAACTGCCAGGTTTTTAATGAATTTCTTACTAACTTTAGGCGGTTATGATTGGACAATAGTGAAGCTAGAAGACAGGACAGATTATTTAGGCTCATTAGAGAAAGCTTCGATAGATCATCAAGGCACTCCTTTCGCTGAATTTGTTTTGATGTCGATGCAAAAAACAAAGGTAGATAAGAGCAATTAGGAAGATGGATAGCGTGTGATTAGGTTGAAGTCTTAGATCATAAAGCCTGATCGCCCATATGAACGGTCGGATCTATGATCCAACTCTTGGGCGATTCTTGCAGGCTGATCCTCATATTCAGGCACCGTCTAACTCACAGAGTTATAACCGTTATTCGTATGTGTTGAATAATCCGTTGAGTTACACCGATCCTAGTGGGTACTTCTTTAACAAGCTATTTAAGGGATTAAACAAAATTCTGGGCAAACTCGCCCCACTAGTTTCAATTGGCTTATCCATTTGGGCACCTTGGGGAACAGGGTTCTGGGCGAGTGTTGGCACAGGATTTGTTGCTGGAGGAATAGCTACAGGTAGTCTTCGAGGGGCACTGACAGGAGCCTTTACCGCTGGAATGTTCCACGGGATAGGGACCCACTTCCAAGGGCTTCAGGACTCGGCTGGGGTGTTATCCGCAGGAGCTAGAGTTGGTAAAGTTCTGGCTCATGGAGTCGCTGGCGGAATAAGTAGTGTGCTTAACGGCGGTAAGTTTGGGCATGGATTCGCCAGTGCGGCTCTAACACAGGCATTCTCCGGTGCTATTGATAAAATCGGTGGTCGCATTGGAAATATTACTAAAGGAGATTACTTTAGTACTGCAAACAGAGCACTAAGAATAGCAGCGTCGGCAGTAGTTGGTGGAACTGCATCTGCTATCACAGGTGGGAAGTTTGCGAATGGGGCAATTACGGGGGCATTCTCTAGAGGCTTTAATGATGAGGCTCATTTTCAGGCTGATAGGCAGTCTTTTTGGAACTCCTTTAAGGAACGCGTAATGAGTGGCCAAGTCCGAGATGATATTTTTTCTGCTCTGGGAGCGTACGCAAAAGGTGGCGCTGGTCTTGCTGGAGTAGCCGGTGGATGGTTAATAAGACCGTTTAATCCAACTGTTGGAGGAGCGATGATGGTTGATGGTGCCTCCAATTATCTTGGTGCAGTAAGTGATCTATCAAATCTTTATTATGGTGGGAATCGTGATTATGATTTTGTCGGGGGAGCATTTGGAGATGCTGCTGAGTTTTACGGATTTGATCGATCTTCGGGGGCTAAGGCTAGGGCTGCTTTGAGTTTGACTACAATGGTTGGAGCATGGAGGACTATGGTTCCAACAACAGTAGGAGCAGGTTCCTCTTCTGGGTGGGGCACGAACCAACTCGAATATACAAAGTATGTTTATTCAATACAAACAAGCTCCGCAGCTACTGCAACTGTCGATGTTTACAATGCAAGAGGTGCTTTCCAAGAGTTAGCGCCAAATAATTAATTTACGGGAGAATACCTAAATGCAAATAAGCCTAATATGGTTGTTTTCATTTTTTTGTTTGCTTGTTGTTATTCAGCATTTGGTATTCCCGATTCTGATTAAAAAAAATGTACTCAAAAGGAAGGGAGTTAATGCTGTTGTGAAAATGCAAATCGTAGTCACTGTTTACTGTGTTTGGATAAGTGCTTCTACCGACAAAGAAACTTTTCAGTTGGGTACGGGGCTGCTAATTACTAGTTTCTTGCTTTTTATGTGGACTCAATACAAGTTAAAGTGACTGCGAACAACATGAGAGCTTAAAAGCACTTTTTGAAACCAATCCCGCTCCGGCGGGTTTTGCATTCTATGGGCTGAAGGGTTTAGTTGTTAGCTTGAATTTTTAATTTCGCAGCTTTTGACTCAGCGTTTATTACACCAGCAACAGTAGGGCTTATTCGTTTTAACACAGAGATCTTATTTGCGAGAGACCTGTAGTCCGACTCATTTTTAATTTTTCTGAACTTACGTGCGAATTTTTTAGCCTTCGTTGGATCAATCTTCTTGATGATCCCATCGAGTTCAGCACGCATCTTTAAATACTTTGGACTGCCTTGTGATTTTAGAGTGATCAGTTGACCAAACGTAGACCTATAAACTTTGAGGATGTCTGACATTTCTGCATTGTCCACAACCATTTTCCTAAGCCTGTTAATATTTAATCTCACATTGGATGTGCGTTTTCGCGAAGGGGATAATTTATGAGAGTTAACAGTAACATCATGTACGTCCATTCTTTTTGAAGAGCGCATGACACGGCTTTTCTGGGGCGACTTGTTGGGTTTGACTTCAGCGCTAGCGAACATCCCGTAGATAGCTGTACGCAGTGTGCCAACATGATCGTCAAAATTCATCGCTTCCGAACTGACATAAATGTCATCGTAATAGCGCGAATATTTTAATCCAAGACCCTCTGCTAATTTCACCACGTTTGGCTCTTTTTCGTAAAAGATCAAATTAGCTAAATCGCCACTCAGTGTACTTCCTTGAACTAAAAAGCCATTGAGCGTACACAGTTGGGTGAGAGTCTGAGAGACATCCGACGGAAAATGAAAAAAGTACTTAAAGAGCTGTTCCACGTATTCTTGTTTAATTGAATCAAAAAAACGTGTGATGTCTTCTGACAGGATCATAGTTGAGGACTTATGCTTCTGCGCATTATCCAAGTAGCTTTTGCCTTGCCTTCCAGCCAGAATATATTCAGGGTAATCGACGTTTGAAATGATGCGATTTCGAATGCGTATCAGTACTTTCTTCAATGGATAACTGACGCTATACGTCAGGCGAACAGAGCCATCACTTTTCGGGATTTTTTTGGAGACTTTGTAATATTGACCGGAGTTTTTAGCTAAGCTGATAAGCTCTGGTTCAGTCAATGAAAGCGTTTTTGCAAGTGCACTGATACTACCAATTTGTGATTGAGTGCACTGGAAATCAGTTCTGTTCACCAATTACGTTCCTTGCCGTAGATTTAAGCAACTCGGTTACTTCTGCGAACGAATCATTAGCAGTCTTCTCAGCAAGCAAAATGAATATACTTAGGGGAACGTCAATTGCCTCACAGATAGAGCTTAATGAACTCAAAGACGGATCTCTCTTGTCGTTCTCAATTTTAGATAGATAAGATTTGTTTACACCAGAGGACTTAGCTAACTGACCAAGGCTAACGCCCTTGAGTTCTCTGCATTCCTTCAATGTAGCGCCAATTGATAACATAAAACACCTACCTATACATGGGTGGATTTACTTGGCTGGTTGCAAGAGACAACATCAAGGCTATTCGCCACTATCAATTTCACCAGCCAGTAACCTTATCAAAGCAAATGCCTTGACAATGTATGCAAGCCAGTGAGCTTGCTTAGGTTTTTCCTTAGTCTTTTCTTCGAGTTTTTGAATGATGTCATCCAAGTCCCTCAAAGTGCTTTTGTCTGCGGTGTCTGTGCATTTATTACGAGCCTCTTTCAAGGCGGCAACAATATCTTTCATATTGCTTACTCCTATATCGTTAAACAAACCGGGGTGTGATGCCCCCGCCGTTACTCACATCACGAACCGATTTGAAACACCGCAGACAAACCTAGCCAATACCACCAGAGAGTTTCTCTGGAAACTCTCCCCGCCGTTCACCTGTTATTCAACAGGCTATACGCATCGATGAACACGTGGGGGTGCTAAACGAATTGTATGTGCGAGAAAAGCAGCTCATTAAACAATGAACGGTCTGATGACCCGTTGCAGTTCGCATTGATATAGAATTATGAAAGAACACAACAAGCGAATTCGCTTGCACGTTTGTAGAATAGGATAGTGTGTCCTATATGTCAACACTGTTTTTGTATTCAGTATTATAACTGTAGACTTTGGAAAGAAGATTGAGAGTTTTTTTACAAGGTATACACTGCAAATGAATTTTGGTTTTAAATTACTAGACTACATTCATTGTCGTGCTTACTGGCAAAATCAGCAATCTTGGCTTCGGTGCGTTCAACATCATGCTTATAGCGGCAGAAGAATTTGATGATGTCACCGTCTTCGTCACAAATCGCTCGAACATCATTCTCACCAGCATCAATATTCCAGCGACCATCACTTTCCAGTCGGTACGCATCTCTCGCACGGAAATGTTCTTTTGCAATACGCGAGATGAGGACGATGGTTTCATCGGCATGCTTGGCTTTTAACGCTGTTGAGCAATAGGGCATGGGCTGAACCTCTGACGCTACTTTGTTGAGTTGATTGGTAGTAAGTATAACTCGTAACTCTGGTTGATGACCAATTGATCACTAGTGGTCCGTTTATGTGAAAACATTGGTCCAGCTTAGCGAGCGCTTTGGCTATTTGTGGAGAATGCTTGGTTTATTTCACTGATAATTTGCAAGTGCATACTCCCGAAAAATGGACCAATACTTCTCATAGCCTGCACCACGTCGCTCGTTAAGTGGGACCAATAGAATTTCTAGTCTGGACCAATTGCTTTTCTGTTGCCGCGATCAAGAAAGGATCAGAGCTAGCATTATCGATGATAAGTTCAGGGTGGAAATTCGATAGCAACCTGATCTTTGAATCGCTATTCAATTCACATTGAAAGTGCGCTTCGACAGAATCAGCAGCATCTTGGTAACACGTTAAAACTGATCGCAATTCAGCACTTGATTGAATGTCAGCAAAGAATTTAGGTGGGTGTATATTAGTTAGCCATTCACGTCGTTCTGGCCAATATGAATAACCTTTGGGGTAATCTTTTGAGTTGATATGGTTGACACCAAGTGCATCAGTCAACAGCCCATAAAATTCCCATATATCAATTGTTGGTAGCCTGAAAGCCAAAAAACAAAGTGTCGCTCTAAAAAGACTCATCAATGAATCCAGAGGCGCGTCTCGTTTGTACTTGGCTGCATTCCCCATGTACGCAATTAACCGCATCAAGTACCCATCAAGACTGGTATCGCTCTGAATGGCGGCACTATCTGCTTTTAGTAACGCGATAAATTTGTGAGGTGGTTTCAGGAAAGCATGATTTCGGTGTAAAACAGGTCGGAATCTATTCGCATCAAGTTGCGAGCATAAATTAGCCACTTTGCTTATTGGCATTTTAGGTTGGGCAATAAAATGCCAAAGCGGATGATGGAGTGCTTTTGCAGCGCTTTTAGATAATCCGCAAATACTTGCGATCTTGTTGTTTCGTTTCAGTGGCTGACCAAAATACTTCAGTTCATAAAATTTCGCATTTTTCTCTGAGCGCAAACGGTAATGGTTGTAGTCATTTCGTTGCGCCAATGCATCATACAAGTCATCAACAGTATTCACGCCAAAGTCAGCCATTAGCTCAGCAATACACCCTTGTGTAGCGAGACCTTTTACGTGACAAGGCAGCGTTTGATAATTAATAACACAAATACCGCTTAAAATGTTGCCGAGTTTTTTCGTTAGCACAATTTCAAAAAAGCACTACTAATCATATAGATAGTGCCGTCGCTCTATTGACATTCACTCATTTCATAAGTGTAGGCGAGAAATCAGATTCTGGCTTAGGCTCATAAAGTCATAACTGAAATGCGACTGGAGGTGACTATGTGACAGAAACAGAGATTGCGCGTTTAGCAAGTGCTTTAGAAAAAGATCTACTGGCTATGTATGGCTCGCCGATTCTCACGGGAGATGAACTATGGAAGGCTCTGGGGTATCCATCCTCTGATGCCTACCGACAAGCCATGGTACGGAAAACCTTGCCAGTGAAGACTTTTACCATAAAGCATCGTCGAGGAAAGCATGCGCTGGTCAAAGACATTGCGCTTTGGCTAGCAACGCAGGCTCGGCAAGAAAATTAAAATGTAATTGTATTTATTA
The DNA here is from genome assembly GCA_964429915.1 of uncultured Alteromonas sp. Classification (GTDB taxonomy): domain Bacteria; phylum Pseudomonadota; class Gammaproteobacteria; order Enterobacterales; family Alteromonadaceae; genus Alteromonas_F. Next base: position 25,733 of record CAYSDZ010000035.1, read on the forward strand.
GGGCGCACAAAAAAGCCTTGAAGATGCTGCTTCAAGGCTTTCTCTGTGATTGTCGAATTGATACCCCGACATTTGCAGTGTAGTCAACCTCAATGAAAATGCAAATTTTGCAGTGGTGATATTCACCTACTGGGGATTGATGCGTCCTCCAATTTTCAGGAGGCAGCAATGCTGACAAGTAACCAAATTATCGATATTGCTCGACTTACCGAGCAAACTACCTTTCATCAGCGAGACATTGCTCGCTCGGTAGGGACTTCACACCAAAGTGTAGGACGTGCTCAAAAGCGTTTGCATAAAACAGGTACAAGCTATTCGCAACTGCTCGAAATGGAGCCTGATGACATTGTTTTACTGCGTTACCCTAATTTGGGTAAGCGCAATCACGGTTATGCAGAGCCTGATTGGAAACAACTATTGAAAGAAACACAGGTGAAAGGCTGCACAATCAGAATGAAATACCTCGATTACGCCGCAATGCACAAAGAAAAGGCAATGGCTTATTCAACCCTGTGCCGTGGCCTGAGGAAGTTTAAGAAAAACAATAGGCTCTCAATGAAACTGACTCATAGAGCTGGTGAGTGTTTGCAAGTTGATTTTGCAGGTAGCACATTAAAATGTCCATTCGCCGCTAAACCTGTGCAGTTTTTTGGTGCTGTGCACCCCTTTTCACAACGCTTTTTTATGTTAGCCACATTGCGACAAACAACAGACGACTGGATTGCTGGCATACAGTATACATTCGAATCCAGCGGAGGTACGACTGAAGCAGTTGTCCCTGATAACGCGACGGCGGTTGTTACTAAGACTGGCCCGACTTTGGTACTCAATCCTAAATTTAAGGCATTTGCAGATCATTATGGTGTTGAAGTGCTACCAGCGAGGCCACGTCATCCTCAAGATAAGGCGCTTATTGAATTTTACATGAGAGTATTCAAAGAGAGCATTCTGCCACTGCTTAAACAGCATGTCTTTAGCTCCCTTTCTGAACTTAATTCATTTTTGGCGCAGAAAGTAGATGAATACAACGCACAGCAATTTCAAAACCGAAGCACTTCTCGCCAATTATTGTTTGACGAATTTGATAAACCGATGTTAACACCATTACCGTCAAAGCCACTCAATCATATTGAGAGAATTGACAATTTTGTCGTGAGAGAAAACTACTGTTTCATGGTAGATGAGCACACGTATTCAGTGCCACATTCGTATCGCCAAAAACGGGTTGAAGTTCATGTATTGGCGAAGGTGGTTCAAGTATGGGATGGCCATAAATTGGTTGTCGAACACGTGCGTAGTTTTGAAAAAGGTGGAGAAACTATACTGGATGCGCATAGGCACCCTGATCACCTTTGGTTTTCAGACAAGCCTAAAGAGCACTATCAGGAATGGGCGAACAATAGGTTCTCCGATGATGCTGTTGCCATTTTTATTGGTAATTTCTTCAAGTCGAAGCACGCTTGTTCTCGCATTGGTAATAATCGCGCAAGGAAAATTCAACAGTTTGCAGAACAATACAGTGCAGATGACTTTGTAGCTGCGTGCCGATATGCGTTAAATACCAATCAGTTGCGAAATATTGAGATGTTTGAATACATCCTCAAATCCGGTGTATACAAGGATGAAGCAGTCGATATGCCTGAGGTGGTGCCGGGAGCGCATCTGCTCGGTGGCGATTACTTTGCTCAAAAAGGAGTTCAATTATGATTTTGCCTCCTGCAACTGCAACCAAATTCAATAACCTGAAATTGCATGTGATCCCCAATGTGATTGAAAAAGTTAGTTTAGAGTATGGTGTCGATCTGAAGCAGCAACTAGATTTCCTTGACGCCCTACTGGATTTGCAAATTGCCCACAATCAATCTGCTGCGCATAAACGAGAGCGCAAATCATCTGGCATGCGTTGGCCTGATGCGACGTTCACCACTTCTGAGCGGCTTTGCTCGCAGATAAAACAAACCGTGCTTGAGTACCTTCAATCCTGTGATTGGATAGCAACAGGAAAGCACATGATGTTATCTGGACGTTCAAGTGCAGGCAAAACCCATCTCGCATGTGCCATTGGGAACCAAGCGATTTTGCATGGTTACCGTGTTCGATTCTATCGGTTCAGAGATTTACTGATGATGCTCAGAGCCGCTGACAATGGCGGAGAGTTGGCTGCACTTATTAAAAAGCTGCTACGCATTCACCTCATCATTATTGATGATTGGACCATTGATAAACTCAGCCGACAGGAGCAAGCGGTGTTGTTCGAATTGGTAGAAAAACGTGAAAAGCGCGGCTCGTTTGTTATTACCACTCAGTTTGATGCCAAGTTGTTACACGAGGCAGTAGGCGGCGACACGATTGCCGATGCGATCCTCAGCCGTATTGTCACCTTGGCTTACCCGATTGTACTTGATCACGATATCGATTTTCGACAAACCGACATGGCGATACCTGCGCGAAAAACGTCCAAGCAAACGGGAGGTAAGCGTAATGGGTAGTTCCAATTTCTCTGCACAGGCAGCTTACTTACTCGCACCACCCGTAATTGAATTAGATCGCCACGTCATAGAGTGGCATGCTCCCAAAATGGCAGAGCATTATCATCGATGCTTGAGTCGCCGTGCGAAGCCCTTGGCGTTTGCTAAAAACGTACTTGGTTTATCCAACGAGACCATTAACGCAAACATGATTGGCTTTGGTGATCGTACTTTGCCGTTGCAATTTCCGCATCACAAGACATCAGAAGGGAGGAAGCTGCGAGGTGCATTAATTCGTGTGGGATTGTTGAACGGAACTGGGCATGAGGCAATGCGCGGTTGTCTAACGTTACCTCTGCGCAGTGATGATGGTCAGATGGGCATGTATGGCCTTCGCTATGAAAGGCCAAGGCGAGATAAAACGTCGCTAAAATGCACGACGTTTTGTGACTTCCCTATATTTGCACCATCTCTGGTTGGGAATACCGCAATGATCCTTAACACGCCATTCACGGTTTTAGCCATGGCCGA
>CAYSDZ010000036.1:0-27743 GCA_964429915.1 uncultured Alteromonas sp.
GACGGTGGCGAATACCACGGAAGCAACCCAGGTCCATCAAACGTTTGATGCTCATTGAAACTTCACGGCGTAAGTCACCTTCTACAGTAAACTTACCCACTTCATCACGAAGCTTATCAATTGTTGCTTCGTCAAGATCTTTAATCTTTGTTTGCTCTGCAACACCAGCAGACGCACAAATGCTTTTCGCACGTGTCGCGCCAATGCCGTAAATTGCTTGAATCGCAATTACTGCATGCTTGTGCTCAGGGATGTTAATGCCAGCGATACGGGCCATTAACAGCACTCCTCTTAAATGATTGTAGACAGCCTAAAAAGCCCGTTAGGATACTTATCCGTCCACAAAATTGCAATATTAGGTATTTGACTTGTTTGCTTGTATAAAGCAAATACCAGCAATGAGTATGCAAAGCTGGTATTAACAAGATTAAAATACCGATTAATCAGATTAGCCTTGCCTTTGCTTATGCTTAGGGTCTGAGCTACAAATAACACGCACAACACCGTTGCGCTTTATGATTTTGCAGTTCCGGCAAATCTTTTTCACTGATGCACGTACTTTCATTACACCACTCCAAATATGCAAATCTTAACGGCCATAGCCTTTAAGATTCGCTTTCTTTAGCACAGATTCATACTGACTAGACATCAAATGAGTCTGTACTTGTGCCATGAAATCCATGATAACCACAACGATGATAAGTAGCGAAGTACCACCAAAGTAAAACGGAACGTTAAATGCGATTAGCATAAATTCAGGCACTAAACATACAAAGGTAATATAAATTGCGCCAGCTAGCGTGAGGCGAGTCATCACTTTGTCTATATAACGTGACGTTTGTTCACCAGGACGGATACCAGGAATAAACGCTCCTGACTTTTTCAAATTGTCTGCCGTATCGCGAGGATTAAACACCAACGCAGTATAGAAGAAACAGAAAAAGATAATTGCCGTAGCATATAACATCACATACAACGGTTGCCCAGGCGAGAGTAGCAAAGCAACATCTTGTAACCAAGCGGTTGATTCATTTGCTCCGAACCAACCCGCGATTGTGCCGGGAACAAGAATGATACTTGAAGCAAAAATTGGAGGAATAACACCAGCCATATTTACCTTTAATGGAAGATGAGAGCTTTGCGCTGCATACACTTTACGTCCTTGCTGACGCTTTGCGTAATTTACAACAATACGACGCTGTGCGCGCTCTACAAAAACCACTAAATAGGTAAGACCAAGAATAATTACACCAATAAGCAGCAACAATAATAAATTTATGTCGCCTTGCCTCGCCTGTTCGGCTGTTTGTCCGATTGCCGTTGGCAATCCAGCAACAATGCCTGCAAAGATCAAAATAGAAATACCGTTACCGATACCTCTTTCTGTAATTTGCTCGCCTAGCCACATAAGGAACATCGTTCCAGTGACCAAACTGACGACCGCTGTAAAATAGAAACCAAAGCCGGGATTAATAACCAAACCACTGATCATGTTAGGCAATCCAGTCGCAATTCCAATTGACTGAGCCGTCGCTAACACTAAAGTAAGGTAACGCGTGTATTGACTAATCTTTCGTCTACCTGCTTCACCTTCCTTTTTCAGTTCCATCATCGGCGGATGTACTACTGTAAGCAACTGCAAAATGATGGATGCGGTAATGTAAGGCATTATCCCTAAAGCCAGAACCGAAGCTCGCTCAAGAGCGCCACCTGAAAACATATTAAACATTTCCACTATGGTGCCTTTTTGCTGTTCAAACAATTGAGACAGCACGACAGGATCGATGCCTGGAATAGGCACATAAGAACCTAACCGAAACACGATAATCGCACCGAGCACGAACAACAATCTTGATTTGAGCTCACTCAAGCCGCTTTTGGCGCCTGAATCCAATCCTGGTTTAGCCATCTAGCTTATTCCTCTACTTTACCGCCGGCAGCTTCAAGCGCTTCACGAGCACCTTTAGTTACCCTTAATCCGCTAATTGTAACAGGACGAGTAATTTCGCCACTTTTTACAACTTTAACAAACAACACATCTTTTTTGATGAGGTTGGCTGCCTTAAGCGTTTCAAGAGAAACTACATCACCTTCTACCTTTGCGACTTCTGCCAATGTCACTTCATCAGTAACGAAACCCACGCGCGACGTAAAACCAAATTTTGGTAAACGACGTTGGATAGGCATCTGACCACCTTCAAAGCCCGGTTTTACAGAACCGCCTGAACGACTTTTAAGGCCTTTATGACCTCTGCCGCCAGTCTTTCCCAAACCCGAACCTATACCGCGGCCAACTCGCTTACCGGTTGTTTTAGCTCCAGGTGCAGGAGCAATCGTATTCAAACGCATATCTTACTCCTCCACTATCTCAACCATGTAATATACACGGTTGATCATGCCACGAACTGATGGGGTGTCTTCCAACTCACGAACATGGTTGATTTTACGAAGGCCTAGGCCCTTTAGTGTCGCTTTATGCTTTGGCAAGCGGCCAATAGCACTTTTTGTTTGCTTAACTTTAATCGTTGCCATGTCTGCTTACCCCAAAATTTCATCTACAGACAAACCACGCTTCGCTGCAACCTGTGCTGGCGAATTCATTGCTGTTAATGCATCGATAGTTGCACGAACAACGTTGATTGGGTTTGTGGAGCCGTAGCATTTTGAAAGTACGTTTTGTACGCCAGCCACTTCTAATACTGCACGCATCGCACCACCGGCAATAATACCAGTACCTTCTGATGCAGGCTGCATGTAAACTTTAGAACCTGAATGACGACCTTTAATTGGGTGCTGTAGAGTGTGACCATTTAAGTCCACGTCAACCATATTACGACGTGCCTTTTCCATTGCTTTTTGGATAGCAGCAGGCACTTCACGTGCTTTACCGTAACCAAAACCAACGCGACCACTACCATCACCAACCACTGTTAAAGCAGTAAAGCTGAATATACGTCCACCTTTTACTACTTTAGAAACACGGTTAACCGCGATGAGTTTTTCTAACAAGTCACCTTGCTGTTGAACTTCTTGTTTAGCCATGATCTACTCCTAGAACTGAAGGCCCGCTTCGCGAGCGGCATCGGCTAATGCTTTTACGCGACCGTGGTACTTAAAACCGCTACGATCGAAAGCTACTTCTTTAATACCTTTCTCAATAGCACGTTCCGCTATGGCTTTACCCACAACAGCTGCCGCTTCAGCATTACCTGTAGATTTAAGCTCGCTTTTCAAGCTAGCTTCCACAGTAGATGCCGCTGCCAATACTTCAGAACCGCTTGGAGCGATTAGCTGAGCATATATGTGGCGTGGCGTGCGGTTTATAACCAAACGATGCGCAGCAAGTTCGGCGATTTTTTTACGTGCGCGAGTAGCGCGACGTATACGAGCTGATTTCTTATCCATCGTATCACCTACCTACTTTTTCTTAGCTTCTTTACGACGAACCATTTCGTCTGCGTAACGAACACCCTTACCTTTATAAGGCTCTGGTGGACGCCAAGCGCGAATGTTCGCTGCAATTTGACCAACTACTTGCTTATCGGCGCCTTTGACGACGATTTCAGTTTGGCTTGGTGTTTCAACACTGACACCTTCAGGCATTTCAACCACAACGGGGTGAGAAAAACCAAGGGTAAGGTTAAGTTTTGAACCTTGTGCTTGAGCACGGTAACCAACACCATTTAGTTGAAGCTTCTTTTCAAAACCTTCTGATACGCCAACAACCATTGCATTTAACAATGCGCGAGCTGTACCTGCTTGAGCCCAACCGTCTGCAAACCCTTCTCGAGGAGAAGTAGTAAGTTGACCATCGGCTTGAGCAATTTCAACTGCATCATTAATAACACGGTTAAGTGTGCCGTTTTTGCCTTTAACAGTAACATCTTGGCCGTTGATAGTAACTTCAACACCTGATGCAACTGCCACTGGGGCTTTTGCTATTCGTGACATCTTCTTTCTCCCGTTATGCTACATAACCGATGATCTCACCACCCATGCCTGCTTTACGCGCAGCACGGTCAGTCATCACACCTTTAGAAGTTGACACAATCGCAACACCTAGCCCGCCAAGTACCTTAGGAAGCTCATCTTTTTTCTTATAGATGCGCAAACCAGGGCGGCTAACACGCTCTAGTGTATCGATTACTTTTTTGCCTTCAAAGTACTTAAGTGATACTTCAAGAACAGGCTTAACGTCACCAGATACCGTGTAATCTACAATATAACCTTCGCTTTTTAAGACGTTGGCAATAGATACACGTAACTTTGAAGAAGGCATCGCGACGGATACTTTCTGTGCCATCTGGCCGTTACGGATGCGGGTAAACATATCCGCGATAGGATCTTGCATACTCATTTAAGCTACTCCTTACCAGCTGGCTTTTTTCAAGCCAGGGACTTCGCCACGCATCGCAGCTTCACGAAGCTTGATACGGCTAAGACCAAATTTGCGTAGGTAACCATGTGGACGGCCAGTAACACGGCAGCGATTTTGCTGGCGCGAACGACTTGAATCACGTGGCAGTTGTTGTAGCTTGAGTACAGCGTCCCAACGCTCTTCTTCAGAGGCGTTAACATCGCTGATAATCGCTTTTAATGCAGCGCGTTTCTCACCGAACTTAGCTACTAGCTTAGTTCGTTTCGCTTCGCGTGCTTTCATTGATTCTTTTGCCATAACCCTACACCTTATTTTTTAAACGGGAAGTTGAACGCAGTCAAAAGCGCACGTGCTTCATCGTCTGATTTCGCACTGGTAGTGATAGTAATATCCATACCGCGAACCTTATCCACTTTATCGAAATCGATTTCAGGGAAGATGATTTGTTCACGTACACCCATGCTGTAGTTTCCACGTCCGTCAAAAGACTTTGCGCTTAAACCACGGAAGTCGCGAATACGAGGAATTGCAATTGAGATTAAACGCTCAAGGAATTCCCACATACGTTCGCCACGCAGGGTTACTTTACAGCCAATCGGATAACCTTCACGGATTTTAAAGCCCGCTACAGATTTTCTTGCAACAGTGACAACTGGTTTTTGACCGGCGATCGCCGCCATGTCTGATTGTGCTGCTTCCAGCACTTTTTTGTCAGCTACTGCTTCACCTAAACCCATGTTTAGAGTGATTTTTTCTATCCGAGGGACTTGCATGACGCTTTTGTAACTGAACTGCTTAGCAAGTTCAGCGACAACGTTTTCTTTATAGAAATCATGCAGTTTCGCCATCGTACTCTCCAATTAATTAAACCAGTTCACCGTTAGATTTGAAGACGCGAACTTTCTTGCCATCTTCAACACGGAAACCAATGCGGTCTGCTTTACCAGTTGCTGGATTCAAAACAGCAACGTTTGAAACGTGAATAGCGGCTTCTTTTTCGATAATACCACCTGCTTCACCCAATTGAGGGTTAGGCTTAGTGTGCTTCTTAACGATATTTACGCCTTCTACCACAACACGGTCATCAGATATAAGCACACGCAAAACTTTGCCTTGCTTGCCTTTATCTTTACCCGCTAATACGACTACTTCATCATCACGACGAATTTTTCTAGCCATTATCGTGACTCCTTATAGTACCTCAGGGGCCAGTGAGATGATCTTCATGAAGTTATCACTTCTGAGCTCACGGGTTACCGGTCCAAAGATACGCGTACCAATAGGTTGCCTATTTGCATTAAGCAACACGGCTGCGTTGTTATCGAAACGAATGGTAGAACCATCAGCACGACGAACGCCTTTTCTAGTACGCACCACCACTGCATTCAGTACGTCACCTTTTTTAACTTTACCGCGAGGAATTGCTTCTTTCACAGTAACTTTGATGATGTCACCAATATGTGCATAACGGCGATGCGAGCCACCAAGAACCTTAATACACTGAACCCTGCGAGCGCCGCTGTTATCGGCAACATCCAGGTTAGTTTGCATTTGGATCATGTGAGTGCTCCGCTGTTAAATTACGACCTCGAAAGGTCCTTAAAGCCATGAAAACAACCATTTAGGTTGAAATTCATTCATACCCCCATAAAAAGGGCGCGAAATAGTAACAGAAATGTCTAGCTAGAGATAGCCTAATATTGAATTAATTTTAAACTATTTGAGAAGATCTCAATGTAGGAAAAAGGCCTCATCATTTCTGAGGCCTTTTTGATTAAAGTGAATCTGGGGGTCTTAATCGACCGACGACTGAGAGACCAAGTTCAAGTTAAAACCTGAGCTAGCGCTGTCATCGTGTTCAAATAATAAAAATTGTGCTTCACTGTTTTCGTCTAGAGTCAGCGTGAAATTATCAAGAATAATGTCTTGATTATCTATTGTCGCCACTGCAAACACATCATAAGTATTGTTTAGTAAAGAAACGTTAGATGAGGTACCCACTGCAACACTTCTTACTGCATCAGCGTTAGTCAGGGTTTCGTCAGATTCTACAAATGAAACGGTTACCGTGGCAAATTCATCGTTATCTGCTAAATTGAGTACTGTCACGGTCGTTTGTACTGCGCCGTCAAACGTAACATCGTTAACAACCACATTGCGAACGAAGGCTTCAATTTCATCTACAACGCCGTCTTCGTCTTCATCAACATTACCGTCTCCATCGTCATCGACAAACACTTCGTCAACATAGAAAAACACTGTTCTGGCGGTGTTTTCAGGCACACTGAATAAGGCATTGGACACGTAGCTATCGCCATTTGCAGAATCAACCACATTCAAACTAAAGTCATCCGCAGCGGTAACCGTAACCGAAGAAATTTGGTTTTGACTTAATTGCTCAGTAATCACCACTTCATCAGTCGACACATCTTCAACCGTTAGATCGATTTGACCTGAGTAGTCAGGGAGTGAAGGGTGTGGATGGATACCATTATAGAATCGAACAGTCGCACTTGAATCGACATCTGAAACTGATTGCAACCCTGTCAAGGTCATATTGTCTAGCTGAAAAGCATTGCTTCCCGCGCCCACATTTTCACGAATAGCTAAGAAATACTGGGTGTTGAAGCGATAATTAATGTCTTCAGATTGAAAAATAACGTCTGATTGACCTGGCTCAGTAAGATAAACAATATAGTCGTCTTCATCTAAGGTTACTGCTTCGGTAAGTGATAAAGAATCAGCGGTTGCAATAAGCTGCGCTTCATTAAAGGTTTCATCGGTATCTGACAAGTAAACATCGACTGCTTGAACGCTAGGGTGAGCGTTAATCACGCGAAGTACAAATTGGTCGTTCGATACCAACTCATCAGTATCGGCCAGTTCCACATTAAAAATACTTGCCACTGAATTAGATGTTGAGCCTGATGCGACAACAAAAGTGACTGACTCTTCGTTAATTGCCAAAGAACCTTCGTTTAAAATTTCCAAATCGTCACGCTGAGTGCTGTCATCGTCCTGAAAAGCAACCTCGTAAAAATAATCGCCCACAGGTACATTCACTGCGTTGCTTGCTTCACCGAAACCGACTCCAGGAAAGGTGTTCTCAAACTCGTCCTCATTATCTTCATCGAGGTTTTCATCAAGTGTAAGAAATAGATCAGGTGAGTCAGATTCAGCATTGTAAAATTTAATTAAACCGGTGACTTCCTCATCGTCAGAAGAACAACCTACACCGGTCAATAACGACAAGGCTAATAATGTAGAGGGAAAAAGTTTAGATAAGGGGGGCATGTGCATTGCGCTGCGTTCCTGCTTTTTAAAATTCGATTATTTCACTTACGAGTAAAAATACTTGTAATGGTTCATTTCATTTACTTAGGGTCCACCCTAATGGACTTATAGTACACGCAAAATAAACGCTATCAAAGTTGTGTTGTTTAAATGTTACATTGAAATCGTCTTTTTTTGCTCTATGTGATGTATTTTGGCGTAATTTTAAGCGCTTCGTTGCCTAACTAATTCATATAAACAGATCCCAGTGGCCACTGAAACGTTCAAGCTAGATACCGACCCTGCCATAGGTAACTTAACAAGCTCATCGCACTTTTCGCGTGTTAATCTGCGCATCCCTTTACCTTCCGCTCCCATTACGAGTGCTGTAGCTCCTTGCAAAGAGGTTTCATACAAAGACTGTTTCGCCTCGCCAGCCGTACCTACCACCCATACTCTTGCTTCTTGCAGGTGTGAGAGCGTTCGGGCCAAGTTGGTCACTTGAATAAACGGCATGACTTCAGCAGCACCACAGGCTATTTTTCTGACCGTAGGAGTTAATGATACTGACTTATCCTTGGGTACAATTACCGCAGTGACGCCTGCTGCATCAGCGGTTCTTAAACAAGCACCTAGATTATGTGGGTCGGTAATCCCGTCCAGTACAAGGAAAAGAGCGTTTTCGGACTGTTCTATCAATCTATCTAAATCACTTTCATCTAGCGTACGCGCTGGTTTTGCTCGTGCGACAACGCCTTGGTGCTGTTCACCATTGGTTTTGTTGTCCAAGGCTTGGCGATTGACAAATTGGATGCTGATACCATTTTTTCTGGCCGCATAAATAACCTTATTTAAGCGGTCGTCGTCACGCCCTTTTAAAGCCCAAAGTTCAATAATGCGTTCAGGCTCTGTATTGAGCACGGCCGACAAAGCATGAAAACCATACAACCATTCTTGTTGCGCCATTATTTACTTCTGCCTTTTTTTGATTGTCCTCGTGTTTGTCCACGCTTAGCGTTTCCCCGAGTTTTCGAACTACTTTTCTTACCGCTGCGTTTATCGGCCGTTTTTGCCGGTTTTCGAACGTTTACTTTTTTACCTGAAGATGATTTAAGCGTGCTTGGGTCGATAATGAGGTCTATTTTTCGTTCATCAAGATTCACCGCCGCCACCTGTACAGAAACACTATCACCTAAGCGGAACATTTGACCACTCGCCTCGCCTAGCAAGCACTGTTTTACTTCGTCAAAATGATAATAGTCTTTTTCCAAGGAGCTAATGTGTACTAAGCCATCAATATGATATTCGCCTAAGCGCACAAACATACCAAAACCCGTTACTGAAGCAACCACTCCATCAAATGAGTCACCAACGTGGTCAAGCATGAATTCACATTTCAACCAGTCTGATACATCTCTCGTTGCATCGTCAGCACGTCGTTCGGTGGTAGAGCATTGCTCGCCCAATTGTTCTATTTCTTCAGAATTATATAGCTTTGCTCCACTTACCTCTTTGCCTTGTTTTTTTAACAAGCCTTTAATGCTGCGATGCACAACGAGATCAGGATACCGTCTGATAGGCGAGGTAAAGTGTGCGTAGGCCGACAAAGACAAACCAAAATGACCAATGTTTTCGCCATCGTATATCGCTTGCTTCATTGAACGAAGCAACATGGTTTGGATTAACTCGGCATCTGTCCTTGTGGCTGTTTTAGAGACAATCGCAGCAAAATCAGCGGGTGTAGACTCATCGTGAAGTTGGTGCGGCACACCTATTTCTGATAAATAAGACGTTAGTGATGTTAGCCTGTCTTGGTCGGGTTTATCGTGAACCCGATACAGCGAATTGGCTTTGTTATTTTCCAGAAATTTTGCGGCACAGACGTTCGCTAATATCATGCACTCTTCGATGATTTTATGCGCATCGTTGCGAACAAGTGGCACGATAGTGTCGATTTTGCGTTGCGCGTTAAACACAAACTTGCTTTCTTGCGTTTCAAACTCTATTGCCCCACGCTGCGTCCTCACTTTTTTCAGTGTTTTAAACATCGCATATAAGTTTCGCAATTGAGGGACTTTATCTTCGTAGCGCTGATAAAGTTCTTTATCACCTTGCAAAATCGCCCATACTTTGTTGTAAGTTAAACGAGCATGAGACCGCATAACCGCTTCATAAAACTGATAATCAGTTACTTTGCCTTTTGCTGACAGGGATAATTCACACACCATGCACAGTCGGTCAACATCGGGGTTTAATGAACACAAGCCATTCGATAGCGCAGTCGGCAACATAGGAATTACATTATCTGGAAAATAAACAGAATTGCCTCGCTCCAACGCTTCTTTATCGAGTGCTGAACCCGATTTGACGTAATGACTCACATCGGCAATGGCTACCCATAATTGCCATCCTCCGTCATCTAGCGGCTCACAGAATACGGCATCATCAAAATCTCGTGCGTCTTCGCCATCAATCGTTACAAGAGGAAGCTGACGTAAATCTATACGGCCTTGTTTGGCTGACTCTTCAACCTCGCTACCGACTAATTCCATTTCCTGCTCAACCGCGTTAGGCCACACATGAGGAATATCAAAAGTACGAAGCGCCATTTCAATTTCCATACCGGGAGCCATATGCTCCCCCAGCACTTCTACAATCTTTCCGACTGGGCTCACTCGACGACGAGGTCTTTGAACAATTTCAACCACAACAATGTTGCCCTGCCTTGCGCCGTGCACATGTTCGTTGGGGATAACGATTTCGTGTTGCAGACGGCTATCATCAGGCACGACCATTGCGAAACCTTTTTCGGTAAAGAACCGGCCTACAATGAGATCATTCCGTGGCTTGATAACTCGATTAATATACGCTTCTCTTCGACCTTTACGGTCGGTACCTGATTCTCTCGCTTCAACAATATCGCCGTGCATAAACAGCTGCATTTGGCCAGCGCTGATGTATAAGTCTGAGGACCCGTCGTTTGGCCGTAAAAAACCAAACCCATCTCGATGCCCTAACACTTTGCCTTGTATTAAATCAGCCTGTTTTTGTATGGCGTAACGCTTCTGCTTGGTAAATTGTATTTGCCCCTCGCGCTCCATAGCGCGCAAGCGCCGTTGGATGCCGATTCGGTTATCTTCGTTGTCCGCGTTAACCGCTAGACAAATATCAATAAACGAGAGCGGTTTGCCTGACTCTTTAAGGACGGAGAGTAGATGCTCTCTACTGGCTACTGGATTGTCGTATTTGGCTTTTTCTCTTTCGTAATGGGGGTCGTCGCTCATACGATCTCAATTGAAACAAATGCATGGGATGAAGTATAACAGGGATTCGATTAATCTACTCTTTGTTTAGCTGCTGTAATCGCTTTGGGATGCATTAATTTTTCAAGCTTAGTCAGTAATACCGCAATGGTAGCGTGACGTTCTTTATCGTCCGTTACCGCATTATAAAGCCAATGATAGGCATCCTCATAATCATACGGGCTGCCGTATCCATCAATAAATAATTCAACCAGTTGAATTTGAGCGCTCATTAGTCCTAACGCTGACGCCTCGCGCAGATATACCACCGCCTTCTCTTTATCTTGCTGTAATAGTGTTCCCTTTGCTCGATAGCGTCCCAGTTGTTCCAATGCAGCAGGCAAGCCTTGCTGCGCAGCATTTTCCATAAAACCGATACCTCGCTCTGGGTCAGGCTCTACGCACACTCCCCAAGCCAACATGTCTCCCCACAGAAACTGGTAAGCTGGAATTTTAAGTACATAAGCGCGCGCTTCTATGTCGCGATTAAGTTGGCAACGATCAAGCACGACGCGGTCCAAGTGCTCATTCTTGTTGATGAGTTTAATCAGTTCATCTTGTGAATAAAGTTGAACTGCTTTGATTTCCTGAGCGTGTGTGTTTTGTGAATAGTGAACTAAAAACAGACTAAAGCACAAGCAAGCAATGTGAGGCAGCGAAATTAGATTAGAATGTAAGATTTTCATGTAAAGAGACTTATTTCAATACCAACCAAATATAGCTTGTTTATCGACAATATGAACTAACTCTTTAACAAGCGAATGTCGGGCTTTGCCGCACACATGCTAATTTTACTTGCCGCTTAATTTAGCTTACTGCTAAGGGCTAACTTTAACCTTTGTGCCAAATCGAACAAGTCGTGTCCTAGGTCTGTTAGGTAACCGCCATCAGGTTGACTGATGACACCTTTTGCATATAAACGTTCTGCGGCTTGGATAGTACTGAGGTTGGCGTCGTGATGGATCTTTAAACCCTGCATTTGAGAATTAGTTGGAAATTTAAGGAGTAGATTTAATTCATCAATCATATCGGTAGAAAAAACCATGTTTTACCTTTTAACCGCAATTTCGATTTTTCTTATCATGCGCCAATAATCCTCAAACCACAACCTAGGTGATCATTCGTAGAAAATTCTGGGTATAATCTTGGTCAGACATTTAAAAAAGACCATCAACAATTATGCAATACAGCGACCTTAGAGATTTTATCGCGAAGCTAGAAGCCTGTGGGGAGCTTGTTAGAGTCAGCCAGCCCATCAGCACCGAATTAGAAATGACAGAAATTGCCGATCGCACTTTAAGAGCCGGCGGCCCAGCAATCTTATTTGAAAACCCGAAAAACAGCACTATTCCCGTTTTAGCAAACTTATTTGGTACACCCAAACGCGTTGCGTTAGGCATGGGCCAGAATTCAGTTGAGGCCCTAAGAGAAGTCGGTAAATTATTGGCTTATTTAAAAGAGCCAGAACCGCCAAAAGGTATTAAAGACTTATGGAGTAAAATTCCTGTCTTCAAGCAAGTGCTCAACATGCCTGCCAAGGAAGTCAAGAAAGCACCCTGTCAAGAACAGATTATAAGCGGTGAAGATGTCGATTTAACTGCGCTTCCCGTACAAAGATGCTGGCCAGGTGATGCAGCGCCTTTGATTACGTGGGGACTCACGGTGACGAAGGGACCACATAAAAAACGACAAAACCTAGGCATATATCGGCAACAAGTTATTGCTAAAAATAAACTGATCATGCGCTGGCTGAGTCACAGAGGGGGCGCACTGGATTTTAAAGAATGGTGTCAAACGCACCCGGGCAAGCCTTACCCTGTTTCAGTCGCGCTAGGCGCTGATCCGGCGACGATCCTCGGCGCAGTGACACCTGTGCCAGATACGCTCTCGGAGTATGCCTTTGCTGGTTTACTACGTGGTGCAAAAACAGAAGTCGTGAAGTCGGTAAGTAATGATTTACACGTGCCTGCTACCGCGGAAATCGTTTTAGAAGGGTACATAGCACAAGACGAGACTGCACCTGAAGGTCCTTATGGTGATCACACAGGCTATTACAACGAAGTCGACCATTTTCCTGTTTTTACGGTGACGCATATCACTCACAGAAAAAACCCCATTTACCACTCAACTTATACTGGCAGACCGCCAGACGAACCGGCCATTTTAGGTGTCGCGCTGAATGAAGTTTTTGTTCCTATTCTGCAAAAACAGTTTCCTGAAATTGTTGACTTTTATCTTCCTCCGGAAGGCTGCTCTTATCGGATGGCCATTGTCACAATGAAAAAACAATACCCCGGTCATGCCAAACGAGTAATGATGGGTGTATGGTCGTTTTTACGACAGTTTATGTATACTAAATTTGTCATCGTGTGCGATGATGATATCAACGCACGAGATTGGCAGGATGTGATTTGGGCGATCACCACTCGCATGGACCCCATTCGTGACACGACAATGATAGACAACACCCCTATTGATTACTTAGACTTTGCATCTCCCGTTTCTGGCTTGGGCTCGAAAATGGGCATGGATGCAACCAATAAGTTACCGGGTGAAACTGATAGAGAATGGGGTGAACCCATAGTAATGGACGAAGCTATCAAACAGCATATTGACGAGATATGGGATGAACTGGGCATTATGCCATCATCTTCTTCCAATTAATCTAACGAGACAAACTGCTAAATGACAACTACCACACATACCACCAATACTACTAATACCGTAGTTTGCGACATTAACACCATTTCGCCCCTTACTCCTTCGGTGTACAAAATTGAGTTGGTACCTCAGCAGGCCATTTCATTTCAAGCAGGGCAGTACGTGCTTATTCATATGGGAGAAGAAGATAAACGCCCATTTTCTATTGCATCAGCCACGTACGAAAAAAATATCATAGAGTTACATATCGGTGCTGAACCCGCTAATAAATATGCGTTCGAGGTATTAGAACGTTTGCAAAACAATGTAACTATTGAGATAAGCGGAGGCTTTGGCGAAGCGTTTTATCGCGAAGATAAACACAAGCCATCAATACTCATAGCAGGTGGCACTGGGTTTTCGTATACCTATTCCATACTTAAAGAGGCACTTCAGCAAGACCCCAATGCTGATGTTACCCTTTATTGGGGAGGGAGAAAGAACGAAGATCTCTATTTGACAGACGAGTTAACGAAACTTGCAGATAAACATCCACACTTCAGCTATATACCTGTTGTAGAATTTCCTGAAACCGATTGGCATGGAAGAACGGGCTGGGTACACAAAGCCGTAATGGCAGACTACCCCTCACTGAGTGGGCACCAAGTATATATTGCTGGTCGCTTTGAAATGGCAAAAACGGCAAGAGACGACTTCTTTACTAAAGATCTATCTAAAGATGCACTCTATGGCGATGCCTATGCGTTTATATAAATAATTGAATACAGGAACTCTCATGAAGCATGTTGTTATTTTAGCCTTGTCCACGGCGTTATTTTGTTTTAATACTCATGCAGAGCAGACAGAGGACCTGTATAACATTGCTGAAAACTCATCAGCAGCGCACATAGAACAAGATATTAGAAAGTTAGTAGGATTTGGTACTCGCCACACCCTCTCTCAAACCGATTCTGATACGCGAGGCATTGGTGCGGCGCGGCGCTGGATAAAAACAGAGTTTGATGCGATTGCAGAAGCCTGTGGTGGATGTCTCGACGTGTATTACCAAAGCGCCACTGTGGAAGGCGAAACTCGCATTCCCGATGCAACAGACATCGTGAATGTCATCGCAATTCAACGAGGGAAAACGGACCCTAATCGTTACGTTATTATGTCAGGCGATATCGATAGCAGAGTATCCGATGTAATGGATTTTACGTCTGACTCGCCAGGTGCAAATGATAACGCTTCCGGTATTGCAGGTGTGTTGGAAACCGCTCGTTTACTGTCTCAATACAGCTTTAATGGCAGCATTGTTTACGCTGCGCTTTCGGGGGAGGAACAAGGATTGTTTGGCGGGCGAATTATGGCTACACAAGCGAAAAGCGATGGCTGGCGAATAAAAGCGGTTCTGAATAACGACATGATTGGCAATATTGAAGGCATTAATGGTGTGATTAACAATACTACTGCCCGTATTTTTGCTGAAGGGACGCGCATGGGAGAAACCGAGCGAGAAGCAACCTTGCGCCGCTTCACCGGAGGGGAAGTAGATTCCCCAAGTCGAAATCTGGCGCGATATATCGACAAAATTGCGGATAAATATATAGAAAATCTCGATACTATGGTGGTATATCGCTTAGATAGATTTCGTCGCGGTGGTCACCATAGGCCGTTCAACGACTTAGGCTTTCCTGGTGTGCGTATTATGGAAACCAATGAAAACTATAACCGACAGCATCAAAACTTACGCACTGAAGACGGTGTCGAGTATGGCGATACCATCGACGGAGTTAACTTTGAGTATGCAGCAAAACTGACTGCGTTGAATGCGGTTTCTCTTGCAGCCATGTCATGGGCGCCGGCTCCTCCCTCAAATGTAACTATCGAAGGTGCCGTGCAACCTTCCACCACTTTAAAATGGGCTGCATTAAATATAGAAGAAAACCCTCAATTAGCTGGCTACAAAGTCTATTGGCGATATACCGATGCACCTCAGTGGCAGTTCAGTAAATTCGTTGGTAACGTCACCGAAGCCACCTTACAAAATATTGTGATAGATAACTATTTCTTCGGTGTTGCCAGTGTGAATAAACAGGGCATTGAAAGTCCAGTGGTATTCCCAGGCGCAGCAGGTAGTTTTGGTGAATAAGTATTTATTTACGGTAGGTAATTGATTTTAAATGGCAATTAAGAACCAAAAAATAAACATAAAAAAGCCCCTGAATATTAGGGGCTTTTTCATTTAAAACCGAATCGATTAAATAGGTTGAACGTTCGCAGCTTGAAGTCCTTTTTGGCCTTCTTCGATTTCGAACTCTACGCGTTGACCTTCTGGAAGCGTTTTGTAACCCTCTGCAAGAATAGCGCGGAAGTGAACGAATACGTCTTTTCCACCATTATCTTGAGTAAGAAAACCATAACCTTTTTCAGCATTAAACCATTTTACGGTGCCTGTAACCTTAGACATGTATACCTCTAATTTTGATCAATAAGTGTGTTCCTTGTCGGGGTGTAACGCATCCGGTGTTTAACACTTAAATCTTTGCATTTCGGCACAACAAAACGTCTTAAAACAAATCACAGTGTAACTTGAGAGGTTTTTGTAGCTAAAAGTAAAGGGCTACGTTACATCAACGACATAGTAATCATAGCAGCAATTTTTAGAATTGATACTCAATTTCACAAATCAAACAAAATAATCACGAATTTGTCATAAAACTGAATCTAGCGCAGATAGCGAAAAGCCATTAACCAACTGAGCACGGCCATTATCAAACCCAGAAAAAAGAAACTTACATGATGAAATACAAGCCCTGCACCCACACAAACCATAAAAGACAGCAAGCCAGTGATCAATGAAAAAACTAATTTTTTTAGCTTTTTCGTCTCATCGATTTGCCGAACATGCTGTTGCTCTACTTTGTAGGGTAGCTCTTTCATTTGAAGCAAAGAGTCATGTAAAAGATCCGGTACATCAGGAAACTTTTCTAGCCAAAAAGGAAAGTTTGTACGTACTTTTTTTAGCATCGCCGTCATACTAATTTGTTGCTTGAGCCATTGCTCCAAAAAAGGCTTAGCGGTTTTCCACAAATCCAATTGAGGGTAAAGTTGACGACCTAAGCCTTCAACATAAAGTAGTGTTTTCTGTAACAGCACCAACTGTGGTTGAATGACCATATTGAATTGGCGCGCAGTATTAAACAACTGCATCAGCACGGTTCCAAAAGAAATCTCGGCTAACGGTTTTTGGAAAATAGGTTCACAGACAGTCCGAATTGCCACTTCGAATGCATCAATATTGGTATCGTGAGGCACCCATCCGCTATCAGCGTGCAGTTGGGCTACTTTGCGGTAATCACGATTAAAAAATGCAATGAAATTTTCAGCAAGGTAACGTTTATCCTCGCTGTTCAGCGTGCCTACGATACCAAAATCAATCGCAATATACTTAGGTTCATCCGGTGTTTCTTTGGAAACGAAAATGTTACCCGGGTGCATATCAGCATGAAAGAAGCTGTCTCGGAATACCTGTGTAAAAAACACCTCTACACCTTTCTCTGCCAGTCGCTTCATATTGGTATGTTGCGCCTGCAAAGCCGAAACATCGGATACAGAGATGGCGTAAATACGCTCCATCACCAAGACATTTTTCTTACATAAGTCTGTGTAGATGTGCGGAATATAGAGCGAGTCGGAATCAAAAAAGTTTTGTTTCAACTTTACACCGTTAGATGCCTCTCGTGATAAATCCAACTCTTCTAATATAGTTTTTTCATATTCATCGACGACTTCTACAGGCCGTAATCTATCTCCATCTGGCAAGGCTTTCTGAGCAATACTAGCGAGCAAGCGCATCAAACGAATATCTGCATCTATGGTATGTTTAACATTGGGCCGTAACACCTTTACCACTACATCCCTATTGCCCTCTTTCAATGTCGCTGCATGCACCTGAGCGATAGAGGCGGAAGCGAGAGGCTTTGTATCAAAGAATGAAAAATGGTCATCAATCGCATTATCTCCCAGCGCCTTTTGAATAATGGCAACAGCAACACGTGAATCGAAGGGTTGAACGCGGTCTTGTAGAACAGCCAATTCATCAGCAAACTGTTGAGGGAGTAGGTCGCGTCGAGTAGACAACATTTGACCAAACTTAATAAAGACCGGCCCTAGACGTTGCAGCACAAGCCTAAGGCGCATAGCTGACGTCTCATGTTTGTGTTTATTAGAAATCCAAAAGAAACACGCACGAAAATATCGAAAATACCACGGCTTTAAAGACGGCGGAATTAATTCATCAATGCCATACTCAAGGAGCGTTTTAATAATGTTATACAGACGACCTAGTCGCATTGGGTATCTCTAACTCTTTGTTCATAGCGGCTAAGCTTCAAGGATATGCGCTCAACATCATCTCTTAGCGTTTCAATTTGCATTCCCACTCCTTCGACACCTTGACGCCTTGCAGCAATAGGACGCTCTTCAAGTGCAACATCACTGGCTTGCTTGCTAACAGTTTCTACGTAAGATTTAGCCTTTTTATGTACCGATGAAAAAAAAGTGGCAACGCCGTGCGCGAACACGTCAGACGTATGATGCGCCAGCGCTTCTTCCAAATCGATGTTGTCTGAAGCAAGCATATCGCTGACTTTCTGGGCAATAGAGAGATCACCTGCGATATCTAACGCTTTATTCTGTATTAACGTTGTAAGTTGACTCGTATCAGATAATTTCCCGATAACCGATATTTTCGTTTTAATCACACAGGTATCACTTTCCAAATCCGACTTTGCTTGTTCAAAGCTATCTGGACCATTAACTACCGTGACTCTTTCATCAAAAATAAGGGTAACGCCTTTATCCAAAACGTCTAAAAATAAACACAGCCGTTTACCCTGTAATGCTTTTAATTGGGGTTGAAGTGCGGCCTGTGTGTCTAAAAAACGATTGATCACGTTTTCGAGTGTTGCCGAAACCATCTGGCGGAACAGCATTAAAATTTGTACCCTTTATGCAACGCGACTATACCACCAGTTAAATTATCATAGCTGCATTGTTCGAAGCCTGCACTTTGAAACATAGTCTTTAGCGTCTCTTGATTGGGATGCATACGAATAGATTCAGCTAAATATTGATAACTTTCTTTGTCGTTTGCGACAAGCTGCCCCATGACGGGCAAGATATGGAATGAATACGCATCGTAAACTTTATCTAGCAAAGGAAGAACGGGTTTAGAGAACTCTAACACCAACAAGCGTCCGCCGGGCTTAAGTACACGAAAAATAGACGATAATGCTTTATCTTTATTGGTGACATTTCTGAGCCCAAATGCCATGGTCACTGTGTCAAAATGATTGTCTGGGAAAGGGAGTTCTTCAGCATTAGCTTGCACGTACTCAATATTTTTTACTCGGCCTTTATCGCGAAGCTTGTCTCGTCCCACTTTTAGCATCGACAAATTTATATCTGCGAGTACGACTTTTCCGGAGTCACCCACCATTCGGGAAAAAATAGCGGTGAGATCTCCCGTTCCACCTGCAAGATCCAATACCTTATGGCCTGCTCTCACTCCGCTACAATCAATGGTGTAACGCTTCCACAAGCGATGAATACCGAATGACATGACATCATTCATCACGTCATATTTTGCCGCTACACTATGAAATACATTTGCCACCATTCCCACTTTTTCATCGGTTGAAACTTGCTTGAAACCAAAATGTGTGGTGTTTTCGTTTTTGGCCTTTTCGGTCGACATGTCGTTCATGAGATTTCCAGTAGGATTGATGCATTGCACTAGGGCCTTAAGTGTACCCAAACTCAGCGCATTTACCTATACCCGATCCACCTCAACATGCTCAAGATACTTGCACTGCATTGTCGCCACAGCTATACGCGAGAATTTGGCTGATTGTTTGCAAGGGTAAGTTTGTTTCTTTTCGCCAAGTATTAAACTGCGTATTAATAGCGTTTAAACTGCTTTTTGTATTGAGCCCGCCATCAATTAACTTGTGCTGACGGAAATAAGATTCGATATCTTTGGATAAGATAAACGTGTCGACACCCAATGCTCGCAAGGCATAAGGCCCTGTATTTCCGCCAAGTCTAGCGCCATTCTTCTTCATGAAAGACCATAAATCAATGATGTCGCCTTCTACAAAAGTTTGAGCAAAAGCGGCAAACGAGCCGTGCCTTTCACTTATGTCTTTTATCATCAGTGCATTGTCTCTTATCGACATCACTTTGCGAAAATTACGTATAATGGCAGGGTCGGAGGCTTTCTTTTCCAACATTTCGTCGGGCATTAGCAGAATTTTTTGGATATCAAAGCCAAAAAACAAGGTTTCAAATGCCGACCATTTTTTTTCCACTACACGCCAAACGAAACCAGATTGGAACACTTTTTTAGTGAATGCTGACAAGAAACGATCGTCTGGAATCGTTAACAGTTCAGCCTCACTTAATGGCGCAGACAGCAGCATGTGTAGGTTTTTCCTTCCTCCTTTGCGCTGCGCCGCCCGATGTAAAATGACTTCGAACTTTTCTGCCTTCATGTTAACTAGCCACGGCGATACCGTTGTGTCTTAGTAAGGCATCGGTACTTGGCTCTCGCCCTCTAAATGCGACAAAGGCCTCCATGGGTTCAATACTTCCCCCTACTTCTAAAATATTGTGGAGAAAATCTGCGCCCACCTTTTGATTAAAAATACCTTCCTCTTCAAAGCGACTAAAGGCGTCACTCGAAAGTACCTCTGCCCATTTATAGCTGTAATAGCCTGCCGCGTAGCCACCCGCGAAAATATGCCCAAAACTGTGCTGAAACCGGTTGAATGCTGGAGGAATAAGCACGGCAACTTCACTGCGAACTTTATCGAGTAAGCCTTGTACATTCGGCAACTCAGTTTCAGAAAGATGGATATGCATATCAAATAGGCTAAATTCCAGTTGTCGCAACATTTGCATGCCGGACTGGAAATCTCGGGCGGCTAGCATTTTATCTAGCATCGCCTTAGGCAACGGCTCGCCTGTTTCATAGTGTCCCGATATAAAGGCCAACGCCGCTTCTTGCCAGCACCAGTTTTCTAAAAATTGACTTGGCAGCTCTACTGCGTCCCATGCGACCCCATTAATTCCAGATACACCAGCCACAGTCATTTTGGTTAGCATATGATGAATACCGTGGCCAAACTCGTGAAACAGGGTGACCACTTCGTCGTGGGTGAACATCGCAGGCTTATCGCCAACAGGGCTATTAAAATTACATGTGAGGTAGGCAACGGGTAACTGAGTACTACCATCGGGTAAGGTACGACGCACTCGACATTCATCCATCCAAGCACCGCCGCGTTTTTTCTCTCTAGCATAAAGGTCGAGATAAAAACTGCCTCTTTGCTGCCCTTTGCTATCGGTAATCGTAAAATAGCGCAGATCTTTGTGGTATTTGTCGACCTCTGTTTGCTCAGTAATGACTAATCCAAACACCCGTGACAATACTTCGAATAAGCCTCCGAGTACCTTATCTTCTGGAAAGTAAGGTTTTAACTCTTCATCAGTAATGCTGAATTTTTGTTCTTTTAGGCGTTCGCTAAAAAACGGCACGTCCCATGCGCTTAACTCGCCTTTATAGCCTTGCTCAGCAGCGAATACTTTTACTTCGTTTAGCTCCTTTTGCGCTTGTTTTTTTGATTTTTCAGCCAAATCGTTCAAAAAACCCAGCACCTGCTCAGGATCGCTAGCCATTTTACTTGCTAACGAGCGCTCACCGTAATGTTTAAAACCGAGTAGTGTTGCTAACTCTTGGCGTAAAGCCAGTGTTTCGTTAATTATCTCGCTGTTATCCCATGCTTTATTATCAGATAAATCAGATGCACGCGTGGCATACGCGCGATACATTTCTTCGCGTAGTGCTCTATTTTTAGCATGCAGCATTATCGGAAGGTAACTGGGAATGTCCAACGTGAACACCCAACCTTCCAAGCCTTTGTTTTTTGCTGCCTGTGCCGCAGCATCTTTAGCCGAAGCGGGCAGGCCGTCGATGTCGTGTTCATTGGTGATATGTTTACTAAAGGCGGTCGTGGCATCCATTACGTTATTACTAAACTTGGAACTCAATTCCGACAAACGAGCTTGAATATCAGCGTACCTCTTCTTCTTTTCATCCTGTAAAGCGACACCTGACAGCGTAAAATCACGTAGGGTATTGTCGATAAGTTTGCGCTTTGCCACATCGAGTTGCTTAAAGTGTGGGCTGTCTTTTATCGTTTTATAGGCTTGATAGAGACCTTGATGTTGCCCTACCCAGGTCCCGTATTCCGACAAAAGCGGTAAGCAAGCGTCGTGCGCTTCGCGAAGGTCATCCGAACTAAGAACAGAATTCATGTGAGATACTGGCGACCATAGTTGGCTGAGTTGGTCATCTACATTTTCTAAAGGAGTGACAACCGTGTCGTAGGAATAGTCGCTCTGTGATACAACTTCTTCGACTGTACGTTTGCATAATGCAATAGCTTCTGAAATAGTGTCTACGATAGTATGGGTTTGAATAGCGGAAAACTGAGGCAGACTCACGATAATTAGCCTTTAATTAGAACGATTGTTGAGAAATGAAATTGGGTTAGTCTTTCTTTTTTCAATACCGAAGGTTTACTCTAAGGCTTAATATTTTTCAAAATTGAAAGTAAAACGCTTCATTATGGATCTTGGGCGTATTGCATTATTAGAACGGGGAAAACAATGTCGCATTTTGATTACATTTGTATTGGTGGAGGAAGTGGAGGCATTGCTTCTGCAAATAGAGCAGCAAAACATGGCAAAAAGGTCGCTATTATTGAAGGGAAAGCGATGGGAGGCACCTGTGTGAATGTTGGTTGTGTGCCGAAAAAAGCCATGTGGTATGGCGCACAGGTTGCCGAAGCAATAAAATTATATAGCGCAGATTACGGTTTTGACGTTACGCTCAATGAGTACAGTTGGGAAACGATGAAACAAAACCGAGATGCATACATTACTCGCATCCACGGCTCCTATGACCGCGTACTAGCCAATAACAATGTCACCGTTATTAACGGCTTTGCTCGCTTTGTTGACCATAAGCAAATAGAGGTTGACGGCAACATCTACACTGCCGACCATATTCTCATTGCAACAGGTGGCTACCCTGTTATCGATTCAGTGCCGGGAGCAGAATTCGGCATTACGTCAGACGGCTTTTTTGAACTTGAAACGCAACCCAAACGAGTCGTAGTAGTAGGAGCTGGGTATATTGCTGTTGAACTTGCAGGCGTTATGCATGCATTGGGTAGCGAAACTCATCTTTTAGTGCGAAAAAATACGCCACTAAGAAGCTTTGACCCCATGTTGAGTGAAACGTTAACCGACATAATTACTCAAGAAGGACCCACTCTGCACACTCAAGCTAGCGTCAAACAGGTTGTTAAGTACGACGATGGAAGCCTGAATGTACACTTGGCAAACGGTGAGTCAATCAACGCTGATTGCTTAATTTGGGCCATCGGTCGTAAGCCCAATGCAGAACAACTCAACCTAAATGCCGCTGGCGTAAAGCTTGACGAAAAAGGCTATATACAGGTCGATAAGTTTCAAAACACCAGTGCCGAAAACATTTATGCGGTAGGTGACATCATTGGCAAAGCAGAACTGACTCCTGTAGCCGTAAAAGCTGGAAGATTATTGTCAGAGCGCTTATTCAATGGCAAGCCAGAAGCACACATGGATTACACAAGTATTCCTACCGTTGTGTTCAGCCACCCTCCCATTGGCACAATGGGGTTAACCGAGCCAGACGCCATTACCCAGTTCGGAGAAGATAAAGTTAAAGTGTATAACTCTACCTTTACCTCGATGTACACTGCGCTTACTCGTCACCGGCAAGCTACCAAAATGAAATTGATTTGTGTAGGCGACGATGAAAAAGTAGTGGGTATTCACGGTATTGGCTATGCCATGGATGAAATTTTACAAGGCTTTGCCGTTGCTATGAAAATGGGTGCGACAAAAGCAGACTTTGATGCCTGCGTAGCAATTCACCCCACCAGCGCAGAAGAGTTTGTTACCCTAGATACCTAGTCTGGAATCGCAACCCTAGATACTTGCAAACTCTGGAAAATCCACTAGCCTATTTTTTATACAATCATAACTTAGAAAGTAGGCGGTGGTTTTTTCAGTAAAGTCTCCAGACTATAAATCTTGCTTCTATGACCCCTTTAATAAAAAAATTGTCGAAATAAATTCAAAAGGATTTGAAACATTATATTTTGACAATGGGGAATACATTCGACCAGCTAATCAATGGTTGAATTATTTAGTTAATATTAAAAAAGTTAAAGATGTCAGTGCGGCAGTAAGAGGAATGAAACGCTATTGGCACTTTCTGGAAAATAATAGTTTTTCTTGGAATGAGTTTCCCAAACAAAAATCAATAAAACCCACCTATTTGTATCGTAACCTTGATCTTTTAAAAGCAGTAAAATCAAATGATATAAAGGCATCTACAGCTACTTTGTATATCAACCAAGTCGTTCAATTTTATGTTTGGTGTATTCATCAAAGGCTTTTTATTGTAAATGAAGCTAATGCCCCTTTTGAGTCTGAAATAGGTTACAGGGCCTCATGTACAATGAAACACTAGATAGGTCATACTCACTCAGCACTTGTCACGCAAAATCAGATTGATTTTAGTAGTGTCATTACCAAGGGAAACTGTCGGTCTAACTACCGAGCGACTTTGTTGTATCAAAGTTTCAGTCAGCATGTAAACTTGCAATCGGTTTGACTGCTTTGAACCCACAGCCGAAACCGGTCATTAGCAAATATTTTTCTTTGCGCCCTTTTTGAGGATAAACGTCTCGTAACCCCACCTAGTCTTTATAAAACCGCCATGGTAGCAGTTGTGCAGCGATAATAATGTTTGATAAAAAATAATATACTTTGATATTTTATAATATAGTTCGATAAATTTTCAGCGAGGAGCTTAAAAGCACTTAACGTTGCTTGGGTCTTTAGACTGTTTATGACGTAAAACGGACATTAGGGTAATCGGGTTCAAGAGGCTGAAAAGAGCGATCAGCGGTCATTGACTAAACAAAATCTATTTTTTATCTCAGATGTTGTGTTGTGAATTTCTAAGCTTTTGCTTAAGAAATTCACTAGGAATGACAAAGTATAAGGTAACCATAAAGTCATAAGGCTTTATGGTTACTTCCTGTGAAGACGAACACTTTATAAATCAGCGGCGGCAACATCCTTTATTTTAATCCAGTTCTTATCCGCCTTTTTAATGTTTCCTGGAATATCCTTTATCCACAGCGTTTTAATACTGTTATCTAAGTTCATGTAAAGCCGTCCATCAACAATCTCCCACACGGTTGGGTCGGCAATGAACTTTTTACCCACAGACGCTCCAAATGCACAGTAACCTCCATAAGCAGGTAAGAATTTCTCCTTATTTGCTTTAAATTTCTCTACATTTTCTTTACTTGAGAATAAGTAATTTACGCCATTGTGCTGGACAACGTGATTACCGTTACCTTGTAATGGTTTTTTGCCAGTATGGTAGCTAACTAGGTCATAACCACCAACACCGACGACGCTATTTGGCTCCGCTGCCATTGATAGGGCGGATGTAAAAAGTAAAGCAGCGCTTGTGATAGCCATTAGTATTATTTTTTTCAAGTTCATGATTTTTTCCTTTTAAAGGTTGTTAACGTTAAATTAAAAGACTCATTGTTTTAGATGATTTATTTACGATTAGTTAGTTAAATTTGGAATATGCAAAGCCCTCCTGTAGTCGCTATTTGTGTTTTAAGCTAAAGCATTACACTTGCTGCAATGGCTAGAATTGAAAACCAAGACACGAGATAGACGGGGGTGCGTAAATAAGGGACACCTAAAATGTAAACTATGGCGTGCACAACACGCGCCCAGAAAAATATCGCGCACCAGTAAGCGATTGTTTCAACAGATGTTACTGTGTCGCCCATTAGATAGTGAGAGCCAAAAACTACGGCTATAAAAGCAGGTAGAGTTTCAACCATATTTAGGTGAGCTCGCTGCGCTCGCTCAGCCCATAAAGGTTGTTGTGGCTTTTCGAATGGAAAGTTGTCAGGATAATTATTCAGGAACGTTAGAGGCCCCCAAACAAATAAGCGAGCAACAATGTAGGGTGCCCAAAGCAGCAGTGTCAATACACCACTTAGTGTTAGGTAAAAATAAATATCATGCATATGATTGACTCCGTTAAGTTTTTATTGCGAGAGTCAAAGTATGAATAAAGCCTGCGGGTGCTTCGACGTTCAGAGCACCTTATTTATTGTCCAATCGTCCATATCTTTGCAGACCGTCTAGTTAAGTGGACTATTTAGTGCTTATACTGCTTCCGCTGTTAGATATTAAAAGGGTGTTACATGGATACATTAAGTCGGGTGCTAGATTCATTACATTTTAATGGTGCGTTTTATTTCGCGACTAACTTTTATGCGCCTTGGAGTGTGGAAGTCCCTGTATATAAAAACGCGGCTCGCTTTCATTATGTGACTCAGGGAAGTTGTTGGGTGCGAATTGAAGGTTGGGCAGATCCACAACAGCTTTTTTCTGGGGATATCATTGTTATTCCACATGGCGCTAGGCATATCCTTAGCGATACATCTGACCGTCCCCCTATTAGTCTTGATGAGGCTTTTGCTCAAGAAAGTTATGACGGACAGGGAATTTTCCAAATAGGAGAAGGCATATCACCTTATGCTACTCAGTTAGTATGTGGACACTTTGAATTCATTGAGCGTTTTAAACACCCTCTTATGACTCATTTACCTCACTGCATAATTAAACGAGAAAGTGATGGAATTGATTTTTCATGGTCAAGAGATACCTTACGCTTTCTATCCCATACTGCGACGATGCAATACGACGGCAGCTCAGCAATCATTAAGCGCCTTTCAGAGGTTATTTTTATTCAAGTTGTCCGCTTTTGGAATCAAAGCAATGGGGTTAAAAAGGGATTTATTGCAGCGCTAGACGATAAACAGTTATCCAATGGCCTAAAAGCGTTTCATGACAACTACGCCGACGAATGGACAGTCGAAAAGTTAGCCAGTGAATCAGGCATGTCACGTTCGTTATTTTCTGAACGTTTTAAGCAATATCTCGACATGCCTCCCATGCAATATGTAACGAATTGGCGCATGCAAATTGCCAAACAAATGCTAATAGAGACTGATTTACCACTAGATGCTATAGCAACAGAGGTAGGGTATGAATCAGCCGCAGCTTTCAGCAAGGCCTTTAAGCGACTATTTGAGCAAACACCCGGTGAATATAAGCGTTTGGCTAATCACCTTGAAACACAAACAGTGGATAAGCAGTAACATGGCTATGCATATTAAGGTATTTGATAGAACGCTTAGAGAGGTAAAGTCGTGTGATTACTGCAAAGAATATTTGCCCCATGGAGTGCGACCAGTTCTGCAGATAAGTCCGAGCGCCAAAATTCTTATCGTAGGACAAGCACCGGGCTCAAAAGTCCATAAAACGGGCATTCCATTTGATGACCCAAGTGGGGACAGGTTGCGGTTATGGATGGGGATCGATAAAACACTTTTTTACGACGAAACAAAAGTGGCCATATTACCCATGGGTTTCTGTTATCCGGGGACGGGAAAATCAGGTGATTTACCTCCAAGAAAAGAGTGTGCTGAAAAATGGCGGGAGAAACTTTTGGCGTTAATGCCAAACATAGAGCTTACTCTTGTGGTAGGCAAGTATGCGATGGATTGGCATTTACCTGATAGAAAAAACGACACGCTAACGAATACAGTTAAATCTTGGGGAGTACACTGGCCATATAAGTTGCCGCTGCCACACCCAAGTCCAAGAAATAATATCTGGTTAAAAAAGAATCCATGGTTCGAAGGAGAAATCATTCCAATACTGCAAAATAAAGTTGAGACTCTCCTTTAATAGTAGTCGAAGCCTCAATAGAGTCGGTTTATATGCCCCTTAAATTAAGCCACCAGTCTGTTGGTGTCGAACATTGATAAATTAGAGGGTTCTACTCCGTAAAAAGGCCCGCTATACAGACTATACCCGTGATCAATGAAAACGCTTGATTTTCTTCGAATAGGGGATCAAGC
>CAYSDZ010000037.1:0-27013 GCA_964429915.1 uncultured Alteromonas sp.
TTACTATTCGTTTACAGCGTGGTGGCGCTAAAAAGCGTCCATTTTATCAAGTAGTGGTTGCAGACAGTCGTCGTGCAAGAGACGGTCGTTTTATTGAAAACGTCGGTTTCTTTAACCCAACAGCATGCGGTCAAGCCGAGCGTCTTCGCTTGGACCTTGAGCGTGTTGAATACTGGGTGAGTAAAGGTGCAGGCGTTTCTGATCGCGTATCTAGCTTGGTAAAAGAAGCAAAAAAAGCAGCAGCATAAGAAGAGTAAAATGAGTCACGCGTCTGACAGTGTGGTGATTGGCAAAATCGGAGCGCCTCATGGCGTAAAAGGTTGGGTCAAAATTCACAGTTTTACTCAGCAGCTTGAAACCGTGTTTTCCTATCAGCCTTGGGTTGTTGGGGGGAATACAGTGATTGTTGACCAATGGCGAGTGCAAGGTAAAGCGTTTGTAGCTAAAGTGGAAAATATTGATCACCGCGAAGCGGCTGATGCAATTAAAAATTTAGACATTACTATTAACGCTGAATTGTTGCCGCAACTCGGGGAAGAAGAGTTTTATTGGCGCGACCTGAAAGGGATGCGAGTAATAACAACACAAGGCTATGACTTGGGTACAGTGCAAGAAGTATTTAATACTGGTGCAAATGATGTATTACAAGTTAAAGCGAATTCCAAAGACGCTTTTGGTCAACGAGAGCGATTATTACCGTTTGTATTCGATGAGGTGATTCATCAAGTCGATACAAACGAAAAGGTGATTACTGTCGATTGGGATCCTGGTTTTTAATGACCAAGGGCGAATACAATACGTGGTTTGGCATCGTCAGTTTGTTTCCTGACATGTTCGATTCTTTTTTATCGCAGGGCGTAATCGGTCGAGCGGTAAAAAAAGGGCAAATCCAAACCGAAGTATTCAATCCCAGAGAATATACCCACGACAAACACCGTACGGTCGATGACAGACCCTACGGCGGAGGTCCAGGTATGTTAATGATGGTACAGCCTTTAAATGACGCAATATGTGCTGCTAAACAAGCAGCCGAAGATATCGCCGGAGCGCAAGCTCAAGTGGTATATATGTCGCCGCAGGGTAATCCTTTGGATTATGAAACTGCGAAACAGCTAGCCAGCACAAACAAACTTATTTTGTTGTGTGGCCGATACGAAGGTATTGACGAACGCATCATCGAAAAACATGTGGATATGCAGATATCCATCGGAGATTATGTGTTAAGTGGCGGAGAATTACCTGCCATGGTGTTAATGGATGCAGTGTCTCGTTTGTTGCCTGGTGTACTGGGGCACAGCGATTCGGCTTGCGAAGATTCATTTACTCATGGTTGGTTAGATTGCCCGCATTACACTCGACCTGAAGTATGGGAAGGCAAGTGTGTACCTGAAGTATTACTGAGTGGCGACCATAAAAAAATTAGACAGTGGCGATTACAGCAAGCCTTAGGGCAAACTATGTTGAAACGTCCTGATATGTTTAACGACCTAGCTCTGACTGAGGAGCAAACTGAGCTGTTAAATGCGTTTAAGGCCAGTTTGCAGCAAGATGACAGTTAACTAGGAAGAGAGGATATGATGAGTAAAGTAAGTCAAGATATCATCAAGAAAATTGAAGAAGCACAGTTGAAATCTGATGTGCCTGCATTTGGCCCTGGTGATACTGTGATTGTAAAAGTACGTGTAAAAGAAGGCGAAAAAGAGCGTCTTCAGGCGTATGAAGGTGTGGTTATTGCAAAACGTAACCGTGGATTGCACTCATCGTTTACAGTTCGTAAGATTTCGAGCGGTGAAGGCGTAGAGCGTGTGTTCCAAACACACAGCCCGGCAGTAGATTCAATTGAAGTTAAACGTCGTGGTGCTGTTCGTCGTGCGAAACTTTACTATCTTAGAGAGCGTTCAGGTAAATCTGCACGTATCAAAGAGAAACTTAACTAAATTAACTAATCTTGCGTTACTGTTAACTAATAAAAGCCCGCTTATAGCGGGTTTTTTGATCTTTCCATATGATAATTTAGATATCATTAAGCCTTATGAATAGAAACTTAAGCGTAGATATTTGTCGAACTCTAGCGATCATTTTAATGATTGTTTTTCATTTTATTTTTGATCTCAAGTTTGTTGGGTTTGTTGATGTAGACATTCCTGATGGTCTTGGATGGAAACAATTCCGATGGTTAATCATTTCTATTTTCTTTTTGTGTTTTGGTGCTTCGCTCGCCTTTGCTTATGCGAATGTTTTTAGCGTAAAAAAGTATGTAAAACGAACGACAAAAATCGCATTAGCTGCACTCATTATCTCAGCCGTTACCTATTTTTACATGCCACAAAATTGGATCTTTTTTGGCGTTTTGCACTTTTTTGTACTAGCGAGTGTAGTGAGTCTGCCGTTTATACGACGGCCTAAAGTGAGTCTTGCAATTGGAGTAACCATAATTGGCGTTGGGATGGCGCAAATCATTCCTCATCGATGGCCTTGGGATGTTTTGTTTCTAGGGCAATTACCTCGTTATACAAACGATTTTATTGCTTTGTTTCCTTGGTTGGGAATGGTATTCGTTGGCATCGGCTTAGGTCATGCTAAGTGGCTTAACAACGACCCTTTTAAATCCATATCGTTTATTCAAATCCATCAAATGTGGCTCACTTACCCAGGGCGTCATAGTTTACTTATTTATTTAATTCACCAGCCTATAATAATAAGTATTTTGTTAGCAGTGAAAATGTTTGGTCATTAAAGTGTTTCTTTCAGGTTTAAGCGATGCTTCACTTTTTGTTGTAAAGTTTTTTGTACAAATTATTTATTGGATAATGATCTGTTTTTTTAGAATCAATATTCATTTTTATCTTTGTTTTACCCATTTTGAACGCCATTTTATTTGATGCTACTTTCGAGCAAAATCATTTTTCTTATTTTTGATTGTTTCTTAACAATAAAAAGAAAACGTATCAAAAGAATGATGTTTTCGTGATTAAATAAGATTACTTTTATGACTTAGACTTGCCTTGTTAAATATGGTGAACTGCATAAAAAATCAAAAAATATGCAAATAAGATTCTTGGCTCGTCAATTTTTTTTCTTGATTTTCGCCAATTTATTGACGTATTTTGTTCAAGCTCATTTCGTACTTAAAGTGGTTTGATAGAATAAATCCGTTAGCTCGGGTCTTTCCCTTTCAATCCTGCGGTTCAGTGAGTCAATGAATAAAATAACAATATTTACCCATCTCCAGGGAGTCAAAAATGAAGCAAAAAACGTTATTTACTAGCGTTAGTTTAGCTTGTATGTCATTAAGCTGTATGGCCTCAGCATCTGAATATCAAGTTGACGTAGATGTAAGCAAAATTTCGGTAAGCGGTCCTGCTCCAGTAGCAGCATCGGTGATAAGTAACACTTACATCGTGCAGTTGAAGGGCGCGTCGGGTGTTTCTAAAGCCTCTGAAATAGGCGAGCTCACACCAAGTAATCAATTAGTCGCAAGGTTTGGCAATAACTACAACGCCAATACACCTGCAATGACCGACTACATTAATGCGATGAAAGCGCAGCAGGAAAAAGTCGCCACGGAGATTGGTATCAACGAGCTGATTTATCAATATGCTCACACTTTTAATGGTTTCTCTGCAAAGCTAACTGATGCACAGTTGGCAGCACTAAAAAATCATCCTGATGTAGTCGGTGTTTATCAAGATTCGCTCTTCAAACCTCAAACAGCCAACACGCCTGAATTCTTGGGCTTAACTGGAAGAGGTGGTCAACACACCTTAGGTATCAAAGGTGAAGACGTAATCGTGGGTATTTTAGATTCAGGTATTTGGCCTGAGAACCCTTCATTCGGCGAAGATTCCAGTGTTCCTGAATTAGCCTATGGTCCAGCACCCGATGGTTGGGCAGGTGAGTGTAATGTCGGAACGGTAGGGTCATTTATCGATGATTCTGGCGCAGTGATATACGATGACTCAACAGTGGCTGTCGATGAGTTCGAGTGTAATAATAAATTGATCGGTGCTCGTTACTTCGGTAGCTCATTCTCTAGCCAGTTAGAGATTCAATTTGGATTAGGTGAATTTGCTTCGCCTCGTGATGCCGATGGTCACGGAAGTCATACTGGGTCTACTGCCGCAGGTAATGAAGGCATTCAGGCTACAATAAATGGTGTCGATGTAGGTACGGTATCGGGTATTGCACCTAGAGCACGAATCGCAGCGTACAAAGTATGCTGGAACTCAGATTACACTACACCCGAAGGTGTTGATGAAGCAGGCTGTTTCTTCGGTGACAGTATGGCGGCTATCGACCAAGCTGTGTTAGATGGTGTAGATGTACTGAACTACTCTATCGGAAACACACAAGCCATTAACTCTCCGGTTTACAATGCCTCTCTTGCTGCGTCAGCGGCGGGTGTGCTATTCGCTGGTTCTGCTGGTAACTCTGGTATAGACAGAGCAACAGGACAAGAGCTTGTAGACAGAGTAAGTAACATCGCGCCTTGGATTGCTACCGTTGCAGCTTCTACTTACGATGGAGAATCAGTTGTTATCGGCAGTGCGCTGAATGTTGACTCTGGTGATTTGGCTGAAACGGCTTTCTTCTCAGTTCCAGGTATAATTACAACAGATATCCCAGAAGAGGGTTTTTCTGGCGAATTGGGTGTTGCTGAACCAATTTTGGCATGTGCGCCTTTAACCAATGACTTAACTGGAAAAATTGCTGTTATCGCTCGAGGAGCGTGTGGATTTTCAACCAAGATACTTAATGCGCAAGCCGTTGGCGCAGTGGGTGTTATCGTTTATTCAGACGACAGACCTTTGACTGGAATGGGCGGTGATGCAACGGGTATCACTGTGCCAGGCGTCATGATTAACAATACTGATGGTTTGTCTTTGGTCGCTTCAGTAGAAAGCAGTGAAACGGCAGCAACGATGACGCTAGATAGTATTGGTCGACCTAATATCGAAGTCGGTAATATTATGGCTGACTTTTCTTCGAAAGGCGTGAATACGCAAACTGGTGACATATTAAAGCCAGATATTACAGCACCTGGTGTACGTATTCTTGCAGCTAATACTTTCGACCAGCTAGATACTGGCTCTCAGGTTGATGGCGAGAATTTCCAATACTTGCAAGGAACGTCAATGTCTAGCCCTCATGTGGCTGGTATGGCAGCGTTACTTATGGGTCAACACCCAACTTGGACGCCTGCACAAGTTAAATCTGCACTAATGACGACGGCAAGACAGGACGTAGTTAAGTTTTTCGACAATAACGCTCCTGCTGACCCCTTCGATTTTGGTGCAGGTCACGCTGATCCAGTACCCGCTATGAATCCTGGTCTGGTTTATGACACTAACTTTGGTGACTACTTGGGCTTCTTATGTGGCCAAGGTCAAAGTGGTTTAGTGGTAAATCTTCAAGGTGGAGGAGACGAGGCCTTAACGTGTGACGAAATAGCCGATGCTGGTTTTGCGACTGACGCTAGCCAATTAAACTACCCATCTATTGCTATTGCTGAGCTTGAAGGTTCTGAAACTATCTTCCGCACAGTTACTGATATTTCAGGTGAAGGTGGTGTATACGAAGTGTTCGTAGACGCACCAGCCGGTATCGATGTTGCTGTAGCAACGTTCGATAACTTTGGTAATGAAACTGAATCACCTGTACTACGCGTTGAACCCGGTGAAAAAGCCAGTTACTCACTTACCTTCACTACTAATGACGACTTTGTTTCAGAAGAGTGGGTGTTTGGTTCTGTAACACTTTCGGGTGATGTTGACGTGAGAAGTCCTATCGCTATTCGTCCTATCGCTTTAGCAACCATCGAAGTGCCTGAATCGTTGTCTTTGCGTCTTAATAGAGGCCGAGCTGCATTTACTGTTCAAACGCTTTATTCTGGAAGCTTCAGCATGGAAACCAAAGGGCTTGCTCCTGCAATTGGTTTTGAGGGCACTGAAGTGAATAGAGAAGGCGCGCCGTTTAACTTTAGTGCGGGCCTTTCAACAGCAACATTCTTGTCTGTTCCAGAAGGTACTACGCTTGCTCGTTTCACGTTAAACGACGCATTAGTAAGCCAAGAAGGCGCCGATTTGGATATGTTCGTCTATAGCTGTACTGCTTTCAGATGTACGCTAGTGGGCCAAAGCTCAACACTGGGTACCTCAAATGAAGATGTTCTACTTCGTAACCCAGAGCCGAAGTTCGACAATGGAGCAGGTGATTTTTATATCTTATTTGCGCACGCGGCGAGTACAGGTGTTGATGAATCTGGTGAGCCAAATGATTCAGTAGACTTTGTTGCTCCTTCTTGGATTGTTGATAGTGCAGAAAGAACCACTGCTATTACCAGCTCTAGAGTTGCAGTAAATGGTAGGTTCCAAAATATCAGTCTTAGAACACGAGGCTTAGAGGCAGGTCAACTTTACATGGGAACCATTGAATTTATCGATGGCGACGGTGAATCGCAAGGTACAACTATATTAGAAGTACAGCCTTAAGTTAGCACAGGTAAGGAGTCAATAAGCTCCTTACCCACCTTTTTAGTAGTTAGGAAAAAAATATGAAATCAATAAAAACCTTAGCCGTATCTTTTGCTTTGGCAGCGAGTATGTTGTTCTCTTTAAACGCGAGCGCTGGAGCTGTTCTGGTAACTCAAGAGCTTTTAGTGGGTGGCAATGTGTTTGGCGAAGTATCAATTGCCATCGACAGCAGAGACTTAAATGCTGGTGTTATTCTTGATACGGCATTTGACGGTACTCCATCATTTGTAAATGCAACATTCTTTAACTTTTTTAATACCAGCGAAGTGTTTAACTTTGAAGCAGTCATCGATACAAGTAATATATTCGCAGGGTTTGAGTTTTTGGCGTTTGACGTATTAGACGACGACCCGTCAGTGCCGTTTATTTACCAAGTTATTGTAGACCCATTTGCTAGTCTGGGTTTCATTGATATATTTGATTTCACCACAGGCGACTTTTTCGCATTCAGTGATGAAGTAACATTGGGCCAAGTAACTGTAAACGCACCAAGTATGATTGCGTTGTTCAGCTTAATGTTGGCTGGACTTGTTTTTATCAGAAAAAAAGTAAAATAAACTAGTTCATTATTTGTAGAAAGCCAAGCCTCATTAAAGGGCTTGGCTTTTTTTATGGCTGGGTATGGTATGTTGGGCACCTTAGAAAGTATTTTTGTCTATCCCGTAAAGTCTTGTGCGGGCTTGTCTTTGCAACAAGCAGTCTTAACACCTTTTGGTTTGAAGGGTGATAGACAATTTATGATTGTTAATGAAGAAGGGACGATGCTAACACAACGCGCTAATGCAGCCCTTTCCCTCATTCAGCCTAGCGTCAACGCAACGGATTTGTCACTGTCTTTTCCCCAACAAGGTACGGTGGCTGTTAAACTATCGGATGGAAGGAAGAAAACCGTAAAAATTTGGAAAGATACCGTCAATGCCTCTCTTGCCGAGAATGAGGTGAATGAGTGGCTAACCTATGTGCTAAAAAGCGATGTGCCTTTGTATTTGGTTAGGTTTGACCCTAACACCATACGGCTTCCAGGAAGCGTGGACAGATTTGGGAAAACTGGTCGGCACTTTGCCGATGCGGCCCCTATTCTTGTTGCTAATAATGCATCGCTGCTGCAGCTTAATCGTGTTTTGAAAGCGCAAAACAAACCCGAAGTTGCCATATCATCATTTAGACCGAATCTTGTAATTAATGGATTAAAGGCATTCGATGAACATAAGTTAAGGAGTATTTCTGTTCCAAATGGTAAACATATTATGTGCGTTGACCACTGTGAGCGCTGCCTTGTGATTTCTATTGATCAAAGTACAGGGAAGAAACGAGGCAATATGGTTCCTTTTCATGAATTGGCGAGTATCAATAGCATGCCAAATAAGAAAAAACCGGCTTTTGGTGTTAACAGTGTGCTTCATAGGAAAGATGCGAGTACACCTCTGTCTGTATCCGAACCTTTGAATTTTCATTTTTGAATCGCCAACGCTTTAATAATGGCGATTGCCTTTTGAGTTAGGCCGATATTTTTTTCTGAGCCCTTGATCGCTTTTTGAGTGTCACCCGCAAGTTTTGCAACGTCATCTGCCAATTGATTCATGGTATGTGTTTCACTGGATAGTCGAGTTTTGACAGAGTTTAGGTTATTCGCGACTTGAGAATAAGCGTTACTAACTTCGTCGGCAGAGACTTTTACTCCTGTGTGACTGTTATCAGTTGATTGCATTGCTTTAGCCATAGATTCGTTAAGAATATCGATGGCTTCGCATAGACTATCCTGTTTTTTAGAAAGCGATGTTAGCTTGTTGTCTATTTCACTTGAATTATCTTTTGTTTTTGTCGCTAAATTTTTCACTTCGTTTGCCACTACCGCAAAGCCTTTGCCTGATTCACCCGCTCTCGCAGCTTCAATCGTGGCATTTAGCGCTAACAAGTTAATTTGTTCAGAAGCGGATGCCGCATTGTTTATCTCAGCGTTTAAAGCAGTAATCAACGAACACATCCCATCAAAGGATGCGATCATATTATTTAGTTTATCTTCACTTGTCTCGGCTGCTTGAGTTAACTCTCCGTTTGTTATGGCAGCATGCTTGGCAGTATTTGCAACCTCTTCAACAAATAATAGTCGTGTTTTGGAAGCTGAATTTACCCCTTGGGCGTTTTTATTTACCGTTTTGACCAGCGACTCTAAATCGTTTAGTTGGTTTCTGTAAGCGTTTAACAGGCTTTTTCTCTATCAATCTCTTTTTGTAAATTGGTCATAGATGAAGATTGCTGTAAAGCACTCATTGCGCCTGAAAAAGAAGAGACTAAATAAGGCACTAAATAGGTAAGTAGTAAACTGCGCCACTCAATCGATGAATCGCCGAAAAGCGCCTCCCATTGGTTGATTAGGTTTAAAATTGTGCCAACGATGATCGCGGTTTTTATAGAGCGTATAACCAGTTTGGTCGCGAATGCAAACTGGAAAAAGCGAGGAGGGGCTTCGGTTTCGATAGTCATATTTGTTAGATAAATAAACGAAAATACAGAAAGAAAGTTTATAAGTGTAGACTACCGTGTTCATTACAAACAGGCACAGTTACTCATGTAGGTTTTGCCCTTTGTCGCTAAGTAAGAATGCTATGCGCTTAAAGGGGGTAAAGCGATCAACCTGTTTGTTAGATATTTTCCGCGCTTGTCGGTTGATATTGATCCGCTCCATCCCGCCAGCCACGATAGGCCGATGGCCGAATTGGGCTTTGCTTGAGCTTAAATATGTAAGTGATCTTCTAGCAATTCAATGGAAACAGGTTAATCTGGTAAAAATGCCAGAGGATAAACATAAGCTAGCGTTAGAAAAGCTAAAAGAAGTACTGGGTGTTTGATTTATAACGCGTAATCATTTTGCTAGAATAACGCTCAAATTTTTCAAGGCTTTGATGGGAGGTTTTGCTGGCTTTAGGGCGTGGCAAACTGCTCGGAAATCAGGGCTTCGAGTTAACTTTATTTTTTGTACAACTTTTTTTGTGCAAAATGGGAATTTAGATACATGGCTGAAGCCAAATTTATCAATGAAATCAACAAGCGAAGGACCTTTGCTATCATCTCGCACCCCGATGCTGGTAAAACAACAATTACTGAAAAGGTGCTTTTGTTTGGCAATGCATTACAAACGGCGGGTACGGTTAAAGGTAAAAAATCTGGACAGCATGCGAAGTCCGACTGGATGGAAATGGAAAAAGAACGGGGTATTTCAGTCACCACCTCGGTAATGCAGTTCCCGTACGGCGAAAATTTAGTGAATTTGCTTGATACCCCTGGTCACGAAGACTTCTCAGAGGATACGTACAGAACGCTAACAGCAGTCGACTCGTGTTTGATGGTGATAGATGCAGCAAAAGGGGTAGAAGATCGCACTCGCAAGCTTATGGAAGTCACGCGTTTAAGAGATACACCCATCATCACTTTTATGAACAAGCTCGATAGAGATATTCGTGACCCACTTGAATTACTTGATGAAGTTGAAACCGAATTGGACATTTTATGTGCACCTATCACTTGGCCTATCGCGTGTGGAAAGCTATTCAAAGGGGTTTACCACATTCATCGTGACGAGACGATCCTGTATCAAACCGGGATGGGGCATACCATTCAAGAAAAGCAGATCATTAAAGGCTTAGATAATCCTGAACTCGACGAGAAAATTGGTAGCGATTTGGCGCAACAGCTTCGAGATGAACTAGAGCTAGTTACGGGGGCATCGAATGAATTTGATCACGACCTGTTTATAGAAGGGCAATTAACCCCCGTCTTTTTTGGTACTGCACTAGGTAATTTTGGTGTAGATCACATGCTAGATGGACTTACTGAGTGGTCTCCGAAACCATTAGGTCGAGTTACGGATAAAGGTGAAGTAGAAGCGCAAAGCAAGGGTTTCAGTGGTTTTGTGTTTAAAATTCAAGCGAATATGGACCCAAAACATAGAGATAGAATTGCGTTTTGTCGTGTAGTTTCAGGTAAATACGAAAAAGGTATGAAAATGAGGCATACCCGAATAGGTAAAGATATTCGTATTTCTGATGCCTTAACCTTTCTTGCTGGCGACAGAGCCTTACTCGAAGAAGCTTATGCGGGCGATATCATCGGTTTACACAACCATGGTTCAATTCGTATCGGCGACACATTTACCTCAGGAGAGGATTATCGTTTTACTGGTATTCCTAATTTTGCGCCAGAATTATTCAAACGCATTCGTTTAAAAGATCCCCTCAAGCAGAAACAGTTACAAAAAGGGCTGATCCAACTTTCTGAGGAAGGGGCCGTTCAGGTATTTCGCCCATTAGCAAATAACGACTTGATCGTGGGAGCAGTCGGCGTACTTCAGTTTGACGTTGTCGTGGCAAGATTAAAGTCTGAATATAACGTTGAAGCGATATACGAACACATTAATGTGAGTACCGCGCGTTGGGTTTATGGGGATGAAAGAAAAGTTGACGAATTTCGTCGCAAGGCCGAACAGAACCTCGCGCTAGATGGCGGCAATAACCTCACGTACATTGCGCCTACCATGGTGAACTTACAGCTTTCCCAAGAGCGTTACCCCGACATACAGTTCGCAATGACTCGCGAACATTAAAAGGATAATTTATGAATATTCAAACACTTTTGGTAGCGCGCTTTACCCAAGCGTTGTTGGATTTGGGTATCGAAAACCCCATTGTTCCTGTCGCAAAAAGCACGCGAGCTGGGTTTGGAGATTATCAATTTAATGGCGCGATGGCTTTAGCGAAAACCATGAAAAAGCCACCACGAGAGCTTGCTCAAACCATTGTTGATGCGGTGAAGCTTGATGATATTACCGATAAGCTTGAAATAGCAGGTCCGGGCTTTATCAATATTCATTTAGATAACCAGTTTATTGCTAAGCAAGCGGTCGCCGCTGCTGAAAGCGATAGACTCAATATTGAAAAACAGCACTCACAAAAAATCGTAGTCGATTACTCTTCTCCTAATTTGGCGAAAGAAATGCACGTTGGTCATTTGCGAAGCACGATCATTGGTGATGCAGTTGCTAAAATTTTAGAGTTTTTTGGTCACAAAGTGATTCGTCAAAATCATATGGGCGACTGGGGTACACAGTTTGGCATGCTATTGGCGCATTTAAGTGATTCTTTATCTGCTGATACGATCGCTGAACAAGCGCTGAGCGATTTGGAAGACTTTTATCGAGCAGCCAAAGTGCGTTTCGATAACGAAGATAACTTTGCAGAGCGTGCACGCGAGTTCGTTGTGAAGTTGCAGCAAGGTGACAAGCAGTGTGAGAGATTATGGAAGCAGTTTATTGATGTTTCTATACAGCATTCGGAAGACGTGTATGCGCACTTGAAGGTTTCTTTGTCACGTAGCGATATCATGGGTGAAAGTGCATACAATACAGATCTACCTTTGGTGGTCAGGGATTTAAAACAAAAAGGTATCGCTGTCGAGGATCAAGGGGCTCAGGTCGTTTTTCTCTCTGAATTAGCTGACAAAGAGGGGAATCCAGCGGTTTATATTATTCAGAAATCAGGAGGCGGGTATTTGTATGCTACTACTGATCTGGCAGCCATAAGGTATCGCTGCGGTAAATTGGATGCCAAACGCACGCTTATTTTTACCGATGCGCGTCAATCCCTTCATTTTAAACAAACAGAGATTGTTGCGCGCAAAGCAAACTATCTGTTACCAGAGCAAAGCTATGAGCACTGTCCTTTTGGCATGATGCTAGGCAAAGACGGGAAACCTTTTAAAACGCGAACCGGTGGAACGGTTAAGCTGTCTGATTTACTCGATGAAGCAGTGGTACGTGCCAAAGATTTAATTAAACAGCGTCAATCTGACATGTCTGACGAAGAGTGTATAGACATTGCTCAAAAAATAGGGATAGGCGCAATTAAATATGCCGACCTTAGCAAGCACAGAACAACGGATTATGTGTTTGATTGGGATACCATGTTGGCCTTCGAGGGCAATACCGCTCCCTATTTACAGTATGCATATACACGCGTAAACAGCGTACTGCAAAAGGCTAAATATGATAGGAAAAAAATCACTACCAATTTAACTCTTACGCACGAAAAAGAAAGAGCTTTGGTGGTGTTATTACTTCAATTTAGTGAAGTGCTTGAAGTCGTGTCACGCGAGGCCACACCTCACTTACTGTGCACTTACCTCTACGATGTCGCCAGTGCCTTGATGTCTTTTTATGAAGCATGTCCTATTTTAAAAGAAGATGTCGAGCAAGACGTAAAGGACAGCAGATTGTTGATAATGGAGCTTGTTGCACGCACTCTATCAACAGGGCTTGAACTACTTGGTATTGGGACGTTAGATAAAATGTAATTTTACGTGCTAGCATGAGGAAGTAAAAAACTAAAAGTGGTGCCAACACCACATTGGCTTTTTACTTCTAAATCTGAATTGAGTAACTTTACCAATTTTTGACTGATCGCCAATCCCAAACCAACATTCTTTCCACTCTGCTTTCTGACGTTGCTCGCTTGAAAACGCGGAGTGAAAATACACGTCAGCTCATTTTCAGCGATGCCAATACCGGTGTCTTCTACACCTACATTTAATCCGTCTTTTGTTTCGTGTACGAACAAGGTTATCTTGCCGCCAGGCTTGGTATGACGAATTGCGTTATCGAGCAAATTACTGAGTATTCTTTCGAGCTTACCTAGATCAGTATTTACATAGCCTTCAATATGAGCTGGCTCAAGACTAAGTGTAATATTTTTTTCCTGAGCATCTAACGAAAACTTACTTACGATATCAAATAAAAACTCACCGATGGCACACATTTCTTTTTCTAAGGTGACCTGCCCCCCCTCCAGATAAGCCAATTCAAAGATTTGATCTATCAATAGCTTTAAATTGTTCATGTTACGCATGCAAATACTGATAAAGCGTTTTTGATCCTCGCCTGAAAGCGTGTCTCCTTGAAGGTATAAGGTTTCTATATAGCCCTTCATACTGGCAAGTGGCGTGCGTAAATCGTGTGAAATATCCGCAAGCATTTCTTTGCGTTGCTCGTTGATACGCTCTAATTCATGAAATTGTTGGTCAACATGTTGATACAGTTCACTAAATGCACAGCCTAGGCGATCTATTTCGCTATTTGAACCAACGCACCATGTTTGTGACAAGTTTTTAGCATTTTCTAATTTGTATCCTGCTTTACGGAATGTATCAACATCGTGACTTAAGCGGCGTAGTGGGGAAGTGATTAGCTTAAACAAAACAAGAAGAACAACAAAAATAGCTATCAG
The DNA here is from genome assembly GCA_964429915.1 of uncultured Alteromonas sp. Lineage (GTDB taxonomy): Bacteria > Pseudomonadota > Gammaproteobacteria > Enterobacterales > Alteromonadaceae > Alteromonas_F. The sequence continues at coordinate 13,808 of CAYSDZ010000037.1, forward strand.
TCCTGCACCGATAAACAGAAAAAATTCACGTAAACTTTGACTGTTCTTCAATTCTGCAATAATAGAATCATAAGTTTGGCTACCAATAATAACCAGAAGGTAACCTTGTAATTGAGAAGCACTGTATACGGGGGCTGCTGAGAAGATTTTTTGTTTTTCTTGGTCTTGAGGGTCATCGACAAATATAGGAAAAGCCTCGCTTTTGGCAATATATTTATTAATGGGATCAAGGTGAATTTTTTCGCGTTCCAACACTTCAGTATCAGTGCTTGAATGCGTAATAATACGACCATCAACTCCAAGGTAATAAAATTCGAACCTCGGCCCCAGTAGCATGAGCATATGAAATAAGTTTTCCAAGGCGCTATGGTCGTAAACGCCATCTTTCAAGAGCGGATTGTCAGCAACAAGATGATCGGCAAGGTCTTTATGAAGCAGTTGTTCAGCTTCAAATCGAGTTTGTCTTTGTAAATACGAGCTACCAGAGAAAAATAAAGCAAGGATTAACATAAACACGCCCACAACAATGAGCGTAATCCGTTGATAAAAACACAGTTTCACTTCTGTAAGCCGCTTGGGTTCAGCTTGTATCCAACGCCCCAAACTGTCTCTATAATTTTGGGTGAAGTTGCATCTTTTTCGACCTTAGCTCGAAGTCGATTAATATGGGAATTAACCGTATGTTCATATCCGCTGTGATGGTATCCCCATACTTTTTCGAGTAATTGGGTGCGGCTGAAGACTTGATTAGGGTGTTTTGCTAAATAATGGACCAAATCGTACTCTGTTGACGTCAAATCGAGTACTTGTTTATCAATAGAAATGGTGTGATGAGTGGGGTTAACCTCTAACGACCCTACCTTAATTACCTTGTCGGGTGATTCAAGCGAGACTTGATTTTGCCTATATACTTCCAGCCTGCGAAGATGAGATCTCACTCTAGCCTGCAATTCACGCACACTGAAAGGCTTTGTCATGTAGTCATCAGCACCTAACTCCAAGCCTAACACGCGGTCAGTTTCTGAGTTTTTCGACGTTAGCATGAGAATAGCTTGCTCAGGTTTGGAATAGCGAATAGACCTGCATATATCGAGGCCGCTTACTTCCGGTAACATAACGTCGAGCACTAACAAATCAAACGCATTTTCTTGAGCACACTGAAGTGCTTCTCTGCCGTTATGATGTAATACAGCGTCAATGCCTAGCTCAGACAAGTTAACGCGTATTAAATCTGCTATATCCGGATCATCCTCAACCACTAATACGCTATGGGTCATCGTTAGCGCCTCCAAATTATTCACCTCACCGTCTGTAAACTAAGACACCCTATTGTGCTTATTTCTTTCAATTATTAAAAAAATTTAATGAAACTTAGCTTGGCAAATATTTATCACGGGAGTATCACTGAGAGATAGATGTTTAGTCACATCTATCTTTGCCCATATCTTGGTTTAGTCGATTTGAGAAACGGCATATCCTGATTTTTTTAGTTGCTCGATAAGCCCGTCCTTGCCGGCTAAATGAAGAGCTCCCACTAACACCATCTCTGTTTTAGCGTCTTTCAGCATGACGTGTAATTTTTTCATCCACTTATTATTGCGTTCAGACAAAATAAGAGCGTAAATTTCCGGATATCGTTGTGCCCATGCGGTAATCCCTACAGTTTCTAACTGTTGTAAATCACCACTGCGCCATACGCTTTTAAGTGTCGTGATCGACGCGGGCAAATTTTCAATGTCATTGAGAGAGTACTGTATGTATTCATCACTATTTTGTTCACCCATTTTCGCTAAAAAAGCAAATTGTTCGCGAGGCTCTTCAAACCAAGAAATCGCTTTACCATCTCCGATTGCCAAGGTGTTGTAATACATATCCACTCCGGGGTGGGTCAGACCGAGTTTACTTAGCTCTATGACTGAAAGCATGACGCCAGCGAGCCCCGGTTTTAAAAGCTTAAACGATTCATAAGGAACCTGACGAGATTGCAAGTGAGCTTGCAGCATAGAAAGCGTTTGTTTTGACAATGAGTCGGACAATGAACCACCATCAGTATAAGTTAACATAGCCACACTTTGCTGTTGAACTTCAGGCGTATTCATTGCAGCAACATCGGTTTCAAATACTAAGGTGTCAGAGGCCTCGTAGGCCTGTTTAAATGCTGAGGGTAGGGGGTAGTCGCTTTTGTTTAGTAAATGCATAGTGCCGGCTAAGTACATAACATTTTCGCCATTTTCTACTTTAAAAACAGGCGCAGCATAGCTAAGTGAAGAAAGCAGGCCAAACGCGATAACAGCGGCTCTTTTCATAACTGGGGGTATTAACATAAAACTTCCTAATCATTGATGTAAAGTGACACTTATACTATGCGCCACTCCAATGAGTTATCGTAACTGTACCGAAGGCGGTTTTGCTGACTGACATTAAAAACAGCAAACAGAAAATGGCATTTTAATGTTACTATATACCACGTTCATTTTGAGTATTAGCAATACGACTATAACAGCAATAGTAAAAGTAAAAGTGTAGATGTCATCCGTTAAGCAAACCGTAAAAGAGGTTTTTTCGCCCTCAGGTGCCCTTGCCACCGCTTTATCAGGGTTTACGCCAAGGCAACCGCAAATCGATATGGCCCTTGCGGTAGAAAAAGCAATAAAGGATACCTACGCCCTTATCGTTGAAGCTGGTACGGGAACAGGCAAAACATTTGCTTACTTAGTACCTGCACTGCTTACGGGTGGGAAATCAATCATCTCAACGGGCACGAAAAACTTACAAGAACAATTGTTTCATAGAGACTTGCCGTTGATAAAAAAAGCGCTGTCTAGCAACAAACGCATGGCGCTATTGAAAGGAAGAGCAAATTACGTTTGTCTACTCAGGCTTGAGCAACACAAAGGCGGGGCAACCTTACTCGATAAACAAACACTGGGTGAGCTGAGTGTGGTTAGAACCTGGGTTAATTCTACCGCAAGCGGTGATATTGGCGAACTTACTGACATTCCTGAAAACGCGCGAGTTATTCCTTTTGTTACTTCTACTGTAGACAATTGTTTAGGAAGAGATTGTCAACACTATGACGACTGCTATTTGGTAAAAGCGCGTAAAAAAGCATTAGAAGCCGATATAGTGGTGGTTAATCATCATCTTTTTTTTGCAGATTTAGCGTTAAAAGACACAGGGTTCGGTGAGCTTATTCCCGAAGCTGACAATATTGTTTTTGATGAAGCACATCAAATTCCCGACATTGCCAGTGAATACTTTGGAGAGACTATGTCGAGTAGACAATGTCTCGAACTAGCCAAAGATATTAGCGTCTTGTATCGAACATCGTTAAACGATATTGAGCAATTGGATAAAGCTGCACAAAAGTGTCAGTTGGCGGCATCAGATTTACGCTTGTGTTTTAACATTGACCCCGAACGTGGTAATTGGGCCTTGGCGTTAGAAAAAGAAGAGGTCGCCAAGAAAGTAGAAGAATTAAAAGCGGCGTTAGCTATTGTCTACGAAGTTGCAAAAATTCATTTAGGCAGAAGCAAAGAACTGGATGCAATTTTTGAACGAGTGGTGATCTTGAGGGGCAATTTAGATGCAATTTGCAACACCTCTGAACTTGGGGTTAGCTTGTGGTATGAAACTACACAAAAGCACATAGTTCTACATTTAACACCGCTTTCTGTTGCGTCTAAATTCAAACACATTATGGACGATTCGGCTAACTCATGGGTCTTCACCTCAGCTACTTTAAAAGTAGGCGAAGATTTTAGTCACTTTAAACATAAAATGGGCTTATACGACGCCAATACGCTAGCGCTGGAGAGTCCATTCGACTACCCAAATCAAGCAATGCTATGCGTTCCTAGGCACATACCAGAGCCCAACCATCCTAAAAACAGCGATGTGCTTTTACGCATCGCGAAACAACTGATTAGCGCCAGTAAAGGTCGCTGTTTTTTACTTTTTACTAGCCATTTCATGTTAAGGAAAGTGGCAAAATACCTTGCTGATTCAATCGATAATCCTTTGCTAATACAGGGCGAAACAACCAAGCAGGCCTTACTTCAACGTTTTGTAAATGAACCTGATGCGGTACTGCTAGGCACTGGCGCGTTTTGGGAAGGCGTTGATGTGCGTGGCGACGCCTTGGTATGCGTATTAATAGACAAGCTGCCTTTCGCTGCACCGGACGATCCGCTTTTGCAAGCGCGAATTGAAGATTGCAGAAAACGCGGAGCTAACCCCTTTGCAGCTATCCAGATACCAGAAGCTGTGATCAGTTTGAAGCAGGGCGCAGGGCGTTTAATAAGAGATGATAATGATAAAGGCGCATTAGTTATTTGCGATACGCGTTTAGTGACCAATGCCTATGGTAAAACGTTTCTCGAGAGTCTTCCTGCCATGAAACGCACTCGCGATATCAACGTTGTAACATCATTTTTGGAAACTTTATGAAAACGGTAAATTTATTAGCCATTGATACGTCTATGGAAGCGTGTTCAGCTTCGCTATTAGTTGAGGGGCATCGTTACAAGGAATACGATATTTGCCCCCAACAACATAGCCAAAAAATACTTCCTATGGTTCAGGCTTTACTAAAGCAAGCGAATGCTTCGTTGGCCGATGTTCATTATATCATAGTAGGTCGAGGCCCCGGTAGTTTTACAGGCGTTAGGATAGCATGTGGAATCGCGCAAGGCTTGGCTTACGGTGCGGGATTAAAGGTAATAGGGTTAAGTACTTTGGCGGCAATGGCCTTGGCTACAAAAAAAGACAAGGTTGCTGTTGCTTCTGATGCAAGAATGGGTGAAGTGTACTATGCAGAATTTCAGCGGCGAGACAACCTTTTGGCAATGGTAAGTAAAGAGCAAGTGTGTGCGCCGCAGATAGCAGCGGCTAGTGCGTGCAAGTTTGAACCTGATGCATTGGCTGGCACTGGATGGGCAAATTATCCAGATCTGAGTAGCGTATTTTCAGACAAACAAGCCTCGGTTCTTTATCCCAATGCTGATTCAATGATTGACCTTGCACTTCAAGACTTAGCCAACAACTCAAGCATCGCGGTTGATGCAAGCGACATAGAACCCATTTATGTTCGAGATACGGTGACATGGAAAAAGCTGCCTGGTCGTTAATAGGCAAGGGCATCGGTTTGGCGGCGTGTTTTTTGCAACCACGTTTTTCAAAAATTGGAAAGTGGTTTTAAAAAATCAATAAAGCATGACAGCGATAATACCTAGTGTCAGCAGTACAGCGTTTACGCCATCTGCGACAAAAAAAGCGAATTCGGCCGCGATTGAGCTTAAGCCTAAAAACGCTGAAATAGTGCCTACACAAACACGTAAGCCCAATACTTTTTCGGGCGCACCTGCATTTACCCCAGAAAAACTCTCTCCTGAGCCTGCCAACAAAGCGTTAAGTGAATATCTAGCAATACAAAATAACGAAAGAAGGGAACAACTTAGCCAATTTTTTGGTCTAGATGTATATGCGTAATTAGATTTGGTCCGGTTGATTCAGTGTTTATTCATATAAAGCGTTTTAATAATAAGTGTTTTTCTTTATTAGATGGAGAGTGTTGTATGCGCTTGCTGATTGTCAGTGTTATTTTAATAATGTCAGGGTGTGCACTTGTGCCTGAGAATATTCAAGTCGCCAATGAAGACCAACTGGTAAGCTACGAGCAAGTTGTGTCTGTTGCAAAAGAAAAAAGCCTTAACAAGCCAGCGCGGTGGGGAGGGTTAATTGCCAATGTGGACAATAAAAAGGAAGGCTCGATTGTAGAGGTGGTCTCCTTTCCTTTGAATCATTACGGTAAACCAAATATTGCGAACGAAAGTGTGGGGCGGTTTAAAGTGAGAATGGGTGATTTTCTTGACCCTGTCGTGTTTGAAAATGGAAGGGTTATTACGTTTACAGGTAAGGTAAGTGAACCCAGTGAGGGTATCATTGGCGAGCAAGCTTATGTTTATCCCACTCTAGACGGAGAGAGCTTTCATTTATGGCGTAAAGAGACACAGTACGATGTGTCTACGACAGATTTCGGTGTGTATTCGGGATTCTCTCCTTTCTTTTTTGGACCCAGTTTTTACAACGGCTTTTATGGACCACGATTTTTTGGCCCTCAATTTTACGGAGCGCACCCTTTTGGTTTCAGAAACGGGTTTCACCGTTCTAGAGTACGCGTTATTCAGCGCGCACCCAGTGCCTCACCTCGCCGAAACACCATCAACACATCGCCATACAAAGGAAGGCGCTCAACTCAGCTAGATAAAGTAAAATAAACAAATGAGTAAATATTAAAGCGGCAAAAGAATGCCGTTTTTTATTGCCGCGTAGATTAAGGATAAGGAAAAAAGATGCCGCATATGAAAGAGTGGGAATGTGATTTGGGGTATCTTAGTTTGAGGGGGTTAGCCTCTCGACCAGACAAGCCAACGAAAAGCCTCGTAGTGGCGATCCATGGGTTTTTAGATAATGCTAACAGTATGACAGAGCAAGCTTGTGCATTTCCCGACAGTTATTTCATAGCGATAGATTTACCAGGACATGGTAAGTCAGACCATCGACCCACAGGTGTTCACTACAATCTACTGGATTACGTTCAAGACTTGCACAGTTTAGTTAATAAACTTGCTGTGGAAAACGTTATCTTGGTTGGTCATTCTTTGGGAGGGATTATTGCGAGTTTATTTGCTGGTCTTTTTCCCGAGCGAGTGTCGGCTTTGATCAGCATTGATGCATGTGGCCCTATTACAAAGCCAGCCTCAACGTCTCACAGCCAAATTCGTGAGTCTATAGAAAGCCGAGCAAATAAAATGGTACCGCGAAAGCCTAAGCCTATCAGTTTAGACACCGCAGTATCGCTTAGAGTTGCTAAAACAGATTTATCTGAAAAATGGTGTAAACATATACTCAAAAGAAATATCATTATTACTGATGATAACGAAGTGCAGTGGAGTAGTGATAGCCGATTGCGAACACACTCTCTTTTAAGGTTGACTGACGAGCAAGCGGAAAACATTATTAGTCAAATACGATGTCCTGTGCTTATTTTAGCGGCCTCTAATAGTTTTAAAGCATTGCCGTCTAGTTTTAAGCGCAGAAAATCCTGGCTGCCCAAAGAGCTTGAATTTAAGGTGTTACAGGGTGGTCATCACATTCATTTAGAATGCATAAGCGAAACCAATGCTTTAGTCAGTGAATTTGTAAGAAAACGGGTATAAAAGCACTTAGCAGAAAAGTACTGAACATAGCAAGTACACCGAATAGGTAATAAAAATGGAAAAAATTTGGCTCGAACACTACGACCCGCGAGTGAGCAGTGAAATAGATATCGATAAATATACTTCAGTTGTCGATATTTTTGAGCAATCAGTGGCCCAATACAAAGATGCCAAAGCCTTTACTAACATGGGTGAGTCTATTAGTTTTAATGAATTAGATAGGCGCTCAAAGCAATTTGCTGCTTACCTACAGCAGTCTGGATTGCAAGCAGGCGATGCGGTTGCCATTATGATGCCAAATCTGCTTCAATATCCTATTGCTATGTTTGGGGTGCTAAGAGCCGGAATGGTCGTGGTTAATGTTAATCCTCTCTATACGGCACGCGAGCTTAAACATCAACTCAATGACTCTGGCGCCAAAGCGATTGTCATTGTCGAAAATTTTGCTCAAACGTTAAGTAAAGTGCTGAAAGAGACGTCTTTGGAGCTCGTATTACTGACATCAATAGGCGATATGCTACCAGCGCCCAAGCGCTGGATAGTGAACAGCGTGGTGAAATATCTAAAAAAAATGGTGCCTAAGTTCGAACTCACAAACGCCAAATCGTTTAAGCAAGCGGTAAACTCAATCGAAGCCAGTGAATATAAGCGACCTTCGCTTTCGCACGACTCGCTCGCGTTTTTACAGTATACGGGAGGCACTACTGGCGTTTCAAAAGGCGCAAAGTTAACGCATAAAAATATGATCGCTAACTTAGAGCAGGTATCACAAATTCTAGAGACCGTTATAGAACCCGAAAAGGATGTGGTTGTTACTGCTCTTCCGCTGTACCATATCTTTGCTTTAACTGCGAATTGTTTACTTTTTTTAAAATATGGCTGTCAAAATTTACTGATCACTAACCCAAGAGATATGCCCAAATTTGTCAACGAATTGAGCAAATATCCTTTTACTATTTTACCTGGAGTCAATACGCTGTTTAACGGCCTATTAAACACGCCTGGCTTCTCAGAACTGGATTTTTCGCATTTCAAATTTGGATTAGGAGGGGGAATGGCTGTTCAGCGACCGGTTGCTGAAAAATGGCAAAAAGTCACCGGCACCGTGTTACTCGAGGGCTACGGTTTAACCGAATGTAGCCCTGTTGTTACGGTTAATCCTCCCCAGCTCAAAGCATACAAAGGCAGTATTGGAATGCCGGTGCCATCTACTGAAGTAAAGTTGCTAGATGATGATGGCAATGAAGTAGCTAAGGGAGAGCCCGGGGAAATGTGGGTAAAAGGACCTCAGGTGATGTCAGGTTATCTCAATCGTCAGGAGGCGAGCGACGAGATTTTGCGTGATGGCTGGTTGGCAACAGGCGATATCGCTAAAGTTGATGAGCAAGGGTATTTCTACATCGTTGATCGCAAAAAAGATATGATTTTAGTTTCTGGATTTAATGTTTTTCCAAACGAAATTGAAGAAGTTGCAGCCATGCATGAGCAAGTACTTGAAGCCGCAGCGGTGGGAATACCGCACGATTCCAGTGGTGAAGTGGTGCGTTTATTTGTCGTTAGGAAAAGTACTGACTTAACTGAAAAAGACGTGATAGCACATTGTAAGCAGCACCTTACTGGCTATAAGGTACCAAAGTCTGTGGTGTTTAAAGAAGAACTACCGAAAACTAACGTAGGTAAAATTTTGCGACGAGAATTACGTGATTAATTTAGTGACATCTAGCGAGTCTCTAGCAGTGGTATGTGAGCAAGCTAAGCAATGCGCTTATATTATGTTAGACACCGAGTTCGTGAGAACCAGAACCTTGTATCCTTGTTTAGGGTTAATTCAATTAAACGACGGCAAGCAAGTCTCGCTCATCGATCCGACTAAAATTGATGATTTTTCTGCGCTCACTGATTTACTCACTGAGCCTTCCTGCTTAAAAGTGCTTCACGCATGCTCGGAAGACTTAGAAACGTTTTTTACTGCCTTGAAAGTAGTGCCTTCGCCGGTTTTTGATACTCAATTTGCCGCACAACTATGCGGTATGGGATCGACTGTGGGCTACGCCAATTTGGTAGAAAAGCTGCTCGATATTCAAATTGATAAAGGCGAATCGCGTACCGATTGGTTGGCAAGACCGCTTAGCGACAGCCAGCTTGAATACGCGGCAAATGACGTGGTTTATCTGTATCCCGTTTTCGAGCACTTAAAACAAACGTTGAGTGAAGAGCAAGTCGACATTGTTATAGACGAAATGGCTCATCTTGCCTTAAAAAAAATCTCGCAAATGCCGGCTGAATTCGCTTATCTGTCTATAAAAAATAACTGGAAGTTGCGTGGTCATTCACTACTCGCATTAAAGTATTTGTCTGAGTGGCGACTAACGAGAGCTAGAAAGAAAAATATGGCGGTCAATTTTGTGCTCAAAGAGAGCACCATGATACAGATTGCTATGGCAATGCCGACAAGCAAAACAGCGCTAGCCAAGTTGGCAACCATCACTCCTCAAGACTTAAGAATGACCGGTGATCACGTTGTTTCTATTATTCGACAAGTAAAAGACGAGACGGAGGCAGACAAACTCAGCCTTCAACCTGTTCTACGGTTATCGGAGTTAAGCAAATATAAGCCAATGATGGCTAAGCTTAAAACGATCATTGACACTGTGTGCCAAGAGTCAGGGATTGCTAAAGAAATACTAGCGTCGAAAAAACAGATACATCAGCTAATGAAATATCGTTGGTTTGAGATAGACGAATATCAGGCGCAAGGGTTAAAGCCGGACTTAATCGTCGGTTGGAGAGCGCCTTTGTTTTCTCCTCATCTCGAACATCTCGAATGGTAACAGCTATATGAAATATTGCGCAGTCTATAAAACCCACAAAAGAAGCGGCGTTTATTTGTTTGTAAAAGAAAAGGACGATTTTTCAGCCGTACCGAAAAGTCTGTTAGAACAACTAAGTACGCCTGAATTAGTTATGGTATTGCCTTTAACAACCCAGAAAACGCTGCTTAAAACAGAACAAAAGACCTTGGTTACTGCCTTAAACGAGCAAGGTTATTTTCTTCAGGTGTCTGATCAGGAAGATAATTTACTTTCGCTTCATAGAAAGTCTCTAGGCTTAGATCCCATGCCGCCAAAAAGAGACATCTAATGTTACGTCCACTCGTTTTTATACTTTTGACTGTTTTGTTGTTGGGCTCGCGCTGTTGGGCGAAAGAGTCATTCGAACAATACACGTTGTCATTGCTAGAAGAGGCTCGACAGAACGGCATTACTGACGATGTAATACAAAGCGCAAAAGCAAGTTTGAGTTATCGCCCTACCGTCGTAAAAGCAGATAACAATCAACCGGAAAAGCGGATTACGCTTTCAGAGTATTTATCTACCCGAGTACCTGATTGGAAAGTTAAGCAAGCCGTTCAAGCCTACCAAGATCATTCCGCCTTACTTTTAAAAATTTCCAAAGAATATGGCGTGCAAAGTCGTTTTATCGTTGCACTTTGGGGTAATGAATCAAATTTTGGTCGTATTCAGGGTTCGCACCCTGTATTAAGTTCACTTGCCTCGCTCGCCTATGAAGGTCGTCGAGAAGCGATGTTCAAGCGCCAGTTTTTTGCTGCTTTGCGTATTATTCAAGAAGGGCATATAGAATTAGCCAATTTTGTGGGGTCTTGGGCTGGAGCTATGGGGCAGTCACAGTTTATGCCGACTAATTTTCTTGCTTACGCGGTTGATTACGATGGCGATGGCAAAAAAGATATCTGGCACTCTACGCCTGACGTATTGGCATCGATTGCTAACTTTTTGAAGCAACACGGATGGCAGCAAAACTACACTTGGGGTCGTCAAGTTCGTATTCCTGAAAAATTAGAGCGTCACTGGATAGGCTTAGGAAAAGACCAAGGCCAAGCCCTGAGCCACTGGCACAAACTTGGGGTGGTAAAATACAACAATAGCCCACTTCCTAAGGTTAATGTTCAGGCTTGGCTAATAGCGCCAGACGGTAACGAGGGAAGGCATTACTTGGTTTATGACAATTTTCAAACACTCATGAAGTGGAACCGTTCAAGTTACTTTGGCATTTCAGTTTCTTACTTAAGTGAGCGTATTAATAAAGAGCTAAAAACCCCATGATTACACATTTTAAAAATCAACAAGGTGAGCCCATTGCGCTGCCTATTGGCAAAGCAATTTGTGTTGGGCGCAATTATGACGACCACATTAAAGAATTAAACTCACAGCCCACAGGTAAGCCCTTGTTATTTATGAAGCCGAGCTCAGCCTTTGTCGATATCGAACAAGCTATTGTCATTCCGCGCAGCAGGGGAGAATGTCATAACGAATTAGAAATCGCGTTACTGATTGGTGGAAAAGTGGACAAAAACATTCCGTTTCATGTTGATGAACATGTTGTCGGAGTGGGTTTAGCGCTCGATTTAACTTTACGAGACTTACAAAACGGGTGCAAAGAAAAGGGGCACCCTTGGGAAATTGCAAAAGCATTCGACGGTAGCTGCCCGATCTCTAAATTTGTGCAAATAAGCCCATCTGAGTATCAAAACTTGCATTTTCAGCTCAGCGTTAATGGTGATTTGAGGCAGTCAGGCAACAGTGCGCACATGATTTTTGATATTCCTGCACTCATCAATGAAATACGCCAATCTTTTACTTTGCTGCCTGGTGATGTGGTACTGACTGGTACGCCAAAGGGAGTAGGGCCACTGCGCGAAGGCGATTCGCTTGCATTGTCTTTAAACGATCATCTTACTGTGTCCACTCAGGTAGCCACGTGGGAGTAAATAAAAAAGTCAGCTCGCCTCGGTTTTGGGAAAGCAAATCCTTGCTTGAAATGAACGATACAGAGTGGGAATCACTCTGTGATGGCTGTGCGAAATGCTGTTTGCATAAATTTATCGATGACGATAGCGAATCATCTGCTAAGTCAACTGACGTTATATACGAAGGCGAGTCGGTCGTGTATACCAATATAGCTTGTCATCTTCTTAATACAAAAACATGCAGTTGTACAAAGTACGCGACGCGAACGAAGTTGGTGTCAGATTGCGTAAAGCTGACCAAGAATAACTTAAAAGATATCTTTTTCATGCCGCCTAGCTGTGCTTATAGACGGCTGCACGAGGGTAAATCTCTGCCCAGTTGGCATCCTCTGTTGCACAATGGCAAAAAGTCGGCAATGCACGCAGCGGGGCAGTCGGTGAGGAATAAAACCGTTAACGAAAATGATGTGAATATTAATGATTTTGAAGAGTATATTGTGGTTTGGCCTTTAGACGAAGAATAAACATATTTACGATGGATCTGAAAAATACTTGATGTTGTTAAGTAAAAATACGGGATCAATTTGTTCTGGCTGAATATCAAAAACAGCTAGCCTTTCATCTACAATTTTAACGGGTTCAGCTATTTTTTTTACAATATGGTAATGAGGACGATCTTGAAAATCATCAAAGAGTATTTTTGTTCGTTGCTTTACAAACACACAGCTAGCCAAGAAACACGAGACTCTAAATCGACCATCTATAAGAATTAAATTTGGATTCATCTCGTGTTCTGCACAATAACGCCATGCTTTAGTGGCATAGTCGGGCCAACTTACGGCTCGGCTTTCATCAACGGGATAACCTAATTTTTTGGTTAATCCTATATCAGCATGAATGGGAATGATGTCGCCTTTTAAGTTCGATTCTTTGTAAGCCCCCATAAGCTCAAGCATCCATTCTGCGGAAGACTCTGTAGAGATAATATATTTGCCGAGCTGCGCAGCCATTAGGGTGGAACCTCCGGCTCCATATTCAAGTATCGTGTTTGCTCTTTTGTATTCGTATTTAACGTATTTCGCTGTTTCGGGTGTAAAAGTAAGATTAAATTTTTTGAACATTTATTGGTGTACTCCATAAAACTGGCACAATTTAGTCATGTCTAATTGCCTACTTTTTCATTTTTATAAGAACATTACAAATTATGCTGAGATAAGC
>CAYSDZ010000038.1:0-13496 GCA_964429915.1 uncultured Alteromonas sp.
TACCTGGCTACGAACCAGGCGGTCGGAGGTTCGAATCCTTCCGCACGCGCCATTTTATTCCCCTTGTATTTAGCAAGGATTTGAACCGAGAGGTTTGACCAAATGCTGGGAACATTTGGAACTGCACGAAGTGCATCGCGAAGCGGCGAGGGCAGGAGCCCGAGGTTTATCCTTCCGCACGCGACATTTATTTCTCTTGTATTAAAGCGTGTGTAGCTCAGCTGGATAGAGTACCTGGCTACGAACCAGGCGGTCGGAGGTTCGAATCCTTCCACACGCGCCATTTCATTTCTCTTGTTTTACACAATTTTGTTGTGATTCGTATACCTGCGTGTTAAACAAAGGTTTACTTCTCATTATCTACACAGAATCAATCGAGCATGACACCAGATAATGTAATGTCTCAGCTTACCGATGCCATTATGATCATGATTATTGGAATGGCTGTTGTTTTCATCTTCCTCAGCCTTCTTATTGTTGCAACGAAATTACTCAGCAAATTCTGCCGTTATTTTGAGCGTCAAGATTCAAACAATCACTCTATTTCTAATCATACGTCTGTTAATGCTTCGCCTAACGATGGTATTTCTTTAGAGCAAGTGCCACCCGTTCACGTTGCTGCTATCAGCGCTGCTTTACGCGAGCACTGTAAACGTCATAACCTGAAACGTTATCACTAAGAGAGAGCTTCATGTCGAAACCCATTGCTATAACTGAATTAGTGCTGCGAGATGCTCACCAATCTCTTTTTGCTACCCGTCTTCGTCTTGAAGACATGCTGCCAATTGCAAAACAATTAGATAATGTTGGCTATTGGTCGGTCGAATCTTGGGGGGGAGCGACCTTCGACGCCTGTATTCGCTATTTGGGAGAAGATCCTTGGGAGCGCATTCGCGCACTAAAAGCAGCGATGCCGAAGACTAAACAACAAATGCTCCTAAGGGGACAAAACTTACTGGGTTATCGCCACTACGCCGACGATGTGGTAAGAAAGTTTGTCCATAAAGCGCATACAAGCGGCGTTGATGTATTTCGAATATTCGATGCAATGAACGACGTCAGAAATTTACAAACGGCAATCGAGGCAACGCTTGAATGCGGAGCGCATGCGCAGGGCACATTGTCTTATACTGTTAGTCCTGTTCATTCACTTGAAACTTGGCTAAGTATGGCAAAGCAGTTAGAGGATAAGGGGGTTCAGTCTATCTGTGTCAAGGACATGGCGGGTTTGTTAAAGCCTTACGATTGTGAATTGTTGATACAAGGTTTAAAAGCAGCGGTCAAAGTGCCAATTGCGCTTCACTGTCATGCCACAACAGGCTTGAGTACTGCAAGTTATCAGAAGGCGATTGACGCTGGCGTGGATATGATTGATTCCGCGATTTCGCCGATGAGTATGACCTATGGACACACTGCAACTGAAACGGTTGTGGCTATGCTGCAAAATACAGAAAGAGACACAGGTTTATCTTTAAAATCTATGGAGCCCATTGCCCATTATTTTCGTGAAGTACGCAAAAAATATGCACAGTTCGAAGGAAGTTTGAAGGGCGTCGACGCCAGAATTCTAGTTGCACAAGTGCCAGGGGGTATGCTTACCAATATGGAAAATCAACTTAAAGAGCAAGGTGCAGAAGACAAGTTTGATGAAGTCTTACAAGAGATCCCAAAGGTTCGAAAAGATCTTGGTTACATCCCTCTTGTTACGCCTACATCGCAAATTGTTGGCACACAGGCAGTGTTAAATGTGTTATCGGTAAAACGATATAAAAGTGTGTCTAAAGAGACAGTGGGTATATTAAAGGGTGAATACGGTAGAACAGCGGCACCGGTGAATACTGAGTTACAACAACGAGTACTGGATGGTAAAAACCCCATCACTTGCCGGCCGGCTGATTTGATAGACGACGAATTTGACGATCTATCCACACAGCTTAGTAGCTTAGCGAAACAGCAAGATTTTTCTTTGAGTGATGCGCCAGAAGACGATGTACTAACTTATGCTCTTTTTCCTCAAGTCGGTTTACATTTTTTAAAAAACCGACATGATCCTATGGCCTTTGAGGCTAAACCGGATGCAGCGCGTGTTGTTGAATCAAATGATGAAAAACAAGAAGCAGAAGTCGGTGAATATGATGTGACGGTCGATGGCCATACCTACAAGGTGGTTGTTGGGCCCTCTGGTTCGTTAAGTCAAGTTAGCAAGCCCAGTCTTGATCCCGAAAAACTAAAGCAAGAACCCAAGCAAAAATCACAGACAATTCAAGCACCACTCGCCGGTACTTTGGTTAGAGTTACTGTGAAAGAGCAACAGTTGGTGAAAAAAGGAGAAGTGCTCGCCATACTTGAGGCCATGAAAATGGAAACAGAGATTCGGAGCCCTTCTAACGGATGTATAGCAGCGATAGCCGTAAAAGAGGGCAACGCAGTATCTGCCGGACAGCCTTTATTTAGCTTGGTGTAACAGATGAGTGATATGGAAAGCCTTAATGCGTTATGGCAGAGCACCGCCTTTCCCCATTTCAGTTTAGGTCAGCTCGTCATGATGCTGGTTGCCAGTGTTTTGTTGTATTTGGCAATTGCAAGGAAATTCGAGCCCTTGCTTTTATTGCCTATTGGCTTCGGTGCTTTATTGACCAACATACCACTTGCCGGTTTCAGTGAGCCGGGCGGCTTGTTGTATTACTTCTATTATGTGGGCATTGATAGTGGTGTTTTTCCACTCCTTATTTTTATGGGGGTAGGCGCGATGACTGATTTTAGTGCGCTTATTGCGAACCCCCGTGTTTTATTGCTTGGGGCAGCCGCACAATGTGGCATTTTTGCTACTTTACTCGGTGCTATAGCGTTAAATCTAATACCCGGCTTTGATTTCAGTTTGAAAGACGCCTCGGCAATAGCGATCATTGGTGGAGCCGATGGTCCCACGGCTATTTTTTTAGCATCGAAGCTAGCTCCTGAGTTGTTAGGTGCAATTGCCGTTTCTGCATACTCTTACATGGCTTTGGTTCCTATCATTCAACCGCCGATCATGAAAGCGCTGACTACTAAAAAAGAGCGCCAGATCGAAATGCACCAACTTCGTAACGTCACTAAAACTGAAAAAGTCTTGTTTCCTCTGGCTGTATTGGTACTAACCTTATTATTTCTGCCAGCGGCCACCCCTTTAGTGGGGATGTTTTGTTTTGGAAACTTGATGAAAGAATGCGGAGTCGTTGATCGCCTTTCTCATACTGCGCAGAATGAGCTGATCAACATCGTTACCATATTTTTGGGTTTGGCAGTGGGCTCTAAACTTTCTGCTGAACAGTTTTTGAGTGTAGAAACCTTAGGTATTTTAGCCTTAGGTGCATTGGCGTTTGGTATCGGTACAGCAAGTGGTGTATTGATGGCGAAAGTATTGGCAAAAATAAGCAAAACACCTATCAACCCTCTCATCGGAGCGGCAGGAGTGTCTGCGGTTCCCATGGCTGCAAGAGTGGTTAATAAAGTGGGCTTAGAAGCCAATTCACAAAACTTTTTACTGATGCATGCAATGGGACCCAATGTCGCAGGTGTGCTTGGGTCTGCGGTTGCTGCCGGTATTTTATTAGCATTGGTTGGCTAACATATACCCGTTCCACAATAATTTGAGGATTATTCAACAATAGTGTGATTAGGAACCAGAGATTGATGGGCAGCAATCATGCGCTGAGTCACTTCGTGTTTAGGCCATTTAAACAAGGTGTCAGTTTTACCCGCTTCCACCACCTGTCCTTTGTCCATAACAATTATATTGTCAGCAATGTGTCTTACGATGCCTAAATTATGACTAATAAATACAAAAGATAAACCTAATTCTCTTTGAAGTTTGAGGATTAGATTGATGGTCTGAGATCGTACCGATGGGTCTAACGCAGCGAAGGGCTCGTCTGCAACAAGCACTTTTGGTGAGAGTATAATCGCTCTTGCCAACGCAACACGCTGTTGCTGCCCGTCAGACAACATGTGTTTGTAAAAATACATATGTTCCTTCAACAAACCCACTTGCGATAAGGTTTGTTCAATAACTTGAATGCGCTCAGAAGCCGTCATTTTGGTATTGAGAAGCAGCGGTTCATTGAGTATTTTTTTTACAGATAAAGCAGGGTTAAGTGTGTTGCTCGAAAACTGAAACATCATCCGTATTGCTTTTTTCCTTGCACTGTCATCACTGAGCACACCTTGCAGAATAATATCGCCTGAAGTGGGCTTCACCGCGCCTACAAGTATTTTAGCGAGCAAAGATTTACCTGATTGGTTTTCACCAATTATGGCAAGCGATTCGCCTTTTTCAACCGACAGGGAAATCGGACCAAGATCAAAAAGAGCATTGGAGCGAAAAGTAAGGTCTTGCACGAACAAAGCCATTGCTATCGTTTATCTCTGTGCAAAGGAAAGTGACAGCTGTAAGTATGTTCATGAATACGCCTAGGCAAGGGAACGTTAACACATTCTTTTTGTGCCCGCGGACAGCGAGGGCCTAATCTACACCCGATAGGAACGTTCTGCAGGGCAGGAATACCGCCCTGTAAAGCGGGCAGTGGTGATTTATGAGGTAGGTCGGTTCTGAAACTGGGTGCGCTGTCGATTAGCGCTTTCGTGTAAGGGTGTAAAGGTCGTTTTTTTAATGTTTTCATTGACCCAGACTCAACGGTTTGCCCACAATAAAGTACCGTCATTGTATGAGCCATACTTGAAATTGCTAATAAGTCGTGACTAATAAATAAAATAGCGACTGAACGTGTAGAGTTCAACTTTGTTAATAACTTCAATATCTGCGTTTTGGTTGTGGTTTCCATACCACGAGTGGGATCGTCAGCAACGATAAGTTTAGGCTCTGCAACTAATGTCATGGCTAACATGACTCGCTGCCCCATTCCGGTAGCGATTTCGTGGGGATACGCCCTCATTATCTGTTCATGCTCTTTGATACCTACTTTGTGCAACGTTGAAATGGTGGTTTTTTCTCTGTGCGCCGAGCGTTGCCAAAAGTATTTTCCGCTCACCAACTCAGCGGGTATGGTTTCTTTGATTTGTTCACCTATTTGCACAGAAGGATCCAACGAATTCAAAGGGTTTTGAAAAACAAAACCAATATCCTTATTCATGATCGATCGTCGTCGTTCGGCACTGAGTGTCAGCAAGTCTTCACCGTCCCATGTCATTCTATCTGCGGTTAACTGCCAAGTAATGGGCGTGGCACCTGATATGGCGCTCACAATGAGACTTTTTCCTGAGCCCGATTCACCAACTAGCGCTCGTATTTCACCACTTTTAACAGTTAGGCTCACTTTATCTAAAGCTTTGAAAAACCGACCTTCATGTGGAATTTCTAGAGTGAGGTTTTTGATGTCTAGTAAAGCCATTATCGCGCAGTCCTTGCTCTGATAGCAGCTCGCAAGCCATCCCCAACAATATTAATGGCCAGTACAAACAAAAATATAAACAAACCAGGCAAAATAACATTCCATGGTGCGATGTAAGCGCCATCTAAGCCGTCTGCGATCATAGCGCCTAGCTCTAGCGTGGTTGATTGCGCGCCCAAATTTAAAAAGCCTAAGGCGCTGATATCTATAATGGCAATAGACATGGCCAATGAGGCTTGAACGACTAGCATCTCAGATAAATTGGGAAGGATTGAGTAAAAAAACAACTGTTTTTTATTCGCTCCATCTAACTGCGATGCTCTAATATAATCAGTCTGCATTTGCTCGCTTACGTGGCTGCGTGTAACGTGAATAAATTGAGGGATTAATGCGATAGCGATGGCCCACATTGAATTCACTAAGCCAACCCCAAAAATACCAACAATGATGATTGCGATCAACAAAGAAGGAATAGCCATCAAAGAATCTAAGAGGTGATTTAAAATGGACGACTGTATGCCCTTCAGCATACCCGCTATACTCCCCAAGGTAAGCCCAATAAAAAGAGCAACACACACTACTAGCACTGCGCTACCGATAGTCACCTTGCTTGCGTGCATAATGCGCGTAAATACGTCTCGACCTAAAGCGTCAGTTCCAAAAATAAAATTGATACTGCCTCTATCATCCCAACTGGGCGGAAACATCAAAGCATCAGAATTTTGAGTAATGGGAGATATGGGCGAGACAAGAGGAGCAAAAATACACATGCCTATTAAAAAACATAAAAGAATAAAGCCCACCATGGAAATATGACTTGCTGTGAAATTACGCCATGTTTGCTGCCACGGAGTGGGATGATGCTGTTCTTCATACAAATCAAATTGAGACATCGGGCAAGCTACTTTTTCTTGGATCGATGATCCGATTAATTAAATCGACAAAAATAGTGAGCGAAATAACCACGACTGACACGACAAGCATCCCCACTCGGATCGCAGAATAGTCTTGTTGATAGATTGCGTCCAATAAAAATGAACCTATACCTGGCCACGAAAACAGTGATTCGATAATCATTGCATTGGTAATCAGTGTGGTTATCTGAATGCCAGCAAGCGGCAAAATAGGTAATAAGGCATTGCGCAAGACATGGTTAAAGAAAATAGTATTAAATGCTAGCCCTCTTGATTTTGCCGCCCTTATATACGGCTGATTCAACACATCAATCACCGAGCGTCTTATCAATCGTGTGATATTTGCAGCAGAAATCAAGCCTACTGCAATACTGGGTAACACAAGGTGTACGAATGCGTTTTGAAATGCAGCTGCTTTATTAATACCGTCGGTAAGAAGAATATCAACAAAGATAAAACCAGTAACCTGCGGAACATTAAATAACACTGATAAGCGTCCAGATAGGGGGAAAATATTTAATGAAAAACAAAATATCAGAATAAATGCTAAGCCTAGCCAAAAAACAGGGAGTGAATTTTGTATGATAGATAATCCATTGATACTAAAGTCTACTTTTGTATAGGCTTTAACGCCAGCAATACAACCCAAAGGAATGCCTAGCGATAAAGCGATAAACGCTGCGTAAAAACTTAATTCTACTGTTGCGGGTATGGTTCTTTTCATCTCATCAAGTAAGGCGTTGCCAGATACCAAACTCACCCCCCAATCTCCCTGAATAAGAAGTTTGCAGTAGTTAAAAAACTGCTCGATTGTTGAGCTGTTTATTGACCATTCTGTTTCGAGACGGGTATTGTCGACCATAGACGTCGGTATAATGCCTGATAAATTTGTCAACAATTCGCCAGGGAAAACATGAGCAATAATGAACGACAGCAAAATCAATACAAAAACGGTAACGACAAATAAAAATCCATACCTTAAAAAAATAACGATCATCTCGTTTTACTGACGCCTCCGAATCGAATTGCACCGAACGGATTAACGGTCAGTCCCTGAATATCATCTCTATACGCTTGATAGGTTAACGAGTGAGCAATAGGCACTAATGGAAGCTGGTCATGCAAAAGCGCATTAATTTGCTGATAAATGAGTTTTCGTTGTGCCATATCGTCTGTTTGTAATGCTTTATAAACAAGCTCGTCGTATTCTGGATAACACCATTTTGCTCTATTTGTACCGGAAGGAATAGCGTCACACGTTAGCAAAGGCCGAAAAAAGTTGTCGGGATCGCCATTATCAGCTGACCAACCTATCAGCACCGAATCATGTAAACCCTCCGATAATTGGGACCTAAACGTATTCCATTCAGTGCTCACAATTTTTGCCGAAACGTCCACCGCGGCGAGATATTGTTTAATAAGTTCAGCCATTTTGTAAGCATTCGGATTATAATCTCTCACTAACGGATGCGCCCAAATGGTCATTGAAAAACCCGGTTTTATGCCCTCGTCATCTAACATTTTACGTGCTAACACTGGGTTAAACTTTATGTCATCGGCATCAACGTCAAAGGCCCAGCTTGCTGGTGGGACGAGAGTTTTTGCTCTTGTCGCATTTCCCAGATATACCGTATCCAAAAGCGCGTTTTTGTCTATTGCCAAGCTTAGCGCCTTTCGCACTTTTGGGTTATCAAAAGGGGGCTTTGTTACATTGAACGCCCAATAACCAACGTTAAGCGCAGAAGACTGCTCTAGTATTAAATTAGGCTTTTCACGAACCACATCGAGCTCTGATTGTGAAGGTAAAGACATAACATCGCACTCGCCGGTCGCTAATTTTGCCAAACGTAATGCACTTTGCGGTGTGATGTCATAAATAAGATGACTGACCTGAGCCGTATTTTGCCAATATTTGTCGTGCTTTTTAAGGTAGATTACATCGCCTTTTTTATAATTTTGATACATGAAAGGCCCTGTACCAACAGGAAGGTGGTCGATATTTTCCAGTGATTCGTTTTGTAAAAGTTGTTGTGCATATTCTGCGGATAAAATGACTGAAAAATCTGAAGCTAAATTCGCTAAAAATGAGCTATCTCGCTGCTTTAAAATGATTTCGATTCGATATTTATTTATTTTATTGATTGCTCTAATGTAATCCGCCAATTGCAAACTTTGAAAGTAGGGATAGCGACCTCCAGATACATAATGGAAAGGATGATTTTCTAAGCGCCATCGGTTAAAACTAAAGAGCACATCATCAGCATTAAATGTTCTGGTTGGCGTAAAATACGCAGTGTTGTGAAACTCAATGTCTTTACGCAGTTGAAAGGTATAAGTAAGCCCATCGTCACTTACCGACCAACTGCTTGCTAGTGCGGGAATTACCTTCCCACTTTTGGATTCAAAATCGATAAGGCGGCTATAAATCTGATGTGAACTTACGTCTGCTGTCGTTGAGTCTGTGTTCAGTTGCGGGTTAAATCCATCGGGCGGACTTTCAGAACAATAGACGAGCGAATCAGACGAAATGAGCTCTAAACTTGGTTGGGTGCATGCCATTAACGCAAGACTTGCAATTAAACAGCCGAATACTCCCATTGTTCTCTTCATTTATATTCGCCTGTTTCTAATGCTTGTGATGAAGAATCGAGTAAATTGTATTTTTTTAAATAACCGCGTAATTGATGATACGTTAAGCTCAAGTGTTCTGCTGTGCGTTTCTGATTATATTGACATTCTGCCAACGCCTGTTTAATCAGTCGAATTTCAAATGTCTGCGACGCTTCTTTTAAGTTTAGAGGAAAATGCACGTCGTCGTTGTTTTTTATTGACTTAGGAGCATAGTTTTCTTCACTGTTTTTCGGCGTGTCGGATGGGGCCTGCACTTTCGTTTGTACAGGGGGCTCTTGGGTTTTTAAACTTCTATCGAGCGTCTTTGTGCGCGAAAACGGACGATAGGGCGATTCAAACGGGTCGAGAATAATATCGTGTACAGGTACGTGCGGATTATTGTTCCTGTAAACTGCTCGCTCAATCACATTTTTCAACTCGCGAATATTACCCGGCCATTCGTAATCTAACAGTGTTTGCTTGGCTTTTTGAGAAAATCCGCTGAACAGTTCTAGTTCTAATTCTCGTGTCATGCTCACGGCAAAATGTTCAGCAAGGTCAAGGATATCTTCCTTTCTTTCTCTAAGAGGGGGGATAGTAATAACATCAAACGCTAGCCTGTCGAGTAAATCGGCTCTAAATTCACCTGATTCAGCTAAAGCAGGTAAGTCTTCATTGGTAGCCGCAATCAATCTAACATCAACTTTTACGCTTCGGCTTCCTCCGACGCGCTCAAATTCTCCGTATTCAATGACACGCAACAACTTTTCTTGGATCAGGCCAGAGGTATTGCCCAACTCATCTAAAAACAAGGTTCCATTGTCAGCTACTTCAAATCGACCCTCGCGCCGTTTTGAAGCGCCAGTAAATGCGCCTGCTTCATAGCCAAACAGTTCTGATTCCAGTAAGCTTTCATTTAGTGCGGCACAGTTCAGTTTTAGGTAGGTTTGGTCCCAGCGAGTTGATAGGTAATGCAAGCGAGCTGCAATAAGCTCTTTTCCCGTACCTCTTTCTCCAATCACTAATACTGGTTTATTGAGTGGGGCGATTTGGGAAATTTGTTCAAGCACTTCCAAAAAACTGTTTGCTTGTCCTAGTAAATTATCCTGTTTCCGGAAACGACTCAAAGTGCATTCCTTATTTTTTGGTCAAAAATACTAATACTTAGTGTATGTGATGAACGAGAAGAATTCGATGTTTTTTTAAACTTCATTTTTATTGTTTTATTTCAATTACTTATTGTCGTTTTTTTAGTTGGCAAGCAAATTGAATACAAAGCAATAACACCAATTATTTTTTTATGAAAAAACGAGGTTACAATTATGGGAATATTCTCGCGTTTCACTGATATCGTTAATTCAAATATTAACTCGCTTCTTGACAAAGCGGAAGATCCAGAAAAAATGGTTCGTTTGATTATTCAGGAAATGGAAGACACATTGGTTGAGGTTCGCTCAACATCTGCAAAAACCATTGCAAGTAAAAAAGATATCGCAAATCAAATTAGCAAACTGGATAACGATGCTGCAGATTGGGAAGCGAAAGCGGAATTAGCAATCACGAAAGAGAGGGAAGATTTAGCACGAGCAGCGTTACAGGAAAAGCAGCGTGCACAAGAAGCTGCGAACGTGCTTCGCGAAGAATTAGCGATTGTTGAAGAGCAAATATCTAAACTTCAAGACGAGATAGGCCAGTTACAAGAAAAGCTGGCAGATGCGAAAAGTAGACAAAAATCAATTCTAATGCGCCAAAAAACAGTAAGTTCGAGACTTGAAGTTAAACGCACACTGGACAGTGGTAAAGTAGACGCAGCAATGGAACGTTTTGGTCAGTTTGAACGCAAGATAGATGATTTGGAATCGCAAGTTGAAGCGTATGATTTAGGTAAAAAATCCCTAAAAGACGAGTTTGCTGATTTAGAATCAGACGACAAAGTGTCTAGTGAATTGGAAGCACTCAAGGCAAAAATGAAAGAAAAGTCGAATTCGTAAGCATGTTGTTTGAATATAAAAGAGGTTAACTGGGCCTTTTGATGTTAAGGCCCTCAATTAGTTTGGAGAATAATAATGGACGAAGGTATCTTTGGAATTCTACTTGCACCGATTATCATTTTTATGATCTTCGTTGCACCGATATGGTTGATACTTCACTATCGAAGTAAAAAACACGTTTCTCAAGGATTGTCCTCACAAGAGCAAGCAGCACTCAAAGAAATGTCGATTAAAGCGGAAGCAATGTCAGAAAGAATTGAAACATTGGAAGCGATACTCGACAAAGAAGCACCGGATTGGAGGCAGAAAGCATGAGTACCAGAAGAAACCTTTTTAGGGATACCGAAAATGGAAAAATAGCCGGTGTGTGCTCTGGGTTAGCAGAATACTTTGGAATCGAAACTTGGCTAGTCAGGATTCTTACTGTTACTGCATTTTTTCTATTGGCTGGCACCTTCGTTTTTGTATCTTATGTAGCAGCATGGTTTATTTTAGACAAAAAACCGAAAGGCGAGATAACAAACAATTCGTCGACGATTTCTATACACAGTGGCAAGGGGTGGCGAAATGAAAGTGCTGATACTCCTGTTTCACTAAAAACAAAAATATGGCAAGCAGGCACACCGCCAAAGCAAGTGTTGAACGACTTGAGAGATAAATTTGTTCAATCAGAATTAAAGCTAAGAGATATGGAAAAGTATGTTACGTCGCGAGAATTTCAGCTAAAACGAGAATTTAGTCGTTTGTAGGTTTGTATCACTCAACTATCAATCAACAGTTAAGCTCGACATTGTCGGGCTTTTTCACATTTGGTTGTAGAACAAAAGCCAAACATCAAAAAACGTGCATGATTACCAAGATTTCATTTAATATACGACGAATAGCATGATCTATACAAAACACCGCTACGTTTAAATAGTAACCATTCTATTGTGAAGGGTACGTAAACGCGAGAGACGAACTCATTATGCGACTCGAAATTATATGTCAAGACCGGTTAGGCATCACCCAAGATGTGCTAGACATTCTTGTTGAGCACAACGTGGATTTACGTGGAATCGAAATAGATGAAGCAGGAAAGATATATCTACATTTTCCTAATATGGAGTTTGATGACTTCAGTCACCTAATGCCGAAGATTCGACGTATAGACGGGATATCCGACGTAAAAACAACGCCCTACATGCCCGGTGAACGAGAGCGTCAACAGCTGTCTGCCATATTACAAACGTTACCAGACCCTGTTTTTTCCGTTGATACCAAAGGCTCAATTATCACATGCAATTCGGCAGCTTTAGCTACTTTAGAACAAGCGAAAGAAAGTGTTGAAGGCGAGGACGTTCAGGAGTTAATTGAGGATTTTTCACTCGTTGACTGGTTGAATACCGAAGGTATACAGCCCAACACGCGCAAAGTTAAGTTTATTCAACAAGATTATCTTGCCGATTTGTTGCCAGTATTTGTTCCCGATGGAACCAATAGCTCTATTCTTGCTGGTGCAGTGATCATGTTCAAGTCTGAAATGCGGCTTGGGCAACAATTTAAAACTTTCCACCACAACGACAGTAAAGCGTTTGAACATTTTACGGTTCAAAGTCCCGCAATGAAAAAAGCGATCAAAGAAGCGCAGCATGTCGCTGATCTCGACGCGCCAGTTGTTTTGCTAGGGGAAGTAGGAACGGGAAAACATGCTCTAGCGAAAGCCTGTCATGAAGTGAGTCGCAGGGCAAATGAAGCGTTTTTAGTTTTGAAGTGCGATTTGCTACCCGAACAAACAATTGACAGAGAGTTGTTTGGTTACGCTGACGGTCAAATCAAGGATTACAGTGGCAAAGCAGGGCTGTTAGAGTTAGGTAGTGAAGGGGTGGTTTTTTTGGACGAAGTTGGCAGTTTACCGCTGAACATCCAAGCAAAGCTTAGCCACGCTATAGATACAAAAAAGTTTACTACGCTCGGATCTGATATGAGTCAGCCTATGAGGGCTCGACTTATTTGTTCTACGACAAAAGATCTTGATGTGCTTGTTCAAGAAGGTAAATTCAGCCAAGAGCTTTATTACCAGCTAAATGTATTGACTATTGCTGTTCCGCCACTTAGAGATAGGAAACAGGACGTTGTTGGCATTGCTGAAAAATACATCATTATGAATAGCGCCAAGTTAGGGAAAAGAGCGCCTAAGCTGAGCAAGTCTTGTGTTGATTTTATTCAACAATACCCTTGGCCTGGGAACGTTAGGCAACTTCATAATGCATTATACAGAGCGATTTCTCTAAGCGAAGGTAGCGAGATCACAAAAGAAGCGATGCAGCTTCCGAGTTGTGCGCCGTTAGTGTCTCACATCGATGAAAATTTTGATGGCACGCTAGATGAAGAGGTTAAAAAGTTTGAGCGTGACTTGTTGCGTAGACTCTACCCTTCTTATCCGAGTACTCGCCAATTAGCGAAAAAATTGGGGTTGAGCCATACGGCAATTGCCAACAAGCTAAGAGAATACGGTATTAACAAAACTACTATCAAACTTTAATATCAAACTCCAATCTCAAACTCCAATCTCAAACTTAAAGCCGTTTCTTAAACGGCTTAATTTTTTTCTT
>CAYSDZ010000038.1:13596-26677 GCA_964429915.1 uncultured Alteromonas sp.
TCAAACTCCAATCTCAAACTTAAAGCCGTTTCTTAAACGGCTTAATTTTTTTCTTGAGTATGATTCAGTATCCTATTTCTTTAATAGGAAGCTCTGTTGTGTTCTTAACTTGTTTCAACGCAAAAGTAGAGCTTAGGTGATCAACAAGAGGAAGGTGGGTGAGTTTGGTTTTAAGAAGATGCTCATACTCTTCTATACTTTCAACAATCACCTTTAATAAGTAATCTTTTTCGCCACTGGTGGTATGGCATTCAACAATTTCGTCGATAGACTGCACTGCGTTTTCAAAGTCGGAAAGCGAATTGCCATCATGATTTTTAAGTGTTACGTAAATAAACACTGATACACCTAAATTCAGTGCTTTGTTATCGAGTAGCGTTACTTTTTTCTTTATAATTCCATCGGCTTCCATTCTTTTTACTCTTCGCCAACACGGCGTATGGGACAAACCCACCTGAGTACTTAATTCGGCCATAGAGACGGTTGCATCTTTTTGCAATACCCGAAGAATTTCTCGGTCAAACTTATCGAGCTTCATAGGTCATATCAGAAAATAAAAAAGAACGTTTATCCTAACATTATGGCTTTCATAAACATAGTCTTTCTCACATAGCCTAATATTGTTCAAAACTAAGCAAGCCAGAGACCGATGCTTTCCTCTATTATATGAGCGTTTTTTAATTTAATGGTATGAGTCTGCTATGTCAGTTTACGAACATTGTGAGTTTGATGGTCATGAGCATGTTGCTTTCTTTCGTGATGAGGCTTCAGGCCTTAAGGCGATCATCGCGGTCCACAATACAAATTTAGGGCCAGCGCTGGGCGGTTGTAGAATGTGGCCATATGCCAATAGTGAAGAGGCTCTAACAGATGTGTTGCGGCTTTCCAAAGGAATGACATATAAAGCGGCTATGGCAAATATTGCTCTGGGCGGAGGAAAGGCTGTAATTATTGGTAATCCAAGGGCTGATAAGTCAGAGGCTCTGCTTGAGGCAATGGGGCAATTTATCAATTCGTTCCAAGGTACATACTTCACTGCTGAAGACTCTGGAATTGCCGTTGAAGACGTACATACAATGGCGCGTCATTCTTCTTTTATTGCCGGTACACAAGCAAAATATCATTTTAATGGAGAGCTGGCAGACGGAAACCCGGCTCCTGCGACGGCCTACGGTGTATTTGTTGGTTTAAGAACAGCGGTGAAGTACGCGTTAAATTCTGATCTAAATGGCGTTAAAGTGGCCATTCAAGGAATGGGTCATGTTGGAACTCGGCTTGGCAGACATTTAAAAGAGGCGGGTGCAGAGTTATATGTCGCTGACATTTATTCACAGAATGCCGAACACGCTGCCGAAGAGCTAGGCGCTACCTTAGTATCAACAAGAGAGATTCTAGGTTTAGATGTTGATGTCTTAGCCCCTTGTGCGATGGGTGCGGTTATCAATGATGATTCTCTGCCGCATATTAAAGCAAAAGTCATTGCAGGCGCTGCTAATAATCAATTGGCGACCGAAGCGCACGGAATGGTTTGTCAGCAAAAGGGAATTGTTTATGCGCCTGATTACGTAATAAACGCAGGAGGCATCATTGATATATACCATCAACGTATGAGCAGTTCACACGAACAGTTACGACGCCATATTGAAAGTATTGGCGATACCCTGCTAGAAATATTTGAACGAGGAAAAGAGACCAAAGCGCCCAACAATAGTGTAGCGAACCTCATCGCTCAAGAACGGTTTTCTAAGTAAAAAGGGCTAACAAATTGCTTGCATGACGCGCTTATGTTGTTCATAATGCGCGCCCTCAATGGTAGGTCTTTGGTCCTCCCGCAATGATACTTTGTGAACCCGGTCAGGCCCGGAAGGGAGCAGCCGCAGCAAACGACTCATGTGCCGGGATGTGGCTGAAGACTTGCCACCCAATTTAAGAGCAAGCGTTTTATTTTTTGCTATGCCCACCTTTTTCTAAATAGTGAATGGCTTTACCCACGGCTTGTTCAACATTCATCTTCATTTGCATTCTTTCACTCTGCGGTAAATAAAACGCCATGTCTACCTCAAAGCGAATATAACGAGGTGGGACCTGATTTAACGACAAACAGCACAAATCAGCGAGATAGTCAGATGACTTCGTTTTATCTAAGCCAAGTTCAGAAATGTGTTCAATAATCAAATGCTCATAGTAATTATGAATATCATCGTCCAGTTTCATATTGCCGCTCTATTTTGGAAGGTTTAATTTAGCATAGGCCGAAGTGGGTAAAAGCAAAAGCATAAAAATGAAATATTACCTGTTCACCCTATAATCTGTAAGTTATCTTTAATAAACGTTCAATCATGGGTCGCTTACCGAAAGCAATAGTTAAAAAAGTGAAAAATACTAACAACTCACCTACAAGGTGCCTTGACTCGGCTCTTGAAATCGTGTGACTATAAACAAGCAGGTCTGTTGTAATAGCTATGGTTTACGCTACTACAACGATTCATTTTTAAAACAAGAGTGCCTAGTTAATGCAATGTGCTTATCTAGGAATAAACAAAAAATTGGTTGGGAACTATGTCCAATATGAGTAAAAGAACTCTACTTTCTTCTGCAATAGCAGGTTCAGCAGCACTGACTTTAAGTGCTTCTGCGTTTGCTGTTGACCTTAAGGATCTTCATGCGGAAGAAGCAAAAATACACAAAGCAGCCGTTAAATCTCAAGAGAAAATTAACGCGTTGTTCGAGCAGTCTCAGGACCTTCTAGTTGAATACCGAGGTGTGGTAGATCAAACTGAAAATCTAAAAGTTTATAACGACTATCTTGCGGGCCTAGTGGCTGACCAACAATTGGGTATCGATTCACTTCAACGACAAATCGACAGTATTGAAGAAACTAAGCAAGGCATCGTACCGCTTATGTTTCGAATGATTGACAGCTTAGAAGCTTTTATAGAGCTTGACGTACCTATTAACAAGGTCGAGAGGTTAGAGCGCGTTGACAAGCTCAGAACACTGATGAGCAACTCAAACGTGACAGTATCAGAACAGTTCCGTCAAGTGATCGAAGCCTATTTGGTTGAGAATGAGTACGGTTCTAAAATCCAGTCGAACCAAGGCACGATCGATTTTAACGGTACACAAGTGACTGTTGATTTCTTCAATTTAGGCCGTACTGCGATGATTGCGTTATCACTTGACCAATCAAAAGCCTGGGTTTGGGATAAAGCCAGTAGTAGCTGGAAAGAGTTGGACGATAACCTATTAGGTTCTGCTGTTGATGCGGTCAAAATGGCTCGTCAGCAAATTCCATTCGACCTACTTAAACTACCTATCAACGCGGCGGAGTAAAACACAGTGAAAGCTAAGTTAAAATTCATTATCGCCGCGGCCTCCTTGGCAGTGGCATCAACGGGTGCGATGGCTCAACAAGCATCTAGCCTTGAAGAACTACTAGATCAAGTAAAGAAAAATCGTGTTTCGGAAGCACGAGTTAATGCTCAGCGTGAAGCAGAATTCACATCTGCACGTGCAGACAAGCAAGCATTGCTAAGAAAAGCACAAGCTGCCTTGAAAGCAGAAGAAGACAGAGGCACGCGTTTACAGAATCAATTTGCTCAAAATGAAGTTACGCTAAATGAGAAAGCCGCTGAACTTGATCAAGCGCTTGGTACTTTGGGCGAAATGTTTGGTGTTGTTCGCCAAGCGTCTTCTGAAGCTTTTGGTCGAATTTCAACCTCAATCGTGAGTGCAGAATACCCAGGGCGCGGCGCGTTTTTAGCTGAAATGGCCTCTGAGTCTAAAGGCTTACCTAATATTAAAGAGCTAGAAGATTTGTGGTTTGCGCTACAAACTGAAATGACAGAATCGGGTAAAGTGTCGAAGTTTACTGCTAGTGTAGTTAGCTTAGACGGTGGCTCAAATGAGCAAGAAATTGTTCGTGTTGGTTCTTTTAACCTTGTTGGTGAAGAAGGTTATTTAGTCTATGACCCTGAAAGCCAGCAAGTTCAGCCGTTGGGACGTCAACCTGCTAAACACTTAGTAGCCACAACGAAAGACTTATTGAATGCAACCACAGGCTCAGTACCTTTTTATGTCGACCCTACAGCAGGAACTATCTTAAGCTTGCTAAAATCGGCAGCGACACCCAAAGAGCAGTTTGAAGCTGGTGGTGCAGTAGGTTATGTTATCACGGGCATGCTAATTATCGGTTTATTAATCGGGTTTTACAAAATTAGTACCCTTACCTTGGTTGGCGGTAAGATTCGCTCACAGCTTAAGAATACCTCTTCACCCAGTAGCGCCAATCCTCTTGGCCGAATCTTAGCGGTTTATCACGAAAACAAAAAAGCTGATGTAGAATCGCTTGAGCTTAAGTTGGACGAAGCTATCCTCAAAGAGTTACCGAGCATTGACAGCGGAATCAACGTCATTAAGATTTTTGCTGCGATTGCACCGTTACTGGGTCTACTTGGTACGGTAATCGGTATGATTGCTACGTTCCAAACGATTACATTGTTCGGTACTGGTGACCCACGTCAAATGGCGGGTAGTATTTCGTTAGCATTAACCACTACCGCGCAGGGTATTATCGCAGCCTTACCGCTTATCTTAATGCACAGCTTGGTTGCTTCAAGAGCAAAATCTATTGTTCATATTCTAGATGAGCAAACGGCAGGTATCATTGCCACTCACGCAGAGTCGGAGAAAGCATAATATGTCTAGCCTTTACGGATTATGGGAATCTGTCAGGGGCTTTATCGCTACCGGCGGCGATGTACTTTACGTAGTTGCTGCCGCGCTCTTTCTTATGTGGATTTTAATGATTGAGCGCTATTGGTACTTGGCATCGGTTTTTCCTAAGGTGAAGAAAGATATCATCACTAAATGGGATAATCGCCAAGATACTACCTCATGGTATGCGCATAGAATTCGTGACTATTGGATTTCACAAGCATCTGATGATTTAAATGCAGGTATCGTTGTCATAAAAACATTGGTAGTAATGTGCCCATTAATTGGATTGTTAGGTACAGTGACTGGAATGATTGGAGTTTTCGATACCATGGCAACTCAGGGCACAAGTAATGCTCGGTTGATGGCTGCGGGTATTTCGAAAGCCACTATTCCCACCATGTCAGGTATGGTAGCGGCCCTTTCAGGCTTGTTTTTTAGCGCTCGCCTTGAGGCAAGAGTTAAAATGGCGCGTGAGAAGCTAATCGATAGCTTGCCGCATCACTAGAGAGAGAAATTATGGCTCGAAAAGTCAGAACTGAGGGAGAAGATGCGGAAATTGACATGACACCAATGCTCGACGTTGTGTTTATCATGTTGATATTCTTCATCGTAACCACTGTTTTTGTAAAGGAAGCAGGTATAGAGGTCAATAAGCCTGATGCCAGTAGAGCTTCGCTTCACAAGAACGCAAATATATTTATTGCAGTAACAGAAGATGGTGACGTGTGGCTTGATAAAGGCCAAGTAGAGGTTGATGCCGTTCGTGCAAACATTGAACGCTTGTTGAGGGAACAACCTACCGACTACGTGATCATTCAAGGTGATGTTAAAGCTAAGCACGGTATTGTTGTAGAAGTGATGGATCAAGTGAAAGCAGCAGGTGTTAAGCGTATTTCTGTAGCGGCTAAGGGGAGTTAATATGAGAATCATTATCTCCATTCTAATAGGCGGTGCAGTTGCATTCGGTTTGTTTTTTATGATGGCTAAAATCATAGAAAATTCAGATCGTCCAGCTGATGACGTGCCGGAATTACCAGTCATTGATGTGGTAATGCAGGAGCCGGATGACGAAACGCAAACTCGGACTCGAGTTCCGCCGCCGCCGCCGCCTCCACCTCAACAGCCACCGAAAGTTCAGCCGACAGAACCTGATGCAGCTGAGCCAGATTCAGACGGTTTTAGCTTAAACGTACCGTCTGTCGATACGGGTGGTGTAAACGTCAACTTGGGCGGTGTGGGTGCGTTGCGCCAAGATGGTGAAGCTACACCTATCGTTAGGATAGATCCTAAATATCCTCCTCAAGCCGCTAGAGATGGCAAAGAAGGCTGGGTTCGCTTGTCGTTTACGATAAACGAGCAGGGTGGTGTTGAAGATATAGAAGTCGTCGACGCTGAACCTAGACGTATTTTCGATCGTGAAGCGAGAAGAGCGCTAGCCAAGTGGAAGTACAAGCCTAAAATAGAAGGTGGAAAGGCCGTTAAGCAATTTGGTCAAACTGTTCAGCTAGATTTTAAATTGGGAGAGTAGAGATGAAGTTATTATTCAAACGCTCTTTAATGTGTAGCGCAATTTTGAGTTTTGGGCTGACAGTTTCAAGCACAGGCGTTTACGCTCAGCAAGGCCAGAAAAACGCGCCAACAGCTCCTGTTGGTCCTGTTATTTGCCCCGGCTATGAGCGTGGTAAAACTAACTTGCCCGGCCAGAGTGTCGGAAAGAAAGTGGGTGCTGCATTAGACGCTTATAATGAAGACAATATTCCTGAAGCCGTTAAAATTCTCGAAGGCATTAAAACGGACGATGAATTCGATGGTGCTTTTGTAAAGCGGTTTTTAGGTAATATACTAGCCGGTCAGGAAGGTGAGGGTGAGCGTGCACTTAAGTATTTAATTGAGGCCGCCGAACCTAAAAAGCTCAATGATTCTGAGCACGCTTCATTGCTGAAGTTGATTGGTGATTTGAGTATGCAAGAGTCGAATCTTGATTCTGCAGTTAAGTACTACAACAAGTGGATGAAATTTACTTGTAAGGAAGACGCAGATGTATATACGCGAATCGCTAACGCGTATTATCAGTCTGAGGAGTACGCCAAAATCGTAGATCCTGCTAATAAGGCGATTGCGTTATATGAAAAGCCTAATAAGAACCCTTATGTTCTTAAACTTCAGGCGTTTTATGAGCGAAAAATGTGGCCCGAAGCAGTTGCAGTTGCTGAAGCGTTAGTTGAGACTTTCCCAGAGGAACCAAGGTGGTGGTCTCAGTTAGGCTCGTTTTACTTGCAAAGTGAAGACTATGCAAGGGCACTTTCTGCTTTTGAAATTGCTTATAATGCGGGTTACTTAAGCAAGAAAAGTGAATTTCAAACGCTGTCTCAATTGTATGGTGCCTCCGGTATTCCTCACAAGTCAGCGGAGATACTTGAGAAACATATCAAGTCGGGTGATATAGACAGAGATAAAGATATGCTGTCTCGCTTGGCTAATGCGTATCATCAAGCACGTGACTACAAGGAAGCTGCGCGAGTGTATGGTGAGGCTGCTAAGTTGTCTTCCGACCCTGATTTATATCAAAAGCAGGGCACGTTATTGCTCGTAGCAGAACAGTATAAGAGTGCAATTAAAGCTTTTGAAGCTGCGTTAGCTAATGGTTCAGAAGATGCTGCTCAAGTTCACTACGCGCTTATGGAAGCTCACTTCTATAAAGGCGACTATAAGCAAGCTTATGTCCATGTTCAGGAAGCGAAGAAAGACAAACGTGTAAGGCGAAATGCAAATGCATGGGTTCCTTATATTGAAACCAAAGCTAAGAACAAAGGCATTAAATTATAAAAAAGCTCCTTCGGGAGCTTTTTTATTGCGCCTTAGCTCTCACACCTCTTACAGAGAAGCAATATACCAATAACATTGTGAAAATGCGTCATACAACGCTTGGTATAGTTTTTTCTGGCCTTTATATCTAAAGTTTTGAATAAGTGATAAGTCACTGTCTTTGTTTATCCATTTACGTTTTAGTAATGCAACGCATTTTTCAGTTTCTTCACTTACTTGAGCATATTTCATTAAATCGTGGCTATGTAGTTGGTACCAATGTGTCAAAGCGTTCCCCATATGGTGAATAGAGCGAGAGCCGTTCACGTAATCTAGTATTTTCTTGCGATTTATCTTATCTAGTTGTGAATGCTCGTCGTTGTTTTCATATTCCTCAGATATATAAGATCCATAAGCAAGAGTAAGAATCGGAGAGGCTTGTCTAGAGAGCGCTTTCAACACGAATAAAGCCGTTTCACCGGTACTTTTGTCTGCGGAGTTTCCTAAGTAGACAGGCTTGAAGTTGTTGTTAAGCCAAAATCGCGTTGTTTTTTCGTTCTGCCCAAATGAGGCTCCCAGTAAATCGACATGTTGTTGTAATGCGATTGCCTCAATACCTTTGATTAAGTGAGAGCCAAACCCCTGGTTTTGAATTGAAGGATTGACGGCAATGCGATTTATTCGCCATATCTTTTGTTTCAGCACATTAGCATCGCTCAGTAATAGACTGAGTTTTTGTGCTAGTTGATGCCCTTTTGGCCTGCGTTCACCCGAAGCAATATCCTCCTCTAGAGGAAACAGTTTGCCATTGCCTTCTTCGATAATTACTGCAACTCCAATTAATTGGCTATTTGAAGCTAGCGTCACTAAGAAGTGGTCAGGCGAATCCATCATCCGTATCGTATCGTCTGGAGACGTTTGATAATGAGACAGGCTTAATAAACTCATGCATTCTTGTAATTCAGAATGCGGTAGTAATTGTTTATTTTTGATTATCTTTGCGCTTAGTGCATTAACGCAGGGAGGAGCACTGAAATGCGTCATCGCCGGGTTTAGATAAAACAGTGCATCAAAGTGTTGTTCTAACACATCATCTTCGGAATACCGCAAAGGTTGTCTCATGGCAATCGTTTTTAATGGTAGTAAAGACTTATCTTGCTTTAATTTTGGTAGTAATTTATTAATAAAACCTTGTCCAGTACCTTCGTAACCATCGGTTGTCGTGGCCACTACAAATTGTTTACATAGCTTAGTTAGCCTTAATAGTGAAGCAACAGGCAAGTTGGCTGCTTCGTCAATAAACAAGACATCGGTGTCTGTATCCAAGCTTGTATCGTCAGGCGCATACCAGCTATATACAGCACTACATTTGCTGTGATCCAGTGCTGTTTTAACGTTATTCTTCAATGATGTGCAAAACCGGACATTTCGACCGTTTGCTGTAAATTCATCCGCTAACATACCGAGTAAAGTCGATTTTCCCCTTCCTCGCTTGGCAACAATTGCGATGTTCTCGTAGTGCATTGATTCAATGGCAGTTGTAAAAGCACGCTCTTGGTCACGGCTAGCAAATTTTGCTAAGGATGGGTTTGGCGTTTTTGTAATTGGAGCATTACATGGTAGGGTGTCATTCTGGTGATGTTCTTGAAAGATGCTGATAGAAGGATCTCGCTCAGCAATTTCTTGCCACGTTGATATGAAATGACTGTAACTACTGCTATAACCATGGCTAATCAATCGTTCGTTCGTTGATGACGGGGAGAGAGGCCAATCGACCCAAGTTGGACAGCAAATTAACAGTAAACCATTGGCCCGTATCGTGCCAGAAAGGGCCAGTAAGGCACTTGGGAAAATACCGTCATGTGCGTTAAATACGCCGATATCGCATTCTTGACCAAGTAATTTTTTAAATTGTTTAAAGGGCAACCCTCTTACGGTAAAAGCCGAGGAATTGCCTACCCATGATGCGCGAGAGTAACCTGATTTTTTGGCTATCTCTGTTAATGCAAGCGCTTGTTGGGTAGCCCAGGTTGGGCTACCACTTAAAAAGATGATTTGCCTGTGAAAAAGGCCATACCGACGATTTTCAAACCATGCTTCCCATCTTTTTTGTTGCACAATACTGTTTGCCTTAAAATTCGTAGCTTACATTCATACCCAAAATACGCGGCTCACCAAATTGATAATAAGGCTCAGGTGCATAGCCATTACCTGGGTTGTTACCAAATTCGTTACTGAAGAAAAATCCACGCGTTTGTACATCTTCGTCGGTGAGGTTTCTTCCCCAGATTGCAATTTGCCAATCGTCGAGTTGATACGTTAACCGCATATTCAATAATTCGAAAGCATCGGCTTTGTCGTTATGCCCGTTAGAGAAAAAATACTCGTCTTTTCCTTCAAGCTCAATATTTAACGTTAATTTATCAGTCAGATAAATATCACTTCCGATAGTGAACTGATAGTTAGGCGCTTGAGCGATATCTCTGCCTACTAAATTGATGGGGGCAAGCGCGGTTCTAGCATCAACATGTGAGAAGGTTTCGAAATCGTCAAACTCTGCGTTTAGTAAACCCAAGCTGAAATAGACATTCACACGGTCCGATGCGGCATAAATCGCTTCAAGCTCCAGCCCCACAGCGTTAGCGGATGCGTTATCCAAAAACTCATCGAATGAAAAGTCATCGGAATTAAAAATAGACTGACTCACCTGCGCATCGCTGCGATCTTGATGGAACAACGATACCTGCGTTTGAAGTTTGTCATCTAACCACAAGCTTTTTAGTCCAAATTCAATGTTCACTAAAGTTTCTGTGTCAAAGAAAAAGGTGGAATCAGGGATGAAAGCGTTTCGTTCTGATGCTGAAATAATCTGTCCATTAACACCGCCTGCTTTGAAACCGCGAGAGACCAAGGCATAAAATAGGGTGTTATCTTGCGGACGATATTCTAGCGTGATGCTACCGCCCCATAATGTTTCATTAACTGAACGATCTACGCCTAAGGAATCAGCGTAATCGGCTTCGCGATATTCCACTCTAAGGCCGCTTATTAAGTTAACCGTGTCTGACAATCGAGTATTAAGCTGACCATATAACGCGGTGTTGGCAGTGTCAAAATCGTTGGAAAAATCTCCGTCAAAAGCGAGGTCGTCAAATCTGACACGTAATAAATCTTCCGTTTCGTTTCTGTGATAAAGGCCTGCTACCCACGATGTTGAGCCATTAAAAAGAGTATGCCCTTCCTTAGAAAGCGCGCGCACATCTATAATGAAATTGTCTCTGTCTCTATCGAAGCTATCAGCAGAGCTATACGGAAATAAGTCGTCAGAAAAAGCACCGATAAAGCTCCAATCTTCGTCAAAACTATAAAGGCTACTTGTGGTAACACCGCTGAGTGTAGCTTCAACATTAACAGCATCATTTCCAGACCATAGTGCGGTGATAGCACCAGCCCATGAACGTTGAGTATCACGCCCCGGTTGGTCAGATTGTGTTTCACGGTTGTTTTCTAGCGAGAAAGCATCATAGCCATTATCGGCATTGAGGTAGAAGGCAGTGAAATTGACATCTAAATCATCATTTACCTGAACAGACAGTTTGCCTCTCAACGTGGTTTCGTCAATATTATTAGTATCGTCTCTTTGCAAAAATGTGTTGTTAGTAAAGCCGTCGCTTCTTAGGCTTTGCGCGGCGAGACGAAATCCGACTTTTTCACCGATAGGCCCACTGACGACTCCGTCTATCACTTGGCCGCCAAATTCAGAGACTTCAGCGCCGATTTTGCTGTAAAAGTAGTCGGTCGTATCGTTGGTTTTGATATTGATAAGCCCTGCCAAGGCATTGGCGCCGTAAAGTGTGCCTTGAGGACCACGAAATACTTCAACTTGCTGCACATCTAGGGTGTTAGCTGCAAGCCCTAGTCCAGTAAAGTCGATTCCATCGATCAGTAAGCCAACAGAAGGGTTCACCGGATCGATAAACTGACTTCTTTCACCAATTCCGCGGATTTGAAAAAACCGACCGCGAGAAGCACCGGCGGTAAAATTTACGTTGGGGGCAAAGTTAAGCAATTGCTCTAAATGATTGGCCCCTCTTCGTTCAATTACGGTTTGATCGATCACAGTGACACTATTAGATAAATCGAGTAGGCTTTGATCGCGAAAATCAGCGGTAACAACAATGCGTTCAATTTGTTTGGTGTCTTGTGCATTAGCTGAAAGTGAAACGCCAGACAGCGCTAAAGTTAAACATGCTGCAAGATAATTGTGATGGTTTGTCATGTGGTTCTCTTCGTAGGTATACGGAAAAGAGCCGGTTTTTGCGGCAGTACAATGGATGTCAAAAACGGATGTCAAAAACAATAACCATTCCTACGCCGGTATTATCCGGATCAGGTATAAGGGTTTTGGATTAACCAATCTCAGCCAAGCGTTTGGCACCCCTTGGTAACGGGATTGCTGTTTAAAAGCAACCGACAGCTCTATTTTATCAATTAATCGTCTTACTTCAAGAAACTTAACCGAAGTACAGCCTCTTAATTTAACTTATGTTAGTTTCTAACGTTCCATTGCTTGATGTTATCCATAGTGCATAGTGATTTTAAATTTGGCATCTGCTCTAAAAACGCTAAGGATTTATCTTTAGCTTTAATGTTTCCAAATAACAAATATTCCAATTTCTTAAGGTGTTGCAAAGGTTGCATAGTTGTTACTGCTCCAGCGCCAGTCACTGAAGAAAAGGACAAAAACAAACTGCGTAGGGCACTATCTTTAAATGCACTGATAGCATCAATATCTTTTATTTTTGCAGGGAAAGCTAAAGTCAACACGCGTAAATTAGGTAATTCTGCGAGTCTCGAATAATCTAACTCTGCTTTGCTGTACCACAAAAACAGGTGGCTTAAATTCTTCAAGCGCAATAAAGGGTCGATAGTTGGCGACGAATATGAGCGAATGTCTAATTTCTCAATCGACGGAATTTGAGACAATGCCTCTATTAGAGGCAAAGACACTATACCTTTTATACGAACATACTTGAGTTTTTGCAACAGAGGTAAATGCTCAACCCAAAATGAGGTTACCTTAGCCGTTTGATGTATATACCCAAATTCGTAGTCCTTCACTTCCTCAATGTCTTGGTATCCAGAAGCGACTGCATTCAAGTTACAATCAAAAGAAGATAGTGGTCCTGGATCACACCACCCATCATAACTTGCATAACATTCTTTCGGGATGGTGGGGCAAAGCATATCGTCATCAATTATAGTTCGCATTGTTCTGGTACCAGTCCTGTGTAAGATGCAAGTGGGCCAAAGGCTAAATTTGAATCCAACCAATAAACACAACCTAGAGGATTGCTTACACTGACTCCTCTGATTGAGTTAGCTGTATTTTCAAGACCGGTTCTACCGCCTGCTTCTTTCGAATCAATCAATTGTTGCTCTCTACCGCGAATGCAAGAATAATTAAACTATCACGTATTAAACACATTCTCCTGCGCCCGAACACCGCGCACTATTTCCTCATTTTCAAAGTCCCACCTACTGCGAATGAGTAGGT
>CAYSDZ010000039.1:0-25107 GCA_964429915.1 uncultured Alteromonas sp.
CTTTTCAATAAAGAGACTGCCTCCTTGCTCTCAACATAAGCTAATTTACTCTTACACACTAGCCCGTTATTGATTAAATAAAAAAGGTGAGTAAATAAAAAAGGGCGTTTCCGCCCTTTTTTATATTAGTTGACCGCTTTTATTACTCAGCTGAGCTGGGTTTTTCAGCGTCTGCGCTATCGTCAGCTTTTTCAGGCTGTGGTTTTTCAAGCAATTCTTTTATGCTTAAACGCACGCGATTTTGACGATCAATCTCCATCACTTTTACGTCAACCTGCTGGCCTTCTTTTAAATAGTCAGTTACTTTATTGACACGCTCGTGGGCTATTTGCGAAATATGCACCAAGCCTTCTTTACCCGGAAGTACTTCTACAAAAGCACCAAAATCGACAATACGGGTCACCTTACCATTATAGGTTTTTCCTACCTCGATTTCAGCGGTCACTTGCTCTATTTTGCTAATTGCAATGTCGGCTTTAGCTCGCTCTGTCGCAAAGATTTTAATCGTTCCGTCGTCTTCAATTTCGATATTGGTGTCTGACTCTTCGGTAATTTGACGGATCATTGCGCCACCTTTACCAATGACATCACGTATCTTGTCTTGGTCGATTTTAAGCGTGTAGATACGCGGTGCAAAATCAGATAACTCTTCTCTGTGTCCGCCAATGGCTTCGTCCATTACGCCAAGAATATGTAAACGCGCTTCTTTTGCTTGTTTCAGCGCAATTTGCATAATTTCTTTAGTTATACCTTCAATTTTAATATCCATTTGAAGTGCGGTGATACCGTTAGTCGTACCTGCCACTTTGAAATCCATGTCACCTAGGTGATCTTCATCACCAAGAATATCTGATAGAACAACGAAATTTTCATCATTTTTCACCAAGCCCATGGCAATACCAGCCACTGATGCTTTAATCGGAACACCTGCATCCATAAGAGCAAGAGACGTACCGCAAACCGATGCCATAGAAGATGAGCCATTAGATTCGGTGATTTCAGATACCACACGGACTACGTAAGGGAAATCGGCTTCATCAGGCATAACAGCTTGAATACCACGCTTGGCAAGCCGGCCATGACCGATTTCTCTGCGTTTCGGCGAGCCAATCATACCTGTTTCACCCACACAATAAGGAGGGAAGTTGTAGTGCAACATAAATCGACTGTTCCGAGTTCCTTGAAGCTCATCAATCATTTGTGCGTCGCGTTCTGTACCTAAAGTCGCAACCACTAGTGCTTGCGTTTCACCACGGGTGAATACCGCAGAACCATGAGTACGAGGCAATACACCCGTTGCGACATCGAGGGCACGGATCATAGCAGGATCACGACCATCAATACGTGGCTCTCCTGCAAGAATACGCGAACGCACTACATCACTTTCCAAGTCGTGAAGTAGGTCGAGTGCTTCTTTTTGATCTTGTTCGGGATCAGCTTCAAGTAAAGCCGCTAACGCTTTTTCGGTAACAGCCGTTACTGCGTCTTTACGCGCTAGCTTGTCTGAAATTTGATAAGCCTCTGTCATACCTTCTTTTGCAAGCTCACTGACTTTTGTCTTAAGTTCAGTATTTTCAGCTTCAGCCTGCCAGCTCCACTTTTCTGTGCCGACTTTTTCTGCAAATGCTGCGACGTTATTTACCACCGTTTGCATTTGTTCGTGACCAAACATGACTGCACCTAGCATCACATCTTCAGATAACACGTCAGCTTCAGATTCAACCATTAATACTGCGCTTTGTGTGCCAGCAACAACTAAATCTAACTGACTGCTTGGCTGTTCTTCAATGCGTGTATTTAAAATGTATTCGCCGTTTGCGTAACCCACTCGAGCCGCACCCACTGGACCATTGAATGGCATACCTGAAATAGCTAATGCAGCAGATGTACCAATGAGAGAAATAATATCGGTTGGAATATCCGGGTTAGCAGAGACCACGGTAACCACTACCTGTACTTCGTTTTTGAAACCTTCTGGGAACAATGGACGAATAGGTCTGTCGATAAGACGCGCAATCAGAGTTTCGCTCTCGCTGGGTCTACCTTCACGTTTGAAAAAACCGCCCGGTATTTTACCCGCAGCATAGGTCTTTTCTTGATAATTAACCGTTAATGGGAAAAAGTCTTGATCGGGTTTTGCGTCTTTTTTCCCAACCACAGTCACCAATACTGATGTATCGTCCATGCTTGCTAGCACTGCTGCGGTAGCTTGGCGTGCAATCACGCCTGTTTCTAATGTAACAGTATGCTGTCCATACTGAAAAGAAGTAGTAATAGGATTCACTCTTTGTCCTTTAATTTAATATTTTATTTATCGCTATTTATCGCGGTGCGTAGTATAGCTGTGAATTTTGTGTAATTAAAGATTTGATACAGAGGCATTAGTGGGGATTCAATGAAAAGTTATCAAATAAAAATGTTATGGCTTGGGCAATACCCAAGCCATAAACACTATTTTTTATCGAACTCTTCTAATTTTGTTAATGCCGACTCCATATTTTGATAATGATTGGCTAATTCCGGATTTTCATTGAGTAATTGTTCTGTAAGCTTTTTAAACTTTTTATATTCTGTGAGGATTTTGCGTTTAACTTTGTTTCTTTCACCAACATTTGCTGCTTGCGTTAAACTTCTCCCTTGAGACAGTTCGCGTTGTGTTTCTTGAGCCATGATGGTTTTGATAAATCTGGGTTGACAGTTCTGTTTACGTACCCTGCTTCCTGTTTGCGCTTCAGTATCACAAATCACTTCCATTTCACTGTTATCAACTAGCTGATTAAACATCGTGATAAATTCTTTTTGGTGCTTTCTATACTCTCCTTTGTAATATAACTTCGGCCTGTTACCTTCAACTTCTATACGCTCAACATTTTCTTTTTTCTTTGCGATTGCGCTCTTCTTTTCTGAGATTAGAGCCTTTTCCGAGCTCTGGGCAAACGCCGAACCATAAAAAATCACTAAACCAAAAGCTAAAATTTTTGCTGTGATACCATTCTTCATTTTTTATCCTTAAATAAACCTTCGTTACTGAGATAAGATATTGTTTTACTAAATTAACAAACTGACACCCACTATCAACTGCATCGACGTACAGTTTATACTTGATTAGTATGAGAGTATCTTTGATATCGTTCCATGATTTTTTCTAGGACATTTGTAACAAAACTTTATATCCTTACAAAAATAGGTGATATCAAACTTTTCCTACATATAGCTTAACCGAATTATTTGACAGAAAGTTTAAATGGCGTTGATCACATATGTTAATTAAAGACTCATTTTCTTTATTAACGCCTCCACTAAAAAAATAGAGATTTTTATGAAAAACAAAGTAGTAGCTGGAATCTTACTAACCTATGTATTTTTCCATCATCAATTGGCAATGAGTCAATCTGTAATAGATGAGCTTGTTACATGTTCAGAGACGAAGAACAGTTTAAAGAGACTAATATGTTTTGATGAGGCGGTAAAGGAACTAAAAGCTTACGACGGAAAACAAATAACAAACCGATCATATAGTCCATCGCGAACATCTCCAAAGGGCAGTTCCAATCAAAAATCCGTTCCGAAGTCGGAAATTATAGCAACCACAGAAAAAATTGAAGAATTCGGACGTGTCAAGAACACCTCAACAGGCCAATCCCGCTCAAACACAACGATATTGAACGGAGAATTACATTCAACAATTGTGGATTTGATTGAAATGAAAGGTAGGAGATTAAAATTTGTTCTCGAAAACGGACAAGTTTGGGAAAAAACAGAAGGTGGGAAAGCAGGTTTACCTAAAGTTGGCGAAAAAGTGATTATTCGTTCAGAGTCACTAGGGGCTTTTTACTTAAGAAGAGCTGCATCAAAGCGCAGCTTTAAAGTTAAAAGAATCGACAATGAGTAAATAACAAAAAAGGTTTTGTTACAAATAAATTAAATAGTTCAAATATATTTCATTTGAGATAAAGTCGTTAGAAACAAAATCGTAAACAAAAATATACACCTAGAAATCTAACAAGGCCCAATCTTTTTCTGGTTTAATCAAAAAAGTTCATAAAAAAACATATTTAACAAAAACTTACATGATTATTTATTTCACCAGTAATAATTTCAGCTTTAAGATTCGAAAGTGCCAACGAAGCTACCAATGAATTGTAAGAGACTTTTACATTTTTTCTTTGTTTGCTAGCATGAAAGTGCTAAATAACGTTAGGTATGAGGTTTTTCCTACGTCAAACCTCCACCCGACAGATGTAATCCAGGAAACACAAATCTGAACTTCCAGTCAGATTCGGAGAATAAAAATGAGAAAATCGAAAGTAGCAAAAGCAATGGAAAAA
Source organism: uncultured Alteromonas sp. (assembly GCA_964429915.1). Lineage (GTDB taxonomy): Bacteria > Pseudomonadota > Gammaproteobacteria > Enterobacterales > Alteromonadaceae > Alteromonas_F. The sequence continues at coordinate 4,329 of CAYSDZ010000039.1, forward strand.
TTGCTTTTTGGCTCGATGCTGTCAGGCGCTGCCGCAATAGCATCTTCCGCAATCGCACAGGAAGCGCCAACTAATCCCAGTGCAGAATCTACAGTGGTTGAAAAAATCCAAGTAACGGGTTCTCGGATTCGCAGACAAGAAGTGAGTGAAGCCGCCGCGGTATTCGCATTCGACGACGACGAAATCGACGTTCGCGGTTTTACGAACGTTGCTGATGTGCTCGGCCAATCTCCACTTTTTGGTGGAAACCAGACACCACTAGGCGGACAAAACGGATTTACCGCTGGCCAAAACAGTGTGAACCTTTTTGATTTAGGAACACAAAGAACACTTACACTTGTTAATGGCCGCCGATTAGTGAGTGGTACTTCCGCTGGTCTTGGTGGTTCTGAAGTGGATTTAAACACGATTCCAACCGCGCTAGTTGAGAGCATTGAAATAACACCTTTAACGGGAGCTGCCATTTATGGTGCAGATGCAATAGCCGGTACCGTAAACGTTATTTTAAAAGACGACTATGAAGGCTTTGAAGTTACCGCACAATACGGTGATAATGAAAACCGCAATGCAAATAGCTTTCAAATAAGTACTTTAGCAGGCGGTAACTTTTCAAATGGAAAAGGTAATATTGTTTTCGGGATCGAATTCACTGACGATTCAGGGTTGCTAGATTGCGACCAAGATTTTTTGTGTAATGGAAGTAGCGATGCAGATACAACCGTTTCACGCTTTGTCGACTTTGACGGCGATGGAAACATCGACGATATTAATGGAGACGGTATTTTAGATACAGACGACCGGCGCTCTATTCATATTACCCAAAGAGACCTTCAGCTTCAGCTTTTCTCTGAATTTGGTTCACCAACACCAACGGGCGCTTTTTTACCTGACAGAGGGGTGGGTGCATTTCCAGACGGTAATTTTTACCAATTTACTCAAGACGGTAACGTAGAGCAGTGCCAACCAGGAAACCGCGCAGATAGAAACCTATTGACTCAAGGTAGAGATACGTGTAGTGCCGATTTTTTCGATAGCGTAAATCAAATTAGGTCACCAGTTACGCGATTTAATGCTTTTTCAGCTTTCAAATATGAAATTACAGAAGACATCACCTTCAAACAAGATTTCTTATATGCAAACACCGAAGGAAGCGAATTAGTTAACCAAGGCGGTTTTCAAACTGGTTTCTTCCCCGGAACATCTGCTGATATAACAGTTCGAACTGACAATCCTTTCTTATCTGGTCAAGCAAGACAAACTTTAGTTGATGCTGGTGTGGGCGAAACCTTCGGTATCGTTCGATTCAATAATGATCTTGTTGGTCTAGGTGCAAACTCTAACGAAACCCAAACATGGCGTGTTTCTAATATCGTCGAAGGATATTTCGAACTTGCGGACAGAGAATGGTTTTGGGACTTTGGCGTTGTTGTAGGTAAGTCAGATATAGAAGTTAGAACAACGGGTATCGTTGATGGTCGTTTTTTGAATGCAGTTGATGCAAGAAGAGTAGACAACACCCTTCTAGAGCAAATTAGGTTACAAAACCCAGAAGATCCAACTGATGATTTACCAGATCTTGATGCAGCTTTGGTCGCCTTACAAAACTCAAACGGTGGCTTTACAGCTAACTTTGGCCGTGGAGACATCATTTGTGGTGCCTATGCAGATTTAGCTGCCAACACTTTGACTGGTTTTAACGACAGAGCTAGTGGCTCAGGTTTGGTTGATGAAGACCTGCCATTCCTAGACGGGTGTGTGCCTTTAAGCCTATTTGGTCAAACGGCTTCTCCAGAAGCACTTGAGTTCATCACTGGCGGTCAGCAGATTTCTTCTTCAAGCAATCGCCAGGTTGTATACACATTCAACATTGGTAGTACCTTGCTTGAATTGCCTGCTGGTCCTTTAGATTTTGTTATCGGGTATGAGTCTCGTCTGGAAGATAGTGACTTTACCCCTGCTGTTGGCGCACGTGTACCCATTACTCGTACAGCAATTGCACGACCTGTTTCTGGTGGTTTCAGCACTTCAGAGTATTATGCGGAATTTATTGTTCCTCTTATCTCAGACGATATGGATATTCCATTGATCAAGGCGCTCGAACTAACAGGTGCATTTAGAAATCAAGAATTTAATACGGAAGCCCCTCGAGGCTTTAATGACCGCTCGGTTGATGAAAACGTATACTCAGCTAGTCTTCGATGGGAAATACTTGATGATGTAGCAGTTCGAGGAACTTACGCGACGGCATTTAGAAACCCAGACGTTAATGAGTTGTTTTTCCCACAGAATCAGGCATTTATAGATGGTGCTGATCCCTGTGATGAAAGATCGGTTACCTTGGGTCCAAATCCTGACGTACGTGCAGCAAACTGTGCTTCGATTGGTATCGATACTTCAACATTCCGCTCAGACATCCAAGACGGGACAATAGCAGGTGGCATCCTGTCTGGTAATCCAGACCTTAATCCAGAGACTAGCAAAGCGTATTCTGTCGGTCTTGTATTTACGCCTACCTTTGTTGAGAACCTTCAAGTTACCGTCGATTATTATAATCTTGAAATTGAAGATTCTATTAATGATGTTGATTTTGAGATCCTAGCTGCAACATGTTTTGATTCGAATGATTTCCCGAATGAACCTGCGTGTAATACTTTTGTGCGAGATGAAAACTTCCAAGTTATCTCTGCATCATCACAACCTGCAAACGTAGCCTTCTCTACCTTTGAATCTGTAGCATTTAATATCTTCTATAATTTTGAAGTCTCTGAAGCATTTAACTTATTTGGTGGTGATTCCAGCACTTATTTAGGTGAAATAGAAATTCGTTCACAAAGCCAACACAATATTACGAACGAGTTCCAAGCAACTGCTGCTTCAGAAGTCACAGAAGATGTGGGCGACTTTACTGACCCTGATTGGATTGGTACGGTTGACATCGACTATACATTTAATGACTTACGCATTAACTGGCGTGTTCGTTGGCAAAGTTCGGTGTTGGTAGATTCTCTTGAACAGATAGTGTATGCACCAATCGAGCAAACCAGCTCATTCACTGGTGCTTTAAGCAACGGAGATGAAGTTGATGTATTCACGGGAAGTTTTAGTAATGAAACCGACGCGCGTTTCTTGCACGATGTAAGTATCGGCTATAACGTGACTGAGAACACTACAATTCAAGCCAACATTCTCAATGTGTTTGACAGAAGACCAGATGAAGCAGGCGCAATCGCAGATGCGTTTGGACATTTTGGTGTGGATGAAGAACTAGGCAGAAGATTTTCAATTAGGTTGAATCACAGATTCTAAACACTTGAAAATATATAAGAATTAACAGCGAGCTTCGGCTCGCTGTTTTGTTTATCGCTTTTAAATTTTAAGGTAAACCTATGGTTTTACATCATAAGACAGCTAAGCCGTCAAATGCGCTTATTACATCACTATTTGTTTTTTTCTCTTCATTTATTTTTGCTGCGGATCATCATGTAATCAAAAAGACTGACATAATAGACCTTAGCGCGTCTGAGCAGGTAGAGTTAATCCTTAACCAGCAAATAACTTCAGAACGTTTAGTCAGCACTTATTTAGAGCGAATCGCCGCACTTGACCGCAAAGGCCCAAGTGTACAAGCGATCATATCAATTAATCCTAATGCCATCCAAGTTGCTAAAGAGCGTGACGTGCAACTTAAAAATGGAAAAATCATGGGTCGTTTACACGGAATACCAATAATCGTTAAAGATAATATTGAAACCAGTGAGCTGCCAACCACCGCGGGTTCATTGGCATTGATCAGAAATGATACTGGACGAGATGCGCCAATCATTGCAAGATTAAAAGCTGAGGGTGCAATAATTTTGGCGAAAGCAAACTTATCAGAATGGGCCAATTTTAGAGATAATGACTCAATAAGTGGTTGGAGCGCCGTTGGCGGACAAACGCGAAACCCTCACAGTTTAGATCGCTCGCCGTGCGGCTCTTCTTCTGGTTCAGGGGCAGCAATTGCCGCTCAATTTGCGCCATTGGCTATTGGCACTGAAACCAATGGCTCTATTATTTGCCCATCGACAATGAATGGAATAGTGGGTGTTAAACCAACAGTAGGGCTGCTTTCTCGTACTCATATAGTGCCTATATCCGTTACGCAAGATACGGCAGGACCCATGACACGAAGCGTAAAAGATGCTGCTTTGATGCTAAGTATAATGGCGGGTACTGACTCGGCAGACACGGCTACGGCTCACGCTGATGAAATGAAAAAAGACTATTCATTAGGGCTTAACGAATCAATTAAAGGAAAGCGCATTGGTGTTTTACGTGCTGTACAAAGTGAGCACCCCGAAATCATATCGGCTTTTAATGCAGCAATAGAAAGTCTTAAATTACAAGGGGTAGAATTTGTAGAAATAGACACCCTAGAAATGCCTGATGGATTTTGGGATAAAACCTTACCCCTATTACTGTCTGAATTTAAACACGAGATAAATAACTACTTGTCTTCAACGCCAAAGACAGTGCGTAATCGCAATTTACAACAGCTTATCGCTTTCAATAACACAAATCAACGCCAACTTGCTTTGTTTGGTCAAAGCTTGTTTGAACAAGCCTTAAACACAACGGGTTATGATGAAGAATACCTCCAAAACCGACAATTCTTACTCAAAGCCACTCGAGAAGATGGCATTGATAGATTGTTACAAGAAAACGATGTTGATGCCTTGATTTTCCCTTCCCAAACACCCGCCTTTTTAATTGACCCTATATATGGTGATAGTTTCCCTGGAGGATTCGCAGGCGCAGGATGGCTAGCGGCTATATCAGGCTATCCGCACGTTAGTGTGCCCATGGGGAAAATGAAAGGCTTACCAATAGGCTTAAGCTTTGTAAGCGGGAAATACCAAGAAATGCTGTTGCTAAATTTAGCTTATCAATATGAGCAGCTAAGTCAAAAGTTGTTTAAGCCCAGTCTTGCCCCTAGCGCTTACCAACACGTTGAACTTGAAGCAGCGATGAAGCCCTATTCTTTAAATTAAGAGAATAATACTGGCGCCTTAAAGTACAATTCCTGAGATAGACACCTGAGTTGCTTGCAGTTAAGACTATTAAGCAACTCAGTTTTCATCCAACTCCACAATCCCATCCAACATCCCCAACAAAAACTGAGTCCCTGTGCCAGAAGCTATTGCATCAAACACATTTTCAACATTTTTGCCTTGCTGCCCGCCTGCGAGATCACTGACTGAGCGAATGATGATCCAATCAACATCGTTGACAAAACACACTTGGCCTACTGCTGCCGATTCCATTTCAGATACTTGTGCATTAAACACATGACGTAACCATTTGCGATATTCGGCATTATCTAAAAATACGGAGCCAGTGACGCCATTGCCTCCCACTTCTATTTTGATAGGTGCACCCGATGGCATAGTGATATTGCTATTTTTTGCTACTTCTCTAGCTATCTCGACAAGCGCTTTATCAGCAACAAAGTACGGCATTTGTTGAGGTGCTTCCCAACCTTCTTTTATTACCGCCATTTCCTCCGGGTGAATGAAACCGAAGTTTTCGTACTTGGGTGCATTAGGGTCGCTTTTTTCTCGCAACTTATAAGATTCAAGCGCGTTTTCGTAGTAATCAGGCAGGACGTAATGGTCTTTTTTGAGCTTATCGGGGTTTACATAAACCGATTCATCATGAAAATACCAACGCTCTGGAATGGCAATATCGCCTGGGGTGAAGTTGGGATTGATTGCCCCTGCTATACCCATCATTACTACTTTATCGATGGGAAAATAGTCTAAGGCCATCTGCATGGTCATAGCCGCATTGGGCACACTGATCCCCGTTGTAAAAATAACTACGGGCTCGCCTTTGTACTCGCCAAGTTGATATTTTACTCCGCGAAAATAGACCGTTTGCTTAATGCTTGCGTGTTCAGTTTTTGAGAATGCAGTATCAATGGCTTTTATTTCAGGTTCGTAAGCCGCGACGATAGCAGTCCAGCCATTCTCAACACTAAAATATTTAGGCCCGTACTCTTGCAATGCCTCTGCTTTAGCAAGTACTGGACAACTTACTATCCAACACAAGCCAGTAATAAGCAATGTGCTTAATTTTAGGTGTTTTTTCACAGTCATTTTGCTCTTCATTTTAGCTTACCTATTAGTCACTTTTGCTAAAAACAAATAAGCCTCTTTTTATAAAGAGGCTTATTATCTTATCCGTCACTTAAAAAAGGTTTAGAACTTATAGTTGAACGATGCTTGATAATGTCTTGGCAATTCTGGCAGCACAATTTGCGAGCCAAATAAATCCGGGAAATTTGCTCTAAAATAGCGCTCATCGGTTAGGTTTTTAATATTTAAACTAACCGACCAATTTTCAGCTTCGTAAACCCCTCCAATATTGACTAGAGTATAGTCTGGTAATACAACCGATTGAGAGAAGCCCGAGAAAGTTTCTTCTGCAACAATAACACTGCCGTTCACAGCAAAGCCATTTTGAAAATCGTAAGTCGCAGTGGCCGTGTAAATGTTTTCTGGAATACCGGCTTTTCGCGCTTGGCTTTCATTTTCAACAGGGATCAAACCAATAGTGGCACCACCGAACAATAAAGAGGGATCACTTACATTGGGTAAATCTTCCGCACCAATGAATGAAAATTGATTGCCAACAGAAACTGCTGTTAAATTAGTGACTTCAACATGGGTGTAACCTAAACTCAATACAAGCTGCTCAGTTGCAACCCATCGCAACTCAAACTCCACGCCTTCAGTTAAGGTCGTTGCGTTGGTTACGATGGCTTGAGCGTTAAAATCGGTGCGCTCTTGCTCGTAGATAGACAGAGCAACATATAACGTTTCGTCTAAGAACGAGCCTTTTACACCGTACTCTAATAACTCAGACACATCAAATGCGCCATCTTCAAGCTGCCCAACACCTATTTCAGCACCTTGACCAGCTACTAGTGTACCCTGCTCTGCTACGGTCACGTAGGGAATTAAGCCAATCGGCGTCTTGTATGAAAGACTCACGTTCCATGATGCCCCCTCTTCAGTACCGCTAGCTGAAATATCGGGCGTTTGACCCACAGTTCCAGAGAGCAATAGTTCTTCACGACTGGTGGTATCAATATCAATATGATCATAACGCAAACCTAACACTACGTTTAAACCAAAATCCCAAGTGATATCGGCTAGCGCAGCAAAGCCAAGATTCAAATAATCGCCCACATCAAAGTTATCAAAATCTCTGCCGCTGCGGGTAGCCAATAAGCGACGGTCAAGTGCGGTCGAAGGACCGGTTAAGTCTCGTCGATCAAAATACTCATCGGTAAAATCGTCGCCGTGCTCAAAATCGGTATAGCGAATAGAAGGAGAGAGTTGAAGTTGAGTCTCCCAACCATCGCCATAAAATTCTTTAGCAAAAATGAGTTTATCTTCAATCACCCATGAATCATGGAATTGAGAAAAGCCATAAGCATTTTCGTTTAGGTTCTCGTAGGCGTCATAAAACAATTGGTTTTTAATTTCCCAATCGCTATCGGTTACGTAAATGGCATCAAAATACAGCGTAATGGCTTCATTTTGTAAAGTATCATCGGCTGCAACCAAGACCTGACTGCCGTCGAGTTGCGTAGTGCCAACATTCTCTAGCGATTGTAAGGGGTCAAAAAAGTCATCCGTAATGCTATTTAATGGAACTGCGGGGGTAAAGATGAAAGGATTTATTTGCCCTCTCACTGGGGTGAATTCGTCATGTGAAATTGACCCATCACCATTAGTATCAAGAGGACGAGCAGTTCCGGTAATGTAGGTACCGTTGTCGATAAGATCCTGTGTTAAACGGTTCCAGCCCGCTACTTGGTTTCCATCAAAATCATGATACATACCACCAAATTCGAAGCGAAGTTTGTCGTTAATATCGATATTAAACGAGGCTTGCAAAATCGTTTGGTCAGTATCCGTGTTTTCGTAATAGCTACCTGAATTTTCTATCTCACCGTAGAAGTAATACCCGAGTTCTTTACCCGCAATCTCACTAGGCCCTCCCACTTCGGCAGTCACAATTGCCTTGTCCCACGTACCTGTTGTGTAGCTAATCTCACCTTTAGGAGAATCCAAGTACTGTCCATTGCTTGAACGAGCAGATTTGGGGATGAAATTTAAGTATCCACCAATTTTAGCTGGGCCATAAATAGGAGACGCTGGGCCGCGTACAATATCAATCCGGCTAGAAGCACCGATGGGTGTGGGATAGTTACCGGGATTATCGAGTCGCCTTACTCCGCGAAAATAAGTCTCGCCAGGCGTACCACGCACGTCCAAAGACCCTGCCACACCAAAAAATGATTGAGTAAACGTACCTGGAGAAAAAGCGACCAATTCGTCAATGTCAGTAACGTTAAAGCGTTCAATCAATTCACCGCTTATTGTCGATGCAGACCGAGGTGTTTCTAACAAAGACTTGCCAAAACCAAAAACAGACTCTACATCTTGCCCAGGCAAACTTCCTAAAGATCCTTTGATTTCGATTCGTTCGACATCGGATTCATCCTTGTCAGTTTCTTGCGCAAAAGCAAGGTTGGTCGCTAAGCCCAAAATTACAGAGCTAGCTAAAAGAGACTTTCTATTAGTGGTGTGTTTCATTTTCGTGGTTCCTAAAAAGTACGCGTGTTACTGTTTTATAAAATGTGTTTTTGCAAAGGACTAAGTAAATAGCAGCACAATGAATGCCAATACCTGTCCAACTGGTCAACTTTTATTTTTATATTATTAAGCAGTTGATTTACTTATTTTTTCAAAAGCTTTAAATGTTTGTACACCTCATTCACTTAGCTCAATCTCACTTTCCTAATCCTGAAAAGCACGAATATGGTGCATTTAGTTTAGTCCATACTCGACCAATTTCATAAATCCTTTCAACGATGGACAAACGAATACGGTTATAACTTGGATTGCTGCGTCTTTATTATTGTTTCCAACTTCATTTTTTCTTCAAACCAGAGCAACATCCAGTCTGCACTTATTTTTTGTTCAAGTTCTTCAACTTTTTCAGTAGGACAAAAAAGAGACACCGTAACGACAAGATTAGCAAATTGATTGGTCGTCACGGTCACAACAGGATGAATATTAATGAATTCCTGCTCTAAGCTGCGCTCAATTAAACTCTTATAGCGAATGGCTACTTCTTTAAAATCAGCACAATGGTGGGCCGCTCTATCCATTAAAAATGGAATAAGAGAATAGGCATTCACCGTTGGTTCATTGGTAATTGAAAAGGAGTGAATACGATAACGACGCATAAAATTAAGATTTTTGATAACCCGCGTTACGATATGATTATTTGGGATATGCAAATGCTTCCCCGTATACGAGTGAAGGTCGCTGTCTACCTCTAACAAGGTTGTTTTAGCCCAGTCAATTTCTACGACTTCGCCAACCTGATTTTCAATTTGTACCCAATCACCCACCCTAAACGGTCTTGATACCAAATAGTATATAAAGCCAATAAAGCACTGAATGTACTCTCTCATCGCCAATACAATCGCCACCACGAACGCTGCGATAGAGATAGCAAAATTTTGCACTTCAGACGACCAAAGCATCATTAACACAACCACTAATATCGCGTTGCTCATTTGCTTCGTTAAATTAATGAGATTGCGTTTGTCTTCGCTGTGCTTTTTACTGCGTGAAACAATTAGCGCTAGCAACGCGCGTTTAAGCAATAAAAATATCGCAATAAACGCAAGGCTAATAAAAAACTTATAATCCTGAATAAGAGTGGCAAAAAATGAGCCCCAATTATTTATATTCAGCTCCACCTAATCTCCCATTAAGTCTTAGCGCTATGTGAGCTTTTCACCAACGCACTGACTTCATCAAATCGCGCTAAAACTTCATCAGAAGGTACTTTACCTGCCGCGCTCACTCCCCACAAAGTAAGACTACTAAGCAAAAAGCCAGGGACAATGGCATAGAGTATTGAATTCAGCGCTTGCCCGTTTTCAAGTATAGGTACATAACTCCAAAACAACACCACGACAGCTCCCACTACAATGCCCGATAAAGCGGCTTTGTGCGTTAAGTGTTTTTTGTACAAACAGAACAGTACCAAGGGCCCAAAGGCTGCCCCAAACCCAGCCCAAGCATTGCTGACTAACGATAAAATAGTGCTGCTTTGATCTAATGCCAATAAGAGTGCCACGCAAGCGACACCGACAACACCAAATCTACCCACATTAACCGTTACTTTTTGATCAAGCGTTTTTTTACTAAAAACGCGATACATGTCTTCAGTCAACGAACTGGCCGAGACTAAAAGTTGTGATGAAATAGTACTCATAACGGCAGCTAAAATGGCAGCCATTAAAAAACCACTGATGAGAGGATGAAATAAAATTTGGGAGAACACGATAAAAATAGTTTCAGGATCATCCACTTGCAGAGCAAATTGCTTGCTATAAGCGACACCAACAAAGCCAGTGAATAACGCGCCAATTAAAGTAACGAGCATCCATGACATGCCAATTCTGCGTGCAGTTGGAATATCTTTCAATGAACGGATGGCCATAAATCTTACGATGATATGAGGTTGCCCAAAGTAGCCTAGCCCCCAACTCATTGTTGAAACAAGTCCTAGTACTGTTAGATTGCTGAGCGAATCTTTGAATGAAGGAATTGATTGGTAAGCCGCACTTGAAACTTGCTCAAAAGAATCAAACTCCGTAAATGCAACGATGGGCACTAAGATTAAAGCCACAAACATTATGCAACCTTGCACAAAATCAGTCAGGCTTACGGCTAAAAACCCTCCAAGCAGCGTATAAGCAACGACCACTCCCAAAGTAACTATTAAGCCGGTGACGTAATTTAATCCAAACGCACTTTCAAATAATTTGCCGCCAGCCACCAAGCCCGAAGAGGTGTAAAGCGTAAAAAACAATACAATGATGGCCGCTGAAACAATGCGAACGGCTAACTTTCCGTCTCCGAAGCGTTTAGCAAAAAACTCGGGAAGCGTAAGCGCATCATCAGCGACTTCGGTGTACGTACGCAGTTTAGGAGCCACAAACAAGTAGTTTGCAAATGCACCTATCACCAAACCGATACCGATATACATGGAATCGAAACCCGAAACAAACATAGCTCCTGGTAAACCTAGCAGCATCCACCCACTCATATCTGACGCGCCAGCCGATAAGGCAGTAACATGAGGACTCACTTGTCTGCCGCCTAATATGTACCCCGAAATATCACTGGTCGATTTTCGATACGCAAAAAGTCCTATACCGAGCATAACCAAAAAATACACTGACAAAGAAAGATAGCTTTGGATTTCCACTGCAATAATGCCTTTATACTTTCATTAGAAAGCTGCCTATGGAAACAAGGCTATCGATAAATGTCAATTTCAGGCCCAAACTTTTACAAAACACTAAAAGTATAATAGGGGCTACTAATTTGTACTTAGTCGAAGTATATTCGCTATTCAATATCAAACCGCAAGGTAACCCATTCACCCAGTTTTAAGCTTAATCGCTCCAAACTGTGTTTATGCACTACCACTTTAATAGCGTTGTTACCTATCTTTGCCGTAACCAGTACATGCCTTTTTGCGATTACATCAATACGACTAATTTCTGCTTTTAAAGCATTGACGAGCGAGGTGTGAGGCAGCGACGAGCGGTCGATAATAATACGCTGGGCATTTAGCGTAAATACGGCCGTATTGCTCGCATCGTGTTTTACACACTGGGTACGCAAAACACGTTGGTTTGCAACATTCAAGGTAAAATACTGCCCTTCTTCAATAATTTCGCCACTGACAAAACTCACAAACTCCCGTTCGGTATGACGCAAATTATGAAGTGTAATGACCTCTTCTATCTCACCCGACGCAATAATATTCCCTCGTTCCATGAGCAATAAACCATCGCAATATGAGACTAAATCATCGAGTAAATGAGAGACAAAAATAATCCTTATCAACCCTTGGCTAGTTAGAGACCTTAACCAAGTCAAAATAGCATTTTTAGATTTTTCGTCTAACGCGCTAACTGGTTCGTCTAGCAATAGAACCTTTGGCCCCACTAACATCGCGCGAGCAATGGCGACACGCTGTTTTTCTCCACCAGAAAGTTGATGTGCGTAGCGCTTAAGTAACGGTGCAAGGTTTAGCCTTTCCACCACTTCTTCAAAACTACACAGTGATCGGTATTGATGCTGAACCACCAACTTTAATTGCGCATCTACTGAAATGCCGGGAAAAACAATAGGATGCTGTAATACCATTCCCATATCTTTGTGTTGGTTTTCCTTTTGAGCGTTTAGCTGCCTACCAACACATCCCCATTCAAAGGTGCCAGTTGTATAAGTATGAAGACCGGCAATACCGCGCAATAATGAGGTTTTACCTGCCCCCGAAGGTCCAAACAAACCCACAAAACGATAGTGCTCGGGCAGAGACGCTTGCGCACGGCCTATTTGCGTGCGCTGCCTAAAAAAACTTAAATCCAGCTCCATCCGGCTTTTCTCGATTTACTCATTGAATACAAAACAACCAACAACAAAAACGAAAAGGCGGTTAGCAGCCCTGCAAGCAAATGTGCCTTAGCGAATTGTAGCGATTCCACATGCTCAAAAAGTGCAATAGACACCACTCGAGTAGAGCCTTCAATGCTGCCACCTATCATTAACACCACGCCAAATTCTCCTAAGGTATGAGCAAAACTAAGACCAAAGGCAATAACAAGAGACGGCTTCATAGCCGGCAAAATAATACGTTTCCATACCGTTTTCCTAGGCAAATTAAGCAGTTGCGCTTCTACAAGCATGTCTTGATTGAATTGGGAGAAACCCGCATAAAGTGGCTGAACCGCAAAGGGTAACGAGTACAGGACTGAACCGATTACCAACGCACTAAATGAAAACGCCAAGGGTTGACCAAACAAAGCCTGCCATGTAGCCCCTAAAGGTTCACTAGGAGAGAACAAAATAAGTAAATAAAACCCCAACACGGTAGGAGGCAACACTAAGGGTAATGCAATCAATGAAAGGCCGACGGGTTTCAGCTTACTGCGTGTATGAGCAAGCTTCCAAGATAACGGAATAGCAATTAAAAGCAATAACACAGCCGTAACGAATGCCAAGCTCAATGTCACACTGACCGCTGACCAATCCGAAGCGCTCATTGCTTGCCTCCCCTTTCGAGTTCTAACGGCAAGGGCTTGTATCCCCACTCTGCCAAAATCTGTTGGGTCGTGTTTAGCTGAAAAAAAGCCATTAAACGCTGCGCTGTCTGAAAGGGCACTTTTTTACTTATCACTAACTGCTGGTATATGGGCTGATGTAAATGCTCAGGAATTGATAAAAACGAAAGCCCGTGTTCAAGCGCATTAGCGGCCAAAGAATGCGACACAATCGCTTGATCAGCGTTTCCAGTTATAACATATTGCAAAGCTTGCAATACACTATTTCCTTTTACCACACTAACTTCCGAGCGGATATTCACATGGCTAAGTACCTGTTCGGCCGCTGTTCCGTAGGGGGCCGTTTTGGCATTGGCAATAGCTAATCGAAGCGATCGATTTTCATTGTGACTGATAGCTAAATCATCAAACGATAGCGAATTGCGATGTTTATCGACCAAAATTAACTGACCTACTGCGTAAGTGATCGGTTCAAACAATGTTCTGCCTTGGCGATATAGCCATTGGGGCTTTTCACTGTCTGCCGACAAAAACAAATCGTATGGCGCTCCGTTGTTAAACTGGCTCGCTAACAAGCCACTCGAACCAAATGTATGGCTCACGTCACAAGAACAAAACGCTTCCAAAGCGGGTTTCAACTGTAAAAAAGGGGCTGAAAAATTTGCCGATACAGCAATATGAAGAGCCGGTTTTTGGTGAGCATGTAAAGCGGTGCTGAATAATGTTGCAGCCAATAAACTCAACCAAATAAGTATGCGAGACACGAGTGCGTTCACGTTATTATTGACTTAACCAGCGCATAGCTGATTCAGTGTCCGATGCCTTTGCTTCAACCCATGTTGACTTACCGCTTTTCCATTCTTTTTTCCACAATGGCACCGATTGTTTTAAGGTATCCATTGCGTACATGGCCGCTTCAAACGCGGCTTGTCTGTGCAAGGCTGATGCTGCCACCCAAACAATGGGTTCAAAATTGTTGATTCGTCCGACACGATGCACAATGCCAACATCGATGCAGTCAAAGCGCTTTTTTGTTGTTTCAATTAAGCACGCTAACGCTTTTTCGGTCATGCCGGGATAATGCTCTAATTCTAAGCCATCTAACTTACCGCTGTCGTTGAAGTCTCTTACAAAACCGGTAAAAGTGACCATCGCACCTGCTCCTTTTACTCTGTTTGAGAATGACTGGCTGAGTTCATTTACCTTCAGTTCACCAGAGCAAACACCACAAACCATCTTAACCCCCAGTGACAGGTGGAAAAAATGCAATTTCGTCGCCTTTCTCGATTAAATGAGAAGCTTCGACGATAGTTTGATTACAGGCCATAACCAATGATGATGAAGATGCAACACGAAATCCTGCGTTTTTAATGGCTAAGCGCTCGACTAATTCTTCCATTGATTCATTGGCTATATGATCCTCAATGAGTTCGTCAACGCCCACCTGCTCCCTCACCAAAGCAAAAAACTTAATGGTAATAGTGTTATTATTTGTCATAGTCACTTTTACCACCGCGTTTTTTGACTAACGCCACATTGGTAATTGCCATGGTTTTATCTATCGCTTTACACATATCATATAAAGTTAACAAAGCAATATTTACGCCTGTTAAGGCTTCCATTTCAACACCCGTCTGACCATGTAGCTTACACATACACTGAACATAGACAGCCTCGTCTTTAAGTTCAAATTCAATGCTTATTTTCGACAATGCCAAGGGATGACATAAAGGAATGAGATCTGCACATTTTTTCGCCCCCTGTATCCCAGCGATTCTAGCAACCGCCAATACATCACCTTTTTTGAGCGTTTGCTCTTGAATGGCTTTAAGGGTGGAAGGCTGCATAGTAATAAGCCCTTCTGCAATGGCTTCTCGTGACGTGGCAGCTTTTTCAGACACGTCCACCATAGAAGCGTTACCTTTCGCGTCAATATGGGTAAATTGGCTCATACTCATAAGTGATGAATAAAGTTACACGGCTTGTGAGACGAATCGAGCTGCTCTTTAATAATCCCCGTCCATGCGGTTTTACAAGCACCAGTAGAACCGGGCAAACAAAATATTAAGGTTTTATTGGCAAAGCCTGCCAAGGCTCGAGATTGAATGGTTGATGTACCAATTTCTTCATAGCTCAGTTGTCTAAAAAGCTCACCGAAGCCATCTATGGTTTTGTCAAATAAAACACTTAAGGCTTCTGGCGTCGAATCTCGACCACTAAAACCGGTTCCTCCAGTGACTAATATCGCTTGAATAGCCGAGTCAGCAATCCAACGCGAAGTGATTGCTCTTAATAGATACACATCGTCTTTGACTAAATCTCGCGCTACCAACGCATGCCCCGCTTCGGTAAGGGCAGAAACTAAATAGTCACCAGACTTATCGTTGTCAAGGTTTCGAGTGTCGGATACAGTCAATACCGCCATATTTAAGCTTGTGCTTGTCTCACTTTTTTGTTCCATCATTTACTTTTTTCTACCGTTCTTTAGCAGTAAGTTTGCTTATAACCCTTTAAATTTAGGTTGTAATGTACACCTTCGTACGAGTACTTTCAAAGGATGCGCAACTTATCGTTTGTGCTGTCGGTCTGTTATATCTCTATTCGCTCACAATTAAACCGAGGATGTACCTATGCGTTCAACTCTATTTGTATTTAGCCTTCTAATAGGCGCTTTTTCACTGTCGTTAGATGCCAACGCCGTGACCAAAGAAGCGCTATTGCAGCACGTGGCCCACGTAGGTGAAGACCTTCGCATAAACGGCAATTCTGTTAATTTCACTTATCGTGGCGTACCCGAAATATTAGTATTTGATGAAAATGCAGACCGAATGCGTATTGTTTCACCCATTATCGAAGTGCAGAAAGTGGATGATGCCCTTTTGTTGCAAACTTTGGAGGCTAATTTCCATAGCGTACTTGATGTACGTTATGCCGCGTCGAACGATATGATCTGGTCAGCATTTATTCATCCCCTAAGCGACCTTTCTGTTGAACTTCTCTATTCAGCGATCAGTCAAGTTGCTATTGCGCACGCCTCTTTTGGTCAAGAATTCACTAGTGGGGCTGCCATATTCCCCGCAACAAAATAAATTCCAATTTTAGTGCTTTAGCTCAAAGGCTTTTAATTCTTCCTCTAGCTTTATCGCCTCATCAGCTCTGGGTGAGGTGAATCGTGCGAAAGCAAAATATAAAACAGGAGTGAGAAAAAGGGTAAACAACACGGCCAATCCCAAACCGCCGAACACGACCCAACCAATAGCGTTTCGCGCTTCACTGCCAGCGCCTGTAGATAAAATAAGCGGAAGCCCCCCAAGAATGGTAGACACTAAGGTCATCATAATGGGACGTAAGCGCACTTTGCCTGCCTCTAGCACCGCTTCACGCAAACCATAACCTTGGTCTCTCATTTGATTAGCAAATTCAACAAGCAAAATAGAATTTTTTGCAATGAGTCCTATTAACATCACCAACCCGATTTGAGAATAAATATTGATGGAGGTATGGGTTAAATACAGCGCATAAATCGCTGCAGCAATACCAAAAGGAACCGTTAACATGACCACTATTGCACTGTTAAAACTTTCAAATTGTGCTGCTAACACCAGTAATACAATTAAAAACGCCAATGCGTACGTTAATGCCACTTGATTATTGGTTTCTTGGAAAGTAAGTGCTTCTCCTAAAAACACTAAGCCGATGTTATTCGGTAATGCTTCATTGGCCAATTGACGTATTGATGTTACGGCTTCTTCCATAGTCACTGTATCTGGCAAATCCATATCCAGTTCAATGGCTCTGCGTTGGGCATGACGCTCTAATTCGGCAGCAACCCCTTCCTCAGTTACATAAGCTACACTCGATAACGGTATCAGCCCACCCGAATTCGTACCCACAAAAACATTTAACAGCTTTGACGGATCAACGGTATTGCGGTTATCTGATTGTAAGATGATAGGTACAGCTTGATCACCGACATTTAAATCGACAATGTTGTCGCCATTAATGGCTGCGGTAATCGTATTCGATACGTCGTTTAAACTGACACCGAGTTCTTCTGCTCGCTGTCGATCAATATTTACTCTTAATTGTGGTTGAGTGGGCTTGTAAGAAATATTAACCGGCCCTAATTCTGGCAAGGTATCTTCTATGCGTTTGGCAAAATCCTGAGCAGCAATAAAAATTGCTTCATAATTTTCTCCAGTTAGCGCCATTTGCATTCCGCCCCCAAAACCGCGCAAATTCAAACTATTGCTTCCAAAAGCCCGACCCGGCGCACCCGGCACATTAGATAACAAAGGTCGTATTTCATTGATTATGTCCTGTTGCGATCGTGACCTGTCATCCCAATGAACCAAAGGAGCAGAGATATAGTTAATGTTTGGGTCCCATCGCCCTACGGTAGTATAAATAGAAGCGATTTCTTCTTTTTCCAAAAGAGGCAATAACACTTCCTCTTTTTTGAGTGCCTGTTTGTCCATAAAATTAATGCCTGTACCATCAGGCCCTCTGGCGAATATCCTTATCACTCCTCTGTCTTCAGTGGGTAACAATTGTTGTTCAAGTTGTCCATGAGCAAAATAGGCCCCACTCGCGATAAACAAACACAATGCAACAACCGAAACTGGGTATTTCAACACAAACGCCAAGGTAGCTTCGTACTTGTTAATACATAAGATGCCAAAGCGGTTTATTTTACTAGGTTTCGACGTAGGCTTTTGATGATTTACGGGTATTTTAGCGGTCAATGCCGGAACGAGTGACAGAGCAACAAAAGAAGAAATTATGACTGAACCTGCTAACACACCACCAAATTCTCTAAATAGCCGCCCCGCAGTAGAGGGTAGAAATGCAATGGGTACAAAAACGGCGGCCAATACCGCAGTGGTTGCAATAACAGCAAAAAACACCTCTCTTGTGCCAATGACCGCCGACGCCCTTGCCCCTAAGCCTTGTGCTCGTCTACGTTGAATATTTTCTGAAACAACAATGGCATCATCAACAATAAGACCCGTTGCCAACACGAGCGCTAATAAGGTAAGAATATTAATCGAAAACCCAAATAACCACAGCAGAGCTAGTGAACCAATCAGCGAAACCGGAATAGACAACGCTGGAATTAAGGTGGTGGTAAACTTTCCGATGAACAGCCACAGAGTTAAAATGACTAATACCACCGTGAACAACAGCGACCATAACACTTCCTGAACAGCATCTCTTATAAATTCCGCGTCATCTGAGGTAACGTGAAGATCAAGATCAGGGAAACGGTTTTTTAAGCGTTCGACCAGAACCAGTACTTCGTCTGAAATTTCAATGGTATTCGACCGCGCTTGCCGAACAATACCAATACCAATAACGGGCACGCCATTTAACCTCACCATACTTTGAAGATCAGCCGGCCCGAAATAAACATTCGCCACATCTGACACTTTTACATCGCCTGCAATGATCATATCTCTGACGTCTTGTTCAGTGATAGAGCTTGCATCTGCTCTAACTATCAATTGTTGATCAGAAGAACGGATGCTCCCAGCAGGCACATCGAACGGTGCCGTTATCAAGGCATCGCGAATGTCTGATAACGATAACTGAAAACTACTAAGGCGAAGATTGTCAACACTAACTCGTAGCACGCGTCGTCGGTCACCGTTTAACTGCACATCAGCGACCCCGGGTATGGTTAAAAACAAGGGCGATAAATCTGTTTCTACTATGTTGGTTAATGTCTCTAAATTTATTGTTTCACTGGAAACCGCAATATTAACCACGGAGCGCGCATCGTCGTCTGCTTTTACAATGCTCAAGCCTTCGATATTGTCTGGTAAGCCCCGTTGGATCCGAGAGATGGATTCGCGCATTTCATTTGCCGCATCTTCGATATTGGTACCCGGACGAAACTCAGCACTCACTCGACTGAACCCTTCCTCACTTTGCGCACGAATAGCTTGAACACCACTGACTCTTGCTACAGCTCCCTCTAGCTTGCTGGTAACTTCTGCATCCACTGTTTCGGGCGATGCGCCGGGGTAATTAGCGCGAACTGTCACAATAGGTCGATCAACGTCGGGTAGTTCTCTTATTTCTAAGCCATAAATAGCAGCGATACCCGCAGTAACAATCAGTAAATTCAATACCAATACTAAAACGGGTCGGCGTATCGACAATGACGCAAGATCATCTTTAAACAAGGACTGATTAAACATGATAAGACTTACCGACCGCTTGCGATCTGCGAGGTCTGTTGAGAAGAAATATTGGCTAATGACAAAGCCTGCCCTTCGCGCAAGCTTTGTATACCTTCAATAATGACTAATTGAGAATCTTGTAAATCTCCAGACACCAAAATTCTTCCTCTTAATCTTTGCTGAACCTGCACCCCAACTTTTTTCGCTGTTTTATTATCAGCCAACCAAACATAAGCGCCCGCAGTTCCCCAAGCGAGTGCGGCTTCGGGAATCGCAAAGTAGCGTTCACCTTGCAAAGTCAGCGATACACGAAAACTCATGCCGGGACGAAAAAAGTCTTTTTCGTTTTCCAATAATGCCCGTACTCGTAATGTCCTATCCACATTGTTTAAACGTGAATCTATCTGAGAGATAGCCGCACTTAGCACTTGCGTTCTGTCCATCCATGGCTGAACCGTAACCTTAGGTAAGTCCAAAAGACCATTGATTGCTTGTTCAGGAATGGAAAAATCGATAAACAGCTCAGCTCGATTATCTAAGGTGGTTATCTGTGTTTGTGGTGTAATTCTGTCGCCAACTTCTACGTCGCTTAAACCGACCACACCATCAAATGGAGCGCGAACTATGCGCTGTTCTTTATTCTCTTTTGCTTCTTTTAGCGTTATCTGTGCAAGTAATACGGCAGTTTGCGCGTCGTCAAGCTCTCGCTGAGTTGCTGCCCCTTTTTGTACACTTTGTTGAATTCTATCTACATTGCGCTTGGCATCTGTCAGCTGAATGCGAGCTCGTTCAATGGCAATATCCTGAAGTCTTGTATTTTGTTCCAGTAAAATGTCGCCGCGTTTCACACTTTGCCCAGGAGCAAAATTTACAGCAGTCACCTCTTCAGTTTCACTGGCAAATAAAATTACTGATTGCCTTGCCTGAGCCGTTCCTATCGCCTCTACAACTGTGGTTTCATATTCAAACTCTAGGGGCTGTGCTACCACTCGCTTAGGCCGATCTGCTCGTGCGAATTGAGCGTCACTTTTAGTCGCCACTAACGAACTCAAGAGCATTAACAGCACTACGATTGAACTGAATATTCTATATGGTGACACAGGCATAAGTTATTCGCTGCTCCTTTATTTACGATAATGGATATATACCCGTTCCACCTCAACATGCTCGTTTCAGAGCTATCACAGCGTTTTTGTGGCAAGGCATACTTGAGAAGGAATGTGGTTAACCTTTCGAACAAGTATAACGCAGTCATAAAAGCGCTGTGAAGCTCCCAAGGGCGAAGCCTAAAAGGATTTACCCTGCGTCAAATTGTTTCGACATGGAATCACCATGCCTTCTCCCATTTTCCTTGTTTAAATCCTTTTATTCGTTCGCTGAA
>CAYSDZ010000040.1:0-22901 GCA_964429915.1 uncultured Alteromonas sp.
AGCATTAAAACGTAAAGCTCATCAAAATTTGATTGGTAGTTTTTTTCAATGAACACATTCAACGTCTTTTTGATTTTTTCCAGATCTGTCGTTGCTGTTACCTGAAAAGCCACTCGGTCAAATTCATCCCCTAAATCGATGCCCGGGAAATTTTTTTGTTTTGCATTTAGGTTATGTAGCTTTGGTAGGTGAAATAGCTCTTTCAGTATAGGGATCAAAGCATCTTCCAATGCAAGGTTGATATCGAGCCTCCCCTGCTTCGTTGCAAGCTCAACTTGAGTAACCAGTCTAGATACTACTTGGCGAAGCTCGTTTTCTACAGTTAACACTTCCATCGGTAGTTATGGCCTTTCTATACTGAAATTATATACAGTTAATATGGTAACGCTTATCATTTAATCAATAACAATTTAAATCATTTTTCCCTAACATATTGCAAACGGTAATACTCATTGGAAGTGCTTTAAATTTGCTGAAGTTATGACAGCCGTCAAAGTTGGATTTTTCCGAAGTTAAGAGCCTAAATGGGCGATAGCAATAGCCAGCTATCACCATGAAAAATACAGAGCACGAACGTCATTAGTATTTAAGCGTCAACACTAAAATCGTAAAAGCTTTGGTATGTATCGGTTAGTGTTAGACTGATATGTTAGGAAATCATCGCCATGCACGCTCTTCAAATAAGGCTCTTCAATTTTTCGGACAATCACTTCAATGCAAATCCAACATACAAAAGCACATGCCCAAAGCAACAAATGCGGGAACGTTATACACACGGCTATCCAAAAAAGTAAAATACCAAGGTAAATAGGGTTGCGAGACTTCGCGTAAATCCCATTAGTAATGAGCGAAGTCGTTTCTTGTTGGTCAACCCCAATTCGCCATGAATCTCCCATTTGAATTTGAGACAACAGCGTTACAGCAATTCCACAAGCGCCAATCAAGGAGCCGAGAAGATAAAATGGAGTTGAAGGAACAAATAAGAGGGGTACGCGTCCCAAGTAACCCAAAAAAATTAGTCCAAATGCTAGGCAAAATGTCACTACGAATATAGCCCCTGGCAAAATTTCTATTAATGGTGCGTTTATAGATGCTGCTCTGATACCAAAATCACCATTTCTCTTATATTGTACAAAGCTTCTACCGAGGACGGCTAGCAATAAAAAACTACTAATTAAAATAAGCGGAACCACATCTATCCTTATCGTATATGACGTTTAGAATGTGATTGTAAAGTCTATACTTAATATAGAGTCAAGAGGTACCTAAAATCGTTTAGGTGAAACTCGGGCATTTATGAATAAATGCCCGAGAACACTACTGATCCCCTTTACGATGCACGAGTCGATAAAGTACAGGTAGCACTACCAATGTTAGCAAGGTTGACGATATTATCCCACCGATGACCACTGTTGCCAGAGGCCGTTGCACCTCTGCGCCAGTACCCACATTGAGCGCCATGGGCACAAACCCAAGGCTTGCTACCAATGCGGTCATCAGTACCGGACGTAAACGTGTCAACGCGCCGTCAATAATCGAATTGATTAAATTGCCAGTTTCATCCAATCTTTGACGGATAAACGACAACATCACCAAGCCATTGAGCACAGCAATTCCCGACAGAGCAATAAACCCTATTGCAGCAGAGATTGATAACGGCATATCCCGTATCCAAAGCGCAAAAACTCCTCCTGTTAACGCCAACGGTACACCGGTGAAAATAATCAGCGCATCTTTAAACGAACCAAACGCAATGACGAGTAATGCTAGGATCAAAAAGAGTGTTGCGGGTACCACAAGACTCAAGCGTTGACTGGCACTTTCGAGTTGCTCAAATGTGCCTCCGTAATCCAACCAATAACCTGAAGGCAAGTCGACATTTTGTGCAATTTGTTGTTTTGCTTCATTCACAAATGAACCCAAATCACGATCACGCACATTGGCTGTGACGACGATTCGGCGCTTACCATTTTCTCGGCTAATTTGGCTGGGTATGCTGGCAAACTCAAGTTGGGCAACCTCTGAAATAGGAACGTAAGCCCCCTCACCCGTCATAATGGGAATGCTACCTATAGCATCTAGATTATTGCGAATACTTTCAGGGTAACGTACTACAAGTTCAAAACGTCGGTCTCCTTCAAATATGAGCCCCGCTTCTTTACCACCAATGGAAGCACTTAACCACATTTGTAGGTCAGTGACGTCCAAATTGTACCGAGCCAACGCATAGGGTTTCGGGTTAACTGTAAAAATCGGAATTTCATCCACTTGCTCTACACGCGCATCAGCAGCTCCCGGTACATCTTGCAATACCGCCAAGATATTAATGGCGGTCGCTCGCAGCGTAGTTAAGTCATCACCATAAATCTTAATGCCTAAATCTGCGCGTACTCCGCTGATAAGCTCGTTAAAACGCATTTGTATGGGTTGGGTAAACTCATAATTATTGCCGGGCACATTTTGTAAGTCGCGTTCTAATTGCTCTACAAACTCTGCTTTGGACAATTCAGGAGAAGGCCATTGATCATGTGGTTTCAGCATCACAAAGGTATCGGTCACATTAGGCGGCATAGCGTCGGTCGCGACTTCCGCCGTACCGGTTTTAGCAAATACCGTGAGCACCTGTGGATACTGCATTATGGTTTGCTCCAGACGTTTTTGCATATCCACGGCTTGTTCAATACCAGTGCCCGGTACGCGCATGGCGTGAAGAGCAATGTCGCCTTCATTCAGTTGAGGCACAAATTCACTGCCCAATCGCATCGCTAACCACACGCTTATCACGACCAACCCAGTGGCGGAGATCATGACTAACCAACGCAATTTGAGCGCCCATAATAAAACAGGACGATAGACAGATTTAGCGCCTATGATAATAGGGCTTTCTTTTTCACTCACCTTACCAGACATGAACATCGCGACCGCTGCGGGGACCAGTGTGATAGAAAATACCATCGCAGCCAGTAACGCCAAAATAACGGTGGCCGCCATGGGGTGGAACATCTTTCCTTCTACGCCTGTTAAACTAAAAATTGGGATATAAACAATCGTGATGATCATTACCCCAAATAAGCTGGGGCGTATCACCTCATTGGTCGCCTCAAATACGACTTCCAGTCTTTCTTTTAATGGTAACACCGCGCCTGTTCGCCGCTGTGATTCACTTAAGCGCCGAATGCAGTTCTCGACAATGATAACAGCACCATCGACAATCAAACCAAAATCAAGTGCACCCAAACTCATTAAGTTGGCGCTAACGCCCGTTTGTACCATTCCCGTAATTGTTGCTAACATCGCCAGAGGAATGACCGCAGCCGTGATGATGGCCGCTCTCACATTGCCTAAGAGTAAAAACAAGACCACGATGACAAGCAGTGCACCTTCCACAAGGTTTTTTCTGACGGTATCGATCGCTTTATCAACCAAAGCTGTGCGGTCATAGACCGTTTCAATCAGCACCCCGTCGGGTAGACTGGTTTGGATTTCATCCACTTTATCTGCGACGGCCAAGGCAACGGCTCGCGAGTTTTCACCAATCAGCATCATCGCCGTTCCTAGCACTGTTTCTGCGCCCTCGCGTGTTGCTGCACCGGTGCGAAGCTCTTTGCCTATGGCAACCTCTGCAATATCATCAACCGTCACAGGAGACTGGTTTGTGAGCGTCACAACCACTTGGCCAATGTCATCGATAGAGGATAACTGTGCCTGCGAGCGCACCAGTATTTGCTGGCCGTTTCGCTCTATATACCCTGCCCCTTGGTTCGCATTATTACGCTGTAGTGCTCGTAGCAAATTATCTGTGCTAACGCCAAAGTTCAACATCAATTGAGGATCCGGATTAATATGATATTGTTTGGCATATCCACCAATGGCATTGACCTCAGTAATTCCCTTTACCAAGGCCAGTTGCGGTTTTACCACCCAGTCATGCAATTCACGCAGTGCCATTGCATCAAACGCTCTTCCGTCTGACGTTTTGGTGCCAGGCTCAGCGCTCAGCGTATACATGTAGATTTCGCCCAATCCCGTAGCAATCGGACCCATTTCTGGCTCAATACCTTGGGGCAGCTGACTCTTTATAATGCCAAGGCGCTCATTGATAAGGTTTCTGGCAAAATAAAGGTCAGTGCCTTCTTCAAACACAGCGGTCACTTGTGAAAGACCGTATCGGGATAGCGAACGTGTATAATCCAGATTAGGCAAACCCGCCAACGCTGTTTCAACCAAAAAGGTGATGCGCTGTTCGGTCTCAAGTGGCGAATAACCTTGTGCTTGCGTGTTGATTTGCACTTGAACATTGGTGATATCAGGGACAGCGTCGATGGGGAGTTTTTGATAGCTAAATAAGCCAAACCCAATCACGATAAAGCTTAACATCAAAAAGATCCCGCGCCTTTCAATCGACGTGCGTAAAATGGAAGCTATCATGCTAAACCTCCACGTTTGCTCACTTGTGTAATTAGCTGAAATAGACAGTTGATAGAGGCGTTAGTGATCATGACCCGCCTCCGATTTCTCTAAGTCCGCCTTAATCAAATAGCTATTGGTCGCAACTACGGATTCGCCTTGGGTAAGCCCTTCGATCACTTCAACACGGGTGCCATCCGACATGCCAAGTTTGACGGCGCGAGGCGTGTATTCGTCATCATGCTGAACAAACACCACTTGATTGTCTTCGTATTCTTGAACCGCAGAGATGGGTACTAGGAGACTTGCGGCTTGAGTGGCAGTGGTCACCTCTGCTTTAACCAAGGTACCTAACGGCCAATAACCGTCACTATTATCAACTGCAACATTGGCAAGTGAGTGAGGGCTGCCATCAACCGACGGTGTTAGGTAAGCGACATTTGTGACTTGATTAAAGTCAGCATGGCTAAGCCTAGCACGTTGGCCGACTTTGATTTTACCCAGTTGCTGTGAAAATACGGTCAGTTGTGCCCAGACATTTTTATAGTTGGCCAACGAAAATAGCACCTGTCCGTTAGACAGCTCACCGTTGTTTGCATGCCTGGCAATCACACTGCCATCAAAGGGCGAAGTAATAGAATAGCTTTTTAAACTTTCGTTCGACTCGACTATCGCTAGCACATCGCCTTTTTTTACGTTGTCACCGATATTGACGTTAACGCTTTTTATTACGCCATCAAATCGCGCTCGAATATGGCTAAGTGAGGCGGGATCGGCACTAATCCGACCGTAAAGCGTGGTTGAAACAGCAATTACTCCTGGAAGGGCTTGTACTGTTGTGATCCCATTTTTCTTTGCAGTTGTTGCACTCATTGTCACCACTTCATCCGAGTGACCTTCTTGACCATGGTCATCTTCACCCGCGAATAGCGCGGTGCTTTGAAGTCCTAGCATTAAGGCAGTGGCCAAGACTTTTAGGTGTGTTAATTTGCGTAAAAGGTTTAATTTTTTCATCGTCATTGCTTCTTATCGAAATGCGCATTACCTGCCGTTCCATTGTTTGATGGATTAGCGGTGCGTTGAATTGTGAGGGAAATTCCCGTAAGCGCTTCTATTTCGGCGCTGCTAAGATGGACTTGCGAGGCAGCGTTGATTAACGCTAAGCGGGTGTTTAAAAATTCCTGCCGTGTCGAGACCCATTCCAGATAGCTAAATCGCCCGTCCAAATACGCGTTTTCAACTAAGTTCAGTGCTTCTTTAAGCGGTGGAATGACGCTTTGCTGGATCGCCTCAACCTCCAATAATGCGCGTTGTTGCTCACCTAGCGCTTGGTTGACTGAATGCAATAGATTTCGCACGTCGCTTTGCTTTTGTTGTTCAATCAAATCAAGCCGTGCTTTTTGTGCTTCATATGCACCTAGATTGCGTTGTTTTTGAAACAGCGGCACACTCACCCCTGCGACAAACGCAGTCTCATCGATACCTTGTATCCGTCGAATACCGGCTGACCACTCAATGTCTGGGCGGTTGCCTGTTTGCACTAAACGAAGCTGGGCTGATTGAACGCGGCTTTGCTGCGCAAACAAGTCAATATGTGGGCTTGTTTGAATAGCCATTGACAGCGCATCAAAGGAAACGGTTTCTTGGAAGACAAAGAGTTTTCCGTCTACACGTTTAAAGCTTGGATTTTGCTCTCCCCACATGATCGCTAAACTGCGTATAGCAAAGCGAAGGTTTTGCTTGGTCACTTCAACATCAAGTTGTGTTTGAGCAAGTGCCGATTGCGCTCGCTTTTGTTCTAATACTGGCGATGCGCCCGCTTCCACCCTTTTAGCAACAGCGTCAAAGGTGTAGCGTGCCAAGGCTTCAGCCTCTTCAGACACCCCCAGTAATGCTTGGAGCGATAACACATTAATGTAGCGACGGTTGAGTTCACCGAGTAAATCCAAAGTCCGGATTTTCTTTTCAACATCTTGTTGCTCCCTGCGCGCTGAAAGTACCCCCAATCTGGCGGCAGGTTTATTGTCAAGCTGTATCACTGATGACAAAGTAAGCGTCATCTCAAGCTCTTTCAGGGCGGATACTTCGCCTGTTCCTAAAAAGTTTTCAAGCTCAACACCGGCGGTCAAACCGGGTTTTAAGCCTGCGGTTTTGGTTTCACCCGCCAACACTTGTTGTCTGAATTCAAACTCATGCAAATTTGGGTTATCAGCCAATGTGCGTTTGATGGCATCTTCAAGGGTAATGCTTTCACGCATAAGCGGTGTTTTTGGCTCGTATGAGCGCACGTTTGTCGATGCCGAAGACTCGGCTTGGGCAATAATGGGCAGACCCAGTATGAGCAGGCACGTGATAACACGGGCACGCCCAATAAATAAAGACGGTTTCATATAGAAGTCCTAATTGTCTATTAATAGCGAACATCGCATGAACGTTTGAATGCGACGTAATCTAAAGAGGTTTTAGGACGTATATTTTGGGGGGCGTAACAGGCGATTAATGGGTGCGTCTAAGACGGCATCCAAATAGTTGAAGTTGTGGCCGGATGCCACTTCATTAAGGTTATTAATGCCGTGATGAGCTACCCATTGGGCATGAGAGCCATGGCAGTGTCCACAGTGATGGCAATCA
The DNA here is from genome assembly GCA_964429915.1 of uncultured Alteromonas sp. Taxonomy (GTDB): domain Bacteria; phylum Pseudomonadota; class Gammaproteobacteria; order Enterobacterales; family Alteromonadaceae; genus Alteromonas_F. The sequence continues at coordinate 7,039 of CAYSDZ010000040.1, forward strand.
GCAGGATTATGGTGTCCTTTTGTGTCATCTTCACTAACATTTATTTCAGGGATTACCGAAGAGTCACTGCTATGCTCAGCATGATCATGCTCGTGTTGCAGGTGCTCAGTGTCTATCGCATGAAAATCCAATGAATTAGCTACAGCAGAAAACGACTGAAATACAATCAGCATGATCATGATGTAGCTTGTTCGTTTAAGTCTTTTCATCTCAGGTAGTTTAACAATTGCTTTGCGCTTCGTCACGGCATTGTTCATCGGCTAACTCAAACTCGACCGTCGTATGCTCAAAATTGTATTTTTCCAATATTTCATGAACATCCGATTTGAGTATTTGGATATCCGCAATGGACAATGCTTCACCCAGTACTAAATGAACAGTCATCACATTGCGCTCACCATCAAGTGACCAAATATGAAGGTGATGTAAGTCATCGATGTTAGCATTTGACAACAAGTCATCTCCAATAGCAGCGAGTTGCTCTTTATCTGGTGTAGCTTGTAAAAACAACATCAGGGTTTCTTTAAGGTTTCGGAACACGTTAATAAGAATAAACAAAGTGAAGCCGATCGACAGTATTGGGTCAAGGATGGGCCATGGTTTGAACATCAGTACGACAGACACGATGAAGACAGCAACCCAACCTAAGACATCTTCGAGTAGGTGCCAATTGAGCACGCGCTCATTGAGCGAATTTCCTTCACTGAGCTTGTAGGCAGCAAAACCGTTTACAGCGATACCGAAAATAGCCAACAGCAACATCCCATCAGCCTGGGGCATTTCAGGCTCGGCCAGTCTGGGAATGGCTTCAAATAGTATCCAAACAGAACCAATGGTCAACACTACGCCATTAATTAATGCCCCCAGTAGGGAAAATCGTTTATAGCCATATGAAAATGTGCGGTTAGCATCTTTATCGCTGAGTTTATTTAATCCCCAAGAAGTGCCGATAGATAAACTATCGCCTAAATCATGCACCGCATCCGCCATAATAGCGGTGCTATTGGTAAGCCAGCCACCAATAAACTCAATAATCGTAAACACGACATTTAGGAAAAACGCCCAACCAATACGATTTGACGCATCGCTTGAATCACCATGTGAATGGCTGTGATTATGGTTGTGACTGTGCATGCTTAATTTTCTTCAAAATGGCCTTATTCTCAATAGAAATAGGCATTGGCTTAAATGGACTGACGTTTGCGCCACCGGTATTCCCCTCGGGGAGAAAACCAATCGCCGTTTTTGTAATCGCACCGACTATGCGAAATATCTGACCAAACACTTCTTTTAAATCACCCTCTTTAAGGCCATATTGAAGCATTTTAAAATGGACTAGCGTGTGATAGTACGTGGAACGCTGTCCGATGACATGCGCATCTTCCAAGGCTTTAAAACCCGTTGCATTATCTTTACTGGCAAAGGATTTCTGTGACAGCTTTATCTTGTTCATCACATGAGGTTCTGCTGCTTGTCTAAAATTCATGTTTATTCTCCAAACGTTGATGAGTTTGCTTGACGTTCTTGTTTCGCGTCTTTTAAGATTAAAAAAGCGCCTCTTAATACGAGGCCAGAAACGATAAAGCCTATGATCAAATCAGGCCAACGCGTATCAAATAAATAAACCATGCCGCCTGCCAGAATGACACCCATATTGGCAATGACGTCATTGGCTGAAAATATCCAGCTGGCACGCATGTGTACTTCACCATTTTTTTGCTTACGAATAATGACTAGGCAAACGACATTGGCAATCAGTGCCACACAGCCCATCCCCATCATTAAACTTGAAACCGGCTCACTGCCCACAGTAGCGCGACGAACAATGTCGACCAGTATAAGTAAGCCCAACACGAACTGAAAATAGCCACTGACTGTTGCGGCGTTAGCTTTATGGATGATTGTTTTACCTACCGCATAGATACCAATGCCATAGACTACCGCATCAGCGAGCATATCTAGTGAATCGGCGATAAGCGCTGTAGAATCAGCTATGATGCCTACCGACATTTCAACGAAAAACATCACAGCGTTAATTGCTAACAACCAATACAGCACGACCTTCTGCTCTGCATCTTTAATCTCGATATCACATCCGCACCCGCTCATTTTAAATATCCTTTACCAGCCTAAGATATAAGTGTAAAGTCTATACTAGGTATAGAGTCAAGGGTTTGAGGAGAGAATATGCATATTGGTGATGTCGCCACAAAAACTGGTTGTAGTGTTCAAACCATTCGATTTTATGAACGCAAGGGGATACTCGCAAGTCCAGCGAGAACACAAAGTAATTATCGGCAGTACAGTGCTGACTCGATTAAACAACTCATTTTTATAAAACAATGCCGTTCCCTTGACATGTCTATCGACGAAATAGGTACATTACTAAAAAGTAAAAATGAGCCGAATGCAAGCTGCAATAAAGTTAACGCGATGATACAGACTCACATAAAACAAGTAAGTCAGCGTATTGAAGAATTGGAGGAGCTCAAAAAATCATTGTTAAACATGGCATCAACGTGTGATGAAGCCCGCCAAATACGTAATTGCGGTATATTAGAATCATTAGAGACAAATACTTAAGTAGCTACTTGATGGACTTAGTGATTGTGGTCAACGTAGGCGCCGACCACAACATTAAAATCATTTATTTATCTTTGAGCTACGCCACAAAAAATACACAGCAGGAAGCACAATAAGTGTTAACACCAATGCGCTGATCATCCCGCCAACTAACGGTGCAGCAATTCTGCTCATCACTTCTGATCCTGTTCCAGTACCATACATGACAGGCAATAACCCAAAGATAATTGATGTAGAGGTCATCATGACCGGACGGATACGCATTTCAGAGCCCGTTAACACAGCTTGTTTAAGCTCATCAGTAGTAAATTTAGCGCCTAAATCTTTGAATTTGCTATCGAGATAGGCCAACATAATGATACCGATTTCAACCGCCACACCCGCTAAGGCAATGAAACCCACTCCCACGGCAACAGAAAAATTAAACCCTTCCAAATACAAAAGCCAAATACCGCCAATAAGCGCAAAAGGCAATGTACCTATAATCATGGCAACTTGGGCAAAGCTTCTAAAACTGGCGTATAGTAAGACGACAATAATCGCTAACGTCAGTGGTATCACATACGTTAACTTAGCTTTAGCACGCTCCATATATTCATATTGACCACTCCATGTGATTGAATAACCGGCAGGTAAGTCAACTTGCTCGGTGACCGTTTTCATTGCTGTGGTAACGTAATGACCCACATCGATATTCTCGATATCAACGTATACCCAGCCGTTAGGTCGGGCATTTTCACTTTTTATGCCCGGCGGCCCGTCAACGATGCTTATATCAGCCACATCACCTAACATAATATGTGCTCCCGCAGGCGTCACAAAGGGCAGTCTTTTCAAACTCTCGGGTGAATCTCGATATGATTGTGGAAATCTTAACTGCACCGGATAACGCTCAAGCCCTTCAACGCTGGTTATTATATTCATGCCACCGATTGCGTTTGCTATAAATGCCTGCACGTCCGCAATGTTTAAGCCATAACGCGCAGCGTCAATACGGTCGATATCAATATTGATATATCGTCCGCCAGCAACGCGCTCTGCATACACCGACGCTGTGCCCTCAACGCTGTCTAGCACTTGCTCTAATTCTTGACCAATACGCTGAATAACCGATAGGTCTGGTCCACCAATCTTAATGCCTACTGGGGTTTTAATGCCAGTGGCGAGCATATCAATACGCGTTTTAATAGGCATAACCCAAGCATTGGTCAAGCCCGGTAAATTGACAATAGTATCTAGCTCTTTAATCAATTCTTGTGTGGTAAAACCCTCTCTCCATTCAGATTTGGGTTTTAATTGTATAAAGGTTTCAATCATCGTAAGTGGCGCAGGATCGGTGGCTGTCTCTGCTCGACCTACTTTGCCGAAAACGGTGGCGACTTCTGGCACGGTTTTGATTAATTTATTGGTATGCTGCAAGATGTCGCGAGCTTCCCCAATTGATACAGCCGCATACGTCGTCGGCATATACATCAAATCTCCTTCGTCCAAGGGCGGAATAAATTCGCTGCCGATTTTATTAACGGGCCAAAATCCAATCAATAAGACGATAAACGAGCACAGTACAGTCGATTTTGGAAAGCGCAACACGGTCGTCAAAATAGGCCGATACCCAGCAATTAACATTCGATTAATCGGGTTTTTATGCTCAGGGAGTATTTTGCCTCTGACAAAGTAGCCCATTAGCACCGGAACGAGTGTGATAGCCAATATAGCAGCGGCCGCCATAGCATAGGTCTTCGTATATGCCAGAGGCGAAAACATTCGCCCTTCTTGTGCTTCCAAAGTAAATACCGGCACAAAACTGACGGTAATAATTAGCAAACTAAAGAATAGCGCAGGTCCGACTTCAGATGCCGATTTTGCGACGACTTCCCATCGGTTTTCTCTCGTTAGAGGTGTTTTTTCAATATGCTTGTGCATGTTTTCAACGAGCACAATAGCACCGTCAATCATGGCGCCAATGGCAATGGCTATTCCGCCAAGTGACATGATATTCGCGTTTATTCCTTGTATATGCATAACAATAAACGCAACAAGAATACCAACCGGTAGACTGATTATAGCGACCAAGGATGAGCGAATATGAAACAAAAATATGATACAGATGAGGGCAACAACACCAAATTCGACGAGTAACTTTTTACTCAAGTTGTCGATAGAGCGCTCGATAAGTGCCGAGCGGTCATATACTGTTGTGACTTCTACACCATCCGGTAAGCTACTTTTCAGGCTATCTAATTTGGCCTTAACGCCATTGATTGTCGATTGCGCGTTTTCACCAAATCGCATAACAACAATACCGCCAACGGTCTCGCCTTCCCCATTGAGTTCAGCGAGTCCTCTGCGCATCTGCGGGCCAATTTCAACATTCGCAATGTCTTTAATCAGAATGGGCGTGCTACCGCTAGCATTATCTTGTGCAGACATGCCTGAAGAAAAACCAATGGGAATATTTTCAATATCTGTTTTACTTGAGATGTATCCCGTGGCACGGATCATGTATTCTGCTTCAGCCATTTCTATAACAGACGCCCCTGTTTCTTGATTACCGTGTTGAATTGCCGTTTGTACATGCGTCAAAGGGATATTTAGGGCTTGGAGTTTGATTGGGTCAACCATGACTTGATATTGTTTCACCATGCCACCCACAGTCGCTACTTCTGACACGCCAGCGACGGTTTGTAGCTCGTACTTTAAAAACCAGTCTTGAAGACTACGAAGCTCACCAAGATCATGTTGTCCTGTGGGGTCTGTCAATGCATACATATAAACCCAGCCTACGCCTGTCGCATCAGGGCCTAGTTGTGGTTTAGCGGCACTCGGTAAGGTGGGTATGACTTGAGACAGATATTCTAATACTCTGCTACGCGCCCAATAAAGGTCGGTGCTGTCATCAAATATGATGTAGACATATGAATCACCAAAAAAGGAAAAACCACGTACGGTTTTAGCCCCGGGTACAGACAGCATCGCTGTGGTAAGTGGATAAGTGACTTGGTCTTCCACCACCTGAGGGGCTTGGCCTGGGTAAGACGTTTTTATGATCACCTGAACATCCGATAGGTCGGGGATCGCATCAACAGGGGTATTTTTAATCGAATATAGGCCACCGCCTACAATAATGAGTGTGGCGAGTAATACAAAAAAGCGATTATGAATAGACCAATGAATAATGGCTGAAATCATTGTTGCTCTCCCAATGGCTCATTATCGCGTTGATTATCGTGCTCATTCGAATGATCTGTTGATTCAGCCGAGCCACTATCGATAAAATGTACCGTGTTTAATTGGTACATGCCTCCGCTGCCTTTGATGATTTCAACATGCACACTCTGACCTGCTGCAAATTGCGCGATGTCAATGTGAGGAGAGACTGTAAAATTCATGGTCATGCCCATCATATTAAATTCATCAAGTGGGCCGTGTGTTAAATTGACTATGCGACTGTCTAGCATCACTTCATTTAAAGTCGCCTGAGTCCATGCACTGACATCTGTCTGACTACCTTCATCCATGGGCATGGACGAATGCCTACCCTCATCAAATGACATATCCCTTGTCATATCCATTTCCATTCGTGAAAAGTCAGACGAAATGCTACTCTCGGAATCAAGTAAGAACTGGGCTGAAGTGACGACAAGGTCGCCTTCTACCAAGCCATCGAGAACTTCAAACATGTCGTGATAAGAAGTCCCCAAGGTCACTTCAATTGATTTATATTTCCCCTCTCCCAGCGCAATCACAACCCGCTTTTGCGTGCCTGTTCTAATAACCGCACTATTGGGGACTACCAAGACTTGCTCAGTTGACAGATGTTGTATTTCAACATCCGCATACATATCTGGCTTGAGCGCAAGCTCATCGTTAGGCAAAACAAACCGAACCGTAGCCGTTCGCGTGTTTCTATTAATAGTTGGATAAATGTACTCAAGCTGGGCATCAACCGACAAGGCTGGCCGATGGTCAAATTGAATATTTGCGTTATCACCTATGCGTAGTTTGTTTAAGTCTGATGCAAAAATATCAGCTAATACCCAAACACTGTCTAATGAAGCGATAGCGAGCATCGTTGTAGCAGGTTTTACATAAAACCCCTCTTGTATATTAAGCTCGCTTACCACTCCGGTTTGACTTGCGTAATAGGTAATTGTGCGCTGAATTTCTCGCGTTTTCTCAATCGCGTCAACCAGCGTTTTAGGCGAATTTAACGCTAATAAACGCGAGCGGGCGGCACCTATCAATGCTCGATTGTTTTGCTCCAGCGCAATCAGGTATTCCTCTTGTGCGTTAACAAGTTCAGGTGAATAAAGTGAATACAAAGGCGCACCTTTTTTAATAGGATCGCCCTTTGTACGCACGTATAGTTTTTCTATCCATCCTTCGACACGAGGATGGACGTGGCTTATCTTATCTTGTGAGTAGTGTACTTTGCCAAAACTGCGTATGGTTTGTGAAGGAAGCACCTTTTTGACGGGTGCTGTTTTTACACCAAGGTTCTGCACAATAATGGGATCAATCTTTATCGTACCGGGTGAATCACTCGCATTATCTTCGTCATAAACCGGCACCAGATCCATGCCCATTGGCGATTTGCCTGGTTTATCTCGCTTGAAATTAGGGTCCATTGGTGCCACCCAATACAAAGGCTCATCCGCGCTGGCGTTCGATTGAGCATCTGTCGTGTGGCTACGAACAGGGTGGCTTGGCGCTGTTATAAATAACGCATATATAGAGACACATACAACGACACCAATAACGATACCTAGCATAAGGTATTTAATAGTGAGCTTATTCATTAGGTGATACTCCTGAATTGCGTTGCGCGTTTGTATTTAATGGGCCTTGAGTACCTCGGTAATCGTTGTTACTGCTGTCGAGGGCGATGAAATAATTAATTTGGGCCAAGGCTTTTCGTCTATTTACATCAATTTCCAACTGAGCCACTTTGGCATCAAGCTGTGCAATTTTGGCTCTCACCACTTCGGCAAAATCACCTGTATCGTTTGTGTAAGCATTTAAGGAGGCGTCGGCCTGCTGTGACATTTGCGGAACTATTTGTTGGTTGTAAATATCATAGCGCTTGTTACTTCCCTTAAAGTCCTCATAAGCACTTAGCAAGCCTGCGATAAGCTCTCTCATGAGCAAGCGTTTTTCTGTGCGCATTGCTTCAACCATTTTTATTGAGCCTGCGATATCTGCATTTCGCTGATTGGATGAAAATAAAGGTAGACTCACACTTAAGCCCACAGAGAAAAAATTAGCTCGGCTATTCCCTCCACTTAGCTCAGGTGCATCATCTCGCAGCGCATAGCTGGCGTTTACGCCAAATTGAGGTGATAAACTTTGCTTTGCGATGTCAATGTCGACTGATGATGCTTTTACCCGCTGCTCAAATGCGTTGAGCATTGGGTGCGCCTCAGTCAGCAAATACAATGCATGTGTGTCTGCATTTGTGTTGTCCAAAAGTAAGGTAAAACCATCATCTATTGTCGGGAGTGTGAGAGGTAATTTGATATTAGCAAACGAACTGGAACGCTTTGCAGATTGTTCTGGCTGGTTTGTCGAGAACAAATACCGCGATAACTTAGCGGTTGTCACTTGGCGTTGCGTATCAAGGGCAACGAGCCTGTCATTTAAGCGCAATAACTCTAACTCAGCTCGTATGATATCTTGTTGCCGCGCACTCCCGTCTGATGACGCATAGCTGGCTGCCACAATGTCAGTTAATTTATCGAACAAAGGTTTGGCCTCATTTACCAAACGATAACTCGCCGCGCTTTTATAGGTATCTAGCCATAATTGTGTGGTGTAGAGCGTGATTTTGCGTTGTCTATCTGCTCGCTGATAAGGTTGTTCTCCAGCAGAAACGCGGTATCTTTGTTTTTTTAAAGCTAATGTGTCGCCTCTTGGGAACATTTGTGATGCGCCAAGTTTTAATTGGGTCATGGGCTCCTGATCAACTGCAAAACCGTCTGTCGGCAGATTGAGTAGGCTCATACTGATTGTAGGATCGGGTAAAGCAGTCGCAGCCTCACTTAAGTCAAGTAAGCGCGCTTCGAGCAAATCACTGCGCACTAACCACTCATCATTAGCGTGAGCAAGGGAAATAGCGTCCTGCAAAGATAAATGCCGTGAAGTTGTATTGCCTTGTGTTAATTGAATGGGTGTTGAATGACTTTGTGCAGACTGAGTGGTTGGGCTAACCAATAACAAAGTGCTGATTAATGTGCCGATTATAGTAAAGGGCATTTTACGTTTAATGCGCGCCGCTTTAGGCTCCGCTGAAAAACTCAGGCGGCGACCATGCAAATATATGCTCATGTTTATTCTCGTTTTGGTGTGCTAAATGAGATTCACGACAGTTATAACGTACAAGCTCAGTGAGTAATTTACACACCAGTTCTGCTTATTATGTCGTAGGCTCTTTTGTATTGAGTGCTAAAGTGGCCGAGTTAAATCGACCTTACGAGAAGGTTGTTATTGGAGGACGCTTGGGTAGTGACGAGTAAGGGGGGAATAAATTATCTTCGTGTTTAATGGCAAGAGCACAACCAACAAGCGTACAATCTTGGATATTACTGTTTTCTAAAAATATCATCGAGCCAGAAAAGGCAATACAGTGGCAGTCCATTTCACAGCACGTTTGGCCATTAGTCTCATCACAGCAACCTTGGCTTGATGAGTATTTACTCGTAGAAATTTCGGTTAATTTCCCAGCCGGCTTTTCAGTAGACGGTTGCATACCGCAATCTTTATGTGTGCTACTTCCGCTCATTGTCTGCATATCAGCTTGTGAATGCATCGGTGACATGCTTTGCATTATCATTGTACTCGACGCATACGCACTGCCAACCTGAGCGGTAAGCAATGCCAGAATAACGAAAATGCAGTGTAACGAGTTAGGTCTGTTCATGCTTGTAGTGTAGTGTAAAAATCACATCTCATAAATAGTCAATTAAGAAAAAAGCATAAAGAGTGCTGCGCCAAACATCACCGCATTTTCTAAAAAGGAAATGAAACCAAGCGGTACATTTGAATCGCCGCCCACGCACGCGCATTTAAGTTCACGCTTATCGATGTATACCGCCTTGACGACAGATACACCTCCGATACCACCAATAAATAACATCAATGGAATAGATACCATGGGTAATATGCTGCTCACCATTAATAAACCGCCGACCACTTCGGCATAAGGGTAAATGAATCCATATGGTACGTAGCGGCGAGCAAGTAAATCGTAGCCAAGAAAGCTATTGACGAACCCTTCTATGTTTTGCAGTTTTAACAAGCCTAGCAGAACCATAGACATGCCAATGAACTGCATCAGGCCACTTTGCCAGCTAAGACTTACACTTTCAGTAGCATGAACGCTCACTGTGAGCAGGGCCGCTATAACAAACAATGCAAGCACCGGAAAGTAGCTAGTATCACTTTCACTATTTTGAGTGTTTCCAAAATGCTGCTTCAAGTCGTCAAATCCGCCTATACGGTTATCGTCAATGATAACTTGTGGCGTGGTTTTCACATCCAATGACGATTTAACGCTGTCCACTTCCGCTCTTGTCTTAAGGACTTTATCTTCAACGCTATACCCTTTACGACGAAGCAGATCCTTTGCACGAAGGCCAAATGGACAGGTATGTTCGTCTGTTTCCATTCGATACAAAATCGCTTTCTTATCCATAAACTTCTCCTACTTTTTATAACTTGGTGTTGATGATAAACTGCGTACCTAAGTACGGAGTCAAGTTTTGTAGTTCAATTTAGTGTTAACGTTTAAAAGTAGGTGAAAAGTGAGAATTGGTGAGTTTGCACGCGCATGTGAGGTTAATGTAGAGACTATCCGCTATTATCATCGTATAGGCTTGCTCTCACTACCCAATAATGCAGGCTCCTACAGGCAATATACGCAGTCACATTTGGACAAAATGGGGTTTGTCAAAAATGCCAAAGCAGCTGGATTCACACTCGATGATATAAAACACTTAGAAAAAATGGATATGGTTGATGATCGCGACACTATTCGTCAGCTTTCGGAAGAAAAGACTCGCTTGTTAGACATCAAAATTACTGAGCTAGAAGCAGCAAAAAAGTTTTTAACGACATTGGTGTATCAATGTAAAGTTGACAAACAAGCCAACTGCCCAATTTTAGAGGCTCTCAAAATACCAAGCAGGCCTAATAGTTAAATTAATTTCGCAAAAATGGCAATTCACAATCACCGCAGACAACGTTCAGAGATTGCTTACCATAAATTATGGTACTGCACCCCCCACACATATACTTCGTTCGGGTTTGGCGTTTAGCCACTTCAGGAATAAAGAACGATTCTGGCATATGTATAAATTCGTCCCGATGCGATGAGGCTGGATCTAACAGTGATTTATCATGTAATGAAACTATAGAAGCGGCTAACAAATCATCGTCATGAGCACAATGTTCAACTAGTGAATTTGGTTTTAGCGATGGGCTGTCAACAACCACAGGCTCATGGAGCTTGGGCAGCGCTAATCTATCAACCCAATTCAACTTAAACGTATTGTCTTTTAACAGTATGTTTGCCGCCTCCATGAATCTACCTTGCTTCATGATAAAGTCGCTCATATGCCGTCCCACAATCGCTCCGCCAGGCTCACCAGTATCTGAAGGCATCAAACCAACTTCCATCATTTTTTGTGCCCACTCTTTATTGTGGTAATGGCCATCACTGGGATGACCGCAATGGAACTGCCATGCATGGACCATTTCATGGACTAAGGTCTGAAATACTTCAATCAACCTAGATGACGCGAAATAACCCGGGTTGATACTTATTTCATTGCACAGTTTGCCCTGCGAATTTCCCCATCGCTTAGCGGCAAAAAATCCCATGACGTTTTTCTTGCGTTGTAATGTGAATATCACTGGCGGCAATTCTGAAGCAAAAAGGGATTGATTGAAATGGTCGTACGCAGCGATTAATGGAGCATACAGTTCACTTGTTGGAGACATCTGGATCCATTATTAGATTTCTACACTGTTTGTATCTGTACATTACATCAGACAAGCACAATATCATTAGATGAAATAGCTATTAAAACCACGTTTAATATTACATTATTGTCCTTTTTATACAGTGTACACTGCACTTTTTTACAGCTACTGTAATAAATAGACCGATTTTAATAACGAAAAGAAATGTAACATGGCCAAGATGAAGGTGCTCTCGACGGCAAGGAAACGATCGTTTGATAGCGTACCAAAACTGACTAAAGAAGCAACGATTGGTTATTTTACACTTGACGTAGAAACCAAAAAAATCCTCACAAAAATTCAGTCAGACGTTGCAAAAGTTGGATTTCTTGTCAACAAAGCCTACTTTCAGGCAAAAGGTCGCTTTTTTGAAACCTCTCGCTTCCTCCCTGTGGATGTTAAACGAGCATCTAGGGCATTGGGTTTGAAGGAAATTGTCGATATTTCACTATACACCCCAGAAACGGCTTCCCGACACAAAAAACAGATCCTTGCACAGTTCAATTGGCAGGCATACAAGCAAAGCACGACAGAATTATTAAAATTACACGCCGACAGTTTAGTTTCTATAAGAATGAATAAAGAGGATGTTTTATTTGCGCTCGTGTCGTTTTGTTGGATGCGCCGTGTAGAAATCCCCTCATACAATCAATTCGTTGACATTATTTCCACTGCTTTTCGGGCATATGAAGACCGAATACTTAATTTGGTCGAGAAGTCATTAACACCTAAAAAGAAACAATCTCTCTTGCAGTTTTTTACACTACATTCGCATTTATACAGTATCAGAGAGCTCAAAAGAATTGATCAAGGATTAGGACAACGAAGCCTCAATCAAAATGCAGCCATATTGCAGGTGTTTGGCGAGCACTTTTTTGAACTATCGACTGTCTATAAAAAAATGGGGCTGACAGATGAAGCGATTAGCCATTTTTCTGATGCGATTTATTTAGGCAATAACGATGAAATCAGGAGACTAAAAAATGATAACAAGCAATCGCTGCATTATCTGTCCTTCATTTATGACCAATTTTATAAGCGTCACGATTTCGCTGCAGATGCGCTGCTAAAAATAGTAAAACAATTTACCAACAGAGCAAAGGGTAATGAACGAAACAAACGAGACGAGCAACGCGTCAGTTCACTGGAAGCTAATCGAACCGTATTAAATAGCGCGAAAGACGCTAAGAGAGTTTTGGAGTTGGTTTTTTCCATTACCAAAGACCCCAATCTGTCTTTTGAGGAGCGCAACGAGAGAGCGCATCAGCTTATAAGTGCGTTTTTTAATGCTGAAAATCCTGACTTTGAAAAACATATTGAGCGTGTTGGAAACAGCATCAATAAACAGGCGACCCACGCAGATTATTATCGTTCCTTGTTTGAAAACAGCATCAAACTTCAGCGCATGCTGGGTTCACTTATCAAAGCAATGAGCTTTGACAGACAGAGTAAGGACCAAGCACTGCTTGAAGCCCTTAGCTTTTATCTAACTCAACCAAAAACGATTGATGAAGATTCCCCCACTTGTTTCTTATCAAAAATGGAATTGGAACATCTACATGAAGAAGATGATATAAACCCATTAAATAAATATCGTGTATTTCTATTCATGGCAGTGGCCAGAGGGTTAAAAGATAAGTCTCTAACGCTGGACTATTCCTACCGATATAGGCACACGCCAAGTTACATGATTGGTTCTGAAGAGTGGCGTAATAATCGTCAACGACTATTGGCCGCCTCATCACTGGAAAAATTCACAGATGCAAAGTCGGTATTGGATGACATTGGTCAAAGTGTCACGCAAAAATTTGAAGAGGTATATAGACGTATCCAAAAACAAGAAAACCCACACTTTTCTATTAAGGAAGATGGCACTTGGCGTATACGATATCCCGACCCTGAATTTTCAATAGCGAAATACATCCCCACATTATTGGGTGCATCGCGCTCGGTAACCCTTCAAGATGTGATGTTTGAGATAGACCGCCATACAGAGTTTTCAGGTTGTTTTCGAAATCGATTACCACGTATGGGCAAGTCAGAGGTAGATATACGCTTATTGTTCGCGACTATTTTAAGCCTAGGGACAAATCTAGGACACACAGAGCTTGCAAGAGCGAGTAAGATTTTTTCTGAAAAAGCATTGAAAGATACTGAAAATACCTGGGTATCTACTACCAATTTGCAAAGAGCTAACGATTGTTTAGTCAAAATGATCCAATCACTGTCGCTGCCGACGATATTTAATGAGAACAACGGCAGACTGCATTCTAGTAGTGACGGTAAAAAGGTTGTTGTTAACGTGAATTCATTGCTCGCTAATTACTCCTATAAATATTATGGCAAAGAACAAGGTATCAGCGTAAATAGTTTTCTCGATGAAAAGCAGTCATTTTTTCACGTAAATGTTTTAACTTCGTCAGATCGCGAAGCTCCCTATGTTCTTGAGGGACTGGTGTCTTCAAAACACACTCTGGTTCAAGACGATATTATGGAGCATATTCACAGTACCGATACCCACGGATATACAGAAGCAGTATTTGCCGGGTTGCATTTTATGGACGTGTCTTTTGCTCCACGTATTAAGAATGTTCACCATCAAACCCTTTATGCCTATGGCGCTAAAACAACACGCAAGCACTCAGATTCACCACTAGCCCCAAAAACACAAATTAATAAGAAGTTAATTCTGGATAACTGGGACGATATTTTGCGACTTATGGCATCGATGAAATTGAAACGCTGTAGCGCATCGCAGATGTTAAAAATGTTATCGAGTAGCGAACGAGATAACACCCTATACAAAGCCTTTAAAGAATTCGGTCGATTATTGAAAACGCACTTCATCTTAAATTACATAGACGATGAAGAGCTTAGGCAGAATATACAAAAGCAACTTAATAGAGTTGAACTAGGTCAAAAACTTGCTGACAAAGTTCTGTTTGGGAGAAACGGAAAACTGCAGGTAGGCCTGCAAGATGAAATCCAACTAGTGATGGCTAGCAATACTTTGCTACGGAATATGATTATTTTATGGAATTACTTGTTTCTATCAGACCATTGTCTGTCACTTGATTCATATGATGAACGAGCGAATGTAATCGAATCAATATCCACTGGCTCTGTTATCTCATGGGCACATATTAACTTTATGGGTATTTATGAGTTCAATCCAGTTGGCAGGAGCCAATTTGGCTCTACTTTAAAGCAGATGCGAAACGTTTCAGTTTAATTTTTTGTATTTTTATATAATTAAACCAAAAGCTTATGAAATATTATCGTAATTCTGAGACCTAAACGGTAGTTCAGCCTCTTTTCAAATGCTGCATCGAAAATAAATTGAATTAATCTTGATATTTGTCGGCTTGTTAGACCTCCACGACCACGGATTTTTTCAATTAATACCGTTTGTTCGCCTTTTGATGGCAATAGCGACAAGCCGCGCCATTGTCTATAACGTTTTAAAAAAGGCAGGTAATCAGGGGGAACAGTAATGTCGCGTATTTTTTTACCTTTTCCATACGCTTTAAACCACCAGTTATTATCTTCGTCTGTCCAAAAGTGGCTCATTAACGGGGTCCAGTCTTGCCGTTCGGAAAGTCGTAAGAACAACGTTTTCATGGTCGCAATAACAAAAAGATTACGCTCAAATAAAGGGTCTTCTTGCGCCAAATCAACCGCAGTGTCTAACAAATACTGCCATTGTTGTTCAGTTAAGCGGCTGATTGTTTTTACCTGACTGTTTTTAATTAGATGCTTACAGTCTCGCTTGGCCATTGGCACTGGGTTGCCATAACAAATTTCTTCATCGACAAGGTGACGATAAAACGAACTTAATGCGACAAACGTGGATTCTAAGGTTTGTAACGACGGTTGATATTTTTTTGGATCAATCACTCGCGTTTTGTCATATTTGGGGGGTGTCTGACGAAATGGCGTCCAATTTGAATTCGACTTAAAGAAACCATTTTCTAAATGAAAACGGTCGTGTAATTGAGTACTGATCCAGCTAACAGGCGGCGCAACGCAAAAATCGATGTAATGCAAAATATCAGCTTTGCGTAATCCATCGATAGGCTGCTGCTCGTAGATAAAAACCCAAAGAAGAAATTTCTCAATGTCATTTCGAAATCGCACATAAGTGTGCGGAGATTTATTTCTACCGATATAGAGTAAATAGTTCTTAGCCCAATGCCAGTGTTGCGACATCCACTTAGGCGATTTAGTTAAAAACCGGTTCAAATGCGCATAGTCAGTAAGTG